>NZ_JBEPTJ010000002.1:0-669197 GCF_040549425.1 Limibacillus sp. MBR-115 | reverse complement strand
GGGCGCTCCAGCGTCCCGCCCGACAGGCCGCCGTCGTCATAGCGCGCGGGTAGTAAGTGCCAGCCCTCGCCCCGCTGGCTGGCGATGTAGGCCGCACAGGCCTGATGCTGGGCATCGAGCGAGTTGAACTCCTGATCGAGCCCATCGTCCGATGATTTGCGGGTATAGATGGCGCAGCGGACCCTGCGGCTCATGCCCCTGCCCTCATGCCCCCGGCCTCCCATCGAGCCCAAAGAAGCGCGGGCCCGACCAGTGGGCGCCGGTGATCTCCCGTGCGATGGCCGAAAGCGAGCGCCATGTCCCGCCGCGCCAGGAAAAGCCCTGCGCGGTCACCTCGACGACATGTGACACCCCGTTCCACTCCCGCAGGAGCCGTCCGCCTGCTTCCAGCGCCGGGCTGCGGGCCGGCGCATCAACACCCACAGCCCGCTCGAGCTTGGCCGTAAAGCCCTTGGACAAGCCGCCCTCTGCACGCGCCTGCACCTCGAAGGCCAGCACGCGTTGCAGCCCCGCCCGGCTGAGGCTCTTGGGTGGAGGTCCTCCTAAGAGCTCCTGCCAGAGCGCCCGCAGACCGGCTCGTTCCAGCGTCTCGATCTCGGCCAGGCTGGTCATTGCTCCCCCTCCTCAGCGCCCGCACCCGCAATGCGATAGCGCGGACGTCCGCTCTCCCCCTCGAGGCGCTCGACGGCGTGTCCCGCCTGGCGCAGGCGGCTGAGCACCGCCCGCAGCGTATGACGCTGCCAGCCAGTGGCCGCGCAGAGGTCATCAAGACTGGCGCCCGCCGGGCGCGCGAGCAGCTCGCGCAGCAGGGCCGCTTTGGTCTGACGCGGTGGTTTGGGGCTCGGCTCTGGGGTTGCCTGGTCGCGCCTCTTGGACGCGGTGGCGGTTGCGGGGGATTTAGGTTTAGCCTTGATCATCTCGGTCTCCCGGGTGACAAAGCCGGCCCCATGCCAGCCCTGCTACCGGGAGAAGCCCAGCGCAGCCGCCGGGCATACCCACAGCAACGCTCGCCTCGCCCCCGAAGTCCAGTAGGATCTTGGAGGGCGGGTTGGCAACCTCGACCTGAAGAACTTACCGACATGGATCTCAATGAAAGGCTTCACCCGAAACACAGAAAAACAAAAAAACGCGCCCCGTAGGACGCGTTTCAATGTGTTGCTACTTCGAGCTTGTTAACGGCTCGACCGCGAATTCTGAACTGCACACTTGTCGCATTTATATCCAGCAATTTCAAGTTGCAATTCTACTCAACCGAAAAGAACATTGTTAGGTGTATGAAAGAAAGGTTCAGGTAATGCGTCTTGGTCTTGATATCGGTGCAAATTCGATCGGATGGTGGCTCTATGAAACGGACAAATCAGGGGCCAATGGACGAATTACCGGGGTGATCGACGGCGGGGTTCGAATTTTCTCCGATGGGCGGGATCCGAAATCTGGGACCTCGCTGGCAGTGAATCGCCGCGCAGCTCGCGCCATGCGACGGCGACGCGACCGCTATCTGCGCCGTCGAGCCACCCTGATGAAACTCCTCGCCAAATCGGACTTGATGCCCACTGATCCCACCGTGGCAAAGAAACTGGAACAACTCGATCCTTACAAACTGCGGGCCGAGGGGTTGGACAAACCACTGCCGCTTGGCCATCTGGGGCGTACGTTATTCCATCTGAACCAGCGGCGCGGTTTCAAATCGAACCGGAAGGCTGATCGCGGCGACAATGAAAGCGGCAAAATAAAGGATGCCACGCAACGGCTGGATTGGGCCATGCATGATTCAAGGGCTCGGACCTATGGCGAGTTTCTGCACATGCGCCGTCAGCGAGCCAGCGACCCACGCCACATGCCGACAGTGCGCACCAGGCTGTCCATCGCTGTGTGGGGTGGACCTGATGCCAAAGAGGAAGTGGGGTATGATTTTTATCCTGACCGCCGCCACCTCGAAGAAGAATTTCATAGGCTTTGGGAAGCTCAGACCCCGCACCATCCAGACATTTTGACCGATGATCTACGGGACTTGGTCTTTGAGAAAATCTTTTATCAACGTCCGCTGAAAGAACCGGTTGTCGGGCTGTGCCTGTTTGCGGGCTACAATGGAGTTCCTGCCAAAGAAGAACGGCTTCTCAGGGCCCATCCCCTGACCCAACGTCGCGTGCTTTATGAAACTGTGAATCAGTTGCGCGTGACGGCGGATGGGCGCGAGGCGAGGTCCCTGACCTTAGAGGAGCGTGACACGATTATCTATGCTCTCGATAACAAGAAACCAACCAAAACCCTGTCATCAATGAATATTAATTTGGTTGCTTTGGCCAAGATATTGAAACTTCGCAACGACGAACGGTTTACATTGGAGACCGGAGTGAGGGACACCTTGGCCTGCGATCCACTGCGGGCGATCATGACCCATCCAGACAGGTTCGGCTCGCGCTGGTCAACACTTGACTGGCAAGCACAATGGGAGGTGATCCAACACATCCGCAAGATACAGAGCGATGCCGAGTTTGCCGACCTCCTCCGATGGCTTATGGATAAACACGGACTCGACAAGGATCATGCTGAGAAAGCAGCCAATGCCCATCTGCCCGAGGGCTACGCGCGGCTTGGTTTTACCGCCACTCAAACCATTCTAGAGCATCTCACAGCTTGCGTTTTGACCTATTCCGAAGCAGTGGAGGCCTGTGGCTGGCACCATTCCGATCGCCGCACAGGTGAGTGTCTCAGCACCCTTCCCTATTATGGCGCGGTGCTTGACCGGCATGTCATCCCCGGCACCTATGATGAGAAAGATGATGATATTACGCGCTATGGCCGGATCACCAACCCGACTGTGCACATTGGGTTGAATCAGTTGCGTAGGCTGGTGAACAAGATCATCGCGGTCTATGGCAAACCCGATCAGATCGTTGTGGAGCTGGCACGAGAGTTGAAGCTATCTGGTGCACAAAAGACGAAGGAGATGCAGCGCATCCGCAATACGACCGCGGACGCAATAAGACGGAGTGAACAGCTAGCCGAAATAGGACAACCAAACACGGGGCACAACCGGATGCTCTTACGCCTTTGGGAGGATCTCGGTCCTGCTGTCGGCCCGCGTAAGTGTCCCTACACCGGCAAAACCATCAGTCTTACCATGGTATTTGATGGCTCTTGCGACGTAGACCACATCCTGCCTTACTCCCGCACACTGGATGACAGTTTTTCCAATCGCACACTATGTCTTAAGGAAGCAAATCGGGGGAAAAGTGATCAAACCCCTTGGGAAATATGGGGTGACACACAGCAATGGGATTCAATCGAAGCAAATCTCAAAAACCTTCCCGACAACAAGCGCTGGCGGTTTGCCCCCGATGCGATGCAGCAGTTCGAAGGCAAGCGCGATTTTCTCGATCGGGCCCTGGTGGATACCCAATACCTTGCCCGTATCTCGCGCGCCTATCTCGACACGCTGTATACTGAAGGGGGGCATGTCTGGGTTGTACCAGGACGTATGACCGAAATGCTCCGGCGCCATTGGGGATTGAACGGGCTCCTGAGTGACAAGGATCGCAAGGCTGTCAAAGCCAAAAACCGCACCGATCATCGCCACCACGCTATTGATGCCGCCGTCGTGGCCGCCACCGACCGCAGCCTTGTCAATAGAATCAGCAAGGCCGCCGGACAGGGCGAACGGGCTGGCCAATCCGCTGAACTGATCGCCCGCAGCACTCCCTTTCCGTGGGAGGAATTTCGCAACGATATCGAATCACAACTCAGCAAGATCGTAGTTAGCCACCGCGCCGATCACGGTCGAATTGACCTTGAAGGTAGAAAGAAGGGTTGCGACAGCACAGCGGGTCAGCTCCACAACGACACGGCCTATGGCATAGTGGATAGTCAAACCGTCGTCAGTCGCACACCCCTTTTGTCGCTCAAACCTTCAGATATAGAACTGACTACGAAGGGGAAAAATATCCGCGACCCTTACCTGCAAAAAATGCTTTCTGCGGCCACCATGGGTAAGGAGGGCAAGGCATTAGAGGCTGCCTTGCGCGACTTCGCGGCACAACCCGGCCCCTATCAAGGCATCCGGCGAGTGCGCTTGGCCGAGAGTCTGCAGGAAACTGCACGTATCCCGGTTCCGATGGATAAACCGATCAAAGCGTACAAGGGTGACAGTAATCACTGTTACGAGTTATGGCGCCTTCCGGACGGCAAAATCAAACCACAGATCATCACTACCTTCCAGGCTCATGCCAACGCTGATAGACGACCCCATCCCGCAGCAAAACGCCTTTTGCGGGTATTCAAGAGGGATATGGTGGCGCTGGAACGGGATGGAGAGACCGTTATTGGTTATGTGCAGTCCATGCACATAACCAATGGCCTCTATATCGCACCGCATCTCGAAGCAAATGCCGATGCGCGAAACCGTGACAAATCGGATTCATTCCGTTTCATCCAGATTGGTGCCGGCCCTATGGCCAAAGCAGGTCTTCGTCGCGTGTTCGTGGATGAAATCGGCCACCTACGCGACCCCGGCACACCTTTTTGATCTATCAAATTCCCACAGGCGACTAATTTACAATGCTTCTCGTGGCTCGGAGAATAATTATTGGATCGTATTGTTGATATCGCCACCGACGGGCGGCATCTGTCGCGCGAACGTGGTTTTCTAAAGGTCAGTGACGATAGCATGGAGGTCGGGCGGCTTCCGCTTGATGAAATCGCCGCCGTGATCGTACATGCCCACGGAACAACTTGGTCATCCTCCCTTCTTTCCGAATTGGCTGATAGGGGTGTGCCCGTTGTTTTGTGCGGAATAAACCATACGCCGCGTTCCGTGCTCATGCCACTCGAAGGCCATCATGCCCAAGGGGGGCGCCTTCGAGCGCAATGGACGGCCAAGAGTCCGTTGATGAAACAGGTGTGGAAAAAGATCGTTGTCGCGAAGATCAACATGCAGGCTGCAGCGCTCGAGGCCATTGGTGAGCCCCCCGCCCCACTTCACATGATGACTCGCAAGGTCACAAGTGGTGACAACTCGAACATCGAGGCGCAAGCCGCGCGATACTATTGGCCTCTTATGATGGGTGATCAGTTCCGTCGAGATCGAGACGCCCCCGGGATCAATGCCCTTTTGAACTACGGTTACACTGTGTTGCGCGCAACAACCGCTCGTGCTGTCGTGGCTGCAGGCCTGCACCCTACAATCGGTCTGCACCACACCAATCGAAGCAATGCTTTCGCTCTGGCCGACGACCTGATGGAGCCATTTCGACCGTTGGTCGATTGCGCAGTGCGTAGCCTCGGTGCGCGGAATGGCTTTAAAGTTGATACAGAAGCAAAACAAACGCTGGTTCGACTGATATCTTTGGACCTTCCCCTCGGGGAGGGCCAGACGCCTGTATCCGTTGCGTTGTGTAAATTGGCCACATCGCTTGGGCAAAGTTTCGAAGCAGGGAAATTGAGCCTCGCCTTACCCAGCCCGCCTGATGCGCTCACATTAGCAGGGTTGGGGTCATGACATACCAATCCGCCAATTTATCAGGATACAGGATCATGTGGATTCTCGTGATGTTCGATCTCCCTACTGAGACGAAACCACAGCGAAAGGCAGCCACTGATTTTCGGAACTTCCTTATCGACGAAGGGTTTGAGCGCAGTCAATTTTCTGTCTATGCGCGGTTCGTCAACGGGAAGGAAGCCTTCCAGACTCGAACCAATCGTATCGAACGCCATTTACCTGAGAAAGGTGATATACAGATCCTAAACTTCACCGACCGGCAGTACCGTGATATCGTTCATTTCTCAGATCAGGGTCGGCGAGCTGCACGTAAAAACCTGGAACAACTGGCGCTGTTTTAATGAAAAACGATTGGAAAGTTGCAATCTGGTCCCGCTCAAAACCTTGTCTATTCAAGGCCTTGAGCGGAGATCCAGATTAGCAGTTCAGAATTCGTGGTCCAGCCGCAACTGATCCATTGCGTTTGTGTGTTCGCCGGGAAGATTAGCAGTTCAGAATTCGTGGTCCAGCCGCAACTATCTCCGCGACAACAAATACGTGGGCTATAGATTAGCAGTTCAGAATTCGTGGTCCAGCCGCAACACACTCACCTTGCAGTCAGCGCTGGCCCGTAGATTAGCAGTTCAGAATTCGTGGTCCAGCCGCAACTACTTCGTCCGTGACGTTCGCGGGGCCACGAGATTAGCAGTTCAGAATTCGTGGTCCAGCCGCAACCCACCTCGTTCAGCGCCCTAAGCCGTTCCTAGATTAGCAGTTCAGAATTCGTGGTCCAGCCGCAACGTAAACGGGAACGTCGCGCGGCTCTTGGACAGATTAGCAGTTCAGAATTCGTGGTCCAGCCGCAACATATCCTTGAATGACCCCGGCTATGGTTAGAGATTAGCAGTTCAGAATTCGTGGTCCAGCCGCAACTCGGGCTTTGTCTCCTTGACGATCGATTCTAGATTAGCAGTTCAGAATTCGTGGTCCAGCCGCAACTAAGACCTCTCGGGTCAGTTCCGGGGATTAAGATTAGCAGTTCAGAATTCGTGGTCCAGCCGCAACGGCCAAGTTGCCCCATGGCGGACTTTTCGAGATTAGCAGTTCAGAATTCGCATGACAGCACCTTCCTCTAGCTTGCCTGGAAAGGGGGTCCGCCACACTAGGTGCGGCGGACGAGTGGCACAGGGAGGCAGTTATCGAGAAACTTGGGAGGCCGATCAGGCAATGGTCTCCAGGATCGAGTCGATCATTGATCCATAATTCGCCGCATACCATTCCTCGTCACGCCAATACAGCTGACTGAAATGGGCAAACGGGTCGTCCTGGCGATACTCGGCAGCGACATGCTCCATAGAAGCCGGGTTGGATGGGCTATAGGCGATAGTCTCAAAAAGCTTCGACTGCAATACTGGATCTTGCCCGAATGCTATATATTTTAATGCGTTCTGTTTTCCTCCCGGACCTCCCTTGATGATTGGCCAGGACACTGGGCAGAGTTGTCCTTGGCTCCAGTTTATCTTAACCCGACCATCAGTATCCCGAGCGACTAAAGTGGCGCGAGAACTTGTCAGCACGGCCATTGTTATTTCACCATCAAGGAACAATTGTTGACCCTGGGCGAGACTATCATAGAAGATCGTATCTTCCTGGATCTCTTTGACCTTTTTCGCTGCGCGGGCCATGTCGAGTGGATATAGGTTCTCTGGCGCGACCCCATCGGCGAGCAGCGCAGGCTCGTATACCGACATGTATTTCCACATGGCGCGACGTCCAGGATAGGTCTTCATATCCCAGAAGTCTTTCCAACTGGTTGGCGGTGTATTGCCGACCCTCCGGCTGTCATAGACCAGAACAAAACTGTATGTGTAAGCGTGCGTCGCATATTTATGCGCCATGCCATTACGCACTTTCGCGGCGTCGACTACAGAGTAGTCGATCTCTTCCAGCAACCCCTTGCCCGACATGTTGATGATGTCGAAGTCATCGGAATCCGTAACGTCCCAAATGGCGCTCCCAGAATCGACCATTTTTTCAACTTTACTAGCGTAGGGTCCGCTGGGATCAAGGCTAAGCGTCAAGCCGGTCTTTTCTTTAAAATTGGGAGCATAAAGCGTCTCGAATGCCTTATTTGCGTCGCCGCCCCAATTACAGAATACGACTTCATCCTCCGCGCGAGCGTCTTGTGGAAAGCCGGCGCCGAGTAACGCCGCCGAACCGGCGGCAAGGGAGAGTGATAGAAATGTTCGCCGGTCTATGCGACCTGCATGGAATTCCTCGCGGGCAAACCGTTCCAAATCTGGACGTGAAGCGTTCTTAATCATCTTGGCTTCTTGAACCTCCCTTGTGAAGAGCAGGACTCTGCGGCAGAAAAATGTGCGGATATTGGGCGGCAGGCTAAAAATAAAGTCAACTATAATTTTAATGACGAATCTATTTTATTTTTAAGTTAGCCCAACAAAATTCAACAGATGGGATAGAATTAAGAATATAAGTGTTTACAATATGTTATTGCTTTTTTGTCCCAAAAGAGAGAGTGTTTTCGACGCCAATTAACTATTTTCTTGTAGTGAGCTTGAAAAATATAGTCTACTGATGTTTGTGCAAAATCAGCGAGTCTCGACGCAATATTGTTCGGCGATCTGCTGACAGGCATGGCAAAAAGGAGCAGAAGGTTGGCAGCTAACCCAACATCCGTGGCGACAACGGAAGGGCGTTGGAAACAACGTCTAACGGGGCTGCCTTTCGTGCTGCCGCTATTAGTGTTCCTGTCTCTCTTTTTCTACTGGCCGCTAGCAGAGGTTCTCGTCCTAAGCGTCACTGAACCAGAAGTCGGATTCTCTAATTTCACAAAATTGCTGTCCAGCGCGGTGATCCACAAGATATTGATCACGACCTTTATGGTTACCTTTGAAACTACGCTCGCTTCAGTCGCGATCGGTTATCTCATGGCATTCGCGATCGTACATTCGAAATCCCGAACGATTCAGCGCTCGTTGCTGCTATGTGTGATTGTGCCATTCTGGATGTCCATCATCATCCGCGCCTTCGCCTGGCTTATCCTATTGCGTGGCAACGGCATTGTGAATGAAACCCTAATCGGCTTAGGGCTGATTGATTCACCTCTACAACTTTCCCGCAACGAACTTGGTGTGGTGATCGGCGTCATTCATATCATGGTGCCGATTGCTACGCTGACGATCTTGGGTAACTTGCGCTCGATTAGCCCCAGTTATGTCAAGGCCGCCCGTAGCTTAGGTGCAAGCCCTTGGTTTGCCTTTCGTGCGGTGTATTTTCCGATCAGCCTTCCAGGTTTGATCGGAGCGTCCATGATTACCTTCATGTTCACCCTCGGCTTCTTCATTACCCCGGCGCTCCTTGGCGGCGGTCGTGTGATTATGGTCGCCGAATATATCAGCGTGAAGACACTTGTCCTTGCCCAGCTTGGCGAGCCGGCGATGCTGGCTGTCGTGCTGATGGCGTCAGTCTTTCTGCTGCTGATGACGCTAGGACGAGCCCTGAATCTGCGCGAGCTCCTGAGCGGAGGGAGTAAGTAATGGGAAGCGGTTGGCGATTTAAGGCTATTCTGTTTGGCGCCTGGATGGGCGCTGCATATCTCATTCTCCCAATGCTGGTAATATTTCCTGTCTCCCTAACGGATAAGCGATTCTTGTCTTTACCGAGTCTCGACAAGCTGTCGTTGCGCCACTACGAAACACTACTAGAGCCAACCTGGCTCTCCAGCATCGGACAGAGCATTGTCATTGGAGTTGGCTGCGCAATCGTCTCCGTTACGCTTGGAACCCTAGCCGCTATCGGATTGTGGCGCATGCGCTCGGCGCTGTCTGATACTTTATTTGGTCTCCTGGTGCTACCGCTAGTCGTACCGCCGATCGCGACTGCGCTTGGCATGTACGGAGTCTGGCACCGCCTTGGCCTGTTCGATAGCTATCTCGGCACCATTCTCGCACACTCGGCCTGGGCTGTTGGGTTTGTCGTCGTGACCGTCTATGCCGGCCTCAGCAATATCGATAGGTCTTGGGAGCGGGCCGCCCGCAGCTTGGGCGCCAGTGCTGCGCAGTCGGTCTGGTGGGTCATTGTTCCCAATGTCATGCCTGGCATTCTGTCTGGAGCCCTATTTGCGTTCGTGATCTCCTGGGATGAAGTGATACTGACTCTCTTTGTCACCAGCCGAGAGATCAACACTCTTCCAAAACAAATATTTGTAGCTATCCGGGATAATGTCGATCCCGCGATTGCGTCGGCTGCTTCCGGTTTGGTGGTGCTGACCATGGTTGCGGTGGCTTTTCAGGGCTGGGTGGCAGCGCGCCGACAACGAGGAAAGAACGCAATATGACAAAAACTCAAGCGTTACCAGCCGATATCACCACCATCGTTCGCTTCGTAAAGGTCGACAAATGTTATGATAATGGACCGGCGATCATCAAAAACCTCAATCTCGAGATTCGAAAAGGTGAATTTTTGACTCTGCTTGGGCCATCGGGCTCCGGCAAGACAACGACACTAATGATGCTGGCAGGGTTCGAGAACCCGAGCAGCGGAGCAATATATCTGCGCGATCGGTTGATAAACAACGTTAATCCCGAGCATCGAAACGCGGGCATGGTATTTCAGAACTACGCCCTGTTCCCGCATTTAACGGTGGCGGAAAATGTTGCCTTTTCGTTACGTGTTCGACGCGTGACGAAAAGTGAACAGAGTGAACGAGTTCGTCATGCCCTCGATATGGTGCAACTCGGTGCCTTCAAGGACAGGAAACCGGCACAGTTGTCCGGCGGTCAACAGCAGCGGGTCGCCTTAGCACGCGCCTTGATCTTCAAACCGGAGATCGTGTTGATGGATGAACCTCTAGGCGCACTGGACAAACAATTGCGCGAACACATGCAGATCGAGATCAAGCATCTGCACGAAAATCTCGGCGTCACTATGGTCTATGTAACCCATGACCAGTCCGAGGCGCTAACAATGTCGGATCGGATCGCCGTATTTAAAGACGGGAGGATCGAGCAGTTATCCGACCCAGGCACCCTCTATGAAGCCCCCGAAACAGCCTTCGCAGCGCAGTTTATTGGCGAAAGCAACCGGCTGACCGGAAAACTTGAAACCTGCAACGGTGAGTTTTGCCAAGTACGCCTCCCCGACGGCACTGCAATCCGCGCCCGCAAGATATCTGTAGGCGCGCCGGGCACTGATGTCAGCGTATCAGTTCGGCCCGAGCGAGTCTCTGTCATCAAGGGCGATATATCCGATGAGAACGTCCTGACTGGGTCAATCGTCGACCTGATTTATCTCGGGACGCATTCGATAGCACGCTTGAGCGCGCCGGGTTGCGAAGAGTTCGATGTTTCGGTCCCGGCCCGAAGCGGCATTCTGCTCCGGAAAGGCGCCGTAGTTTCTGTCGCCTGGAACCCTGATGCCTGCCGAGCCTTTAAAAGTGATTAATTGACATGCTGACCGACAGCGTGGCGCACGGTGGAGGGAGCCTGGTATTTCCCCAGATGCCGGAGGCAGCGCCTTCAGTCTGGTCATCGACGGGAAAATCTTATATGAGAATGCATTCTTATACTTCGCAACAAAAGGCTGACGGTCAATGACCCTGCGAGAAAAGCAGAAAGCGCGACGGTATCGAGAGATCATCAACGCTGCCGCCATGCTGTTTGGAAAACATGGTTACTCCAACACGACGATCGAGGATATCGCTGAACAAGCTTTTGTGGCTCCGGGTACTGTATATAACTACTTCGGAACGAAGGACGGAATCCTGCAGGGCATCGTGGAGATGCATATCACAGAACGAAGGGCTGAGCGGAGAAGCTTTCTGAAGGCACCACCAGCGGATTTTGATGAAGCTATCGTTGTTTTCGTTAGCCTTTTGATCGACCGCGCCTTCGTCCTAGTGAACCGCGAAATCTGGCGCCAGATCCTTGCAAGCAGTATCAGTCGCGGCGGCAGCCCGGAAGATTTCCACGATGATGTCACCGGCGCCCTGGTTAATCAGTTTGAGCGCATGTTTAAAACATTTCAGAAACGGGGCTGCCTCCGTGCCGATGTTGACCTAAAACACCTTTCGGAAGCGGCCATGGGAATCGCCGACTTTCATTTCTATCGCTATGTCTGCCAGGATAATGGCAGCATAACTGATGCCAAGTTGCGGATTGTACGCCAAATACAAATGCTAGTGGAGGGGTTACGCCAGCCTCCCTCGCCAAATATTTCTGCGCGCCCAACACCAGAAGCTTGACCTCCGAAGCCACCGGATCTTCTTGCCGTGCCTAATCGCGCGGGAAACAAGTTTTATATTGACATATAGTGAACTATAAAAATAAAGTAGACTATATTTTTTAGAGGCAACTCCCGTCCCGGCTTGAAGGAAAATACTCATGCAACAGAACATCGATTCGAAGATCCGCGAAGTTATCGGTTCGATGGAGCGCCCCATAGAATCCGCACACGGGCTTCCAGCATCTTGGTACTGGGATCCTGAGATTTTTGCAGTAGAGCAGGAACGAATTTTCAAGCGCACTTGGATGGCAGTTTGTTTCTCGCACGAGATTGCAAATACTGGTGACGTCTATCCGGCAAAGGTTGCTGGCGCCGAGGTCGTGATAGTGCGGTCGCCTGACGGATCTGCGAGTGCATTTCACAATATCTGCCGACACCGGGCCGCTAAGGTAGTGCCCGAACCTGCAACCGCCCTGCGCACGTTGCGTTGCTCGTATCATTGCTGGACCTATGGACTTGATGGAAAGCTGCGGAATGCACCATATTTTGAAGGCAACCCAAGCTACAAGCCGGACGCAGCGTCCTCCGAGAAAGACAACCTCGTCCCGATCCGCTGCGATGAATGGCAGGGCATTGTCTTCATCAATTTGGATGGCAAGGCGCAGAGTCTGCATGAATACGTAAACCCGCTCGCGAAACGATGGGCCGACTACGAAACGGAGTCGCTGCCGGTCTACAAGACCGCCAAAAGCCATATCCCCGTGAACTGGAAGGTCGTGATGGAAGGTGCGCTGGAAGTATATCACGAGCATTTCATTCACAAATCCCTCACCTATCGACTTACGTCAGAGGGCGAAAAAGCCTGGGAGGATATTCTTGAAGGCGAGGTGATGGGGTTCCGTTCCGTCATGTCGGACGATAATCCGGATCATCCTCCGATGACACTGCCCCGGGTACCGGGTATGCCAACGGAAGGCGCCGCTCCGACAGAAATCTGCCTGCTGTTCCCGTCGGTGTCGCTCAACATTCTGGACAATCATTTTGTGCGAACGATCTGGACGTTCGATTCGGTCAAGGAAACGTCATGGAAGTCGGATTGGATGTTTGCGCCGGGCGCTGCAGAAACAGAACAGGGCAAGGCGGACTGCAACGGGGTCGTTGATTTCTGGCTTGATGTCCGGAAAGAGGATCTCGGTGCCGTGGTGTCTGTTCAGGCTGGCCTAGAAAGTAAAACCGATTTTCCCATTCAGACCCGCTACTCACCATTTTGGGAGCCGATCCTGCAGCACTTCCATCTCCATATCGCAAAAGGCCTGCAGCAGGAATAACGGGGGCAGCAGACCGTGAACAGCGCACCAGAGGATTGGCCCCGACCGCCGCCAGTCTCTTAGATTCTACGCGCAGGAGGTCCATCGCACTCTCCGAATCTGCCCCCTGCGAACTGTTGATCAATATCGGCGCTGTGGATTGCCCTGGCCCTACCCCATTTTAACCAGCCGACAACATGTCGGCCCTCACATGGGAGACGACATTGTCCCAAGTTTTGAGCACCTTCGATGATACAGAAACCGGGTTTTTACTCGATGCCTATCGGCAGATGGCGCTGATCCGAAATTTCGAACAGGAAGTCTGGGATCAAAGTGCGACGCAACCACCAAACGTTATTGGGTCCGTTCATTTCTGCGCCGGACAAGAGGCAATTCCTGTTGGGGCCTGCGCCGCCTTGGACCAGGTACGAGACAAAATTATCTGTACTTATCGAGGTCACGGTTGGGCATTGGCATGGGGGCTCGATCCTGGTGCTGTGTTTGCTGAGATATGCCACCGGGAAAGCGGCATAAATGGTGGACGTGCGGGATCTGCGCTGATCATGGACCCCGGGTCCGGTTTCATTGGTGAAAACTCCATCGTTGGCGCAGGCGCGCCTGTTGCCTGCGGCACTGCTATGGCGTTGGAACGGGATGGTAAGGGCGGAGTCGTTCTGATCTCAATCGGTGACGGGGCGATGAACCAAGGTGCGACTCATGAGGCGATTGTTTTTGCCGTTGCCCGGTCCCTGCCAGTCATCTTTGTCTGCGAAAACAACGGGTGGTCGGAGATGACAGCGACCGAGGCGATCGTCCCCATCGACCGCCTGTCCAAGCGCGGCAGCGGCTATGGCTTGCCTTCGGCTACCGTAGACGGCAACGATCCAATTGCCGTGCGAGATACGATTATCCAGGCGACCGAACGCGCCCGGAAGGGCAAGGGCCCAAGTCTCATTGAGTTCAAAACAACGCGGCTTTGGGGTCATTATAACCGCGATATAGAGCATTATCGCTCGAAGGAAGACCGTGAGCGAGCGGCGGCAGCGGACCCATTGCCTCGGTTGCGCGACCGATTGATTGGCTTTGGGTATACTGCGGAGGCGCTAGACGAGCTTAATCGCGATGCGCTTAAACAGGTCCAAGCCGCACGCGATGTTGCACTTGATTCTGGACGACCGGCTGCAGAGTCGGCGCGGCGGCACAACTACGTTGACGGTTGCGATATTCTGCCCACTAAGGCGGGTCCAAATGGACCACGTGAAGTGACCTACCAACAAGCGGTCAACGAAGCACTTCGTCGTGAATTGGCTGAGCGCCCAAGCACGGTCGTCTTTGGAGAGGATGTTGGAAAGGCAGGCGGCATTTTTGGCTGCAGCCGGAACCTACAATCCGAATTCGGAGAAGCACGTGTCTTTGATACGCCGATCGCCGAAGCAGCAATCCTAGGCTCAGCAGTTGGTGCCTCGATAAATGGGCTGCGGCCGATTGTCGAGATTATGTGGGCGGACTTTTCGCTCGTTGCCCTGGATCAATTGTTCAATCAGGCGGCGAATGTCGCCTATGTCACGCGGGGCAATTACTCCGCGCCAATGGTGGTGCGCATGCAGCAGGGCGCTACGCCCGGTTCCTGCGCCCAACACAGTCAAAGCTTGGAGGCGCTGATGGCGCATATCCCGGGCCTGAAGATCGGTTTGCCATCAACACCAAAGGACGCTTATTCGATGTTGCGGGCAGCAGCGGCTGATCCCAACCCGGTGATTATTTTTGAATCTCGAGCCTTTTATCAGACAAAGGGACCGGTAGATTTTGACCTGCCCGGCGAGGAAGTGGGTGGCAGTCAATTGGTGCGGCCCGGCATGGCTGCGACCCTGTTTACCTACGGCACGGCGCGCCCGCGTTGCGAGGAAGCTGCTGAGGTGTTAGCCGATGAGGGCATTGACCTGCGGTTAGTAGATCTGCGTTGGCTAAACCCAATTGATTGGGACGTGCTAGGGGCCCATGTCAACGAAACCGATGGGCGCGCAATGATCGTGCATGAAGCTAATCTCACCGGCGGTTTTGGTGCCGAGGTAGCAGCGCGTCTATGGGAACGAGGAGCAAAAAAAGTCCAGCGCGTTGGTGCTAAAGATACGAGAATTCCCGCTGCTCCCAATCTACAAGATGCAGTGTTGCCGTCCGTATCGGAAATTGTGAGTCATGGCCGCAATCTCCTTAGCTGAAGGCACGCATAGGCTCGCCACGCTGATCCTAATGCGGCAGTAAATGATGGACCGGCAGCACCTTATTGTTACTCGGCGTTGGTACGATGCGCCAAATGTGGTCTGTGTCGAATTGCGTGCAAGCGAAATGCGCGTCTTGCCCGCATTCGAGGCGGGTGCGCACATTACTCTTTATTTGCCGAACGGTCTGGCACGACAATACTCTCTGGCCAACGATCCGGCAGACCGCGAGCGCTATCTGCTTGGAATCCAGAATGAACCTGATAGTCGCGGTGGTTCAAGGTGGATCCACCAATATCTCAAAGAAGATACTATCATTGAAACATCTCAACCAAAAAATCACTTCCAACTCGGGGAGGGAGCTGAACGTTATTTATTCATTGCCGGCGGCATTGGCATAACCCCCTTGCTCGCTATGATATCGACCGTTAGGCGCCAGAACCGACCATTCCATCTTTATTACTGTACGCGTACGGCTGATAATGTGGCATTCCGCGACCGACTTTCCCAACCTGGCGTCGCAGAACGTGTAACCTTTGTCCATGACGGCGGCGATCCGTCAAAAGGCCTTAACCTCGAGACTCTTCTCACTGGACACGAGACCGGGACGCATCTCTATTGTTGTGGGCCGCCGGGACTGATGTCCGCTGTGAAGTCGGCTGGTAAGCTTTGGCCACCGGGTACACTTCATTTCGAATGGTTCACAGCATCTCACCCTATTGGGGAGAATGCCGCACGAGATAAAGGCTTCACTGTCATTATTGCCAGCACCGGACAAGAAATCGCTGTGTCGCCGGAAGAATCGCTGCTCGAAGTTCTGACTGAGCATGGCTTCGAGATAGAAAGTATCTGCGGCGAGGGCGTCTGTGGCTCCTGCCTCGTGGATGTATTAGAAGGGGAAATAGATCATCGTGATTTCGTACTGGAAGAGCGCGAGCGCGAGGCCAACAATTGCATGACGGCCTGCTGCTCCCGCGCCCAGTCGGGTCGTCTCGTCCTGGACCTTTAACGATGCGAACCGGCCCAAATGGCATTGTCAGAAGAACTTTGGTTGAGAGAACTGTGCCGCAGGCACCGTCAAACCTTTCCGATAACGTCGGTTCACCGAACTTAATTGATACCATTTGTCAATTGCGACCAGCAAAATTTAGGGACGAACCCCAGGTCACGTTTCGCCGCCTCAATATCTATAATCGACGCGCGTGGGGCATCGTCGAAGCATTTCAGATTCCGAACTTCAGGCAACTTTCCATGCACCCTTGCCAGCATATCCAATGTTGGTAGGGTTCCGTAACTATCGGCGGCACTAACATTGAAAACAGACCAACCACCACGCTCAAAATCAAGTGCATGTAATACAGCTTGGGCTACATCTTCGGGCGCCACATAGCAAAACAGGCGCGGCTCATTAAGGTCACGTGCAGCCGCGGCCATTCCCTCGATCTCGCTGGGAAACGCCACCATTGGCAAGCGCAAGCAAACAATATCAAGCTCTTGCCGTGAAAAAGCGGCTGCAACCTTCTCGCCCAACAGTTTACTGACGCCATATGGACGCGTGGCAAAAGATGGGTGCTGCTCGTCAATGGGCAGATAGATTGGTTCGGACGCCTGGCTGTCATATAATCCCAATACGGCAGTGCTCGAGATATGAATCAGCTTACCTACCCCCGCTTGCGCAGCAGCTGTACAAACGTTCCAAGTGCCAATTACGTTTGTTGTAAGGTATTCTTCATCGGAAGCGTTGGTCGACAGATCCTTAGCTGCCAAGTGGACAACAGCATCGCAATGATCAAATGAGCCGACAAGCGACGCAGGCTGGTTGATATCGGCGCGATAAAACATGAAGCCGGGATCAACTTTCGGGAGGGCCACATCTACTAGCCTTTGATCTACTTTTGAAGCTAGGCACTTGATGACGTAACGAGCGAGACGGCCGCAAGCGCCAGTTACCGCAACACGTTCTATAACCAATAGGATGGATCCTTGTGTCCGGTTAAAAGGTTGCTGGTGTATTGATCCATATAACTCGGGTCACAACCTTTCCAGGGTTGCGGTACCCGTGAGGACGGTCAGATGCAAAACAAAATGAATCTCCTTGTTCGAGAAGATAGGTTTCGTCATCTACTGTCAGTTCTAGCTGCCCTTCTAGAACAAACCCGACCTCTTCACCCTCATGGGTAATCTTCCCTTCGCTACCACCACTAGGCGCCACAATATGAATGGAGCCAGATAGGAGTTTGCTTTCTGGATAAGGGACAAGCCATTCAAGCTCTACATTGGTCCGCTTTCTATCAGAAGCGCTGCTGGCTGGTATTATCAGTCTCTCACCTTTACGGCTTACGATTCTGTCCGTGTCGCTTGTTTCAGTGAACAAGCGCCCAATTGAGGTCCCTAAGACTGCCGCAATCCTATGGAGCATTTGAAGGGATGGCTGTGCCTTGTCATTCTCTACTTTCGAGAGCAGACTTTCCGAGCACCCTACCTTCTTTGCAAGGTCAACAAGGCGCATATTCTGCACCAGACGCGCGTGTTTCAGCTTAATTCCGAGCCGAATAGATCCTTCCATTCCATCAGCAAAACCATCGACCGCACGAAGTATGTTAGAGGATTTTGTTTGTTTTTTTACGCGCTGATCCATTTTGGTTCCTCCCTCTCTGCGCTAGTCCACATTTAACCCTTAATCCATGCAGGTGCGCCAGCGCGACGAATGGGGCGTCCAGCCACCATTCGACCGCCGCCCATAGAAACCTCCGTTGGCTGTCTATGGCCGCGCGCAACAAACTCACCTTTTACAAACGCAAAGAAGGAGCGTTTTACTATCTCTGGGTCAATATCCTTGGTTATCACCACAACACGCGATGGCTGGACTAACCCAACCTTCGTTCCAAGGTGAACTGGTGGATAGACCATATGCTGAACACCGTGAATTGCAATTGGACCTTCTGCGCCTGCTACAGACAAAAGTCCCTTAACCCGTAGGATCCGGTCGCCATGTGCATGCAATAACATCGTCAGCCAAATACCGAAAGCCGTCCAATCAATCTGCTGATCAAACTCCCAAGCCAGTGATGCGAAATTATGGTGATGGTGAACTTCCGTGTTCGTTCCGGCCCACTTAGTCCAATCCAGTGCGGCTGAACCACTGTCTCGAGCATCGGTCGTCTGCGCAAACAGAGCGGCTAAAGAAACGGCATCTCCGTCGGAACGCACTACTGAGATTGCTGGATTTATAAGTCGAGTTTCTTTTTCGAGCGCAGCGCAAGCATCAGGCTCTACAATGTCCACCTTTGTAACAACCGCTCGGTTCGCATAAAAAACCTGCCGACGGCTTTCTTCAAATCGTTTGAGATTTTCCATCCCGTTGACTGCATCGACTACAGCAATGATGCCATGCAGCTGAAATTCCCCGACTATACGAGGATCCCCGCATAACGTGAAAATCATAGGAACCGGATCGGCGAGACCAGACGTTTCCACAACCAAACGCCGAAATGGCGGAATCTTCCCGGATTTTCTCAGTTCGCTAAGCTTTCGAATTGATGTAGCGAGATCTTCTCGCACTGCACAGCAGACACATCCACCTTTCAAAACAACGGTCGATTCCTCCACCGATTCGATCATTTCGTGATCGAGTCCCACCTCACCAAACTCGTTCACAATGACAGCGGTATCAGAAAATTCTGGCAGGCTTAGGAGATTCCGAAGAAGTGTGGTTTTGCCGCTTCCGAGAAACCCCGTGATAACATGTAAATGGAGCTTCTCAGACACTAGCATGCCCGTCACTGATCAAGGTAAGGTGCGACAGTAGTTCAGGATCCAACGGATCACATTTACTTCCGGCTAGGCGCTCTGCTTCTGCCCACACGCCTTCCAACTGATAGACGTTGCTTTCTTGACCATTGCCGTTGCCTACCAAATAGGATGACCCGCCAAGGTCTCTGAGAGAGAGACCGTAATAGTCCATAATTGGGGCCATCAATCGGAGGCGATGGGCCCGCTCGGTACGACGGCTCACCTTGTTACCGTTCAAAAGAAACACTTCCCGGCCCGCCATATCAGACCAGTGGTTGCTGCTACCAAGTACGGCACAAAGCGAGCACATCGGTTACACCTCAATCTGTCATTATTGCTGCAATAGCCTAATTCTGCCGAGCAACAGTCTTCTCCATCCGCCTCTTATACTCATTGGCCAGCAGGCATATAGTCGGCTGGAAACTCTTTAATCCGCCCTTGCCAATATGGTAAATTATCTACCCTCGGTTTATAAGTCCCGTCATCGATGTGGCACCTCACATGTGCCGCGACTTCTTCGCCTGTCGCAATCCACACCTGGCCACGCTCCTGCATCTGTTGGATCATTTTCTTAACCATCATCAAGCGTGACACCTGGCCGCTGCAGAATGGGTGAAAACAATTTACCCAAAAGCCGTTGTGTTCCCACATAGCGTCAAACTCGGCCATGTAGCATTCCATTGCCTGTTGCGGAGATTTAATCGGCATCATGAAATCGAGATCATGGACATGCACGAAATGAGGCCAGTCGTCGAGCTGCCAGTTACCGGGCAACTCTATTAGATCACCCTTGGCGCATCGTAAAAGATGCGGCACATCATCGCCCATGAGGGAACAATCGTAGGTAAAACCTAATTCTAAAAGTACCTCAAGCGAATGCTTCGAGAATTTATACCAAGGAGCGCGATACCCTACGGGCGCCTTTCCTGCAATCGTAGCGATAGCATCGTACGCTCGCTTGGTCCAATACTCTTCCTTATCCCGCGTCATCTCATTCGGATACTCGTGAAGGTATCCATGATGCGCAACTTCATGCCCACCCTCAACCATCATTCTTATAGCCTCGGGGTACTGTTCTGCACACCAACCAGGTACAAAAAATGTATGCTTGACGCCGAGTTCCTCGCACATCGCCACAATGCGTTCGACCGCAATCAGTGGGCCATACCGTAACATCGAATCGGTGCAAATTCGCGTGTCAGCATCGTTCGGGTGAGCCAAATGTAGAATGCTGTCCGTATCCATATCCCAGGTAAAGGTTACGGCACAGCGAGCATTATTTGGCCAAGGTACCGGATTCTTGATCATTTCTTACCTCCTGTCTTTTTGGTTCTTTCAACCTTGCAGTTTTTTCAGCTACTGATTATGGCCACACAATCGGCCTGAATGACCGCATCTGCATGGGGCAATCCATTCACGCGAACGATTGTGACCGCTGGTGCCTTGGAGCCAAAATAGTCCGTGATAACGCCAGAGATTGCCTTTAGGGAACGCATCAATGCTTCAGTATCACCGTCGCCAACAATGAAGAGGTTTAGTTTGGCAACATCGGGTAATGAAGATCCCGCTTGATCGAGATCCACCTTGAAGCCTCTAAGAATATCAGCAAGTTGCTTTTTTACTCTTTCGGTCTCAGACACTTCCGTAGAGCTAGGCGCTTTCGCCGACACCCTACCGGCTAAGTAAATTTGGTTACCGGCAATCATGCCAGAACATGCGCCGGCAACATCCGAACACGGTTTCAAACCAGTCGATAATGCACGCTTTGCGCCGCTAATTTCTGCAGCCGCGTCGATTTCCAGCAGAAGGCCTTCATAAAGCAAATCAACAGCAAAGGCCGTAAGCGCTATCTTGGTTAAGTCCAATCGTCTTTGCGCATTCTGCAGGATGTTAGCTAAGAGGGTGCGCCCATGTTCACCGGATTCGCCGGCGGCATAGCAGACCTTCAATGCAACGATGTCACTGGGAGAACCTCCACCTTCTTCTACGACGCGATCAATAAAATCCAGAACGTTGTCGGTCTGTTTCCCCACATCTCCTAAAGCAACAGCACGCCCTTTTTTATCCGCTGAAATCTGACCGCCGACGTAAACTGTGCCGCCTATCTGCCATCCTTGGGACAGCGGGACCGGAATACTCCAATCCCAACTATCCGCCGGCATGATCCTAAGTCGATTTGCAATGTTGTCCGGAAAGTGTGCAATCCCTTCAATTTGAATCATGCACCCAGAAACAGGTAACCCTGCCACGCGCACCGCCGTAGCAGCCGGTCCAGGATCAGGAAAGTACTCCAAACGTACGCGGGTCATTTCTTCCCAGTACGTCGTCGCTTGCTCCTCAGGACCATCGTAAACATAGTAAGTATTCAGTCGAACCAGATCGGAAAGCGCCAACCCGAAGGCTGCCAAAGTTGCCTTCATATTCTCAAATATTTGTCGCGTCTGAGGTCCAATTTTTCCCGGCGCTACCACCGTCCCCGCTTCGTCCAAGGGTAGCTGCCCAGAAACAAAGACCTTGTCCTCAGTTGCGAATGCCAAAGGACAGTCAAACTCGACGGGCCAGCGCCACGGCCCATCAGATTTTGACAAGCGAAAGACCTGTCCGCTAGTTGGTTTGTATGTGTTCATCAGAAAAACCTATCATAGTGAAGCTGTTCGACTGGGACCTGAAGGTCTAGAATCAATTTGCGACGCACCGCATCAATCATCGGCGGTGGCCCGGCCATGTAGTATTCGAAGGCAGAAGCATCCGTTCCTATCTCCGCGGCAACTACATCATGGATGAAACCCTTGGCCCCATTCCAATTTCTGCCATGTTCGCTTAAGGCGTCCGAAACCGCTGGAACAAACTTGCAACGATCAGCCGCTGCACCAAGGATGTCGGTGCTAAAGATATCGTTTGGGCTGCGCGCCCCGTAGTAGAAGATAACACTGCGATTTTGCATTGAAGGATTAGCGGCGACGCCTTTGAGTATTGAAACCATGGGAGCAAGGCCCGACCCACCGCCAATTAGAACGATATCCCGATCTATTTCAGGGCGCAGATAAGCGGTGCTGTATGGACCATCGATGACGACCTCTTGTCCATGCGAAAGTCGGTTGAATAAAACATCAGTGCCTTTCCCGTTCAGAACATGGCGAACCATGAAACGCCACTCTCGCTCCGGACCATCGATATTGCTCAATGAATAAGGTCTGTGGGAACTCAACCCTGGTAGAAACACCATGGCATACTGCCCTGGCTTGAAGGCTGGCGCGTCATCACCGCTGAAACGAAACTCTCGTATATCGTGCGTTACCGTGGTTGAACCAAGGAAACGGGCCTTGAATTTTTTGGGCGGTATAGCTGGGCGATAATAATAATCTGGCTTGAACCTCACCTTGCAGTTCGACTTTGGTATAACCTGACAACCTAGCCTTTTCCCCTTGTCCCGTTCTCTAGCACGCAAGCCTGGAGCTTCCAAGCTCAACTCTTCGACTTCACCTTCAATAAGCTCAACCTTGCAGCTACCGCATCCGCCGACACTACATTCGTATGCCAAGCCTACCCCAGCGCGCTGCGCAGCGCACAAAACCGTTTCGTCATCGCGGCAGAGAAACGTCAAACCTGACGATACTTCCTTGACTTCGAAGGTTTGGCTCGCCCTCTGGGCGAATTCCATCTTGATGTTTTGGTCAACAGCCATTCTGCGGTCCTCGATGCCATCTAACCGTCTCTACTAAGCTTCCACTCCCAAGCTTAGTCGGAACGCCTTAGCGTCGGCATTGGCTCGAATAGCCGCCTGTTCATTATCGGGCAAGTGCGAGCAGTAAGCCTCAACGGCCTGCTCGGCAAGCGGCACCCATTTCCTAACCCAATCGTTGATTACCTGGGCATTCCCCTCTTTTTCTTGACACATACGCAAAAGAGACTGAATCCATCGGCGGTGCCTGTCGCTGTCCCTCAACTGGTTGTCCAGGAGCAGCGCGAGCAGCGTGTCGCCATTGCGGCGAGCTGAAACGCCTAGCTGGCGCAGGAATCCCTCGTCGACTGCTGGCTTCGCAACTACATTGAGGGCGACAAGATGCTCGCCCCAATCATAGGCGCAGAGCAGTTTTTCCATAAGCTCGCGGTAGCCCTGCCAAGCGGGATAAGTTTCCCAAGTGTTGCGCTCACCTGTGCCGATCCCAGATTCTGGGCGATGAATTTGCAGTTCACGCGTCCGATAGGCCACACGCTGAAGCCATCGAAAACAATCGCCTTCTTGAAAAGCCGCGCAGTTTGAAACCGTACTCGCAGGCGCTACCTGAAGTAAGTACGCAGACGACATTAGAAGTGTGTTGATCAGATACCGCCCAGGCGTATACAGATGCTTGAGAGATGCCAACCAGTCATCGCTCATTTCTGCGTCATGGCCAATCTCGTCGTACTCGTCCAAAAGACCATCAACATAGTCTTCCTGTCCGTCTTGCATTCTGGTGTATACGCGGTAAATCATCTGGTCTGGGTCGCGGAATTCATCCCAGTCATCGTGCTTGAGCGGGCTTTCGAAGACCTTCTCCTTGTACCACTTGTTCATAAAGAGATCGGGTGCTGGCGATAACTCGTAAGCTTGGTCCGGCCGGCGGTTTCGATAGTGCATATTTGTTGACACGATCTCATACTCGCTTGGTCTACGTTTGTTCTTAGCCAATGCACTCCAAGTCTTCATTCCTTTTACTTCGATAACCACTTCAGCCTCCATATTAGTAACGCTTCGAGCGTTTGCTTTCACGCTCTCGCTCCGGATTTTTATGACCTTAATGTTTCGCGTAAAATCTGATTCCAGATTGGCTCGTTTGAATAAACCCAGAGAATCCCGGCATGTTAACCTCAATATCTCCGATCGAAATTGGACGACCAAGCATCCGAGAGACCGTATCCATGTTCAAGATGCACTCATCCATCACCCAAATTCGGACGTACGAGGCGTGTTCCTCTGTCAGAATTTGCCGACCTTCATTATCTTCCTGCACCGCCTCAAGAACGGCTTCAGCCATTTCGCCCGCTTTAATAACCGGGCCTACAAAGCGATCATCTCTTTCTTGCTTGTCCGACATATCCAATTTCCCCTTCACTCTACACTGGCTGCTTCAGCCGTAACGATGTCGACGAAAATTACGCCATTCTCTACCTTAACGGGTATACATAGCAGCTTGCAATCGGTCGGATTGATGCCCAATCCAGTCATCACGTCGAACTGCCACAAATGGGCTGAGCATGTCAGAATGCCATCCTCAAATTGACCTTCAATCAGAGGTTGATCCTGGTGCGGACAAGAAGCGGGAAAGGCCCTAACGTGGCCACCATCAGCGTGAACTAAAAGGACTTCTGTTCCTCCGACGTCGAATACCTCCATCTCGCCTTCCCATAAATCGTCAAGTTTGCAAACCTCATGGAACACAACAACTATTTCCTCTGATTAGTCAGGATTTAGGCCTATAGATCTCAACCACTTCCATTGGGGTTAGACCTAAGGCCTTAACCGTTGCATTAGCGTCAAGTGCATCGTTGCCGTCCTGTATTTTCGCCAACAACAACTGCCGATCCGTTACCTTCGGCACGACAACACCGCTCAACAGTTCAACAGCACGGTCGACCACCTCGTCGATGGTGTTATCTTCATCAACCATCAGAAGTTTCAGGCCGTAGTCGCCTTCAAAGTTACAAACCAACGGGAAATTCGCCATTGTTCCTGTGCCCTTTCTTTTTTAGTACGAACCAAACGCTCAGCGGCTACCAATTGGAATGCAGGCGCCGAATGATTGGCGCCGTTTGCCCTATTCCGCCGCACGCTGTCGATAAGCCTGCGCCCATTCATAATCTTCGCCGCAGCAGCCACGCTCTTCGGGCGCCATGTCCATGTACTCATACAAGCCATCTGGCCCAGGCGGCACGGTGCCATCCACTATCCTATCAATGATGCTTTTGTGACCCTTGTAGCGGTCTGGTTCCAATTCAAAGATCCAGCGCTCAACAGGAGAGCAGAAATGATACCGACGGCCCTCGTAATCGAGATAGTGGCTCTTCACATCCCAACCCTTTCCCGCTACGCCGGTAAGTTCCAAACCACACATGTTGCAAAGCATCGGGGCGGTCTCTGGGATAGTTTTCTCTGCGTTTCCGCTCAAGATGTTGTCGATGATAACGTCCCAGACCTTTCCATAGGTGTCATTCCATCCGGGATACTTTTTCTCAAGCCACTCGCGCTCATTTGGAGAGACACCAGCGACTGGGCGCCACCATTCTGTCGGGCGGTACAGATACACACCGAGTTGTTGGGCATGGTGAAAGGTTTCCACGTCCTTCACGAAGTGATCCCAATACCAAGGCGTATCAATCCCCAATGCTTTGAGATTCCGGAGGAACTGGTCCTCTACCCACTCGCGCATAAACTCTTTGAACGAGTACTCGCGATGCTCTAGCGGCGTGTAGTAATCGATTGAAACACCACTGAGCGCGGAGAATTGCTTCCAGCACCGCCAAAAGGATACGTCAATCAACTGCTGCGCTTCCGCTTTTTTTCCATTTTCCAGCATCGTCACAATAAGCGGTGTGCCAATCTGCGAGTGACGAGCCTCATCAGATTGTATGCTCTGCAGCATAGTGGCGAAGCTATGATCACCGTATCGTGCTGCATCCGCTGAAAGAGCGATGAATTGAAGATTGGTGAACGCTTGTTCGAAAGCGAAGTTCGTCATGATAGCCGAGCTCACGGCATCACGAGTATGCTCAAGGTCATCAAACGTATGGCGTTCGCTTACGATGATCCAATTGTCTGTGCGGGGCGCTTTATGCGCCCAGTCAAATACGCGATCATGCTTCAAAAATTCGTAAGCGAAGTAAACTTGGATTTGTGCGTGTCGAATTTCGTCTAGCGTTCCGAAACTAGCCATATTGCGCATACCAGGCGCACGTCCGAACCTGGTCATGCGTGCGAACGCCGATGACGAAGCAAATTCAACAAACGGCACGGCGCCAAAATGAAGCCCCATAAGTGCTTTCCAGTTAGGCGCTGCATTCTCAAAAAATTTACTTCGAGAAAGCGCCGCTTTCACGGTGTAGGCACCAACGTCCTTTTCACGTTGTGTTTGTACGTACTGACGATATGAGACCTTGTATGGTTCATCAAATTTCTCCCACTCGCTTATGTCTATTCCAAAGGGGTCGCTTAATTCCGGTGGGAACAAATCCTTCTCGTCTACATAAGTCGGCGCCCAATTCGTTTGCCGAGCAAAATCGTACCATTCGTCCATTGCCAACAACGCCATTTCCCAAACCTCCTTGTATTATCGGCACTTATCGCATCGGCTCCCCGGCAGTCAGAAAGAGCACCTGATAATTGCCGAAGGCCTTCAAACAACAACCCGCATCAATTCACAGCCGGCGCTAACGCTCGGTCCCTTTCGAGCATCAAGTAAAGCGCACCACCCACGAAGAATGCGATAATATAGTCCACACTGACACCGCCGAACACGCCCGATAGCGGCCCGGAGAACACCCCGGTAGAGGTAAATAATAGACCAGAGATTGTCCCGGCCACCCATGCAAGCACGGCTGGTGGATTGAAACCATTTGAATACCAGTACCGCCCCTTAGCGCCGTCAACAGTGTAGGCAAAAAGATCTTCCGGTGAGTACTGCCCCCGTCGGATCAGCCAGTAACCAACTATATTGATTGCCAACCATGGTGAAACGGCAGCTTCTATCAGCGTCAGGAAGCTGATGATTATATCCACCATGTTGATGAGATAGATGCCGGCAAACACCATCGTCAAACTTACCAAGCTCAAGACGATGGTTGCGCCAACACGACCTATCGGAACACCCAACCCTTGTAGGCCGAGCGCAGCATTATAAATGCAAAGGCTACCTTGTGGCTGGCTCCCAAAAAATCCAACCAAGATCATCAACGCGACAACCCAAGTCGGCGATACGGACATCAACCCAGCCACAAAGGGGGTGTCAAGTGAATCCAGAAGCGTCATGACATAGGCTGCAAATACAAAGGCCAACCAAAGCCCGACAAACATACCGGTGCCAGCCGCCAGAACAGCTTTTCGCGGCTCTACATCCGCCGGTACGTAGCGACTGTAGTCATTGAGGAACGTCGCGTATGAGATTGGAAGCGCGGCGCAAACGGCAGCCGAAAGGAACCAAGTCGGCCAGAAAGCGCCTAACTCGTAGGCGCCGCCTGGATGGGGGTCGAACTGCGGTGACAGTGCTATGGCTGTGATTATTAATGCCGCACCAATCGTGTAGCTTACAAGGGTCTCAGTCGCAACAATCGTCGCGTGGCCAAAAATTGCGACCAAGATGATTGCCGCTGAAATTACTGCGGCCCCAAGCGCTAAAGCGTCTTCATCCTGCGCCCATCCGAAGAGCTTTCCGAAGCCAGCCGCTAACGCCTCTCCTCCTGTCCAAACAGTCAAGGAGACGAAAAATAGAGCCACGATAATCGTGATAACGCTTCCGATCAGGCGTCCGCGCACACCAAAATGGGCACCACTCGCGACGGCCCCGTTCGTCCCTGTCTTCGGACCGAACATTGCCAGTGGTCCAAAAAACGCAGATCCCACCGCCAATCCGAACGTGATAGCACCAACAGCTTGCCAAAAGCCTAAGCCGAATATGATTGGCAATGTCCCTACGACAATAATGCCAAAACACATCTGGGCACCGACAAAAACGAAAAACAGTTCTTTGACTTTTGAATGGCGCTCGTTCTCGGGCACGTAATCGACGCCGCGTAACTCCACCTTACCGACGGAGCCTAGCCTTCCACTCTCGCTTAGATCTCCCGTGGTCATTTTTCTGCCTCCCATTTTGGATTCAAATCCAGTGTGATAGGTAAACGAAGCAGTCCCCTAATCCCCACAGCCAACTCCAGAAAATAGATGCTCCCACAGCAATTTTTGCATGTCAAGTAACTTGAATTATTTTCTATTGTTTTACCTTAAGTTCAACTTGATGCTTTCTGACTCAGCGCTCGTGGCTAATTCAGTTCGGCCCTCAGCCCAGTTTCGCATGAGGTCTTGGTAAATTTTTGTCGCTGTTTGAATTTTAGTTATGTAACAGTACTCATCTGTCCGATGCGCTTGGCTCGGCTCACCTGGCCCCAGAATAATAATGGGTGCGCCTGGATAAGCATTTTTGAGTACTGACGCATCAGTGAAATAGCTGGCGCCTTTGGGTTCCAATTCATGCTCGTGATATTTGCGAACTGTTGCAAAAACTTCACGCACCCATTCGTTGTCTGGGTTGGTCAGAACTCCTTGAAGGTCGACCGTGGATTCCACAACAGCGACATCGTCACCAAGGTATTGGGCTAGAGAGTCTTTTATTGACGAATGCTCCATCCCAGGAATAGTACGTACGTCCACTCCTACACTCGCTGAATCTGGTACTGTGTTCGTGGTCACTCCGCCTGTAAAAGTGCCCACACTCACGGAAGCACTCCCGAGGATATGATGCGGCGCCACATTAAACCCAAAATTCTCCAACTTGGTGACGATATGGGCTCCGCGATAAACCGCATTGACACCATTCTCAGGCGTAGATCCGTGAGCCGTGATACCCTCTGTTTGAATATCCAGCCACAACGCCCCCTTATGCCCAAGCAGCGGGTAGTTGGCTGTCATTTCTCCTACAACTACAGCGCCCACGTCCCCCAACACACCATCCAGGCTGGCGAGGTGCTGTGCGCCCTGGCAGCCTGTTTCCTCGCTCGCAGTAAGTACGAGGACGACGCCAGGACCACCTCGCAATTCATTTGCCAGATTGATCGCAGCGCAAACAAAGGCTGCGACACCTGATTTCATATCACTAGAGCCACGCCCGTAAAGTTTGTCCCCAATGATCTCAGCCTCAAAAGGATCGACCGACCACGCACGGCTTCCGATTGGCACGGTATCGAGATGGCCTGTGAAGCAAATTGGGAGCCCTCTGCCACCTGAACATGTTGCAATGAGGCTCGTGCGCCCCTCAGCGAACTCATACCGTCGGGTGACGAACCCCGCATCGGTTAGAATTTTTTCTAGTAAAGCAACACACCGACGCTCGTTGCCCGGTGGATTCACCGTTTCAATTTGGACAAGCTTGCGTGTGAGATCTACGGGACATATCAACATAAAAATCCATTCTCGTACCAGCGTTAACTCTTTCGACGTTTCGAAGGCCACTCCAGCCCAAGAAACTAATCCAACAATTCTAGGCTCATCATCTGATACATTGTCAAGTTTCTTGAATACTGTTATATTTTATTGATTTTCGTACATATTTTGGTTCTATCAGGTCAAGATGCGTTAAGGCGGACGAGGTGGTTCTCTAGCGTGGTCAGGGCGCTGTCAGAGCAAATCACCTTGAGCAAGGTCGGGCGATTTCGTAGCGTCCGGCCATGACCAAACGAAACCCCTTCCGCTATTTTAAGACGTCGCCTGAGATCATCCGCCTAGCGGTCATGATGTATATTCGCTTCCCACTTTCATTACGGAATGTGGAGGATCTTCTTCACGAGCGCGGCATCGATATCAGCCACGAGACAGTGCGTTTCTGGTGGCAGCGCTTCGGTCCAATGCTCGCTAACGAAATCCGCAAGCGACGGATCCAGCGCCTGCGGTCAAGCCGCTGGCGTTGGCATCTGGATGAGGTCTTCGTGAAGATCAACGGCGAGACACACTACCTGTGGCGCGCCGTGGATCACGAGGGTGAGGTTCTCGAAAGCTTCGTGACGAAGAGGCGGGATAAGAAAGCTGCGTTGAAATTCCTAAGAAAAGCAATGCGTAAGCATGGCCAGCCTAAGATCATTGTGACCGACCGGCTGAGATCCTATGGGGCCGCGATGAAAGAGATAGGTAACTTCAATCGCCAGCTAACCGGCCGCTGGCTGAACAACCGAGCAGAGAACTCACATCTGCCCTTCCGACGAAGGGAGCGCGCGATGCTTCGCTTCAGGCAGATGCGAAGTTTGCAGCAATTCGCCGCCGTTCATGCCTCCGTCTACAACCTCTTCAACTCAGAACGCGCCCTTTCTTCTCGAACCATCTTCAAGTTGAACCGTGCCTCTACACTTGCAGAATGGCACGGTCTTCTCGCTGCCTGACGCTCGCCATTGCTAAGGCAAACTGAGACTAGTTCGAATTAGTCTGACAGCTCCGCCACTCACCCCCGTCTCTCTCGTAGGTTTCGGAAAGGCTCTGAATTACCGCGTGTTTTCCGCGGGTTACCTTGGGGCTGGCCTCACAGGGCTCCGTCAGAGCAAATCGCCTTGAGCAAGGTCGGGCGATCTCGTAGCGTCCGGCCATGACCAAACGCAGCCCTTTTCGCTACTTCAAGACCAGCCCCGAGATCATCCGCCTAGCGGTCATGATGTATATTCGGTTTCCACTCTCACTGCGGAATGTAGAGGACCTCCTTCACGAGCGCGGGATCGATATCAGCCACGAGACAGTACGTTTCTGGTGGCAGCGCTTCGGTCCAATGTTCGCCGCCGAGATCCGCAAACGACGGATCCAAAGCATGCGATCAAGCCTCTGGCAATGGCACCTGGACGAGGTCTTCGTGAAGATCAACGGTAAGCAGCATTATTTGTGGCGAGCCGTCGACCACGAGGGCGAGGCTCTGGAAAGCTTCGTGACAAAGAGACGAGATAAGAAAGCTGCGTTGAAATTCCTAAGGAAAGCAATGCGCAAGCATGGCCAGCCTAAGATCATTGTGACCGACCGGCTGAGATCCTACGGGGCCGCCATGAAAGAGGTCGGTAACATCAATCGCCAGGTATGTGGCCGCTGGCTGAACAACCGAGCAGAGAACTCACATCTGCCCTTCCGACGACGAGAGCGCGCGATGCTTCGCTTCAGGCAGATGCGAAGTTTGCAACAATTCACCGCCATCCATGCCTCCGTCTACAACCACTTCAACACAGAACGCAGCCTTTCCTCTCGAACCATCTTCAAGCTGAACCGCGCCGCCGCTCTCTCCGAGTGGCGCGGCCTTCTCGCTGCCTGAAGCTCGTCACTGGTGAGGTGTACTGAGACTAGTTCGAATTAGTCTGACAGCTCCCATTGAGGTGGAAGCGGGCGAAAACCCATCGAGGCTCGCGGCGAAAAATAGTCGAGCCGCATCAGGAAGCCGGATATACGTCAGCAGTTGTGGCCCTTGATCCTGATCCAGCCATCCCGTTGCAATCGGGCGGGGTCCATATACGTCCACACATGACACCACCTAGAGCGATGAGAGTCTGCCTTCCTGACGCCTAATCAATGTGTCAATCTCATTTATATCGACGGACGCAAGCTCCATCGCTGGCTTTCTTGCGATCGGTGAAGCTATGGCGCCGCGACGAGCGAGGACGTGCTTGCGGACCAGCAGTCCGAGTCCGGGTTGCTGTTCGTAACGAACAAGCGGCAGATAGGCGTCGAACAGGTCACGTGCATCTCCGGGCCTACCCTCTTCGAACAAACGGCAAACCTCTACAAGCATTTCGGGGAAAGCAAAGCCCGTCATTGCGCCGTCTGCGCCGCGCTCCAGTTCCTCGGGCAGGAAAATGCCGCCATTGCCGACCAGGATTGAAATGCGCCTCGCCCCTCCGCTTACTTCGGCGTCCCTCAATTGCTTGAGCTTGCCCAAGCCGGGCCAGTCTTCGTGCTTGAGCATCACGCAATTAGAGATCTCGCTGACGATCTGCAGAATGACTGGGGTCGACATTACAACGCCGGTACTAAGCGGAAAATCTTGCAAAACGAGAGGTATGTCAGAACCAATCGTCGATGCAACCTGTCGAAAATACTCAAGCACCTGCTCGTTGCTTTTTAGGCCGGGCGACGGGGCGACCATCACGCCGGAAGCCCCCTGCTCCATGACCGGCAGGGATAAATCCCGCATCTGTGCAAAGCCTTGTGCAGAGACACCCACAACCACTGGAACAACGCCATTCACCCGACGAATCACCCGTTCCGAGAAAGCAAGTGCTTCCTCGGGCGCAAGTTTGGACGCTTCACCCATCATGCCCAGTACAGTAATCCCAGTTACGCCACGTTCCAGGTAGAAATCGACGAGTCGGTCAGTGCTGGCTAGGTCAAGCGACAAATCATCCTTGAACGGTGTAACTGCGATGATGAAGACGCCCTTTGTATTCTCGTCAAGCAAACCCATGACCTTCCTTTCGATCTCCGCCACAGCGCTAACATTCGGAAACCTCGCGCATTAGGTGGTTCCCTGGCCTAACCACTCTGGCATTGTTTAGCAAATTTGCCGTTCCGCACAATTTACACATACCTTGTGTATACACGATGTGCCCGATTCTGCAAGCCCATCTATTATGAGTTGAGTTGAGAAATATTGCCTTTAGGTCAATTATATCGGCCTTGACACCGGCTCATGCACAATTGAAAAGCTGGGGAGGTCGCAAAATGACCATTATTATTCTGTTGCTCTGCTAGTCGTTAAGTCGTGTGTAGTGTACACTCATCGTATAATGAAACTTGGCAAGTCAGGATTGATGAGCTGCCGCAGAACCGGCGGAGACTAATCACCTTTTCGGAGTCCTAGAAAAATGTCGACACGTGGAGAGATAACCTACCGGCAAGTAAGAGACATGATCTTGGACGGTCGGCTTCGCAAGGGCGATGCCGTCCAGGAACTGGGTCTATCGAAAAAACTGAAGGTTTCCAGAACACCGGTCCGTGAAGCCATCAGCCGCCTCGTTGCTGAAGGGCTGCTGAACCGCGATCCTGGCCAGGTGCCGCGTGTCCGGGAAACTTCGATTGATGACTTCATAGAAATTTTGCACATCCGAAGGCTGTTGGAGGTCGAGGCAGCAGGCCTCGCGGCATCCCGGCCCGATCACGAGACAATTTCGAGGCTTCGCGAATCGTTGAACAAGCTAACCAACACACCTAATCCAAGTGAGGCCGACCACACCGCTCTTGATGACGACATCCATACCAGCATCGCCAATATGACCGGCAGCAGGCTTCTAGTAACCATGATCCGAGATTTGCGGATGAAGACTCGCTTTTTCGGTATGGAGCGCATCCCTGAACGATTCAAACCTGGTTGCGCGGAGCATCTCGCTCTCCTCGACGCAATAGATCGCGGTGACGTGCCGGGTAGCCATGAAGCGATGCGCAAACACCTGGACGGTGTTCGTGCGAGCATAATGCAGAATTTACAGCGGCTTTTCTAATCGGCAGTTTCACCCCTTTGCCCAAAGTAAGATACGATTTTTCTCTCGGATACTAAAGAATACTTATTGCATTTTCATTGCATACAAATAGTCGCCGGGTTAGCCTGACGCTTTATTGTTCCAGGTTCGAAGGACCGGCCTCACCCATGGCCTGCTGCTTCATCGTCCAACCGATCCATGATGCCGGAGTGATAGCCCTGCGCGCCGCCGGTCTGGAAGTACGTGAACCAACGTCCCAATCAACGCGGGAAATTGCTGCAAGCCTAGCAGACGCAGATGCTGTCATCACTCGGAATGCTGGGCTTTCTGCCTTACAAATGCGCTCGGCAAAGCGTCTCGCCGTGATAGGCGTGCACGGTTCCGGCACCGATCCGGTCGACATCGACACGGCGACGCGACTGGGCATTCCTGTATTTGCGACACCTGGCGAGAATGCCCAGTCGGTTGCCGAGCAGGCTCTGGCCCTGATGTTGGCCGTGGCAAAGAACACCATTCTTGCCGATCACGCGGTCAGGAATGGCGACTTCAACTTCAAATACGAAGAGCCCTTAATCGAACTTTTTGGAAAAACCCTCGGTGTTGTTGGCTGGGGCCGCATTGGCAAGCTGTTCTCATCCATTGCCAAAGCCAGTCTCGGCATGGACGTCGTCATCTATTCACCATCGACGGCGGCAAGCGAAGTGCAGCAAAAAGGCATGAGGATGGCGGAAAGCCTGCAAGCGCTCCTGGAGGAGAGCGACGTCGTCTCGCTGCATGTGCCCTTCAAGCCGGACACCGAACGGCTGATCGGCCATAGTGAGTTCGAATTCATGAAACACGGAGCCGTCTTGATAAATACCGGCCGAGGTCAGACCGTCGACGAAGAGGCTATGATTCTGGCCCTACAGTCGGGCAGGCTCCGCGGGGCGGGCCTAGATGTGTTCGACAGCGAGACAATGATCGCTGGACACCCTTTGCTGACGCTCAAAAATGTTACCCTCAGTCCGCACATCGGTGGCTCCAGTTCAGAAGCCCTTAAACGAACCGCGCTTGCCGTAGCTCAGGGCGTGCTGAAAACCCTCCGCGGGGAACGTCCGGCACATCTGGTGAATCCTGAAGTCTGGCCGCGGCGCAGGACCTTCGGGCAATCACGCGGATCCAAAGATGCTTGATATCGACCTCGAACGCGCTGCCAAATTTTTCGAAAGCCTCGCCTCGGCCACGGCCGCACACCCGGGCGTCACACGCGATAGCTACGGCACAGGTGAGCAGAAGGCGCACGACCTGTTGGCTGCAGAGGCACAAACTCTGGGCCTCGAGGTTACCAATGATAATGCTGGCAATCTCTACATGACGTTACCCGGTCGGGATCGAGACCTCCCCCGTGTAGTGCTCGGATCGCATCTTGATTCCGTCCCACACGGCGGCAACTTCGACGGCGCAGCTGGTGTCATTGCCGGAATCATTGTTCTGGAGGCTTTTCGCCGGTGGGGCGTGGCACCACGACGAGACATCTGCGTCATGGCCATACGCGCCGAAGAGAGCACGTGGTTTCCACTGTCCTACATTGGCAGTCGAGCAGCACTGGGGAACCTAGCACCCGAGGAATTGAAATCCTTGCGCACCGATAACGCCCGCAGCCTTGCCTGGCACATGGCCAAAGCTGGTTACGATCCAGACTCAGTCGCTAGAGGAGAGGCCTTTTTACATCCTGGCCAGGTCGCTTGCTTTCTTGAACTGCACATCGAACAAGGACCTCAACTTCTCGCCCGAGACTTGCCACTCGGTCTTGTAACCGGCATCCGCGGCAGTTTGCGTTATCGCAACGCTTGTTGCATCGGAGAGTATGCCCATTCCGGCGCCGTCCCACGTAATTCGCGTAAGGATGCTGTCTTTGGCGCTGCCTCTTTGGTCATGGGACTGGACAGCCTCTGGCAGGAACTGGAATCCGACGGTCATGATCTGACGATCACGCTGGGACAACTCCAGACCGATTCCAAAGAACACGCCTTCAGCAAAATTCCTGGACTTGTGAGGTTCTGTGTCGATTTCCGGAGCCTGAGCGAGGAGACGCTCAACCTCTTGGATCAGCGACTGCATGCATTGTGCGACTCTATCAGTCAATCGAGGTCTGTCCGGTTTGAGTTGGGACCCAGAAGCGGAAGCACGCCGGCGCTTATGGACGAGGAAATCCTAAATAAGCTCGGTTCGTCAGCACAGAAGCTCGGCATTCCAGTTTACAATATGGCCAGTGGCGCTGGGCACGATGCTTCGGTTTTTGCTAACGCCGGCGTCCCAAGCGGCATGGTCTTTGTCCGCAACGCCCACGGCAGTCACAACCCAGATGAGGGGATGGACATCGAAGACTTCGGACTTGGTTGTAGGTTACTGGCCGCTTTGCTCAGTCAAGACAACTTTCCAGACTGAGCGCAAAACTCCTGTAATGAAGTGATCGCAATGCCACGATCTGCCAATGCGTTCCTTAGCGCTCGAGCAAGGTTGATAGACTCTGGCGAATCTCCATGCAGTCCAATGGAATCAATCTTGGTAGGTAGCTGCTTACCCGATCGGGTGATGATCGCCCCAGCTGCCAGCATATCCAGCGTCTGTTGAGTCGCCTGTGCAGCGTCCTCAATGACCGATCCCGGTTGTGATCGAGGACTTAGGGTTCCATCGTCTTCGTATGTCCTGTCAGCATAAATCTCCCGCGCCAAGGGGAGTCCGGCTTCGTCGCCCGCCCGCTCCGTTTGCGTGTAGGGTAACACCACGAAGACGAGCTTGGGATCCACCGTATGGATTGCTCTGGCGACTGCGCGGGCATGTTCAGCACTGACGGCCGCGAGGTTACCTAGGCTTCCGTGCGTCTTTACGTGTCCCAGTGGGTGACCCAATCCTCGGGCGACGGCGTAAAGCGCGCCGATCTGGTAGACCAGCATTTTCTCCACACTGTCTGGTGATTCCGCAGGCAACGGCCTACGCCCAAAGCCCCAGATGTCAAGGAAGCTGGGGTGCGCGCCTACCCCAACAGCCTTCACCCGCGCTTGGGAAATTACGTCGTGCATGATGATCGGATCACCTGCATGAAATCCGCACGCTATGTTCGCCGAGGTAACTAGCTCCAGCATCTCGGAGTCATTGCCCATTCGCCAGGGGCCAAACCCCTCGCCCATGTCACAATTCAGGTCAATCCGCCGCATTCTATTCAGCTCCCAGTCGACTGCTTGCCTAGTTAATATGTCATGTTATATGTATACTCTTGGAGCACAATAAATAACCTGAATGCATTCAATGAGATATGTCCGCATTCTGCCTGCAGGCGGCAATGCTATCATGGTTGAACTGGGCGACAGCATTGACCGTCTGACTAATCTTGCGGTCCACGATCTGGCGGAACGATTGTTGTCTTCCGGGATGGTTGGTGTCGAGGAGGTCATACCTAGCTACCGATCCCTCCTGGTCCTCTACGATCCCACAACGACTGATTTCGACCGCCTTTCGGCTGCGATTCCCCATCTCTGTTTGGATCAAAATGAGCCAAGGTACCGGGTGCGTCGCTGGCAAATCCCTGTTGTCTACGGCGGTTTCTTTGGTCCTGATCTAACTCAGGTTGCGAAGAGCAAGAACTTATCCGACGCCGAATTGATAGAATTGCATGCTGCGCGGGAATATCATGTTTACATGCTGGGCTTCGCGCCGGGATTTGCCTACCTTGGAGAACTCCCAGAACAGCTACAGGTATCGCGTAAGGCATCAAACCCAGTTGTTATTCCAGCGGGCAGTATTTCCATCGGTGGCGCCCAGACTGCCATTTCGACTCTTGCCATGCCAAGCGCATGGAGTGTGATCGGCTGCACTCCTGTCCGCGCCTTCGATCCCGATCGCGCGGAGCCATTTTTGTTTTCGCCAGGCGACCGTGTGAGAATAACCGCGATAGACAGCACCGCATATGACGGCTTTGACAGTGATCAGTGGCTGGCCAAGGAGCGTGCGCGCCAGCAGGAAGAGCCATGACTGATAAACCTGCCCTCGTTGTGATCAATCCCGGGTTTATGGCCACGCTCCAAGATGCAGGCCGCAAGGGTTACCAACGCTTTGGTGTATCTCAGTCGGGTGCCCTCGATCTCCTAAATTTGCGCATCGCTAACCTGCTCGTGGGCAATGACCCGGATGACGCCGGTATCGAATACACCGCTTCAGGCGGCCAGTACGAGTGTCATGTTGACGCGTGCCGAATTGCACTTACAGGCGCCGAGGTAAAGCCAAGGATCAATGATCAATCCTGTAAGCCCTATCGTTCTTTCTTGCTGCGACGTGGCGATAGATTGGAGATCGGCGCCATGAAACGTGGGTTCCGGGGTTATCTTGCAATCGCTGGTGGATTTGATGTGACACCCGTGCTTGGCAGTCGTTCTACGCACCTTCGCTCGGGTCTTGGCGGATGGCAAGGGCGCGCACTTATAGCAGGCGACCGACTGCCCTTGCGTGAACCAACGCCGTCTAGCAAGGAGTCATACAACCTACCGGAACCTGATTGGCCATCCATTTCGCAAGAGACAATTCGGGTCGTCTTTGGTCCGCAGGACGACCGCTTCGAGGAAGAAACGCAACGTCTTTTCACCAGCGCCGAGTTTCACATTCATCCTAACAGCGACCGAATGGCATGTATTTTAGACGGCCCGCCAATCCCAATACGGGGGCCACACGACATCCTGTCAGACGGAATTGCCAATGGCAGCATCCAGGTCTCCGGAAACGGCCGCCTCACCGTATTGATGGCTGACCGTCAGACGACAGGAGGTTTTCCTAAGATTGCTACTGTCATAGGCCCCGATCTGCGACTTCTCGCTCAACGACGTCCTGGAGAGAAGATTCGCTTTCGCAGCATATCCGTGCAAGACGCCGAACATGCTGTTCGGCTAGCTGAACGAACTTTCCGGCAACTTGCGGCCGCAAGGCTGACCACATTGGCCAACGAGTTTGATTCAAGCTCTGAAGCCCTACTTTCGAAAAACCTGATCAGTGGCGTCATCAACGCAAGGCACTGAGCACCGGTACTGCGATGGTAGAGTAACGATCAATCAGACAAATTGGCAGGGCGCAACTCTATCAGACTCGGCCCCTGCGCTTTGAGTGCGTGGCTAGTGGCCGCCGCAAGCTCTGCCTGGCCGGTAGGGCATGAGTAGTCGATTCCATAGGCCGCTGCCAACGTCTCGTAACCTGGATTGCGGGCAAAAACAGCGACAGGCTCTATCTGTTTTCGGCGCATATCCTTCTCGATTGCGTGTAGTTTCTCGTTGTTCCAGAGATAGAGCACCAAGGGCAGGCATTTATCACGGGCAGTTGCCAACTCCGGCATGGTGAACTGCAGCCCGTAGTCGCCGATAAAACATGCCACCGGACGTTCCGGCCTCGCCAGGCGCGCACCGATCCCTGCGGGCAGGGCATAGCCTAACGTTCCAAAACCCACCGGATGCAGCCAAGTGCGCGGTGTGTAGGCCTCGAAGACTTCATTTCCCAAGTACGCAATCTCGGTCATATCCGATGCAATAATGGTGTTGCGCGGCAGATTAAGGCGGATTGTGTTAAGTAGCGCATTCATACCGGGGCGCTCCTCATGGGCTTCTCTGCGCGCGCTATCGCGCACGTCTCTCGCCTCATTGGGAGCAAAGGAAGGCTCTTTACGTGGCAGCAATGCGTTGATGCGAGCAAGTGTGGCCCCCGCGTCACCCACCAGCGAAACATCTGCGGCATAGTTTGTCATAAGTGCCTGTGCATCTAGGTCAATTCGCAAGCTGCGTCCACAACTGGGAAGGCCAGCATTTCCGAAGTCTGTGACCGACACCTCGCATCCAACTATGATCTGCAGGTCGGCGCTTTCAAGAAACCGACGGGTCGCCCGACGCGGTAGCGTGCACCCTAAAGAACGGGTATCGTCCTCTGGAACGACGCCCTTGCCGGCAATTGTGGTGGCGATCACTGCCCCGGAAAGATCGAGAAATGCGCGCAGCTCGTCGGCAGCATCCAAAGCACCGCCGCCTGCAATCACTACGGGGCGCTTTGCCGATGCAATAATCTCTACAGCGCTCTGTAGTGCCGCCTGCGCCGGTTCTGGGCGTGCAGGCAGGGGAGGTCGTGCGGTCTGGGCCGGGTTTGACTCGCCCTCGGCCCCGCTGGCTAAAAGCCGGTCGAGCGGTATCTGCAGGTGGATCGGCCTCGGCCGCTGCACACAGCATTGAGTAAAGGCGCGCGCTACCAGCTCTTTGACCTCACCCGGATCGGTGAGTGTGTAACTGGAGGTTCCAAGACTACGTATCGCTCCGCTCTGATCCAGCATGTCGTGCGATAACCCGCGCCCCTTTCCGCAATCACTCTGGGCCAGCACCGTAGAAACAATGATCAGTGGTACGGAATCGGAATAGGCCTGCCCAAGAGCTGTCATGGCATTGGTAAGACCAGGCCCCGTAATGACGAAACAGACGCCGGGCATACCGGAAGCACGCGCGTAACCGTCGGCCATAAACCCTGCACCCTGCTCATGTCGTGGCAACACAATCTCGATACCGGCTTCTTGAAAATGCCGGAAAAGCTCGGTGTTGTGGACACCGGGAATGCCGAAGACATTGGTCACGCCACGTGCGGCTAGTTCGTCGATGAGTGCCTGTGCCAGGGATGTAGTCATGTTGATGTCCTCACGCCTCCCGCTATGTCGATGGTTCTATAACCGGTATTCCTGTCCGCTCCGCTCTAGTCGCCGCAAGACGGCTTGCCATAGGAGTTCGCCATACCGTCCCGATTGTCTGACTTCGGCCATGCGCTGCGCGATCCTATCCTGCACGGCCTGGTCGATCAGGTGTGCACCACCGGGCATCCCATAGGCCGCTGCCTGCAACTCGCAAGCCCGCTCCAGGAAATACATTCGAATGAAGGCAGACGGTATGCTCTCTCCCACAACAAGGAGCCCGTGGTTGCGCAGGATAAGGCAGTTGGCTTGCCTGCAATCCTCCGCCAAGCGTTCCTTTTCTTCTTGGCTAGCCGGTACTCCGTAATCATGGCAGGCGATTTCATCGAAAATCTCGAGGGCATCCTGGGAAATAGGCTGTAGGCCCTCTCGGCTGGCGGCTACGACAGCGCCGGCGCGGCTGTGAGTATGAATGATGCATCCAATATCCGGCCGTGCCTGGTACAGGCTGCTATGTATCGCAATGCCTGCTTGATTTAGCGTTTCGTCCTCTGGCTCAACGGCTTGATCCCCGTAAAAGGCGACAAGGTTGGAAGCCGTAACCTCTTCGAACAAGTGGCCATAGGGGTTTATAAGGAAACGATCTCGCTCACCTGGCAATCGTGCCGAGAAGTGCGTGTAAATCATGTCTTCTATGCCAAGCAGATGAAAAATGCGAAAGAGCGCTGCTAGGTTGCAACGCACTTCCCACTCTTGATCCATTCCTTCCTTACCCTGCATATCCAGAAGCCTCCCTGAAGTCCCGCAACCTGTCATGCGGCAAGTACCGGAGGAAACTCGAGCGGCAGATTGCTCAGCAACTCGCACCCCTGTTCGGTTACCAGCACAGTGTGGCCGACCGACATAGCCAGCCCCCGCGCGCTGTCAGGCAGCATTGCATGCATGAACAAGACCATGCCTGGCTCAGCCGGTGTCGCGTTTCCCGAGAACAGCATCGGAGGTACATCCATCCAACTTGGCCGATAGGTTGCACCCAAGGAGTAGCCGCAGGCTGCGTACCGGTTGATCTTGTGACCTGCCATATCAAAGACGCGCCGATGGGCATCGTCGATCTCGCCCAACGGCCGTCCGGGCCGGACCGCGTCCGTCATGGCTTCCAGGGCTTCTCTGACGACAGCAAAAAGATCTCTTTGTGCCTGACTGGCCTCGCCTACCGCGGCGGTTCGCATGATGCAAACGTTGTAGCGGCGATAAGGAGCCGCAAACTCTATGGTCACCTGATCCGGCGAGCCCAAACGATGTGCCCCGCAAACACTACGTCCATATAGGGCTCGCGGTCCGGAGTTGACCAGCGGACCCGCGGGCGGAACATCGCCGCCACTGCGCAGTATCTCTGAAAGGCCAGCGGCCGTTATCTCCGTGTCGAGTTTGCCGGGCCTAGCGGTCTGAAGCATAGCCAACAACGCGTTATCAGCCAGTTGCGCAGCGCTGCGGACATAAGCAAGCTCTGCCGCTGACTTGCGAACACGTAAGCGGCGAACGATGTCCGACGCGTCCTCCAGATAACACCAATCCGCCAACGCCGCATCAACCTGTGCATGGTTGGCTCCGGTCAGGCCATAGGTATCGAGTTCAATCCCGATGCGACTGTTTTTGAGACCTTTCTCTTGAAGAATTGCCCGAAGATCGAGGGCGGGTTTAGCATCCTCGCTGTTAAACCAAATACGAACATCCTCAATCACCGAGGTTTCGCGCGCCTGCTGTAAATCAGGACGACGAGTCAAAAGAGTAATCGGTGTATCGTCGGCGGTGATGACAGCCACCTGAAAGAAAAGATAGCCGGTTGAGTCATACCCTGTCAGGTAGTAGTGGCTTTCTTGCGCAAAGACCAACAAGGCCGACAGATCACGCCGTTTCAATTCCGCGCGCACGGCGGAAATTCGAGCAAAATACTCCTTAGGATCGAACTGCATTCTCGGATCTCCTGGGGCCCGCGTTCTAGAATTTGAGCTGTGCCTGTGGGCGGTAAAAGGGTCGCTCGCCGATTGTGGCTACGCGCAGCAGCCTGCGCTTGAGTGCAGGATTGAAAGCACTGCGCATATGGGCGCAACAGCGGTTGTCCCATAGGACAAGATCACCACTACACCAGTCATGGCTCCAGACGAATTCCGGTCGGGTCATATGCGCCCAAAGGTTCTTTAGGAGTTCCGCACTTTCATCCGCTCCAAGTCCTTCGATATAGCCATACCCTTTGCGACCGAGGAAAAGGCTCTCCCGGCCGGTCTGCGGATGTGTCCGGACAATCGGGTGGTACGTTCCCGGGCCCTTCGCAGGATCATTCGAAGGTCGGTATCCTGCCCGCAGCTCTCCCATAGCCGTGTAGGCCGCATCGTGTAATGACCGGCGCCCCATGATCTGTTCACGCAACTTCTGCGGCAAGGTTTCGTAGGCCATATAGAGATTCGCAAAATGCGTCTGCCCCTGCCCCGAGGGGGCCTCCACGCAATAAAGAATGGAAGCCGCCGCAGGTTTCTCGAACATCGACATGTCAGTATGCCATGTTGCTTCTGCCGAAGGTCGGGCGTCCGCCGGAACAGCGTCTTCCGATTGATTGGATATGATCTCTATCTCCGGCGCAGTTCCAGCCGGTTTGTCGCCGTAGGCCAGACCCTTGGTGACATGCAACTCACCGAAACGTCGACCGAAGGCGATCAACCCGTTTGCTGTCAGCGATTGCCCTCGGAACAGCAAAACGATGTAGCGTCGCCAAGCTGCTTCCAGTTCGGCAAACCGCGCATCATCAATTGGACGGGAAACGTCCAGGCCGCGTATCTCCGCACCCAGCGCTCCATAGCTTGGAATCACTTCAATAGACATAGGAGAATGCCCCCGACATGACCGAGCTACATTTCTCAGGTGTCCATGACCGTGACACGGCGTAGCAAACGCCGTGATTTTGGGTCAAAAGCTCCCCTTGCATGGGCAACGCAACGATTGTCCCAAACGATGAGATCTCCTGCTTTCCACTCCTGCTCCCAAATGAAGCGAGGTTGCGTCATGTGCGCCCAGAGGGCATCCAGCACCCTGTCGCTCTCCTCGACGCTCAACCCCTCGATATATCCAAAACCCATACGTCCCAAGTAAAGTGCCTTGCGGCCGGAATAAGGATGCGTCCGTACTATAGGATGACGTGCACCGGGCCCTTTCGATTTATCGGTGAGGGCCTCGTAACCAGGCCGTACACCGCCTGTCGCCAAATAGGCTGCGTCGTGGATTGACCTTCGTCCCTCTACCAGTTTCTTCAGCTCTGGATCGAGCAAATCATAAGCGTCACAAAGATTTGTGAAACGCGTATTGCCGCCGGATGGCGGGATTTCGTCACCATAGAGCAAGGTCGCGGTTGCAGGAATCTCATACATTGACATATCCGTATGCCACGTAGCCTCGCCAGCCCCCAGGGCGCCAATCGGCTTGCCATCCTTTTCTATGTTCGAAACCAGTTCCACGGCCTCGTGCAGATTCTCCGGCTTGCCGCCGTACTCAGCGCCGGCGGCATGGTGGACTTGGCCAAACCGCAGTGCGAAATCCACGAGGTGCTTGTCGTTGATGGATTGGCCTCGAAACCGAAGGACCAAATGTTCATACCAAGCATCGACAATCTGCTGAAAATCTTCATCGCTGATGCCCTTGCTGATATCCAGCCCGATGACATCCACACCCAATGCCTTTCCCGAAGGTACAAATTTGAGCGGTGTCGCAATGGATGACATGATCAACATTCTCCTTTTCGATTAAGACCACCGAAAATCCGAAGGCCTCAGTTGGTAAGCTCGTCGTGAACCGCGGCGCCCTTCGCCTGTCCCGAGCGGCGCAGCAGTTGAACAATCAAAATGGCAAAAAGCGAAAGCGTCACCAGGATCGCTGCAACGGCAGCTGTGGTGGGGTCAATCTCCTCTCGGATTCCCTCCCACATACGCTTGGGCAGCGTCTTGACCTGCACCCCACTCAGGAAGATTGCCATCACCACTTCATCGAACGAGGCCAGGAAGGCGAAGAGACTGGCCGTGATCACAGCCGGCTTAATAAGTGGAAGTGTGATCTTCCTGAACGTGACGAACTTCGTCGCGCCAAGTGTCCAAGCCGCTCGCTCGAGCGCTGGATCTACACGCTCCAGAGATGATGAAACCACGACGATTACAAAGGGAACTGCCAGTGTGAGGTGCGCAAGGACGAGACCGGTACGCGTTCCCACAAGGCCATAAGAAGCAAACAGATAATACAACGCCACCGCCGAAATGATGGTCGGTACGATGATCGGTGAAAGTAACAGCCCAAGAGTCGCCTTCTTGAATGGGAAGTCACCGCGCACCAAGGCAACTGCGGCGGCCGTTCCGATACCGGTACCAAGAACCATCACAACAACTGCCACCTGGAAGCTAATGAACGTCGGGCGCAACCAGTCGGCTCGCGACAAGTAGTTTTCGAACCATCGCGTTGAATAATCGGGCGGTGGAAAACGCAGATATGGTGCGTCACTAAATGCCAGGGGATAGAGAATCAATATCGGAAAAATAGTGATCGCCAGGACCACCCAAGCAACTATAGAGATCGCCGGGAATTCGCGCGGCGGGCGGCCGGGGTCCGAGTTTGACAGTCGTCCAATCAGGCCAGTTTGATTTGATGATCGCACTGGACCGCCAATTAAACCTAGAAACGAAATTACCCGTACCCAGATTCGGCCGAGGAGCTTCGAATTCGTCGACGAAATGATACGGTTGTAGAGGATAACCAGCACCAGGGTTGCAGCCAGCAGGGAAACCGACATGGCTGAAGCGAGTGGCCAATTAAAAAGCCTATTCACCTGTCGCTCAATCAGCATGACAAAGGTGGTATCGCCAAGGCCGCCGAGAAGTGCTGGCGTGACAAAAAAGCCGATCGACAGGATGAAGACCAAAAGGGATCCCGCCATCACTCCCGGGAGGCTCAACGGAAGGAAAACTGCGAAGAATGTCCGCGTCTTGCTGGCGCCCAGGCTTGATGCCGCAGACATGAGATTCATGTCGATGCGGCGCATTACGGCAAACAGAGGCAAGACCATGAACGGCAGCATGATATGAACCATGCCAACATAGACACTGAAGCGGTTGTAGAGCAGGCTGAACGGCGAATCGATCAATCCAAGCGACAGCAAGGTCTCATTGACTAGCCCTTTGCGACCCAGGATAACCATCCAAGAATAGGTGCGTACAAGTAAGCTGGTCCATAGAGGCAGAATGATCAGCAGCGCAATGAGCCGCTGCAGCCAACCGGCGGAACGTAGCATCAAAAGTGCGACAGGATAGCCTAACAGGACACAAATTGCCGTCACGGCGAGTGAGAGCAACAACGTGCTTATGAGCACGTCGACCAAAACCGGATCCCTGAAAATCTCAAAGTAGTACTTAAATGTGAGCTCACGACCGCCGAAGCTTTCCAGAAAAACACCACCAAGCGGAATGATGAACACCCCCAGGAAGAGTATCAACGCCGGCAGAAGCAGCAACGGCGCTAGCGAGCGATGACGGCGTCGCGGCGCCTCTTTGCCGGGCTTAACGACGTCTTCTTCCCGCAATGTTTCGAATGAAAGGGTCATTGTTGTTGCTCGGCTCCGCTTATCCTGCCGCAGCGGCCAGGATTAGTTCTCTGGGATAGTTAGTAAGACGTTCATATCCAGTCTCGGTAATCAGTATCGTTTCCGAGAAACCGAAACCCTGCGCCAGCAGATAGCTGTGGAGGGTCATGCCTGGCTCGAAACTCCAAAGCGCGGCGGGAGACGCTTCCAGACCTTCACCACCTGAAGGTGGCAGCAGCAGTCCGACACCATAGAATGTCTTGTTGCTGTATCTTTCGGCTAGTCCACGGCTGAGAACACCTTCCCGGTAAATTCGATCCGGCACAGTGGCAGCCACGCCCGGCCCCACTTCTGCCAGTGCGGCGTCCTGAATCGAGATCAACTGTTCAGCCAGCACTTTTTCGGTATCACTTGCGTACTCAATTTTGATGGTTCGCATAAAACGCGCGTGATAGTGGCGCACACAGGCCAAGACCTCGAATTGCAGTGTCTCGCCGGCTTCTATCCTTTTATCTGTGTAGCTACCGTGTAGATGCAGCGCTCTTTCGCCCGAGGCTAAGACCCCCGGCCCCTGCATATCGCTGCCCGCTTCAATCAAAGCCGATGAAATGCTAGCCGCCATAGCGCGCTCGGTTATACCGGCCGCAGCAGTTGCTTCTGCCTTGGCCATGCCCGCCTCGGCGGCCTTCGCCGCCTGTCGCATGAGATAGATTTCCGCAGGCGACTTGCGCTGGCGCAACCGCGCCACGATGTCGCTACCATCCACCAGCTCGCGCCCAGCCAATAAGCTCGTGATCTTGCTATGGCGATCAACCGAAAGCGGCCATGCTTTCAGTTCAATCGCTATACGCCCCGCTGACGGGAAGTAGCTGGCAATCAGGGTGCCCGCAATCTCGGCCGGATTGTCCGTATCACTCCAGAAGCGGCGCTCCGGAAAGACGCCTGTCTTTTCGAAGTAATAGGCCTCCATATCCCGGCAACAGGTCACTGGCTCCCCTTTAGCCGGGACCAAAACGCATTGAAACGACGCATAACCCCGGGTGAAAAACCCCGTAAGCCAAGTGACCGATTCCGGTTGGAATAACAGCAACCCACCAAGCCCACGCTCTACGAGAACTTCCTGAACTGCCGCCAGTCTTGCGTGATACTCCGATACTGCGAACCAGGGTTCGCTCAGCAGCGGCAAGTCCGTTCTACTCACTCCCTGATCCATTTTTCCGAAGCTCCTGGCATTGCAAGACCCGAATGGCCCCGGACACTTCCGAAGCTCGGAAGTGTCCGAAGTCATGTCGGTGTGAAGTTACTGGATGGACCAGCGGTTCCACATTTCCTGATTAAGCAACACGTTGCTCTTGCCTTCATCGTTGGTCGAAGCCCACCAATCGGCACTCAGGAACACCTGCTTTTTCAAATTCTCCGGATAGGAGGGGAGTTGCCGCGCCCGTTCTTCGGGAAGATGGTCAAAAGCTTTCATGTTCACCGGACCCAGAAGCTGCAACTTCACCATTTCCGCTTGCACTTCCGGACGCGTCGCATACTCAATAAACTTCATAGCGTTTTCATAGTTCGGCGCATTCTTCGGGATAATCCAGTAATCGAACTGAATCAGAGCTTGGTTCCAAGTGAAATCGATCGGAGCGCCTTCACTCTTACGACGGACGACGCGGCCGAGGGTGGCGCCGCCAACAACGGCTTCTCCGTCGACGAGCATCTGAGGCGCCATCGCCGAACTAGTCGTAAACTTCGCAACATGCGGACGAATTTTGGACATGCTTTCGTAAGCCCGCTTCATGTCCAATGGATAGAGCTTCTCAGGCGCCACACCGTCCGCCATCAACGCATATTCGAGCGGCGGAACGACCCAGTCACCGGCATCGATGGCACGCGGTCCGGGGAATTTTTCCACGTCCCAAACGTCCTGCCAACTGTTTGGATGATTCTCCCCCGGAAAGGCATCTGTGTTATAGGCAATGACTTTGGAATAAAAGAAATTTCCGATGCCGTAGGGGTGCTCCACCTCGTCGACTATATCGTCGAGCATGCCCTGGAAGTAATTCTCATAATCGAGTTTCTCGACAAGTCCTTCACGAGCCAGGACCAACAGGTCGCCGGGTACAATGCCGGATACATCCCATTCCGTGTTGCCGCTCTCTACCATGGCCTTGATCTTGGCCAGGGATGGACCGGTCGCCTCAATCACTTCGATACCCGTCTCTTTTTCGAAAGGCGCGAAAATCGCCTTACGTTGGTCTTCTTGGAACGAGCCACCCCAGGATGCCACGACGACATGACCTTTGTCCTGAGCCGTCGATTGATCCGCTCCAACGGCAAACACCATCGCCGCAGCTACCGCAGCAGCCATTAAATCAGTTCGTTTCATATTCTCCTCCCTCTCCCTGGGGACTGTCCCCAAGATCTGGCGCAAAGTTCTCTCAAATTTCCACCGCAACCGCGGCCGTCAGGCGGGTCGCTTCGCTGCGCCGTCGCAAGGCGACTCCACTTGTTTCACACTGATGTCGAGAAACCTCGCGAGAATGGTCTTCGCGTTCTCAACTTCATCTGCGTCTTTGATTAAGCGGCCGACATCGGCCCCGTCTGCCTCCAACCGCTTGCGATTTCGTTCAAACCAGCTTGGTGCCTCGTCGACCGTTATTTCCAAATGTCCCTGAACTCCCCAGACAGGTTTTTCGGCATGCCGCCAAATCTGGTTGGGGCAAATATCGCTCTTCGCCAGCACCTTGATACGAGGATGATCGTCGCGCACTTCGTCGTTGTGCCAAACGAACATGCGAACCTGCTTGCCGAGATCACCGCATACAGGATCATCGTTGGCCCCGGTCACTACTTCGAGGTCTTTGTATCCGACCTCGCACGTGCTGCGCCTGAAAACCTGATCCACTCCGAAGAGCGACGAGGCCAAAATCTGACTGCCAAAGCAAATCCCGAGCATTGGTATGGAACGCTCAGCAAGTTCTGCGATGAGACGGTGTTCCCGGTCGATCCATGCCAAACCGTCATAGGAAGATTGCGGACTGCCGGAAAGAATAACCCCGCCGTAACCGTCAAGGGATTCAGGGAATTCGCCACCTGCCGCCCAAAAAGAGTCGACGGTCGCCCGCCCCTTCGCCAGGGACACCAACGCCGGAGGGATTCCTCCCGGATTGACAGTGTTATTCAGAAACATCAGTCGCGGCAATTTTCCATCCCCATTGGCCGCCGACGGCCTTTTTCTGTTTTCCACAACCTTCCGGCTGCTGGTAAAGCAAGGCCAATACTACCGACCCCGCAATCTATCCTCTCGTGTAGGCACATGTATGTTTTCTAATATTCTTTGTGTATACACTATATATACCAACACACAAATTAGAGTCCACCAGAAAACGTCTGGCGGATGCTAATGTCAGACGGCAACGTCCATCACGGCCTTGTTGTCCGGAGAATCGGCAGAAAGCATCACGGTGTCTGCAACCTCCCAACACAGCCTTACGCTGTCGCCGCTCTTACAGGCGGAAAGAGAGCGTGCGGTCAGGGTGTTTGCCGTTACGACACCACAACCGGGAATTTCGACAAAGTACTTGCTGACTCCACCGGTCATAATTTTTTCCCGAAGAATTCCCTGTACACTGTTGTGCGAATCCTGAGCATCCCCGGCAATCTTGATTGATTCGGGCCGCACCATCAAAAAGGTCTCTTTGCTAGAGCGCATACCGTCGCGCAAAGGCGCACGGACCTTCTGCTGACCATCGAGCACTAGGGTAGCGATCCCATCCTGCTCGCCATGTAGCTGGGCGGAAAAAATATTCGATTCACCGAGAAAGTCCGCGGCGAATTTGCTGCGGGGCTGGAAGTAGATTTCCTCGGGCGGGCCAACCTGTTCAATCCGCCCGCTGTTGAAAAGGCAAATTCGATCCGACATCACCATTGCCTCCTCTTGATCATGGGTGACATAGAGGACGGTGATGCCCAGCTGCTCGTGAAGCGCCTTGATCTCAAGCTGCATGTGCTCCCGCAGCTTTTTGTCAAGAGCACCCAACGGTTCGTCCATGAGAATGATGGAGGGTTTGTAAACAATACAGCGCGCAAGTGCGATGCGCTGCTGCTGCCCACCGGATAGGGCCGACGGCAGTCGATCACCGACCTCCGGCAGGCGCACTTTCTCGAGGGCGCCGTGAACCTCCTTATTGATCGTTTGCTCCGGCACCCGCCGCATGCGCAACGGGAAAGCAATGTTCTCGAACACCGACAAATGCGGGAAGAGGGCATAATTCTGGAAAACCATGCCGATATCACGCTTATGGCTCGACAGATAGGTACAATTGCGACCGTCAATCCGGACTTGGCCGCTATCGGGCCACGATAGACCCGCAACCATCATGAGAAGGGTCGTCTTCCCTGACCCAGAAGGCCCAAGCAGCGTGACGAACTCTCCCTCCCTAACATCTAGGTTTGCGCTTTCCACTGCCACCACCGCACCATAGGTTTTGCGCAGGTCGACGACTTCCAATTTATGGCTCGCACTCTTCACGTTTGCACTCCATACATCCACTGTGTATTCACATTGCATCCAATGGTAACTGAAGCTAGTATCCGGTGGCAACAGTTGCTTTAAACATCCGATAAACAATCAGGTGCGCACAGCGGCAGTATGGCCTTTTGAGCAGCGCCTGGACGGACAGAAATAGTTGGAGGGGAAGATCATGGCGCTCCATTTCGCTAGGGACGAGTTTACCGCACGCATAAAGCGCGCTCAGGCGCGTATGCGCGAGCAGGACTTGGCCGCGTTGCTCATATTCGGGCCTGAAAGCCAGTACTACCTGACCGGATACGACACCAATGGGTACGTTTTCTTCCAGTGCCTAGTCCTAACAGTCGAAGAGGTGAACCCGCTAACCTTGCTCACGCGCCGACCAGACTTGGAACAGGCACGGCGAACTTCCATCATTGAAGATATTCGTCTTTGGTATGACCGGGAGGGCAAGGATCCGACGGAGGAATTGCATGAGATTCTGCGAGAAAAGGGACTCGCTGGCCATCGGGTTGGCGTAGAACGCGATACATTTGGGCTCAATGCAAAGAGCTACGATCTGATCCGCGAGCGCCTCGGCACTTGGTGTGCCCTTGCTGATGGTTCAACTGTCATTCGGCCCCTCAGGCTTGTCAAATCGCCTGCCGAGCAGGTTTACGTCCGAAAGGCGGCGGAGTTGGCCGACAACGCGCTAGAGGCAATGCTGGAGAAGAGCCGCCCAGGCGCCTTTGAGGGCGAAATCGCCGCCGCTGGCAGCACCGCCATCTTCGACGGTGGCGGCGACCCACCGGCCTCAGGGCCAGTTTTAGGTTCAGGTGATCGCGCCCTGCTCCTGCGCGGCTCGACGGGCGCACAACATCTCGGCGCAACCGACCAATTGACGATGGAGTTTGCTGCCACCTATCGCCGCTACAACGTCTGCCTTATGAGGACAGCCGCTATTGGCAAGGAACCCCAAGGACATCGCCGGATGTTCGAGGTCACCTTAGAGGCCTTGCAAGCCATGACAGAAGCAGCCCGGCCCGGAAAAGCCCTTGGTGATATTGACGACGCGCACCGTGATATTTTCGACAAACGCGGCTTTGAAAAATCACGCATGGCTGCCTGTGGATACTCCTTAGGTGCTACTTACCGGCCATCCTGGATGGACGTTCCGCCCATGCTCTATTCAGGGAATCCTCAGCCGGTCGTAGCTGGAATGACACTGTTTCTCCACTCCATCCTGGTCGACGCCAATGCAGGCCTTGCCATGTCAATCGGCTACACAATCCTGACAACAAATGGTTCGCCGGAGGTCCTTAGCCGCTATCCGCTCGACTACCTGCTTTGCAAATGACCGAGGTAACGATTTTCCGAGACGCGCGGATCTTCGACTTCGAGCTGGAAGCCTACCGCGAGGATGTAAGCATTCTGGTTGAGGGCAACCGCATTCGTGAGGTTGTCGACGAGCGCTTGTCCATGGACTCCGCGCGTCTTGTCGACTGCAAAGGGCGCATTGTCATGCCGGGCTTAATCGACGCCCATGTGCACGTCATCGGCATCACGCTCGACATTAAAAGACTTGCAAAGATTCACCCCTACCTCGTAGCGGCCAAAGCTAAAGGTGTGCTTGAGGGAATGCTGCTGCGTGGATTCACCTCGGTGCGCGACGCGGGCGGAGCCGACGTCGCCCTCGCCGACGCTGTTGCTCATGGTTATTTCGCCGGTCCACGACTTTTTGTTTCTGGGCTCGCCCTTGCCCGACCCGGCGCCCAAGGCGATTTCCGAGAGGCCGGAGACAAGCATCTTGGTTGTCCAGTATGCCAGGGCCACCGCAGCCTTACGCAGTTAGTGAAAGATGAGGACCAGGCTAGGGCAGCCGTCCGCAGGGAACTTGCTAAAGGTGCACACCAGATCAAAGTCATGGCCTCTGGGGGCATCGCGTCGAGGCTTCCCCTTAAAACCTGCCATTTCTCGCTAGAGGAACTCCGAGCAATCACCGACGAAGCCCACTCAGGTGAGCGCTACGTCATGGCTCATGCATATGAGAATGTGGCCGTCCAGCGCTGCCTCGAAGCGGGTGTCCGTTCCATTGAGCACGGCAGCCGTCTTAACGACGAAACGCTTGGGCTTATGAAAAAAAACAACGCCTTCCTGGTTCCTACGCTCAGTGCTTACGACGCCCTTCGGCGAGAGGGCCGAGAGCTAGGTATGACCGGGCTACAAATCTCCCTCTTCGAAGAAACCCTAAAGGATTCCCTGGATACCCTCGACCGTGCGCGCTCTCTGGGAGTTTACCTCGGTCATGGTTCCGATCTTGAGGGTCGATTGCACTCTCAGCAGTCACATGAATTTGTCCTAAAGAGCGAAGTGCTGTCAGCACGAGAGGTTGTCAAGGCGGCGACGCTTACAAATGCTCAGTTGCTGGGCATGAACAATGACCTCGGCGTCATCGCTCCAGGAGCCTTGGCCGACCTCCTGTTGGTAGAAGGTGATCCCTATGAGGACGCTACTATTCTGGCGAGACCCGAGCAAACGTTGGCGCTCATCATGCAGGGCGGGCGTATCGTCAAGGACGTTCAATAAGGAGCATGTAAATTGATTAGCGACAAAAAGATAAAGGATAAGCCGTCAGCCGGGAGTCCGAGGGTCCTTTTCACAGGCGTTGGTGGAAGCATTGGGGAGGCGATTCGCACCCAACTGAAGGACCTGCCAGCCGAGATCATCGCCCTTAGTCATGAATCCCGTGACGATGCAACGCTGTTTGCCGACTTTAGCGATGATGTTGCCTTAAGCGCCGCGATCGCGGATCTCGATGCATCACTTGACCATATCGTCTTGTCTCACGGAATTCTCGAGAGCGGCCCCTGGTCAAAAGTCACTCCCAAGGATTGGCGTCGAACGATGGATGTCAATCTCAATAGCATTTACACGATTTTACACAGCGCTTTGCCGAAACTAAAACGGGGCAGCAGCATCGTCCTCATATCCTCCACCGCAGCATTCGATCACAGCCCAGTCGGTGGCCCGCATTACACGGCAAGCAAGTGGGCTATCAACGGGCTCGTGCGACATCTGGCGTTCGACCTGGGTGGCCGTGACATCCGGATAAATTCTGTCTGCCCAGGCTTGGTTGAGAACCCAATGGGTTGGAAATATCTCGACGAAAAAAGTCATGCGAGTTCGCTAGATGCCATTCCACTTGGGCGAGGCGGCACGCCGGATGAGATTGCAGCCGTGGTCATGTTTCTTCTAAGCACCCAGGCCAGCTTCGTCACCGGTGCGCACATCCCCGTATCCGGCGGCTTTTAATAAACTAAACCAATGAAGAAAGAAGTTCTCGATGAATAGGAATCCATTTATCACCTGTGCCCTCACCGGTAGCGGCGAAACTGCCGCACGGAGCCAGCATGTACCTGTGACGCCTAAGGAGATTGCCGAATCCGGCCTAGCAGCTGCAAAGGCTGGTGCCGCTATTTTGCATATCCATGTCCGTGACCCTAAAACCAAAAAACAAAGCAGGAAGCTGGATTACTACCGAGAGGTTATCGACCGCATCCGAGACCGGAATAGCGATGTTATCCTGAACTTAACCGGCGGTGCCGGCGGCGACCTCGTCTTCGGCCAGAATAGGCTCCTTGATTTTGCAGAGGGGACTGACTTCGTGCCGCCCGCCAAACGTATGGAGCACATCCTGGCGCTTAAGCCGGAGATTGCGTCCCTAGATTGTGGGTCGCTAAACTTCGGTGAACTGCTTTACGCCACCACTCCCTCAATGCTCCGCACGATGGCTGAAGGCTATAGAGAGGCCGGCGTACTACCAGAGTTAGAGGTTTTCGAGTTGGGGCATATTGAGATGGCCCGCCAATTGATTGTTGAAGGCCTAATCACCGAGCCGCCACTATTCCAGCTCTGCCTTGGCATTAAGTATGGCGCGCCCGCCACCCCAGACGCGATGATGGCCATGCGCAACGCGCTGCCGCCAAGGGCCAGATGGGCGGGCTTTGGCCTTGGTAGGATGCAATTTCCCATGGTCGCGCAAGCCTGTATTTTAGGAGGGAACATCCGCGTCGGTCTTGAAGACAACCTGTATCTTGCGCACGGCGAACTCGCTACTAATGAACAACTCGTCACTCGAGCGGTTTCGATCGTCCAGAGCCTAGGCGGCGTAGTTGCCACAGCAAAGGAAACGCGCGGATTGCTTGGCCTTGGATAGCTACCTGGAGCGGCTTCGTCAGAGCAAATGCGTTGAAGCGGACGAGGCGGTTCTCTAACGCCCAACCATGCCCAAACGCAGCCCATTCCGACACTTCAAGACGTCGCCCGAGATCATCCGCCTAGCGATCATGATGTATATTCGCTTCCCACTTTCATTACGAAATGTGGAGGATCTTCTTCACGAGCGTGGGATTGATATCAGCCACGAAACGGTGCGTTTCTGGTGGCAGCGCTTCGGTCCAATGTTCGCCGCCGAGATCCGCAAACGACGGATCCAAAGCATGCGATCAAGCCTCTGGCGATGGCACCTGGACGAGGTTTTCGTGAAGATCAACGGTGAGCAGCATTATTTGTGGCGAGCCGTCGACCACGAGGGCGAGGCATCCCCCACAATTGCTGCGATGTGGGTTGCATATGGCAGTATACGACCTGTTCAACGCTGGCGGAAGCAAGCTCTCGATACCACGTGGCGTATGTGTCAAGTGTGGGCGTAGTCAGTACTGGTCCCATTCGGGAGACGCACCGAAGCACTTTACTGCGAAATCAACGAATGCGCGCACCTTGCCCGCAAGATGCCGGTTATGCGCGTATACTGCGTAAACTCCCAGGTTGGACCCTTCGTACGCATCGAGAAGAATCTCGAGCCGACCCTGCCGTATGTCTGGCCCGACAGCGAAGGTTGGAATCAGGCCGACGCCCATATCGGCTAGCAGCATTCTTCGGACGGATGCAGCATTGTTGACCGTAAACCGCCCATCAACCTGGATTGATTTCTGCTTGCCATCCTCCTTGAACTGCCAAAGAGACCCGCTGCGAAAATTTCTGTCGACAATACAATCATGCTTCTCCAGGTCGTTCAGGTAGCGTAGCGCGCCTCTGCGCTTAAGATAGACAGGTGACGCACAAACAACTATCCGAGCCGGGGCAAGACGACGCGCAATGAGCGGCGAATCCTCAAGTTCGGCGATGCGAATGGCAACATCTACACCTTCGTCCACAAGGTTAACGAAGCGGTCTGTCAGATTCAGGTCGATTCTGACGTCTGGATGAGCCGCCAAGAACCGAGCGACTACATCAGTCAGGTACAACTCGCCGAACGTTACCGGCGCAGAGATAATCAGCGTCCCTCGCGGTGAGGCGTGGCGATCCTGGACACTTGATTCCAGCTCATCAAGATCGTCGAGTATCTGTTGGCAGCGTTCGAAATAGGCAGCCCCGATCTCAGTTAATGTGAGCGAGCGAGTCGTGCGGTTAAGCAGTCGCACGCCGAGATGATCTTCAAGCTGACCAACGTACTTGCTGACCAAAGCGGTGGACATTCTCCGTCGACCCGCAGCTGCGGTGAAGGAGCCCTCCTTGACCACCGTTACGAACGTTCTCATGCCGTCAATCGTGTCCATGATCACTACCTGTAGGTCTCTCTGTTCTCCGGGCAATCTTGCAAGGAATGATTGCCTCCTACCAGCCTGCTCTCGACGCAAAGGCTTCAGACAACTCAAACTCGACCTTATTCGCACGCACCAGATTTCACCCACTCCGCGCAGTCAAGCCAGTGAGTTCGCTCGGATGCGGGGCATCACCGTTCGAGCCATCGATGGATAGATGCTTAGATTATTATCAATATGTCGTTGATAATCAATATATAATATCTGCGTTTATAAACGATTCGGAAATCCGTATCTAGAAAATAGAGGCGGTTCTCGAACGGGTCGCCACAAGCAAACACGAACGGAAGAAAGGTGTTAGAGCTATGAATATCTCGATTGTCGGAACAGGAAATGTCGGTACGGGACTGGCGAAAGTCCTGTCGAAGACACGGCATGGCGTGGTCATGGGCGCGCGCACGGAAGCAAGGGGCCGCGCGGCAGCCGATGCCATTGTCAAAGAACATGGCGGCAACGTTCGCGGTAGCGATGTTGCCAGTGCTGTCCGCGATGCGGACGTTGTCATTCTTGCCGTTCCTTACGCAGAGACTGCCGACGTGATCGCTATTGCCGGAAGCCTCTCCGGAAAGATCGTCATCGATGCGACCAATCCATTGACGGAAGACTTTTCCGGACTGACGCTCGGCTTCGAAAGCTCCGCCGCTGAAGAGATTCAAAAGCGCGTGGCGGGCGCGCCCGTGGTGAAGGCGTTCAATACGGTATTCGCGCAAATCTACGCAGAAGGCCCCCGCTTCGGCGAACGCCCGGTCCAGGTGTTTTATGCTGGAGACGACGACGCGGCCAAGAAAGCAGTTTCTGAAATAATCAACGCCGCCGGTTTTGATGCCGTCGACGCAGGCCCGCTTAAAAATGCGCGCTATCTGGAGCCGCTGGCGGCGCTGAACATCCAGCTTGGCTACAGCCTCGGACGTGGTACGCAAATCGCACCCGCATGGATTGAGCGCGAAGCGGCGTAGTGAACCGCCCCTGCTTCAATTCGCACACTATTAACAAAGGATAACGATCATGATTCAAGAAAAAACCGCTCCGCACGCTGCGCTTTTATTGCGCGTTTCCTTGGGCGTATTATTTCTCGCCCACGGATTACTCAAAGTATTTGTGTTCACCCCTTCGGGAACGGCAGGCTTCTTCGAGTCCCTCGGGCTGCCGGGGTTCCTTGCTTACCTGACGATAATCGCAGAAGTAGGAGGCGGCGCAGCGCTGATCCTCGGCGTGTTTACGCGTCTGGTCTCGCTGGCCCTCGTCCCTGTCTTGATTGGTTCGATCATCTTCGCACACGCCGATACAGGCTGGCTGTTTTCGAATGAAGGTGGCGGCTGGGAATTTCCCGCTTTCTGGGCGGTGGCGATGGTTGTCCAGGCCCTTCTGGGTGACGGCCCTTATGCCCTGAATCCGAAGACACTTTTCTCTCGGCACTCGTGAACCGCGTTGGTGAAGCCCCGTGATGAGTCCGACTATGGCGGGTTCGCGGGGGCTCCGACGCGAAGACGCACCTGATCAGAGATAGGGAATGAATCATGAGTAAATTTGAAATTGCCGTAGTCGTTGGCAGCCTGCGCCGCGACTCCTTCAACAAGAAGTTGGCGAAGGCGCTGGCAATGCTTGCGCCGGATGAGATGGAGTTCCGCCCGGTCGAAATCGGCGATCTGCCACTCTACAACCAGGATGACGATGAGGATCAGGCGCCTGCCGTGAAGCGGCTGAAATCCGAAATTGAGCCGGCGCATGGCGTGCTGTTCATCACGCCGGAATACAACCGCTCGGTTCCGGGTGTCCTCAAAAACGCCATCGACCATGCCTCGCGGCCTTATGGGCAGAGTGTGTGGGCGGGCAAACCGGCGGGCGTGATCGGTGTCTCCGTCGGCGCGATTGGCACCGCGCTGGCCCAGCAGCATCTTCGCAACACCCTCGCCTGTCTGGACATGCCGACGCTCGGACAGCCCGAGGCGTTCATCCAGATCAGCGAGGAATTGTTCGATGCTGACGGCGGGATTGGCGAGGGAAGCCGCGAATTCCTGCAAGACTGGGTCGACCGCTATGTCGCGTGGGTCAAACAGCACGCGGCTCAATCGTAAAGAGTGGAGCAAGGCAATGCTTGTCGATGGTAAATGGACCGCCGACTGGGACCCGGTTCAAGCAAAAGATGAGAAGGGACGTTTCGTTCGGCAGGTATCCAGCTTTCGCCATTGGGTGACGCCCAATGGCAAGGCGAGCCCCACGGGGGGCGAAGGCTTCAAGGCTGCGCCGGGGCGCTACCACCTATATGTCGCCCTGATCTGCCCGTGGGCATCGCGCACTCTGATGGCGCGCAAGTTGAAAAAGCTCGACGACGTGATCAGCGTGACAGTCGTCGAGCCAGCCCTGACCGATCAGGGATGGTGGTTCGGCGACTTTCCGGGCTCAGGGCCGGATACGCTGAACGGCGCGACATATCTGCATGAACTCTATACCCGTGCCGATCCGGGCTATACCGGCCGCGCCACGGTCCCGGTCCTCTGGGACAAGAAGAGGAAGACCATCGTCAACAACGAGTCGAGCGACATCCTGCGCATGCTGAATTCAGCGTTCGACGCTTTCGGCGACGCGTCTGTCGATCTCTATCCGCAAGCATGCCGCGCGGAAATCGACGCGCTGAACAAGGAGATGTACGAGAAGCTTAACAACGGTGTCTATAAGGCTGGCTTCGCGTCCAGCCAGGCGGCCTATGAGGAAGCGGTAACGGACGTCTTCGCGATGCTGGAAACCCTTGAAGGCCGCCTGTCGGATGGCCGCGCCTTCCTCTTCGGCGATGGCCTGACGGAGTCCGATATCCGGCTATTCGTCACGCTGGTCCGTTTCGATGCGGCCTATCACGGGCTGTTCAAGTGCAACATCCGGCAGCTTGCCGACTATCCGGCGATATCGGCCTATATCGAGCGGATTTATGCGCTTCCCGGAATCTCCGAGACTGTCAATCTCGACCATATCAAGGCCGGATATTACTCGATCAAGGCGCTTAACCCGTCAGGCATTGTACCTGTCGGTCCGCGACTTCGCTTTGCTGCGTAACGAGTCGATGGAAATTTGATTTAGCCAATAGAGGGGGTCTCGATGGTATTGTCAGAAGAGCTTAGGTTGAGAGAGCTTGTGCCGCCCCCTACCTTGCGACCATGCCCTAACGCAGCCCATTCCGACACTTCAAGACGTCGCCCGAGATCATCCGCCTGGCGGTCATGATGCGGATATCTTAGAGCTGCAGAATCGTTCCGACGCCTTTGGCGCGCGCATCCTTGTCTATCAGATCCGCAACAGCCGTATCTTCAATCGCCAGCCCCAAATTGACCGACAGAATACGATCAGCTTCTCCTTTGCGAGCGTGCCCAGGCGCTTGAAAGACCGTGCCAAGCTCCATCAGACTTTCCGGAAGCGCGGCAAAGAAACCATACTCTTTCAAATGTTCAACCTGCTCAACATCATCGGTGAAAACCGCATCAAATTGATTGATCGTCAACGGATCAAGATAACAATCATAGTCCAGCGTTACCAAAAGAGCGCCTGGTTTAAGCCACCGGCCTTGAATAATCCGATCCCCATTTGAGACGATTGGACCGCAAGTGACGACGATGTCCGCGTCGGCGACCGTTTCCCTCACACTAGAAAAACTACAAGCAGCAATTCCATGGGTATTGGCAGCTTCGGCGACATATGCCTTCGCCCTATCCGGGTCGATATCGAAAGCCCGTAATTCACACAGCGAAGAATGGATGATCCGCAAGGCCTGGAGGTTGGTGCGCCCCTGAACGCCGCAGCCAATGATCGCCAGTGTGCGGGGTTCTGAGCAGGCGAGATACTTGGCTGCCACCGCAGTGGCGGCGGCTGTACGCTGCGCGGTGATCCAGGTGGAATCCATTACCGCCCTGGCCCGTCCGGTCGCCAAATCGTTCAGCAGCAAAAGCCCGGTTATGTATGGGAGTCCCAGCTTTGCATTCTCAGGTGATCCACTCTGCCACTTGCAGGTCACTGCGCCGCTCTCCAGCAAAGCCCCACTCATTGCGGAGAAAAACCGCTCTCCCGCTGGCGATATCCAATGTTTGGCCGGCATGATCGCCTTGCCACGTGATTTCTCGCGCAATGCAGATTCGGTCATCTCGATCACTGCGTGCATGGGTATTGCCAGACTATCGATGTCGGACCTACTGAGGTAGAGCACTTCGTTGGACATTTGATGCTGCTTTCTCAATCGACTTTCAGAGGACAGGCCGGAAAGTCGGTAACGGATACTTTTTGCCTTCCTCCGCAGGAAGGAGTTCAAGCAGTAGCCCGCTGCGAATCTGAGTGGGATCGTCACAAATGACGCGCGCAAGCATGGTTGGCCCGTCACGCAACGCGATCTCTGCAAGAATAATCGGTGTTTCCTCGAAGAAAGCCGGGTGGTTCGGGCGCATCACCAGCGAATAGGATACCAAGGTCGCCTTGCCGTCATGTTCGGTCCACCCAAGGTCGGACGACCAGCAATGGGGACAAAGCGGGCGCGGATAGAAGGTCTCTTGTCCGCATGCACCACAAACCTGCAATCGGAGTACTCCCTCCGCCCAGGCCTCGACAAAAGCGCTGTTGATCTGATCAACACGGGGGGTGGGGTACTGCTGGTCATTGTGGGTCATCAGGAACGCTCCAATACAATGCTGCTGGTAGAAAGGCCGTGTCCATAGCCGACCATGCCGTATCCAGACACCAGACCTCGCTGCGCATTCGAAACCTGCCTCTCGCCCGCTTCGTGACGTAGCTGCCGAACCGCTTCGACTAGGCCTATCATGCCGCCACCAGCTCCGGATTGGCCGACGGAAAGCTGTCCGCCTCCGGTGTTGAGGGGAAGTGTGCCGTCCCATGTGAAGCTGTTCTTCTCCAGGAACCGGCCGACGCCTCCTTTTTCACAAAACCCAAGGTCTTCGAGTTGGATAGCCACCATGATGGGATAGTCGTCGTAAGCCTGAACAAGATCAAAATCCTCAGGGCCGTATCCCGCGTCGCGATATAGCGCGTCGCGGAACAGCTCCCAGCCGCCACGAAGTGGACTGATTTCACCGGGTGGGTGGTTGTGATGCTCGTAGCCGGACAGCACACGCACCCCCTTGCCGCGCGGAACGCGATCCAGGCTGCTGACCACGACAGCCTCCGCGCCCGCACAGGGCAAAACGCAATCATAAAGCCGGATCGGGTCGGCAATCACCCGCGCGTTCATGTAGTCGTCCAGGGTCATTGGCCCGCGCAGCAGCGCTGCCTCGTTCTTCTGGGCATTCTTCCGCTGGTCCACCGAGATTCGCCCGAGCTGCTCACGGGTCGTCCCATAGGTTTCCATGTGCTTGCGCTGAATAATCCCGAACAGGCCATTGGCGCCGCCAAATCCATGCGGCGAGCCGTAGCTGGTCAAGGCCCGCCCGAAATTATCCAGCAGGCGAAACAAGCCCGAAACGTCATAGGCATCACCAGCAATACACAAGACGGATGTGGCTTGACCGGCCTCGATGGCGCGGATCGCATTCAGAACAGAAGCGATAGGCCCCGCTCCGCCAGCGGTGCCCAGGTAAGCCCAAGAAAGGGAAAGCCCAAACTGCTCTGCAACCGTCACCGCATTGTCGGGCGGCAATTCAAAGGAACACAGAGCCAAGCCGTCAATGTCGGACTTCTCCAGCCCCGCCGAAGCAATCGCCTCTCGCCCGGCCTGCGCAAGGAAGGTCAGCAAGGGGCGGTCGGCTTTCTTGACGTAGTCCGTGCAGCCGTAGCCGATCACGCCAATATCCCTGCTTTGCGTCATCCTCTGTTCTCCTCCTCGTTCCGGTTCAAATAACGCTCTGCGTCCGAAGCGCAGCCCGCCGGGTCGCGTCGATACCTAAAAGCTCCCCAAAGATTCTGTCGTTGTCGGCCCCAGGCGCGCGGCCAGCCCAGCGAACTTGGCCAGGCGTTGCGGAGAGATGCGGTACGGGCGACGGCAACTTGAGATCACCCAACTCTGGGTCTGATAAAGTCGTGATCGCTTCGCGCGCCGCCACGTGCAGGTCGGCCAGCACGTCATCGATTTGGTTGACCTGTCCCGCGACCACCTGAGCGGCTTCCAGCCGCGCCATCGCCTCTTCGGTCGTTAGACTCGCCATCCAGGAGGCGACAGCTCCATCAATAATCTGACGGTTCTTGACGCGAGCGGTCATCGTCGCAAAACGCGGATCAGATCCAAGCTCGGGCTGTTCCATCGCCTTTAGCAGGTTATCGAAGATGCGCTGCGAACCGCAGCTAATGGCGATATGGCCGTCATCGCCTGTGCGGTAGACGTTGCGTGGCACGTCCTCTTCCATTTGATTGCCGAGCCTGGGCTTCTTCTGACCGGTTTGGTCATAACGGACGACGACTGATTCAATAATTCGCAGCAAGGGTTCGAAAAGGCTGACGTCTACTATCTGCCCCTTCCCGGTTCGGCTGCGCGCATGCAAGGCGACTAGCGCACCATAAGCACCAAACGCCCCCGCGAGGTAATCGCCGAGTGGAAAAGGAGAGACCATCGGTCCGCGGTCTGCATAACCAGCAAATGATGCCAGGCCGCTATAGGCTTCAGCGATGGTGGCGTAGCCACCCCGTTTCCGATAGGGGCCGGTTTGCCCATACCCGCTGACCCGCACCCAAACGATACCGGGGAAATCCTTGGCCAACTCAGCTGGATCGAGGCCCCACCGTTCCAGCGTGCCGGGCCGGAAGTTCTCCACCACGATGTCGCTGCGCCCAATAAGCTCAAGCGCAATTTCACGTGCCTCCGGCGCTGAAAGGTTAAGGGTTACGGTATGCTTGTTGCGCGCCATGGTCTTCCACCACAGTGGCACCTCGCCCTTGTGCGGCGGCCATTCACGCAAGGCATCAGGTGCGCCGGGCTTTTCGACCTTGATCACCTCCGCGCCGAAATCCGCCAGTAGGGAGCCGACAAACGGGCCGGCCAGCATCGAACCAAGTTCGAGCACCTTGAGGTCGGAGAGACCTCCGAAATCGCTATTGTCTGACATTCTGCTCGCCTTCAGCCGATCGCAAAGCCTGATTTCAGGGGATCGTCCGGATCGATCACAAACTGATGAAATCCGGTGACGTAGGCCTGGCCAGACACCTGCGGCACGAAGGCGTCGAAATCACCAACCTTGGTGCGACTGATCATGCGCCCCCCAAAGAGGGAGCCTGTAATACCCTCGGAGATGATCTCCTCCTCCGGGTCCATCTCTCCTCGACCAATCAACAGCGCCATCATATGCGAGGTGCCTGTCCCGCCGGGAGAGCGGTCGAACGAACCGTCGGAGAACACATGAATGTTTTTGTACTTGGTCCCCGGCGCCAATCCCGGGCCGTAGATCGTAACCAAGTCGACCGCGTTGATATGCGCTACCTCCGGGTGCTGGGGTTTGACGACCTTGTTGAGGGCCTTACGGATAGCCAGCCCGGCCCTGACGAGCGCCGGTGTGTTTTCCTCGCGAACGTCGATGCCGAGCTGCTCTCCGCGCACTGCGCCAAAGAAGCTACCGCCAAAGGAAATGTCGGCTGTAATCCGCCCATGCTCGGGAATCTCGATCTCGATGTCTTTTTGGAACAAGAACGAGGGAACATTGGTAAGGGTCGCTTTGCGGGCACGACCGTTCTCAACCTCCACGTCGATCTGAACGAGACCCGCAGGCATATCGACATTCACATGCGTCACCGGCTCTTGGACCGGCACGAGGCCGCACTCAACCACGGTCATTCCGATGCCAATGGTTCCATGACCACACATGTTGAGGTAGGACCCATCGTGATCGACCCAGACGATGCCGAAGTCCACTTCCGGCCGGGTCGGTGGGCAAACAATGGCGCCGAACATTCCGCGATGCCCCCTTGGCTCCCGCATCAGGGCAGCCCGCAGGTGATCATAGTTTTTGCGGATGAAGTCGCGCTGCTCCAGGAGCGTAGCCCCACGGATCGGAATGCCGCCGGTGATCAAGCGGGTAGGCTCGCCGCCGGTGTGGGAATCGATGGTGCTGATGAGATTATGGCTCCGCATGTCGCTTTACCTCGGCTTATTGGTTTGATGGGAAAGGTGGGTCATCGGCTGGCGGTCACTTTGTCCAGGCCGACCATGAAATCGAGAGCCGCGACGACGACGATCGCCACGTAGATGGTTGTCGCGGACACCGCGGCAATCATTGGATCAACGCTGTACTGAATGTAGTTGAAGAGCTTGACCGGAATCGGCACCAGGTTCGCTGTCGTGTTGAAGATGCTGAGTTCCACATTGATCCAGGAGATAATCAGGGCGAAGACAGCCCCGGCGATCACGCCCGGCTTGATCTGAGGCAAGGTCACCAAGAAGAAGGTCTCAAGCGGCGATGCGCCAAGGTCCTGGGACGCCTCCTCCAATGACCGGTCGAGGCCAGAAAGCGAAGCCAAGCAGGTGCGCACGATATAGGGGATGACGATCACCACATGCCCTGCGAGAAGCGCCCCGAAAGTACGCGCAAAACCCAACGCCGATGCATACTGGAGAATGGCAACGCCGATCACGATTACCGGCAGAATCAGGGGGGAAAGGAAAAGGGCTGCGATAGCCGTATTGCCGGGAAAGGAGACCCGCGAGAGCACTAGCGCCGCCGGCACGCCCAGCAAAAGGGCGATCGCTGTCGCCATGATGGCCAACTTGGCGCTCAACCAGATTGCACTAACATAAGAAGGGTCAGACAGGAACTGCGTGTACCAGCGCAACGTAAAGCCTTGTGGCGGAAACTTGAGGTAGGCGGTCTCGGTAAAGGAAATCGATACGATGACCACCAGCGGCAAAGCCATATAAGCGATTGCCAGCCACGCAAAGCCACTGAGCAACAGGCCACCAAAACGATCGGAACTATACCTGGGCTTCAAGCGGCTCATGTTGATTTCACCTTCTTCTCGACGGCCAGCAGATAAAGCGAGATCAAGAGGAGCGTTGTCAGCAAGAGGCCGACAGCCAGCGCCGCGCCAAAGGGGAAATTGAAGACCGAGGCGTACTGCTGAAAGATCAGCATGGAGGTTACAATCTCTTTACCGCCACTCAATATGGCCGGCGTCACGTAAGCGCTGACAGAAAGCGTGAAGACGATCAACGAACCGGCAACCACGCCAGGCAGGCTCAGCGGAAAAGTCACCTTCAGGAAAGTCTCGAAGGCACCGGCTCCCAGATCGCGTGATGCCTCCTGCAAGGATCGATCGATATTCTGCAAGACACTGGCGATGGTGAGCACCATGAAGGGCGTCATGATGTAGCTCAGCCCGATGACGATGCTGACCTTGCTGAACAGCAGCTGCATGGGTCGGTCAATTAAACCAAGGCTCAAGAGAATGTCGTTCACCATGCCCTTGCGGCCGAGCAACACCATCCAGCCAAAAGCACGCACGATGTTACTGGTGAAGAGCGGAACAACGACGATCACGTAGAAAAGACGACGGAGCAGCCTGTTGCGCACCACGAAGGTCATGAAATAGGCAAGCGGATAGCCGACCAGGAACGTGGACACCACAACCCAAAGCGAAACCTCGAAAGTCAGTAAGAGTGTTTCAAGATAGTAGGAATCACCGACAAGCCTCGCATAATTCGCGAGCGTCCAAGAGCCATCCTCCGCCTGGAGGCTGGTTATCGCAACCACGGTAAAGGGGACGATGAAGTAGGCGATAAGCAAGGCTACGGGAACACCAAGCAGAAAAATCGCCCACATCCGCGTGATGCGCATGACCCGTTTATCCTCTCGCTACAGGAAGGTCCAACAGCGGGACGTGCTGCTGGCACCCGTAAACGTCTGTTTCTCCCATTGCCCCTTGGACCACGGGTCGGTGGAGCGTCACTTTGAAGGCGTTTCCCGTTGGGATTTCATAGATCGAGGAAACTTGGTCCTCTCTGATCTTGTAAGCGCGGGCTACGGCTTCCCGGGTAATCGCCTTTGCGTCACGGACGACCTCGAAGGCTTTTCTGTCGGCAAAAAGAATATCGAAGGTCAGGCGAAAGGGCCCAGCGTTCTTGCTGCGCACGATCTTTGCCAATTCCCGAAGTTTTTGCGGTTGACCAGACATGTCACAGATCCTCCAGATGCAAAGGAAAGAGCTCGGTCGGGCTTGTCACCTTCATCAAATGATAGATGGAGAACTCGAAAGCCGGGCCCGCATCGATCTCTGACGGAGAGTAGAGGAACGCGAGGTTACCCGAGGTGTTGTACAGCCCATCATAGTGAAGATGGAGAAGCCCCCCGCTGACATGATGGCAGGCGCCCCGTGCGAGGGCCTGATCCCCGGCGATCGCTTCGATCACCAACCCAATCTCCTGAGAGGAAATGGCGGTTTGAGGTTCCAACGCTCCCATCACACCGTCGCGGCCATAGACAGTGTAGCCAATGTGCAGGCTCGGATCGTCAAAGTACTCCAGGGTCTCCACGCGGACTTGCTCCAACAGCTCATCCAGCCGCGCGATCAAGGTCGGGCAGCGAATACCGGCAACACAGATCGTCCTGTATCCGGTCTGCCGAACGCCCTCCAGTTTCACCCAATAGTCCTCGTCCTCCAGAAACTGCGCACCCGTGACACGGACCCGGCGCTCGCCGGACTGTTCAAAGGTGCACGCGCTTAGGTCGAGCTGATGCCCTGGACCAGCTTGCAAAAATGGGTTCTCGCGCTCATAGAGCGAATGGGCCGCCACAGAGGTGACTGAAGCGCGTCTGTTCGGGCTACCGGGCTCCAACTCGAAGTGCCCCGGCTGCAAAATGCCGAGCATCACATCCATCGCAAAGGGCTCGGCGGAAAAGGCGCCGCACTCCAAGATCTTGCCCATGTGAATTGCGAGTGCCGGATCGGCGCCGCTATAAATTGGGTGCGCGGCAATTGCGCAGTCGTCGCAAGCGCGCCCGGCGATGACGACTTCAGCCCCGGCTTTCAGCGCTTCAACAATCGGTTCATGGCCCATCTGCGCGACAATGGCACCAGCTTGCTTGACCATTTCCGGGGTCAATTGAAAGCCTGCCTCGAAGTCCTTCACCTCATTTCGGCTAAGTGCCTCGGCAAGCCTTTCGCGGGACACATCCGAATAGATCGTAGCCAGCTTAAAATGGAGGTTGGATTCTCTCGCAATCTCCCGGACGATCTCCACGGTCCAATCGACATGCGCCTTGCAACCGGCACCGCCTGCACTACCAACAATCACAGGAATTCCGGCCGCCCGGCCCGCTTTGATCATTTGGGTCAGCTCCCGCTTCGCGCTGATCCGCGATACAAGGGGCTCGCCGGAGCCGAGATAGTGAGGGCCGGGATCGGTCGAGCCTGCATCGACGGCGATAACGTCAGGACTCATAGCCATACCGCGGGCAAATGCCTCAGCCCCAAAGCCATAGCCCAATGTGCCGGTTGGGGTAAGAACGGTGTGTGTCTGCTTTGTCATCAGTGCATTTCCAAATGTGTCATTTGTTGAGAACACGCGCGTGCTCCGCGCGCCAGTGGAGAGTGATTTCAGCGCCCTGTTCCAATTGCTCCGACAAAGCATTGGAGGACGATTCGGCCACGATCTCGTGGCCGGAATCGAGGGCCACCACGAATTTCGTGCCGCTACCGACAAAGATGAGATCACGGAGCCTGCCCTTCAGCAGCACAGCCTCGGATTCAGCCTTGGGCTCGCCGAGCTTTACATGCTCTGGCCGAACCATGAGTGTGACGCGCCGTTGGTCGCCTGCCTCGGCAGGCCGGAAAAGGCGCTCCCCAGTTGCGTCGCCAAGCCGCAGCCAGCCTTCGTGATCAATTTCGCAATCCAGAAGATTGGCATCGCCAATAAAGTCCGCGACGTAACGTGAGTTCGGCTCCCGGTAAATCTCCTGGCCCGTACCCAGTTGGACTATCCTGCCCTCACCCATAACGGCGATGCGATCGGCCATCACGAGAGCTTCTTCCTGGTCGTGCGTTACATAGATGAAGGTCATACGCAGCTGTTCGTGCAGGCGCTTCAGCTCAATCTGCATCCGCTTGCGCAGCTTCAGATCCAAAGCGCCCAGCGGCTCATCAAGCAAAAGCACCTTAGGTTTGTTAATGATGGCCCTGGACAGCGCGATACGTTGTTGCTGCCCCCCCGAAAGCTCACTGGGATAGCGCTTGGAAAAGGCTTCCATACCAACCATTTCGAGCGCCTCGGCCACCAGTTTATCAATCTCCTCGCGCGCTACACGCTTTCGTCTTGGACCAAAGGCGAGGTTGTCGCGAACGGTGAGGTGCGGAAAAAGTGCGTAATTCTGGAAAACAGTGTTAACGGGGCGCTGGTCGGGCGGCACGCGATTCATGCTAACGCCCTCAATCACGATTTCGCCTTCGGACGGATCTATGAAGCCGGCGATAAGGCGCAAAAGCGTCGTTTTCCCGCAACCGCTCGGTCCAAGAAGAGCGAGAAACTCTCCCGGCTGAACCTGCGCACTGACCTCTGCCAAGGCAGTCACGCTGCCATAGCGCTTTGTCAGACGGTCAACCTTGATAATTGGTTCGCCCATCAAAAGCCTCGGAATGATTGAAATTTAAAGACGCCAGGAGAGAAAATGATGCGGACGGCAGACACGTCATCGGCGCCGCCGCCCGCAGAGCTTTTCTATTTTCCGGCGACTTTCTGGTTGAATATTTCTGTGATCCGGTCCCGATTGGCGTTGATTTCATCCCAATCGAAAAGGGCTAGATTTTTCACAGAACCATCAGCGCCCCAGGGCAAGCGCTCCTGCGCCTCGGGCGTCGGCGTAATACCTGCGGTTGCCGGACCGACATAAAGCCGATTGGTCATGCAGGTTGCCTGCTCTTTGGCGACAACGAAATCGACGAACTTCTCCGCCGCCTCCATGGACTTTGTTCCCTTAACTATATGCACGCGGATGTCGCCTGAAGGCGCGCCTTCCTTGGGAACGGCATAGCGAAGCGGGAGGCCCTTGTCAGCCATCGCCCAGGCGGCGTTTGCGTAGTGGGCTCCGGCAATTACTTCGCCGCTTTGGAAGCTGTTGGTCGCATTTCCGGAAGCATCAAAATAGGACGAGACTTCCAACTCGTTCATCTTCGCAACACCTGGATCAAAGTTGTCCATCGTGCCGCCAGCAAGCTGGTTGATCAGGACGAACAACGGCACGCCCATGGCGTTTGCCGGGCTGGGTAGCGTAACAAGGCCTGCATAATCCGGGCCCCATAAGTCCCACCAGCTTTCCGGCGGATTCTTAACATCATCGGTGTTGTAGACCAGACCCAAGGAATAATATCCTGTGCTGAGCGCGTAGACCTGTCCATCGGCGGTACGATATACGCCTTCGTCGATCACTCCTGAAACGCCCGGAACTTTGGCTGGATCTAATGCTGCAACCAGATCATCGGCGGCGGCTAGCTCGGATACACCGCCGTCCAGCCAAGCGACGTCAATGACCGGGTCGCCTTTCTGCTGTTTAAGTTTGGCAAGTGTTACGCTCGACACGCCCGGCTCCGGCGTCACTTGGATGCCCGTGCTCGCTACAAAAGGGTCAACCATGCAAGATTGGATGGCTTCACCCCAGCTACCACCATAGAAAGCCACCGTTAGGCTCTCGGCAGCTTGCGCCTGCATCGTGAAAGCAGCGAGCGCTATCGCACTCGTCGCCGCCCCTATCGATAGTTCTTTCTTTATCGACTTCATACCTTCCTCCCTCCTAGCAATTGATCGAGGCACCAGCGGACTGGCCCTGGGAAGTTTTGATCCTTGCAGTCACATCCCATAAAGTCTAATTAGTTTTTAGCCAAACATCATAAGGTACTCTAATGAAGGTAAACGCACGCCAACTGGAAGCTTTCGTTAGTGTCATGCGGTGCGGCAGCGTGACTGGTGCCGCTGAAATGCTTAACGTTTCCCAGCCGGCGATCAGCCAACAGCTTAAGAGCCTTGAGGGTATTTGTGGCTTTAAACTTTTTGAGCGAAAGCACGGCCGTGTCTATCCGACCTCTGAAGCGGAGACGCTCTTTGCCGAGGCCGATCGAATGTTTACCGGGTTGGAGAAGATTGCGCGGGTAGCAGAGGGTATAAGGGACCGAAACTGGGGCAAACTGACAATAGCGGCCTTTCCGGCAATGGCGTCGCGGTTCCTGCCAAGGGTGGTGTCGGAATATTGCCAGGTTCGGCCCGACGTTCGTGTCACTGTGGAAAGCAGACGATCTCGCTCACTTATTGATTGGGTGGCAGCAAACAACGTCGACATTGGAATCGGCTTGCTTTCCGGGGAACACCCCGGAGTAACCAGCGAAGAACTCTTCAGGATGTCCGGCGTCTGCGCGGTGCCCCGCAATCATCATTTGTCGAGGTTGAAGTCCGTTCATGCCAGGGACCTAGTGCGCGAACCCTTCATATCCTTGGGTCGCGATGACCGTTCACGTTTCGGCGTGGACAAGGTATTCGACAATCTCGGCGTAACTAGAAGAATACAGATTGAAACCGAGCAATCAGAGGCCGCCTGCGCGTTCGTGGCATACGGCGCTGGCGTATCCGTCGTCGATCCCTTCAGCACCTATGAGTTTGATGATCGAGAGATTGCCGTGCTGCCGTTTAAGCCCAGAGTAGAATTCAGGCTTTGGGCGCTTTTTCCTTCCAGTCGCACTCCCAGCCATCTGGCGCGCGACTTCTTGTCTATTTTTAAATCGGCTCTGGAGCGCCTTGACCAGAACACAATCACGCCCCGTACCTCACCCAAAGGTGCGGCGGACTAAATCAAATCGCCCAGATAACCAAATGATAGGATAGCCGGGGCCGCGAACCGCCAAGAGCGCGGCCACTGGCTGAACAACCGAGTGGAGGAATGACAGCAGCCCTTCATGCATCCGACTTTTGCGGTCCTATCGCTTCAGAAACGAGGCATAAATCTCGGCCGAGACGGCCGCGCCGTCTTCGGTTTCCAGATCCCCCACGACCTTTCGTACCGATCCCGATACGCAAGCATGAACTTCATCCAGATGAACCATAAGCGGATCGCGTTCGTTCGAACTGACAAGCGTACGCACCGACACGCGCGCCAGGGCGTCGCGTTTGTCGAAGTTCGCCGCTGCAGAGTAAGACATATGGTAGGTCCCGAGCGCTTTGAGCACCTCAACGACGAGTTCGTGCAACACCTGAGGCTCTGGCAAGTCGACATTCCGGCGGTTGGCAACCGTCGGCTCGTACCACGGCGAAAAAAGATACTGGTCACGGCAATAATGCCAGGCCCAGTTTAATTGACTGCCCATCATGTCGGGCGACACTTTTGGCGAGTTGCGCTCGAAATGTGTCTTCTTCTTCTTGTCCGACCATAGCCCCATATTGTCGATGATCAGTTCTGACACCCGTTCAGGCCGCTGGTTGGCAGCCTCGGTAGCGATGCTAGCGCCGGTGTGGGTTCCCAGCAGGCGTATACGATCAAACCCAAGGGCATCAATTGCCTCCCAAGTTGCTGTTGCGAAATCCGCTATAGTCGGCGTCCCGGGCAAGGGGTCCGAATCACCGTTACCGCGCGTATCGAGCGCATAGACCGGAACGGTTTTCGCCATCGCCCGAACAAACTTCGCCATCATCCGACCCGAACCTGGGGACGGATGCAGCACGACAAGTGGGATGTCATCCAGGCCGGCGCCTTCGGGTAGGGCATAGCGGTAATGCGCCTGACCGCCAGGCACATCGACAAAGCCGCGCCGGATAGGAGTTGCCAAGGTGCTCATTCCGGTTTCCTCGCGCGAATGATGACCCATGGCAGACGCCAACCGTCACTGCCTGCCGTACCATTTTCGTCAAAGGGTGTGACCGTGAAATCTGTAAACCCGGCTGCTTCAAAATCACCGCGCAGGTCCATCGCGGCCAGATCGCGCATGTGGGGCTCTGCATTGCGGCGAGAATGCCCAAAGTAAAGCGCACGAAGAAAGTTGTCCTCAGGCGGGAGGAAATCCAGGTGAGCGACCTCTCCGCCCGGAGCCAGTAGCCGAAAGGCCTCCGCCGTCATAGCCCGGGTCGCGTCGGCCGGCAATTCGTGCAGCAGCATCGTCGAGGTTACCAGATCAAAACTTTCATCAGGCTGCGGCACGTCTGCACCATCCGCCTGAATATAGGATGAGCGACCGCCCTCGGGCAGATCCATGGCGAGAAGCGCCGCGAGACGCAGGCAAGCGTCAGAGAGATCGATCCCCACAACCTCTGTCTCGGCACCCGTCCTTACAAAGGCCAGCGTGCTGCGACCAAAACCGCAGCCAATGTCCAGGACGCGCGCAAAAGTCCGATCTGCTGTGACTTCGCTGGCAAAGAGCCGGTGCAACCCGGCACGTCCGACGACGCCGCCTGATGCACCCGCACTTGCGCGGTAGACGATTCCAGCCAATGGATTCTCTCTTAGTCCGCCAGGGTGGTGGTGGAAATCCGTCTCTTTATAGTAGTCCGGCAGCCGAATGTCGGTGGCGAGCCGCAGCATCCCGTCGGAAACGGGCTGCATCAACGCCTTCTCCAGCGCCGCACGCTGCCCTTCCACCATCGGAATAATTCCGTAGGCTCCGAGGTACTTCATCTGCTGGAGATTGTATTCAAGCCACCCGAAAAGCTGGTGCAACGGTAGGCGCACTAGGTGTGCTTCAAAACTGGCGTAGTTGTCCGAAGACTGATCGGGCAACGCTTCGGCCTGTTTGCGCAGTTCACGGTAGATCGGTCCAGACCAGAGTTTGCGGAACGCACCGATAAAGTTCTGATACGACGCGGTCGCCGTATCCAGTTTCGGTTCCAGGGGGCGGGCAATGGCCATGATTCGTCTCCTCCTTACTTAGCGGCCATCGTTGCAGCGCCGCCAAAGACCGAGGTGACAAAGCTATCGGCGCTTTCAAAACCGTCTGGCAATTCGGTACCGTCCGCCTGCGCTTCGAGCCGCGCGACACGGTCACGCAGCACATTTACCTCAGCGGCGAGAGCGACAAGGCTTTCTAATAGCTTTTCCGATATCGGGTCAGTCAGGAACCGGGGCGATCTCTCCATACCTTCTTACTCCTTTTCAGGCCATTTAAGGCGACCGGGTACACGGTGATGCGCGAACACGTCGGCCAGTGTTTCCCGGACGCGAACAAGTTCAATCTCGCCCTTGGTCCCAACTAGTACGGCTGCCGGGCGTGGCATGCTGTTGAATTGAGTCGCAAAGACTTCTGCGTACATGCCGGCATCTAGAATGGCGACAAGGTCGCCGCGCACCAGCTTCGGCAACAACCGGCCGGCACCAACGACCGAACGGAAGCAGGTTCTTCCGACGATTTCCTGAGCGGTTGTGCAAAGGTCGTGCATCCTGCTTGCGGGCAATGTCTGATATTCAAAAGCCCCCGTCTCGATCCGCATCAGGTTGTTGGTGCTGATATCCACATTGACCCAGCGGAATCCACAGTCCTCCTTAACCGATCCCACGGTAGCGAGCAGAACCTGAGCGTTTCCGCAGATGTAGCGTCCAGGTTCGACCCAGAGCTCGGGTACCGGCCCTTCGACGGGGTCTGCCAAGGGACCGAGGGCACTGGTCAGCGCATCACAGGCTGCCTTAACTTGCGTTTCAACCGTCACCCGTTCGATGGGCACGCCGCGCTGTTCGGGTTCGCGCTCTCTTGCCCATCCTCCGCCGAGGTCAAGAATGCTCGGGCGCAGGTCTAGTTTTTCGCAAATCTTGCGGACCGTGGCCCCAAATGCAGTTGCGATCGAAGCGAATGCCTCGGGTCGGTTGGAAAGGTGGCCGATATGGACAGAAAAACCAGTCAGCTCCAGACCTTGGGTCTGCTGTAGCCGGGCGGCTATCTGCTGCGCAGCGTCTGGGCCAAGCCCCCACTTTGCGCGCCGCACGGAGGCAATACCCTGGCCGTGCCTTTGTGTCGATCCGCCCATGTAGGGCCCTAGTTCGTCGGGGAGAACTTTTAGGCGGATGTTCACTCGCGCGGGAGATCCCGTTCGCGCAATCGCTGCGACGATCAGATCGACTTCATCTGCGGCATCGATGTTGATTGTGACCCCATGCACAAGCGCCAGATCAATAAGCTCCGCCGTCTTGTCACTGCCGTTGAGCGCGACCCTCGACGGATCTGCCCCGCTATCGAGCGTGGACCGTAGCTCACCCTCGCCAAAGCAGTCACCCCCCGCGCCCGCTCGGGACAGCAGGTGACGAAAGGCGAGCGTGTCATTGCTCTTGGTCGAGTAGAGTATTGCGCTCGGACCGGGCCAAGCGGTGCCAATGGCGTCTCGAATACGCTCAAAGTTTGCCAGAAGCGTTTCCTCGACACCGACCACCAGCGGCGAACCGAAGCGCTGCAGAAGGTCACCGACAGAGGCGCCGCCAATACATAACATGCCCTTGGCATCAACTGTCAGGCGATCACTGAAGATGCGCTCTCTCGCAAGCGTCTCTGCGCCGTTCATGGCAAGCTCTTGCGTGCGGCGGCGCTCTGTTCGGCGAAACGTTGGGGAATCTTGTGATTACGATAGATGTCTTCGTAGGTTTCACGCCGCCGGACAAGATCGATATTGCCATCCGGGGCAATCATGATGCCAGCCGGTCTGGGCATGCCGTTGAACTGCGATGCCAGTACCTCGGCATACATTCCGGCATCCGGGATCGCTACGATATCGCCGCGTTGAAGGTCGGGCATGGGCCGATCCATACCCAGAACAGAGGGAATGCAGGTCGGCCCGACGACGGTCGCCACATTCCTGGGGGGTGCAGTCATTCGCGAAGCCGGGAGCAAATTGTACCAGCTTCGGCTTGTCTCGATCCGCATCAGAAGATTCGTACTGGCGTCCACATGGATCCATTTCCGGCCAACATCAGATCGGGTTGTGGTTACAGTGGATAAAAGGACGACGGCATTTCCGACCAGGTAGCGGCCGGGTTCGAGAAAGAGTCGCGGCAAGGGGCCATGGAGCCCTGCCCGCAACGCAGACGTCATGGCCTCGGCATAGTCCTCGATGTCATGTGGATTGACCTCCGATGCGCGCGATTCAGGTTCTCTGAGACGAGGCCATCCGCCGCCAAGGTCGATCACCCGTGGCCAGAACCCAACACGCGCTTTCATAGCTGTCGTAAAACGCGCCAACTCCTGCCCCACTACATGGAAGGCGGCAGGATCGTTGGTAAATCGACCAACATGGGCAGAATACCCGAGGAGGTCGAACTTTGGATCATCCCGGAGAGCGAGGATGACGTCGCTTGCCGCATCCTCGGAAAATCCCCATTTGGCCGACAGCAAGCTTTCACTTGCCGAACTACCGGTCTTAAAAAAGCTTGCACCGAAAGTATCAAGCTCCTTTGGAGCCAGCCGTAACCTGATGTTCACCCTTACCGGGCGTTTGGCGGTCGCAAGCCGGGACAGCACGGCTATCTCGTCCAGACTGTCGATGTTGATGATCGAGTTGCCTTGTACCGCTGCGGCAAGAGCGCTTTCGGTCTTGTCGCTGCCGTTAAGAATGATGTTTTCGCGGCAGACACCAGCTTCGCAGGTTGCGCGATACTCGATATCGCCAAAACATTCTCCACCCACGCCTTCCTGCGATAACAAGGAACGGATCGCGAGGCAGTTGTTCGTCTTAATCGCATAGAAGATTTCGGCGCCGGTTGGCCAACGACTACTAAACGCGTCGCGCAACCGTTGAACGTTCTCGCGGATGACCTGTTCTGTGGTGACGAAAAGCGGAGAGCCATAAAGCGACGTTAGTCTGTCAACCGGCACCCCCGTCAGGGTAAGCATACCGGAAGCATCCACACTCATGCCGTCCGGCCTGCCGCCGATTTGCTTCAGCCAGTCGAGCGAGCCCTCAATCATGATCGCCTCCCAAAGTCGACCGTCGCGAGCAAGATGATGTCGCCAATACCCGGTTGGGCGAGGAGATCACAATCATCTTGACCTCAAGGTTCTACGATCTTGCGCCCAATGGAGACGCGCCCTTCGATAACAGGCGGACTGCCTAGAAATGTCAACACTTTTTCAAGCTAAAGGACTATTCTTTCTGTAATGTGGGGATTTTCCGCAATTCTCTGGCAGAATTATCGTCATAGCGTTAAAATCATGACCCTTGCTACTGTAGTCATACCAAAGTGTTGACAGATCGATAAACTAGCCTCTAGCTTTGTGAAGCAGCGTGGAATCCCAGGCACATCGGGGAATCCCAACTGAATGAGTGAAAAGAATATGTTCGATGATCAAGGACAGGTGCCGGAGGGGTGTTGGCAGCACTCGGCAACCGAATTGCGGTCGGCACCCGACATGCTGAGGATCGAACAACTGAGTCTCCGCTACGGCGATGTAGTGGCGCTCGACAACATCAAGCTCGAGGTCGGCGCGAACGAGTTCATTGCACTCTTGGGACCATCAGGGTGTGGAAAGACCTCCCTGCTCCGTGTGATTGCCGGGCTCAACGTTCCCCAGGACGGCCGGATCGTTTTGAATGGCAAGGATGTGGCCAATCTGCCGCCTCGGCATCGGAACATCGGTATAGTTTTTCAGAACTATGCGCTGTTTCCCCATATGACGGTGCGTCAGAACGTGGCCTTTGGGCTTGAGTGTCGACGACTAACGAAACCCGAAATCAGTACGCGGGCGATGGCCGCTCTCGAAAAGGTCCGGCTGGCCGAGCTTGCGGATCGTCGCCCAAAGGCCCTATCGGGCGGACAGCAGCAGCGAGTCGCCCTAGCTCGCGCAATAGCATTCGAGCCTTCTCTGTTACTGCTCGACGAACCTCTTGGTGCCCTCGACAAACAGTTGCGTACGCGGATGCAGTTCGAGTTGAAGGAGCTGCAACGCAGTCTTGGGATTACCGCGATGTTCGTCACGCACGATCAGGATGAGGCCGTTGCGATGGCAGATCGAATTGTCGTCATGCGCGATGGGAAAATTCAGCAAATCGCCACACCCTCGGAGCTCTTCTCCATGCCTGCGACGGCGTGGGTGGCGGAGTTCATCGATGCAGGAAATCTCCTGTCCGGCAGCACGCGCGTGGAGGGAGGAAAATGGATCGTTCAACTTCCCGGAGGCGTCGAAGTCGAGGCCGCCGCACCGGACGGTGTTGATCGCGAAACAGCGAAGCTCCTGCTTCCCGCGCATAGCCTCGAGGTTTTCCCGTCCAAAGAAGATTCTGCCTACCGCCTAGTGTCGATGCGGCCGAATGGAATGGCGCTCGATCTAGTCATCGCATGTGGCGAACTGCAATTCCGAGCCCAGTTGCCGGTCGGCCGTGCAGCCGAGTTCGTTACCGGAGCCCCTGTCCGGCTTACAGCCGCACCTGATGCCGGCACATGGCTACCCGGCGATTGACTCGTTCACACACGCGCTCCACTCGATTTAGGAAGGAAGCATGACCACAAGCGCAATCCCGGACACAACGAGCTACCGGCCCAGCGCGGAAGGTCTGCGCAAACCGACACGTAGCCAGATGTCGGCATTGCTGGCGCCAATCGCCACGTTCTATGGACTCTGCTTGCTGGCGCCTTATGTGTACATCTTCTGGCTTAGCCTTACGCGATACAGTTCCTCACAATTGTATGTGCCTGACCTCGGCCTCCAGAATTATGTTTCCATTCTGACGGACAATTACTATCTCGGCCTGCTCGCGCAGACTGTCGGGCTTGGAATTTTCGTCACAGTTTTCTCGCTGCTGCTTGGGTATCCGCTGGCGATGCGCATTGTGCAGGGGGGCAAGACCACCAAGTCTATTCTACTGATCCTGACGATGACGCCTTTGCTCGTGAATATCGTTGTGCGGACCTACGCGTGGCTGGTCCTTTTGGGCGACAATGGCGTTATCAACAAAGCGCTCGATGCCGTTGGGCTGATCTCCGAACCGTTGCCGATAAACAATAACTTTTTCTCAGTCGCTATTGGGCTTATTCACCTGAGTTTGCCGCTCATGGTCATCAGCCTCGTCAGTGTGATGGAAAAACTTGACGCCTCCTTGATTGAGGCCGGGGAAAGTCTGGGCGCGGGTTCTCTGCGGACACTCGTAAAGATCCACATTCCACTTTGCCTTCAGGGGGTCGGCGCTGGCAGCCTACTTGTCTTCTGCACTGTGATCAGCGCCTTCGTGACTCCACAATTGCTGGGCGGAAACCGCTTTTCGACTATCAGTACGATCATCTACCAAAAATTTACCTTCTCCATGAACTGGCCGGTGGGCTCGGCTCTGGTCTTCGTCCTGCTGACCTTGAACTTCGCCGTCATACTCCTGCACGGCTTCATGTTCCGGGAGAAGTGAGATGTTTCAACGCTTCATTTCCGCAATTGCCTGGGTTGCCATCATCTTCCTGATTGCACCACTGATCATCATCGTGGGCAGTTCCTTCACTCAAACCGACTTCGTGACCTTCCCGCCCCGTGGATTTACGCTTCGCTGGTACGTCGAAGCAATGTCGGTAGGCGGTTTTGTCCAAGCATTTTTCGATAGTCTGCTGATTGCGGCGGCAACTATGGCGGGCGCAGCCCTCATCGGCATACCGACGGCGCTTGGCCTGCGCATGGGGTCGCCGCGGACGCAAACCCTACTTCGCAGCGTGGTCGTGGCACCGCTGATCCTGCCGGCCATCGTATCTGGAATTGCTTTGCTTCAGATATACTACGCCGCCGGCCTCGACGCGCCGCTCTTTGGCATCATCGTGGGCCATATCCTGATTACCGTTCCCTTCTTTATTCGTACAGTCACTGCCGGACTGGAAAGTGTGCCGGTTTCTGTGCTTGAGGCGGCAGAAACCCTCGGTGCCAGCAAAGCCCGCATCCTATTTCGCGTGCTGCTGCCTTTAATCGTGCCCTCGATCTGCGCGGGCCTCGCTTTTGTATTCATCGTGAGTTTCGACGAAGTAACAATGTCCCTTTTCTTTAGTAATCCCGAAATAATGCCTCTCCCAATAAGAATCTATAACTATATTGAATTCTCGGTTGAACCTGTAATTGCAGCAATATCCACAATTCTAATCTTATCAGCCTTTGTGCTGGTTACGCTTCTTCAGCGGATATTCGGGCTCGATCGTGTCCTTGCGAAGTGACCTCTCTACCCACCATCCCAACAAAAGGAGTATTCTAGAATGACATCCAAATTTGATCTCAATCGCCGCCAGTTCATAGGAGGCACGCTTGGCGTCAGCGCACTGCCGTTGATATCCAAGCCCGTATTTGCGCAGGCTAAAACGAAGCTGCAGTTTCAGTGCTTTGGTGGCGCCTACGAGGAAATTCTGCGCCAGGATATTATCCCTGAATTCGAGGCCGCACATAACATTGAAGTCGTCTTCACTGTCGAGGATGACGTGCAAATGCTGCCCAAGCTCATCGCGGCACGCGATCGCCCAGTCTACGATGTTGTCACGCTCGACAACCCTATTGCATTCCAGGGTAAGGACCTCTGGCTGGACAATATGACGTCAAAGATGCCAAACGCCAAAGACGTCTATTCCAGCTCGCTTCCGCCTGAAACTGCCAACTACGGTGCGATTGTTTACCAGTACGCACTCGTTCACGACAAATCCAAGCTACCTAACGTCGAATCTTGGATGGACCTCTGGACGAACGACATCGTCGTCGGCGTGCCGCACATCTCTCAGGCCTATGGCATGACGTTCCTTTATATTGCCGCAATGCTGCACGGCGGCAGCGCGACCGACCTCAAGCCCGGGATCGAGGCCATCAAGAGCTTGAAGAAATTCAAGGTCTACAAGAACGTGTCGGAAGGTCGAAGCCTGTTCCAGCAGCAGGAGGTCGACGCCGCATTGTTCTACAGTCACCGTGGCCAACAGCTGATCGACTCAGGCCTCAATCTTGGCCGGGCAACGCCGAAGGAAGGTCTATGGGGCCAGCGGACCGGCTTCCAGATTCCAAAGACCTGCCAAAACGTCGACGGCGCTATTGCCTGGGTAAACAACGCGCTTAGTGCGTCCTACCAGTCGAAGTTCCTCAAGGGCCTCTACAGCCCGACGAACAGCAAGGTCGAAGCGCCCGCAGACCTCGAAGAGAAGCTGCTTATGGGAGCGGACACGGTTAACAGCATCCGCGAATTGGACTGGGGAACCGTCCTGCCGCAGAAGGACGAACTGGTCGATCTCTGGGTGCGTGAGATCGGCTAACATTTAGCCTACTCGAACGAAGCCTCTCCAGCGCCGACCCCGGCTCTGGAGAGGTTTTTTCGAGGGCATTCCATCAGAAGAAACCGTCTTGAGGCAGGCTGGGCAGTTGTAGCCTTTGGCGGGCCACGACCAAACGCAGTCCTGTTCAAATTGGCAATGGTGAAATCCACTATCTGAGGGGCGCGGTCGATCACGAGGACGAAGTTCTAGTATCCGATATCACCAAAACGATAAGCTCGAAATGCGGCAATGAGATTCCCAGGATAAGCAAGGCGCTCAGGGAAGTTGGCGCTGCTGTCCCACTGGTGATAAGGAGCCAAAATGAGCGATAAATTGAAGATTACCGCCGGGGAGTTTGTGTTTGGCGGAGTATTTGAAACGGAAAAAGCACCCAATACAGTAGCCGCTTTCCGTGCGCGCCTTCCCTACGAGAGTCAAATCGTGCATGTCCGCTGGAGCGGTGAAGGCGTTTGGGTGCCCTTGGGCGACGAGGATTTTGGCGTGGGCTACGAAAACCACACCAGCCATCCGGCGCCAGGCCATATTGTGTTGTATCCGGGCGGCATCAGCGAAACCGAAATCTTGCTGGCCTATGGCGGGGTCGATTTTTCGTCGAAGATGGGTCAGTTGGCCGGAAACCACTTCATTACCTTGACTTCTGGCTTGGAAAATTTGCCCCGGCTGGGCAACGCCGTCCTGTGGAAAGGAGCCCATCCAATTCGGTTCGAAGAGGCCTGATGGTCCTGTCTTGGCCGGGTGCTAGATGACCGCCTTTCTATTTTTCCCTGGCAACGCACCCATATAGCCCCGATCAGTTGAATACCCGCCCGTGATGGCCATATATGAGGCATGTTGAAACTTGGCCAAAATAAGAGGTTTCTGATCTACGCAGGATCCCTCCTGAACTGCCCGTAATCCCGGGCCGCGCCGATCTATCTGGTCGCCGCCGTTCCGGGAAATCTCCCCATCATTCATAAGTCACGCATCCTCCACCTTAACGCTGGGTCAGTAGCGTGGCGCCACAGTTCTTGGCATAGGAGATCGGCATGTTCTATCTCAAAAAATCACAATTCCAACGTGTAAATTCGACTTCGGGCGGAACGCCCGCAAGAACGGGGATTCTAAGAAAAATAATCGCAGCCTTGGTCAAGAGTTGGCAGCGACGCAGAACGATAATGGTGCTTGATAGTCTCAATGATCAATTGCTTGCCGACATTGGAATTAGGCGTGCCGAGATTCCACAAGTCGTTGACGCGATGTTGCAGCACAGAGCGAAGATAGCGCCATCCCAACCATTAGTTGCTCCGTTGGAAACACCCCGCGATCACCTACGGCAGGCAGCGTAACAGGAGATAGCCCTATCGCGCTCTCCATACTAGCCGATGGTTTGCGCGCGCAGGGGGCCAGAGATTGCAACGCGAGATATCGGACTGATCTTGTGAAAAAGGAAGTACGTCATGAAACGTTTCTCAACAAACTTCGACCAATTGGAATCCTTCGTGCAGAAATTGGAATCCGGCAACAAGCAGAGGCTGATACCTGCGCCGAGCGAAATCTGTATCGCCCTTTGGGAAGATGATGGAGGGCGGATCCCGACGCGGTCGGGGCGCAGCTCGCTCCCATTGGGCTGAGGGTCAGGGCATGCGATCAAGCCACTGGCGGCGGCATCTGGGCGAGGCCCTCGTGAAAATTAACGTTGAGCGGCACTATTTGCGGTGGGACGACGACCACGACAGATCGGCCGCATTCATTCGGTGCTGAATCAATCGAGCCCCAGTTCCCTTGCAGCACGCCTGAAGATAACCTCGGCGTCAGCGGAAAATTTGAACGCATATAGGAATTCGTCGACTTTGTATCCCGGTCGCGTACGTCGGATTGCCGCACCGATAACCCGCCCCTCCTCGATACGGCCGGCAAGTACAAGGCAGAACGCAGCAATCTGCTGAATCAGGATGTGCGCGTTGGGACGCGCGACCGCTTTCAGCGCCCAGTCCGCAGCCTCCTCGTATCTACCGAGCCGCACAAAGGCCATCGCCTTGGCACCCAGAATGGCAAAAAGCAGCGGGTCGAACGGGCTGAGCTGGCGCGAGAGATCGGCATACCCAATTGCCGCCACAGGATCGCCGGATTGCGATTGCACGAAAGCAAGCGCGTAGTGCCCCATGGCGAAATTCGGACTGATGTCCACCGCTTGCTGCAGTTCGTCTATCGCCTGACTTTCGTCGCGGAGCAGCCAGAGCGCGCGGCCCATCGCCCAATGAGCCGACGGATCGTGGTCATCGGCCATCAGGGCACGACCCGCCGCATCGTATGCGAGGTCGGCTTCAATGCGGCTGTCTTTCCAGCTTTGGAAGGCGTTCTGCCAATGCGTGAAGGAAAGCCCCGAATAGGCGCGGGAGAAAGTCGGATCGGCCTCGATCGATTTGTGGAAGAAGTGTTGCGCCTGTCGGTTATCTTCCCGGGTGAAACGGTGCATGTGCCACAATCCGCGATGATGGGCCTCCCAGGCGTTTAACGTATCAGGCGGCTTGAGGACGGCCCTGTTCTTCTCGGCCGTCTCGACTTCGCTGACGATGGCAGAGACGATCATATCGCCAATCTTGTCCAAGATGTCGAAGGCTTCAGCTTCGACTGTCTCATAGACGTCGGACCAGACAATGCGAGCGGTCCGTGCTTCCACGAGTTCCACGTCCACGACAATGCGTCCGCGACGCCGCCGCACGGCGCCGCTGGCAACGTAGCCGACGTCAAGGCGCTGCCCCGCCTCCTCAGGACCAATGCCGCGCTCGGCCAGAGCGAAAACCGAGCCCTGTGCGATTACGAAGAGCGATCTCAACTTTGCAAGCCGGGTTATGATATCGCGGGTCAGGCTGCCCCCAAGCCCCGAATGGTTGGGGGCGATACCCGGTTCGTGGAATGGCATAACGGCAAGCGATATCCGGAACGGTCGCTGCTCGGGCACGGCTGAGAGTGGGGGCGACGCGCTGGATTCCGGCGCGCGCACCACCGCCGGTGCGGACCCCAGCGCGCGCGCCGCCTGCCGCAGTGGTGCAAGATCCAGGCCCTCCGCTTCGAACAACCGCTCGGCCGACGCAAGATGACACTCAGCTTCGAAAGGCCCAGACGCGGCCATCAGCACGTGGTGGGCGCGCGGGTCAAACGGCGCCAGGGCAACCCACGCCTCCGCCAACCGCCGCGCCTCGGGATCGTTCATGGGCAGGCGCCCGATCAACTGGTCGAGAATCGCGGCATGGCAAGAACGAAAACGGGCACGCTGCGTTGTTAGCCAATGGTCGAGCTGCGGGCTCCGGTTGAGGTCCAACCCCTCGGCGAAATCGCCGACAAACCGGGCGGCGCTCCGACGCAAAACGTCAAGGTCTGCCGCGTCTAGACCGGCCCGCACCACGCTCTCTATCTGGACTGCATCAACCTCGGCATCGCTCAGGTCGAGGCTAACCATGTCGTCTTCACCCACGACCCGCCGACGTCCTGAGCGGTCCAGAACAGTTCTCAGTTTGCTCAGATACCAACGCAGCTCGCCGCGCGGATCGCTTGCGACGTCGCCGAGAAGTTCACAAAGGCGGCTGCGTCCCACGGGGTGGGCGGCAACCGCCAAGTAGACAAGCAGCGCCCGCAATTTGCGTGATTGAGGCAATTCCACAGAGCAACCGTGATGGAAAACCTGCAAACGGCCGAGCGTCCGGATCGCAAGCCGGGTGCTGGTTTCGGCAACTGGGCCTAACGATTCCATGCGGATTTCCACGTCGGTTTCCACGGCCGTGTCTGCAAATGGTTTCTAGTATTCCGATGAACCGGAACAAACCGGTTTCCGCGCCACTTGCGAAAAGCAAAATTCGCCAAGTGGTACGGCCGTTCACAATGAAGGAAGATACAGATGAAACAAACTCTCTACAATCCGGTCGTGCCCCTGTCGGCGGCTGTCGGCGTAGCCGTCGCCCTCGCGGTGGCTGGAACGATCAGCGCGCATGACGGGGATATCCATCACAAGGTGGTCTCGTCGGGGGAGGTCGTATTCCAACCCGGTCCTCCGACCCTGCCTGCAGGTGCCCAGTTTGCAGTACTGCACGGCAGTCCGGCTGAAAAAGCACCGTTCGTCATGCGTCTGAAGCTGCCCGCCGGATATATCATCCCGCCGCACTTCCATCCCGAAGAAGAGCATGTCACGGTGATTTCGGGCGGCTTCGGTGTGGGGTCCGGCAAGGTTCACGACAAGTCCGCCGCCCCGATCCTGCCCGCCGGGAGCTTCGTGCAGCTTCCAACCGGCATGGCACACTTCGCTTGGACCGAGGAAGAAACGGTGGTGCAGATCAACGCCATCGGACCGTTTGGCATCACCTACATCGACCCCGCCGACGATCCTCGGCCCAAGATCAACTAACCCTGTACGGCTGGCTCCCCCAGGAGCCAGCCAATCACATAATAGGAAACCGATCATGCAACCTACTGACAGTATCCGCACCACAAACGGCCGGGGGCGTCTGTTCGACAGCGTCCTCGACACGATTGGCGATACGCCCACCATCCGGATAAACAATCTCGGTGCCGGTCAATCCACGATCTACGTCAAGGCCGAATTCTTCAACCCTGCCGGCTCGGTTAAGGACCGGCTGGCACTGAACATCATCGAAGACGCCGAACGCCGCGGCCAGCTAAAGCCCGGTCAGACCGTGGTCGAGGCAACAAGCGGTAATACCGGCATCGGGCTGGCAATCGTCTGCGCGCAGAAGGGCTACCCATTGGTGGTGACGATGGCGGACAGTTTTTCGGTCGAGCGCCGCAAGCTGATGCGGATGCTAGGCGCGCAGGTCGTGCTGACTCCGCGGGCCGAGAAAGGTTACGGAATGTACCGAAAGGCGGCCGAATTGGCCGAAGCCAACGGCTGGTTTCTCGCGCGTCAGTTCGAGACGGAGGCTAACGCCGACATCCATGCCGCCACCACGGCGCGGGAGATCCTCGGCGACTTCGCCGGGCAGCGGCTTGATTACTTCGTGACCGGCTATGGCACGGGCGGCACCGTTACCGGCGTCGGCCGCGTGTTGCGGATGGAACGCCCGGAGACGCGGATTGTGCTGGCGGAACCAGCGAACGCGGCGCTGCTGTCGAGCGGCATTGCGCAAACCCGCGGCGACGATGGCGCGCCGACGGCCGGGCACTCCGCCTTCGAGCCACACCCCATCCAGGGCTGGACGCCGGACTTCATTCCTCTGGTGTTGCAGGAGGCCACGGACCGGGGTCTCTACGACGAGGTGGTCAAAGTCGCTGGTCCCGATGGCATCAAGTGGGCTCGGGAGTTGGCGCGCCGGGAAGGGATCTTCTGCGGTATCTCCGCTGGAGCGACCTTTGCCGTCGCCCGGAGCATCGCCGAGAACGCACCGGCAGGGTCCACGATCCTGTGCATGCTGCCAGATACCGGCGAGCGCTATCTCTCGACACCCCTCTTCGAGGGAATTACCGAGGAAATGGACGATGCTGAGTGGGCATTGTCACGCTCGACTCCCGGCGCACGTTTCGCGGCCTGAACCATGGACCATCGTCTTCCCCCTTCGGAAGAAACGCTCGACCCCGTCGACTGGACAGGGGTCGAGCGTGTCGCGATGCACGTCGTCGCAGACTCCGTGCGTTACCTTGCGGAACGGCGCGAACGGCCGGTCTGGCAGGCGATGCCGGACAACGTGCGGCGACGCTTCGAGATTCCCGCGCCGACGGATCCGACGTCCCTGGAAGAAGTAATCCGCGAGGTGCAGGAGACAATCATGCCCTACCCGATGGGCAACGTTCATCCGCACTTCTGGTCTTGGTTCATGGGCTCGGGCAGCTTCACCGGTGCACTGGCCGAGTTTCTTGCGGCGATCCAGGGATCGAACGTCGGCGGCGGCGATCATGCCGCCGTCTATGTGGATCGACAGGTGGTCGACTGGCTTCGCGGCATGGTTGGCATGCCTGCCTCCGCGGAGGGTACGCTGGTCAGCGGTGGGTCGGCCGCGAACCTCGTTGGCCTGACGGTGGCACGCAACGTCAAGGCCGGAATCGACGTGCGCGAGGCAGGCGTCGCGGCAATGCCGCGACCGCTGCGCTTCTACGGATCCGACCAGATACACAGTTGCCACCGGAAGGCGGTAGAGGCGCTGGGATTGGGCAACCAGGCGCTGCGCCGGATACCGAGTGATGCCGCATTCCGCATCGACCTGACCGCCCTGCGCGCCGCCATTGCTGAGGATCGCGCTAGTGGACTGCACCCAGCCTGCCTCATAGCCAATGCCGGCAGTGTTAACACCGGCGCGATCGACGACCTGATGGCGCTCGCCGATCTCGCCGCCGCCGAGGACATGTGGTTGCACGTCGACGGCTGCATCGGCGCACTGCTCGCCATCGCGCCGGAGAATGCGCATCTGGTCGCCGGCCTAGCCCGTGCCGATTCCCTCGCCCTCGACCCGCACAAGTGGCTGCACGCCCCCTTTGGCATAGGCTGCGCGCTGATCCGCAAGCCTGGCCTGCTTGGGCAGAGTTTCGCCACCATGCCGGAGTATCTAGAGACCGCGCCACGCGGCCTGGCGTCGGGTCCCTGGTTGCACGAACTCGGGCCCGAGACTTCGCGCAGCTTTCGCGCGTTGAAGGTCTGGATGATGCTGAAGGAACACGGACTGGCCCGTTTCGGCCACCTGATTGATCGCAACATTACCCAGGCCCGCCACCTCGCCGACATTGTCGAGACACATCCGCGCCTCGCGCTTGCTGCGCCACAGGCCATCAACATCGTCTGCTTCCGCTATGATCCCGGCGGTCTGGACGCGGCGGAACTGAAGACGCTGAACGTGGAGATCATGCTGCGCCTGCAAGAAAGCGGAACCGCCGCAATCTCGGACACGACGCTAAAGGGGGCGCACAGCCTGCGCGTGGCGATCTGCAACCACCGCACGCGCTTCGAAGACCTGGACCAGTTGGCGGCCGAAGTCGTGCGGATCGGAGACTTGGTTTCAGCGACCGGCTAGGACCCTCCCGAAAGAGCGGGTCCCGATTGCAGACCAATACGGGCCATATTGAATGACTGTTGGCAACCCCACTCGTCGGCATGCCGGCCCTTTGTTAGAGCACAAAAAGTTGGTGCGGACTCGCCTGACAGCACCCCACCACCATGGCTGACCTCCTGGACTTGACATTTCATCGGCCGAGGCGCATTTGAGTTATATGCAAAGCTTACTCGCACTTCTGACACGCCTTTATCCGCTAGCCGGATAGTCCCCCCCGAAATCCCGGACCGGCGCCCTGGATTCCGGGGGCGCGTTTGACGATTCTCGTCAGCGGATTTTGCCTAGCGCCTCACCTCACCTGAAATGAACCCAAAGGGATTCCGTGACTGCCGGTAGACCGGCCGCCGCCTGTCCCAATACACGAGAGCTATAGCTATGTCCGCAACGCTGTCAGACCTTAAACCCAAGATCGTTGTCCGCGAACGTGACTACGAGCAAATACTATCCCTTGCCATCGCAGTTGAAGACCGTGTGCCTGCTGTATCGAGGGATTTGCAAGAGGAGATGGACCGCGCCCAAATCGTGCCGGATAGCACTCTCCTGTCTGGAGTTGTGCGCATGGGATCGCGAGTCACCTTTAGGATGGATGGGAAAGGGCAGCGTCAGGTGAGCCTGGTGTTCCCCGGCGAAGAGGATCTCTCTACTGGCCGTGTTTCGATTTTGACACCCGTTGGCGCCGCCTTGATTGGCCTGTCCGAAGGGCAGGTGATTGCCTATTCCGCCCCAGATGGCCGCTTGCACCAACTGGAGATTTTGACGGTCGAAGCGCCGGAGAAACATGGTGAACCGGGACCTGCTTGAATACTGACGCTGGACTGTGAAATGTGAGTGATCGTATGGCAAACGGTATCTTCTGGGCTGCACTGGTTGGTGGCTGCTCCTCCCTTAGCTTCAGGCGCGATCCATCCTGCTCTTTACCCCCGGCCGGGCGCTAAGGAAACGCGCGCCTGCGTCTGGGGGTTTTCGGAGCCCAAGCGTCTTCCATAGAATTTAGAATGGGAGCCACACCAACTGGCGTGGCTGGGAACTTATCATGTCTCAAATCTCTCGCTCCTTACTTACGCCAAGGGATCTTAATCTCCTCGAATCCATACTGGGCAGCAGCGACGTGCGCCACAGCGAGACCTACGAACGCTTGCTGGCAAACAAGGTTTCAACGGCGATCGTTATTCCTCTCGCGGACATCGACCCCCGTGTCGTTACTCTCAACAGCCGTGTTTCCTTTGCTGTAGGTACGTCCCGGCCGGACTGGCGGATATTGGTTAGCGATGACAGCCTTTCGGTCCCGGGCCTGACTCTTTCGATAATGACCTTACGCGGCCTTGCGATGCTGGGACGTTTCGCGGGAGAGCAGATTCCCGTCGAACAGCCAGACGGCAGGCTGGAGGTAATATCGATTAACGATGTTCTGTTCCAGCCGGATATCAGTTGGACCTATCCCGTCGACACCCCAATCGCATGACGGTGAACCGGGAAACAATCATTAACTTCTTGAAGTTAATAAAATAAATTGCATATCCCCAATATGAGAATTGAGCTTGTCCCTATGCTAATGAGGCCCGCCCGGAAAGCACATGGCTTTGCCCGGAACGGGCAGAGCCTCGCCTAAACAAGGCAGGGCTCGAATCCCGTTCCGGGTTCCCTTTTCCAGAAGCCAGATAACAAGCAAAGACAGGCCTTCGCCTGTCCCTCACGACGGGATGAGATCAATGAACAGCCGCATCACGATGCCTATCTGCGATCATTGTGGTCGCGCCGTACCAAGGGCCGCTGTGCACTGCCTTTGGTGTAATGACTCAAACTCTCAGGTAAAGCCTGGAAGCGTCGATAGCCGCGCTGTAAAGGACTGCCAATCCAACAACTCCCGACAAGCCCACAATGACCGGGAGCTTGCCTATGGGTCCGCCGGATCATGAAGGCAAGAGAACTGCTTGACCGACTTCTTGCGCCGGCCGCTGCCAGCGTTGGCTGCGTTGTGGTCTACCTGACTCACCCTCGCGCATTGGAGGCTATAGGCTTCGAATCGCACGGTCAGGTTATCCTCACACTGTCCGGGGCCGCCAGCCTCTTCTCCTCAGCTTGGCTTTGTGGGAGGTTGGTTGGGCTGGCCCTTGAACGATCAGGCCCGAACCGCCGGCGAGTGCCCAAGCTCCTACAGGAATTGGTTAGCGTTGCCCTGTTCATCGCCGCATCCATTGCAACGGTCATACTTGTCCTCGGGCAATCTTTCAGTGGAGCCCTGGCGAGCTCCGGGCTGGTAATCGCCGTCTTTGGTTTTGCGATTCGAAACGTTCTTGCCGACGTCTTTTCTGGGATAGCCCTTGGCCTTGAGGCGCCTTACCGAATTGGTGATTGGGTCGAAATCGGAAGCAACGTTAAGGGCCGCGTAGTCGAGATCGGGTGGAGAACTACAAGGTTGCTGACCAGAGACAGCACCTACACCATCTTGCCCAACAGTCAGATCGCGCAACAGAAGCTGACCAACTACAGCGCACCACAGCGACACTACCGCAGACAGGTTGAAATACTAGTGAATCACGAGATCTCGGCCTCTCAGGCTAAGGCAATTCTCTCAAACGCAGCGGCGCAGGTGCCTCTCGTTCTTCGGGCGCCGGCGCCGGACGCCCGAATCCTGGCGCACGAGCCCAAGGGTATTCGCTATGCCGTTCGATTCTGGGTTCCCAACTACGCTGAGGACATCGATTGTGTCGACGCAATCTTACAAGCCATCGACCAGGCCCTACGCGACAACGATCTACCGCCACCCTACGACAGGGTCCGTCTTATCCGAGGCACTGTAGCTACCTCTGCAAGGGAGTCTGACCGAATAGAATGCGTTGGTTGAAGCAGGCAGGACAGTCATCTGACATTTGCCCGAGAACGCAGCCTTATCGCTGTGCGGCGCCAAACTACCGATAACCCTGTTAGAAAAAACTTGGTGTTTTCCGGGAACGGGGAGACTTTATTCATCGTATAATGGAAATACACCACCACCGCGCAATGTTTTTCATATCGGTGGTTTAGGGTACTAAGAGAATTTTATGACCATATTCCGCCAAGTTTTATTCGGTGTCTTGTTGCTGATGGTGGCGTTCGGCGTCTGGCAAGGTCAACGCTGGAACTCGCCGCCCGCCGACAGCAAACTTCCCAACGCCAACCTCGAAGCCGTCCCGGTGACTTTAGCCACCGTTGCCCCGACAGCAATCGTTGAAGCTATCGAAGCGGTCGGCAGCACACAGGCCCACCAAGCCATCAATATTGTTCCCCTGGCAGATGGGCAGATCATGGAGATCTCCTTTACCGCCGGGTCGCAGGTCGAGGCCGGGCAAGTGCTGGTCCGGCTAGACGATGAGGCGGAACGCGCCGAGGTAGAAGAGCTGGAGGCGTATCTGACGAAGAACACCCAAGCCCTGGATCGCGCAAAGCGCCTGCTTGCACGGCAGAACGTTTCGCAAGCCACTGTCGACGATCTGCTCAGTGAACGGGATGCCGCGGTGGCCCGTTTACAGGGTGCCCGAAAGGCGTTGGCCGACCGCGTGGTCCGCGCCCCCTATTCCGGAATCGTGGGATTCAAGGAATTGGATATCGGCGCCCGGGTTGAGGAAGGACAGGTTATCACGACCCTCGACGATCTTTCTGTAATCGACGTCGAGTTTTCGGTTCCGGGAATACAGTACAGCAAAGTCCGGTTGGGCATGACGGCCCGGATCACGATCGACGCCTTTCCCGGTCGTACCTTCAACGCCATCATCGACCGTATTGATACGAGAATCGGCCAGGCATCACGGGCCTTCCGGGTACGTGCCACTTTGCCAAACCCCGACATCTTGCTTCCCGCAGGCCTTTTCGTGACCGTTACGGTGGTGGTGGACGAGCGTACAAGTTTGGCAGTTCCAGAAGAGGCCATAGTCGCCGAAGCGAATGGCAGCATCGTCTTCGTCGTGACGGAGAACAAGGTAGAAAGACGCCCCATCTCCGTGGGCGTGCGAACCGGAAACCTGGTGGAGGTGATCAGTGGCGTGAGTGACGGGGAGAAAATTGTACGCGAGGGCGTGCAGCGCCTCCGTGACGGCTCATTGGTTCGTGTTTTGGCTTCAGGCGAACAGGGTTAGCGACGGGCATGGACTTCAGCGGCTTCTTTATTCGGCGACCGGTTTTTGCACTGGTTATGAGCTTGCTGATGGTCGTCATCGGGCTTGCCGCCATGAGCCGCCTGCCGATCCGCGAGTTGCCTGACGTCGATGCCGCAGTGGTAACGGTCACGACGACCTATACAGGTGCCGCGCCAACTATCGTCGATACCGATATTACCGAAATTGTCGAAGGCGCGGTAGCCGGTGTACCGGGCGTCCGCACCATCTCCTCCCAAAGCCGCCGAGGTCGTTCACGCACGACGATCGAGTTCGAGAGCGGCGTCTCGGTAGACGATGCCGTCAACGATGTCCGCGATGCCGTGGCAAGAGTTAGAGCAGACCTCCCCGAGGATGTTGATGAGCCGACGATCGCCAAGAGCGATACCAATGCCGACCCGGTCATGCGATTGAGTCTTGTAAGCGATCGCTTGTCACCCATTGAGCTTACCGACTATGCGCAGCGCTACATCGTTGATCGGCTTGCAACAGTCGACGGTGTCGCCCAGGTGGATATCTATGGCGAAAGGCGGCAGGCCATCCGCATCTGGCTCGACCGCCGTGCACTGGCAGCGAGAAACCTGACGGTCCAAGACGTCGAAACAGCATTACGGCTGGGGAACTTGGAGCTACCGGCAGGTGAGCTGGAAAGCGATCTGCGCTTGTTCACCGTTCGCGCCGATACGTTGCTACAAACGCCCAAAGATTTTGCCGACACCGTAATTCGGGTCGTCGATGGTCACCCGATCAAGGTCGGCGACGTGGCGCTTGTCGATATTGGCCCGGAAGATGATGCGTCTGTGGTCCGGGTCGAGGGGCAGCAGGCGATCGGTCTGGCGATCTTGCGCCAGTCCCAGGCCAATACAATCGCCATCTCAAACCGTATCCGAGATGAGCTGGACGCCGTGAGACCCGCATTGCCCGAAGGCATGATCCTCAAGGTTTCTTCCGACGATGCCATTTTCATCAAGAGCTCAATCACCGAAGTCATCATCACCCTGGGTATCGCGGTCATGGTTGTCGTGCTGGTGAATTTCGCGTTTTTGGGTTCGATACGGGCCACTCTTGTCCCGAGCGTTACCATTCCCGTCGCGCTGGTGGGCACATTCATCGGTATTTTGTCACTCGGCTTCTCGATCAACATACTGACGCTGCTGGCGCTCATTCTGGCCATCGGAATCGTTGTCGACGACGCAATCGTTGTACTTGAAAACATCCAACGCCGTGTTGAACTGGGGGAATCGCCTCTTGCCGCCGCGGCCCGAGGCACGCGCCAGGTGACCTTTGCCGTTATCGCAACGTCGTTGACCCTGATTGCCGTTTTTGTCCCCATCTCTTTCATGCAGGGCACCGTTGGCCGTCTTTTTACCGAATTCGGCTTCGTGCTGGCCTGCGCCGTGGCCATCTCGACGGTTGTCGCCTTAACACTCTGTCCGCCTCTGGCAGCCGCGGTGCTGCGTGATGGTCGATCCGAGAGTCGACTGGGTGCCGCTTTGAATAGGCTGTCCAAGGCGTTGGCCGATGCCTACCGCAAGGCGTTATCCATCGCTCTGACCGCGCCTTTGCTGGTGCTATTGGTGGCAGCGGTCTTCGCAGGGACATCCGGGTGGCTTTACGGCCAGCTGCCTCGCGAGCTGACCCCTCGTGAAGACAGAGGCATCTTTTTCGTCAGCATAGCGACGCCGCAGGGCTCCAACTTGGCAAACACCGACGCGCAAGTGCGCAAGGTCGAAGAGGCCGTCCAGCCTTTGTTGAAAAGCGGTGAAGCCGTTGGCTTGTTCGCCTTGTCAGGTAGCTGGAACCGTCCCCATCGCGGTTTCATCGTCGTGCGGCTTGCCACATGGGACCAACGTGAGCGTGACGCATCCACCTTGGCGACGGAGATCCGCAAACGTCTGGTCGACCTGACCGGTGCCAGAGCAACGCCTGTCGTACCGGTAGGGCTGGGATTGCGCGGCAATCGCACGCCCCTGCGAGTCGTCGTTGGCGGCCCCGAGTACGAGCAGGTCCTGATCTGGGTTGAGGCTATGCTTCGAGAGGCGGAAGCCAATCCCGGGCTGGTGGGACTTGAGATTGACTATGAGAAAAACCAACCGGAACTGACGGTTCGGATGGATCGGTCGAGAGCCGGCGACCTCGGTGTCGATGTTGAAACCGTCGGTCGAACGCTGCAGACCATGCTGGCTTCGCGCGAAGTCACCCGGTTTGTCGATCGTGGCAGGGAGTATCCGGTCATCTTGCAGTCGAGGCCGACTGACCGGCGGACTCCGTCCGACATCGCCAATCTTTTTGTTCGCGCCCAGCCAAGCGGCCTTTTGACACCTCTCGATTCACTGGTGACCTTGAGCGAAACCGCCAGCGCTCCGGAGCTGAACCGTTATGCGAGACTGCCGTCTATCACCATCGAGAGCGCCTTGGCACCGGGTTATGACATGGGCTCGGCAATAGATTACATGCGTTCGTTGGCGCAGAAGACCCTGCCACCTGAGGCTCGGTTGTCCTTCGCCGGGCAATCAAAGGAGTTCCTCGACACATCCAGCGGTGTCGCTTTTACCTTTGTGTTGGCCTTGGTCATTGTCTATCTGGTTCTCGCCGCGCAGTTTGAAAGCTTCATTCATCCACTGATCATCATGTTGTCGGTTCCCCTGGCCGTTTCCGGTGCACTTCTTTCTTTGTGGATTACAGGCAACTCTCTCAACGTCTACAGCCAGATCGGCATCATTCTGTTGATCGGGCTGATGGCCAAGAACGGTATTTTGATCGTGGAGTTCGCGAATCAGCTTCGCGATGAAGGTCAATCCGTCCGCGAAGCCATTCTGAATGGTGCGAGTTTGCGTTTGCGCCCCGTTTTAATGACGGTTGTCTCGACGATTTTGGGCGCCGTTCCTTTGGCATTGGCCAGTGGCGCAGGTGCCGAGAGCCGAGAGGTCATTGGTATCGTGGTGATCGGCGGCTTAGGATTGGCATCCGTTTTGACATTATTCCTGACGCCTGTCCTTTACGATCTGTTGGCGCCGTTCGCCCGCCCCTCCGGTGCTGCCGGACGGGCCCTGGATGCCGCTTTGAACCAAAGTGAAGTGCCATCCTTAACGAAGCCGGCAGAATAAGCAGGCTGTTAATACACAACAAGATTACGCTGGCGATGCGGGCTTCATGGCAAGCGTTCATCTGCCATTGGGCGGGTTTTGGCAGACCGACGACGCGGTCAAGAGAGTCCTCGTACCCAACCCCCTTAGAAAAGGGTAAGACCTTGAACCAAGGAGTCATCATCGGTTCCAGCGAAACCCGCGCCTGCGATCAAGTAGCAGGTTGCTGCTACCCCGCCCGACTTTGGGTGGTGTCTAACCTTTAAGAAGCACGGATTGTGAGATCACGATGAGCAAAACAGCGGAGCCCCAATCAAGGCCGTCAACGGACCCTTTGTTCCAACCGCTGCGGATCAAGCACGTCCTCTTCCGTAACCGGTTCATGAGCACAAGCCATGCCTGCGGGCTCGAGGACGGAGGGTTTCCAACCGAGCGCTATCAGACCTACCACGAAGCAAAGGCTCAAGGCGGCCTTGCGCTGACGATGTTCGGCGGCTCTTCCAATGTTGCACCTGATTCGCCGAACATCTTCAGGCAGCTCAACGTGGGTACCGATGAGATAATTCCGCACCTCCAGCAGTTTTCCGAGCGCATCCATCGTGCCGGTGCAACGCTGATGTGCCAGATCACTCATCTGGGCAGACGCGGCGACCCCTATACACAGGATTGGCTGTCGACCATTGCGCCCTCGCCGATTCGCGAGACACTGCACCGCAGCTTCCCGAAGGAGATGGACGAGTACGATATTGACCGGGTGGTAAAGGCCTATGCCGCCGCCGCGCTCCGATGCAAGGAGGGCGGTCTGGACGGCATTGAAACCCTGACCGGCGCGCACTTGCTCGGTCAATTTCTGTCACCGAAAACCAACAAGCGCACGGACCGTTTCGGGGGCTCGTTCGAGAACCGTTGCCGCTTCCCGTTGATGGTCCATCAAGCCATTCGAAAAGCGACAGGCGATGATTTCCTGGTCGGCATGCGCTTCACCGTGGACGAGGGTGTCGATGGAGAACTGACGGCCGATGAATGCATCAAGATGGGCCAGTTCTTCGAACAGAACGGCTGCGTCGATTTCTTCAACGCGATCTATGGCAGCATGGATACCGAGCGTGGCCTTGCCTATGAGAATATGCCGGGCATGGATTCCAAGATTGCGCCCTGGGTCGAACCCGTCGGGCATTTCAAACGCGCCGTGGGCGTTCCTGTATTCCATGCCGCACGCATCGCCGACATCCATTCCGCGCGCTATGCCATCGCGGAAGGACATCTGGATATGGCCGGAATGACCCGCGCCCAGATTGCCGACCCGCAGATGGTGACCAAACTGCGAGAAGGGAGAGAAAGTGAAATACGGCCCTGCGTTGGCGCAACGCACTGCATGTCCGGCTACCGCCCATCATGTCTGCATAATCCGGCGACCGGCCGTGAAATCACCTTGCCCCACATCATCACACGGTCCAAGCAAGCAGAACGGCGCATTGTGGTGGTTGGCGGCGGCCCCGCCGGGCTAGAAGCCGCGCGTGTCTGCGCCGAACGCGGACACCAAGTCAGCCTTCACGAAGCGGCGGCCAACCTGGGCGGCCAGGTTCTCCTGGGAACGCGCGGCGTCTGGCGGCGCGATTTGATTGGCCTGATCGACTGGCGGGCTATGGAACTGGAGCGCCTGGGCGTCCAAGTTCACACCAACAGCTACATGGAGGCCGAGGATGTCATCGCACTTCAGCCCGATGTAGTGATCGTCGCAACCGGCGGCATGCCTGACATTGACTGGATCGACGGCGCCGTGCATTGCACCACCGCCTGGGACATCATTTCGGGTCAAATACCCGCACGTAATGAGGTCTTGGTCTTCGACGGCACCGGGCGACACCCTGCCCCTCAAGTCGCCACCCAGATTGCCCGTGACGGTAAGACTGTTACCTTTGCCTCAATCGACGGACACTTGGCTGCCGAACTAACCTACGCCGAGCGGATCGCCTGGAAACGGCGCCTTTACGAGCACAAGGTGACGACCTTGTTTGATCACCGGCTGGTTCGCGTGGAGCCTGTCGGCAACCGTCTGGCAGTGACGCTCGCAAACGATGCCACGCTCGACGAGCAGGTTGTCCAAACGGACCAAGTCGTTGTGGAGCACGGAACCGTGCCGATGGACGACGTCTATAAGGCGTTGCGCGGGCAGGCACGCAATGCAGGCGTCACCAATATCGACGCCCTGCTCGCCGTTGTACCGCAACCCTGTACTCTAAATCCCGAAGGAACCTTCGAGCTTCATCGCATCGGCGATGCGGTTTCCAGCCGGAACATTCACGCCGCGATCTATGATGCCCTGCGTTTGTGCGTGGCGATGTAACAGGCAGCTATAGGGTGCCTTAGAAAAGAAGCAACAAAGACCGTCTATCGGGCCGGTGCCAGAGCGAAGCGCTCGACCGCTTTCGGGTCAAATGTAAATCCCGTCCCAGGGCGGTGCGGAATGATTAATGCACCATCCTGTAGTTCCAGTGTCTCGCGGAACAAAGGCGCATGCCAGGGCATGTGCTCGACCGAGATACAGTTAGGCGCGGAGCCGGCGATAGACAGGCTATGCTCCGTGAAGATGTGCGTGGAGATCGGCAGGTTGAAAGAGTCCGCCAGCGCGGCCGCGCGCAGCATCTCCGTGAGGCCACCGATACGCTGCAGATCCGGCATCAGCACATCGGCGGATCGGGCTTCGATCGTGCTTCGTATTCCCTGCTTGGTGTACTCCGTTTCACCGGAGGCTACCGGTATATCCAGTCTTTCGCGCACCAGCGCCTGCCCTTCGCGGTCATAAGCCGCGACGGGTTCTTCGAACCAGACAATATCGAACGGCTCCAGCAAACGCCCCAGTTGGATCGCCTGTTTGGGACGATAGGCCTGGTTCGCATCGACCAGCAGTTTAACCTCCGGTCCAATCACCTCACGAACCCGCCGAACCCTTTCCACGTCCTTGCGAAGGTCGCTGTTGCCAACGCGCATCTTCATCGCCCGGAACCCCTGATCGAGCAAGGCCGCCGCCTCGACCACAAGGTCATCAATCGAGTAGGAAAGCCACAGGCCGCCGCTGGCATAGGTTTCGATACGGTCCCTACAGGCACCAAAAAGATGATGCAGCGGTCGGTCGGCGGCTTTTCCGATCAGGTCCCAACACGCAGTATCCAACGTTGATAAAGCCGCTATTGTGACCCCCTGGTGGCCGGTCGGGTTTATCTCCCTCCAGATGTCCTGCCAGATAGCCTCGACATAATGCGGATCTCGGCCTTCAACCGCACCCGCGAAGCCGTGCAGCATTTCGTCGAAGGCCTTGAGCCGGACACCGTTGATGGTAAAGAGATAGCTTTCGCCCACCAAGCCTTGGTCGGTTTCCAGGCTTACCAGCAGACATCCCACAGACTCGATGCGATGAATCGCCGTTGCTATGGGGCGGTCGAGTGGAACGCTAACCGGCCTTGTTCTTAGTCGCGTGATCTTCATCGCGGGAGGGTCCCTTAGAGATGCGAACGGAGCGCTGTGAGACAGTGGGTGTTAGATCAATCAGCTGGCGCTCAACTGCGAGCGTATTCACCATGCGATCGGCTGCGCCTGATTGAATTCGGTGAGAAGCCGAACTCGTTGACGAAGCTGTGTCCGAAATGCGACGGCGATACGAAGCCCGCAGCATAGGCGACCTCGGTAACCGACATGTTGCCGCTCATCAACAGACTATAAGCCGTTTGCAGCCTAATCTCGCGGTAAACTTTCTGTGGCGGCTTTCCGAGATAAGAGCGAAAAAGCCGCTCCATCTGGCGCCGCGACGTGCCGACACGGCGCGCCAGATCGTCCAGTTGGACCGGGCTTTCGACAGTCTCGTGCATGATCTGGATTGCATCATTCACCTGCCTGCCTCGCGGATGGCCGACAATATAGCTGGCCAGCGGAATCTGATCCGAGGTGTGTAGTGAGTCGACGGAAAAGCGACCTGCAAGCTCCCGTTCCATAACCTGCCCCGGCTCTTCGCGACAAGCCAGCAGGACTTTATTGATTGCCGCCAACGCGCAGGTACCCGCCAAGGACGACACGATGCGCTTGTCCGTGCACAGGAACCGCGCCTTTGCCCGCACTTTTGGAAAAAACTCTCGAAACGCCGGCAGGATGCGCCAATGAACGGCGCAGCTGCGATTGTCCAATAGGCCCGCGCGTGCTGCGAGGAAGGAGGAAGCACCGATCAGACAAAGCTGGGCGCCTTGCCGATTAGCAACTCTCAAATAACTGATTAGTCGTTTGTCCTGATAGGCGGGCCGGTCCTCAGTATCGCCTGGAATGATCACGATATCCGGTTGGTTGCCGGACTCAAAGCCGATGGACTCCACACTTACCGTGCTCACAGAGACCCCACAGCTACTCGCTACGCTACCCGCGCTTTCGGAAATGACCCGCTTGAGAATACGCGGACAACGTTCCGTTGATCCGGCGACAGCAAGGGCTTCCATGACAATTCCGAACTCGGCCAGCGAAAAGCCCGATGGAAGCAGAATATCGACCCGCAACGCCTCGGAGGTCACTCCGCCTCGTTGCGCAATATCGGCACGTTGGGCATCCAATGGACGTTCGCGAGAGTAAGAACAGGGGGCATCCCGGAGATCCATCTCCGCCAAAGCCAGTGCAGCCTGCCCCCTCATGATTTGCCTCCAATGAAAGCCGCTCGTTCAGAATTCTTTGTGCCGATCTGCAAGGTTCACTCTCCAGCTCAGGCTTATTGGGCAAATTGTCTCAAACGACTCTCAGATAATATATTCTTATCATTTCCGTTATAAACGTTGAAAATTGCAGCGGTTATGATAATTCAAACTTACCTATAACCTCAATGAATGGCGGCTCGCCCGCTTGCATCACTGCTTGAAATGAATCCAAGGCCCCTACCGGCGCCAAGTTATGAGTGCAACGAGCGAAGGACTGTACTAGCTGACCGAAAAAACCAGCCGGGACGGTAATGCCCCGGCTGGTTCTCGTCAGGATGCTTAGTTGGTAACTGCTGCCGCCTCAGCAATCCAGGCATCAAACTGGGCCTGGTTCTGCGCGATCCAATCCTTCGCATGACCGAAAATCTGCTCAGGAGCGTCCTCACCTTGGTGTTGGAGGTTGTTCTCAGCACTCACGTCAGCGATGGGAATCTCAAGCAACTCGAACAAACGACGAGCGGCCGGGTTCTCCGCAAGGAACTCGTTGTTCGCCAACACGCGAATGCTGTTGACGCCAAAGCCCGGATTGCGTCCATCCGGCAAGGCCGTATCCGCATTCTCCTGACCCGGCAGTGACGAGAATGGCACGTTCAGCTGCACGACATCATCGCCCGGCTTCAAAATAGAGCCGACCCAAGTCGGGGACCAGGTATAGAAAAAGATCGACTCGCCGCCTTGATAGCGGGTGATCGTATCCGCAATGAGCGCAAAGTAGCTGCCCTGATCGTGGTTGATCGACCCACGCAGATCAAAGGCATCCAGTTGATGCTCAATGACCCGCTCACAACCCCAACCCGGGTTGCAGCCGGTTAGATTGGCTTTCCCATCGCCATTGGTGTCAAACAACGCGGCGATTTTGGGGTCGCTGAACCGACCGATGTTGTCGATCCCATGCTCGTTCGCCGTCTTCTTGTCGATAAAGTAGCCCTGACCTGCCCCCGAAATAAGGTGGCCGACCCTTGTCATTTTCTCATCGCCGCCGGCCTGATCGAAAAATTTCTGGTGAAGAGGGTCCCAATGCCCGGCGGTGTAGTCGGCGTCACCCTGGGCGACGGAAAGATGGATAGCCGGATACTCCGCCTCGAGATGCGGCTTCACTTCGTACCCGAGTTTCTCTAGGGCAATTTGTACCACCGCATGATAGAAAACGTGACCCGACTGACCTGTGGTCATCGGTTGCACGACCTTGCCTTCGCCGGGCATACCGGCGTGCGCGGCGGTGCTGCCGAGCACTAACACGGAAGCAGCGATCGCGGCTGCTCCGAAGAGCATTTCAACTCTCTTCCTCAAGACGAACATTGTCTCTCCCTTTCCTATGATGGCCGACCCATTTGCCTTTCTGACGCAATCGCGGCTTTGGGTCCTGTTAAACCGAAGCTCTTGCCCCGTCCTTTATCGGAATGGAAAGGATTATCTGCTGCTGAAAAGCGGTAAACGGCACAAATCCTATCTATTTGGTTAAGTACTACTTACGTAACACGCGGGATACGCAACCTAGGATGACGCGGCCACCGAGGAATCTTTTCGGAGTGCCTTCGATTTCACGAAACGGCGCAGGAAACCAACCGGGCCAGTTTCATACCAATTGCGCCGGCCCCGGTCTCGTCTGGTTTGTCCAAACCCTTGAGAAATGCGATCAACGACGATCGCGATGAGCACAATTCCAAGCCCGCCGGTGGTCGCCAGAGAAATGTCAAGGCGGCCAATTCCGCGCAAAACCATCTGCCCCAAACCCGTCACCGAGATCATCGAAGCGATGACGCTCATGGCAAGGGACATCATGACTGTCTGGTTTACACCGGTCATGATTGTCGGCAGAGCAAGCGGAAGCTGCACTTTCATCAGTGTTTGGCGGGGGCTGCCTCCGAAAGCCACCGAAGCCTCGACCAAGTCATAACGAACCTGTCTGATACCAAGATTTGTCAGGCGAACGACCGGTGCCAGGGCGTAGATGATAGTCACAATAACACCCGGAACATTGCCAATGCCGAAAAGCATGACGATTGGCACGAGATAAACGAAAGACGGTATCGTCTGCATGAAATCGAGGGCCGGTCTCAGCACCCTGTTGAAGGCGTCGCTGCGGGCCGCGAAGATTCCCAGCGGTATGCCAATTGCGGTGCAAAAAATAACCGACGTCAGCACGATCGCGAGTGTTGTCATGGCGTTGCCCCAAGCACCGATTGATCCAATCAGCGCGAGGCAGAAAACGACCAGAAATCCTATGCGCAGTCCGGCGACCTGCCAGGCGAGCAGGAACAAAGCCGCGATCGTGACTGTTGAGGGTGTTCCTCGCAAACCTTGCTCGAGAGTCGTCAGCACCGCATTGATCGGTTGCTTCATGGCTTGAAAGAAGTCGCGAAACTCGCCAACCACCCACTGCAGCCCGTTTTCGGTCCAGTCCCCCACGGGAAGAAATCCGGTCCCGAACGGGTTTAAAAGATCGAAGTGTTCCATATCAGCCTCCCCACTGTGGCTGGTCAATTCGCCTCAACCGAGACGATCCTTCATCGCTGATAGCAAGGCGACCGGTTCAATTCTGCCGATCACCCCCTCGCCATCGCGCACACCGATCGGACCTTTGGCGATCTGCACCGCATCAATGATTTGATCGAGGTTCGCGGTCGGCAAGACATAGGTCGAAAGTTCCATGTCGTTCGGCGTTGGCGCTACATCGGCCAATCTTGTCATCACGCTTTCGGCGGTTATGAAGCGAACCTGCGACATGGTGCGAACGAATTCGGCAACGTAGTCATTGCTTGGGTTGAGGATGATTTCCTGCGGCGTTCCAAGCTGAACGATCACACCGTCCTTCATGATCGCAACACGATCACCAAGCCTGATGGCCTCTTCCAAGTCATGGGTGATAAAGAGTGTCGTCTTCTTCATGGTTGAAGACAATTCGAGGAACTGGCCCTGCAGCTCATTCCTAATCAAGGGATCGAGCGCGCTGAAGGGTTCGTCCATGAGCAGGATATCGGGATCGGACGCCAAGGCTCTCGCCAAGCCAACGCGCTGCTGCATTCCTCCTGACAACTCGTCTGGATAGTGACTCTCCCAGCCCTGCAGTTTCACTTGCTCAAGCGCTTGAGCAGCAACGGCGCGCCGCTTACGTTTGCCTACGCCCTGCACTTCAAGGCCATAGGCCACATTGTCCTGAATGGTGCGATGCGGCCAGAGCGCCATGTGTTGGAAAACCATGCCGATGGTCTTCGACCGCAGCCGCGCAATGCCCGCCCGGTCCAACAACGAGATATCGACGCCACCGACCATGATTTTCCCGGCAGTCGGATCAATCAGCCGGTTTACATGCCGAAGCAGTGTTGATTTACCGCTCCCCGAAAGACCCATGATGCAAAACAGTTCGCCACGACGAATCTGCAGCGAGGCGTTCGACACGCCAATGACGCTGTTAAAGCGCTGCTGCGCCTCTTCCTTGCCCAATCCTTCACTACGAATTGCTTGTAGCGCAGCTTCCGGATTTGGACCGAATATCTTCCAAACCCCCTCGCATTCAATTTGCCAGTCCATCAAACCTCCTCGCTAAGTCTATCCCTCCCAACGTAGAATACACGGGGGCACCTGCGGCACTCATTCGTACCCGTCGGGTATTTCCGTTCTGCGCTTTCCGATGAACTCTTGAAGGGCTTCGTCCACGGCCTCGTCGATTGGTGGCGGACTGTAGTCATTTAGCGTGTTTCGAGCAATGTCCGTGGCCCGTTGCAGCGCGTCGCGCTGACCCTCCTCTTCCCATTGCTCGTATGTGCTCAGATCTGCCGTCTGCGGCGAGTAGAAGGCTGTTTCATAATGGGCCAGTGTATGGCCGCAGCCCAGAAAATGCCCCCCGGCCCCCACTTCGGAAATGGCATCCAAGGCAAAATCGTCTTCTGTCAGGGAAACCCCACTGGCCAATCGCTGGAGAACGGTCAACTGATCCGCGTCCAGCATGAACTTAGCGTAAGATGCTGAAAGCCCGCTCTCCAGCCATCCCGCCGAGTGCAAGAAGAAGTTGCCGCCTGCGAGAATTGCCGGAAGCATGGTTTGTGCTGACTCGTAGGCGGCCTGGGTGTCGACCGCTTTGGAACCGTTGCGCATGCCGCCTGTGCGCATCGGCACACCATACTTTCTTGCGAGCTGTCCGGTCAGGAAGGTCAGCACCTGCGTTTCCGAGGTACCGTACATCGGCGCGCCCGTACGCATCGAAACCGTCGAGAGTGTCGCGCCGTAGATTACGGGAGCGCCCGGCCGAATGATTTGAGCATAGGCGATGCCGGCCAGCGCTTCGGCGTTCAACTGTGCAAAGGCGCCTGCCGTCGTGACGGGCGTGTTGGCGCCTTGCATGATGAACGGACTGATAAGACAGGCCTGATTTGCGGCGGCATAGACCCGTATGACAGACAGCATTGTCTCATCCCACACCAACGGTGAATTACAGTTGGTCAGCGACGTCATTACGGTGTTTTGCTCCAGGAACTCCTTGCCGAAGAGAATCTCGCACATGGCCACGCAGTCGGCTGCGCGGGCCGGCGACGTCACGCCGCCCATGAAGGGTTTATCCGATAGCGTCATATGGGCGTAGAGCATATCGAGGTGACGGCTGGCAACCGGAACGTCCGTCGGTTCGCATACCGTCCCACCCGAGACATTCAGCGACGGCACCATATAGGCCAGCTTTACGAAATTCCGAAAATCCTCAAGGCAGGCATAACGCCGCTCACCGGAAAGGTCACGGACGTAGGGAGAGCCGTAGATCGGCGCAAAGGCCATACCGCGCCCACCGATCTTCACCGATCTGCGTGGGTTCCTGGCATGGTGTATGTATTCGCCGGGCGCCTTGCTCACGAGGTCGAGCAGAAGCGTGCGGTCAATGCGAACATTAGCGCCCTTCACATCGGCGCCAACGCGCCGCCAATCCGCCAAGGCGATTTCGTCGCGAAACTCTATCCCCTGATTTTCCAGGATCTGCATCGAGTTCTCGTGGATCAACTCGACACTTTCCTCGGGCACCAAGTCATAGGTGGGGATGCGTCTGTCCGAGATGGAGGTCAGAATACCTGGCGCACGGCTGGCCGAGCCCCGTTGCCGCCTGCTTTCTCGAAGACTGACCCGCTTGCCGCTCATATTCAATTCCTGACGTTCGTTGCCCAACCATAACGCCCGACGTTAGAAAGCAAGGGCCTTAGCCGCAACTTGTGAAATCCTGAACGGCAGCGTAAGTTGAGCTTTATGCAAAGACTCCGATTTAAGCTCCCTCCGCCGAATTACCTGATCACGTTCGAAGCAGCAGCGCGACACTTGAGCTTTACGCGGGCCGCTGAGGAACTGAACGTTACGCGCGTGGCTGTGAGCCAACAGATAAAAGCGCTGGAAAGCTATCTGGGCGTGCTTTTGTTTTTGCGCCTTCACCGGACTCTTCGCTTGACGCGGGCCGGGGAACGCTATTTTGAGACCGTATCTTTTGCGCTTGAGCGCATCCTTAAAGGCACCAACGAGATCCGCCGCGAGGATTCCAAGAACACCATTACTATTACATCAAGTGCCGGCTTCTCATCGCTTTGGTTGCTACCGAAGATTGGGCAGTTCAGGCAGGAGCATCCCGAAATCGAAATGCGGTTCCTGGTCTCCGATACGGATCTCAATCTGACAAATGAAGGCGTCGATGTCGCGATCCGCTACGGCGCCGTCGAGGCTGTGGGCCTCGACCTCACCTTTTTGGTGCAAGAGTATATTTTTCCCACAGCGGCCAAGGTCTTCGCAGAGAAGCTGCCGCCGATCAATCATCCGGCCGAACTCCTAGCGCTCCCACTTATCCATTTAGAAGGCAAGTACGACATTCAGACTACCTGGCTGCATTGGTTCAAAGAGCAGGGCGTGAAAGTGGATAAACTGCCCAGGGGGATCACGGTCAACACCTACAACAACGTTGTTCAAACCGCCCTTGATGGACAGGGGGTGGCCTTGATAGGCCCGCCCCTGATGCAACGCTATTTGAACGATGGCAGCTTGGTCCGCATCATTGATGCGCCCCCGATCAAGCGCAGAGCGTTCTTTCTCGCGGTGCCGAAGGAGCACGAGCCATCTCATGCAACCAAGCTGTTCAATGCCTGGATTATTGAGCAGTTCTCGAAGCGAGAGGGCCAGTAACAGGCGACGCTTTATGGGCGTGAACTTGGCGGGGCGCCTGATGTTCTAGGAAACAGGATCGAAGCCGAACTCCCGCATCAGTTCTTCTGTGTGTTCTCCCAATGTGGGGGGAGCCATCATCGGCTGGTCATCCCGTTGACCATCAAACCGGACAGGTCGCCTCAAGATCGTCAGTTCGCCCTGCAGTTTATGTGTAACTTTGGCGAAGCTATCGAGGTGCTGCACCTGCGGGTCTTCGAAGACCTCCGGAATGCTGTTGACCGGCGTGAAGGGTACGTCGTAGCGCTCCAGGCGCTCCATCCAGTAGATCCTAGCCTGACCGGCAACCGATTGTCCGACCTTCTCGAGAATCATATCGTAGTGTTCGACACGACCGGCCAGGGTCAGGCACGACGGATGCTCGATCAACTCCGGCAACTCAACTGCTTTGGCGAAGCGCTCCCAGAACTTCTGCTGGGAAGCCATATGAACAGCGATAATCTTCCCGTCACTGCAGCGGAATGCATATGCTTGCGAGTTGCGGACGCGAAGATAGGCATCGGCTATCTCGCCGTTTTGTGTCAAGTAAGCGAAAGGCTCCGGCATGAAGGCCATTGTCGCATCAAGCATATTGACGTCGACCCGCCGGGCCTTGCCCGTCCGCTCTCGCTCAAGCAGCGCCGACAGAATGCCATAGCAGGCGTACTGTCCCGTCACGTTGTCAGAAATCGTCGTTCCCGCAAGGCGCGGCTTTTCCTGATCGAGGAATTGGCTCGACATACCGCTTAGCCCTTGGGCTATAGCGTCGTAACAGGGGCGCGCTGCATAAGGCCCGTCTTTTCCGAACCCTGTTATCGAACAGCGAATCAAGGCAGGATTCAGCTCCTTCAATCGCGCGTCGCTGAAGCCCAATCGTTCCAGGACACCAGGCCGGAAGTTCTCGATCAAAACATCGCTTTTGACCACGAGGCGTTCGAGAAATCGCCGGCCGGATTCCGATTTTAGCGAAACGGCGGCACTGCGCTTGTTGCGGTTGTAAGTGCAGAACTGCGCGCTGTAGGTTCCACCGCCGTAACCGCGAAAGGGATCCCCGCCTTCGGGATTCTCGATTTTAATCACCTCAGCCCCCAGATCAGCCAAAAGCATCCCTGTAAGCGGGCCGGTGATCATGGTCGAAAGCTCAACGACACGGAATCCTTCCAACGGACCGGGCATGTCTATCTCCTTTGATCGCTATTCTTCGCCGCGCTCAGCGCGCATCTTGAACGAGCCATAGACGGGCCGGTAACTCTTGTCGTCGAGAAACTGTTTGAGACCCGTCTTGTAGGAGTCCTCCGTGTCGCCCACACGGATGGCATTTTTCTTTTCCTGCATGTACTCCGCCGCCTGCGTGAAGTCCATTTGGCGCACGTGTCGGATCGCCTGCTTGGTGCCGCGCAAGGCCGCTGGGCTTTTCGACATCAGTTTTTCAGCAAGCTTTAAGGTCTCTTCCTGCACCTTCCCATTGGGAACCGCGCGGGTGATCAAGCCAATCCTTTCGGCTTCCTTGCCATCGAAGGGCTCGCCCAAGCAGGCGTGATAGAGCGCGTGCCGCGGCAATACTGTGTCCACCAGCGCCTTGCTAACCATGCCGCCTGGCAGAATGCCCCAGTTCACTTCGGAAAGCGAAAAGACCGTATCGAAACCGGCTATCGCAAAATCGGTCGCAAGCATGTGTGTGAAAGCACCGCCAACGCAGTAGCCCTCCACCATCGCAATGGTAGGTTTGTCGTACATATAGAGCTTTTCCCACTGCCAACGGTTGGAAATAAGCCTAATGCGCTTTGCCTCGGAGGGATTATCCTCAAGCCCGCGGAAATATTCCTTGAGGTCCTGTCCGGCCGAAAAGACGCCATCGGCTCCAGCGATCACCACAACCTTGACATTCGGATCGGCCTCAAGCTCATCCAGCGTGTCGTGCATTTCGAGATGCAAACCCGGGTTCATGGCGTTTTTCTTCTTTGGCCTATTGAGGTAGGTCCAGGCAATTCCATCCTTGATATCGACCTTAACGAATTTCCGCTCTGGCGCGCTCATCTTTCAACATCTCCTTCGTGCAAATTATTTGCGGGGCAATCCTCCGCAACCATCGCCATCGGCCATTTCCATTGGGCGCTATCGCCACCAAACCAGATGGCGATCTGTCAGGACCAAAAGGCCGTAAATCAACATGCTCGCGGCGGAGGCGACGACCACAGCCGCCCACACCTTCAAAAACTCAATCTGCTGCGTGGATTCATAGATGATTCGCCCGAGCCCCTCGTAAGCGCCCAGCATCTCCGCGACGATGGCAATGATCATGCTGCGAACCACGGCCACACGAAGGCCGGTGATGATGGCAGGCAGCGCTGCGGGCAAGCGCAGCATCCAAACAATCCGCAGCGGCCCAGCGCCAAAGCTGCGGAAGAGATCGATCGCGGAGCGGTCGATTGCCTTCAAACCCTGGAGTGCATTCACAAAAACGGAGAACCCCGCGGCGAGCATGACCATTGCTATTTTTGATCCTGAACCCATGCCAAACCAGACCAGGCTGAGAGGAACATACGCGACGACCGGAACGGAATTGATGGCAACGATGACCGGCTTGAAGATGCGTTCAAGAAGCGGCACGAGTGTCATTGCCACCGCCAAGGCAACAGCCACCAGCGATCCAGCCACATATCCAATGCCAGCGACTTTGAGTGTTGCCGCAAGGCCGCGCATCAGCGACGGGAAGAAATCCCAAACCGCGCCCAGAATGCTGGCAATGGGCGGTAGGATAAACGGGGGAATTTCAAACAGCCTGATTGCTGCTTCCCAGACACAAGCGATGGTCAGTATGCCAAACACCAGGTAGCCTGCGCGCTCCAGCATTACAGCTCACCCCCCCACCACACGTAACGCCGACCGACCCAGGCGATCACGCCATAGAGGCCCGTTCCGAGCAGCCCGCAGGACACGATGATCGACCAAAGCCTCACCATGTTCTCGGCATACATGGCCTGTACCAGCATAACACCCAGGCCGACCGTATCGCCGAACCACTCGCCCACGATGGCACCAATCAGACTAAGGCTTACGCCCAACAAAAGAGCCGCCATGATGGTCGGAAGCGCGAATGGCAAGCGCAGGGTCCAGAAGATGCGCCAGGTGGTCGCACCGAAGCTTCTGAAGAGATCAACGCGTTGCTGGTCCACCGATAGCAATCCGCGGTGCGTATTCACTGTCACCGGAAAGAAGGTCAGGTAAAACGCGATCATGACTTTCGACATTATCCCATTGCCGAACCAGATCACGACCAAGGCACCAAATGCGATTACCGGTATTGTTTGCGAGACAACAAACAAAGGAAAAAACATTTTCTCGAAGATGCGCACCTCGGCGAAAATCGCCCCCATCGCGAAGCCGAACAAGGCACCGAGAACAAACCCGAGTAAGGTTTCCAGTAAGGTTCGCAAGAACCCTCGAACTAGCACATCGCCACTACCAACCATGTCCGAAAGGATGGCGGATACGGGCGGAATCACCTGAAATGGGGTGGCGTAGTATCGCGCCAGAATCTCCCACAGGATGAGAGCGGCGCACAAAGCGGCCAAGGGTTGGCATTTCACCTGCCATTCCGTCATGTCTCAGAGTCCTCGGAAAGGAATGACTTGATGCTTTCCTCCTCGATCGCCTCGAGCAATTCGGCCTTTATGTCTAAAAACTCCGGCGACGTGGTCATCTTCGGATCACGTGGGCGCGGCAGTTTGATTTCCTTGCTAAGCTTTATTCGTCCGGGCCGCGAGGTCATCACCACCACCCGGTCCCCCAGAAATATGGCCTCATCGACATCGTGGGTGATGAACAGAATGGACCGACGGTGTTTTTGCCAGATATCCAAAAGCCACCGCTGCATGATCATGCGCGTAAGCGCATCCAGCGCGCCAAACGGCTCGTCCAACAGCAAGAGCTCGCGCTCAAACAAGAACGTGCGCATCAAAGCGACTCGCTGACGCATTCCGCCCGAAAGTTGGTGCGGATAGTGGTTCTCAAATCCGCTCAGGCCGAAATCCTGGAACATGGCCTGCGCCCGCTTCCGGGCATCGCTCCGGCGCACATTTTCGACTTCCAAAGCGATTGTTGCGTTGTCGATGATGCGACGCCAGGGAAGCAGGAGATCCCGTTGCGGCATGAATGACACCGCTCCCAGCAGATCTCGGCCCTGTCGGGGCTCGCCCTTAAACCGTATACCACTTCCTGCATCGGCATCCAGCAGGCCCGCGACTATGTTGAACAGGGTGCTTTTGCCGCAACCGCTTGGCCCCACCAGGGTGACGAACTCTCCCGACTTGACGGCAAGATCGACCCCCTCGACGGCGACGACCTTTCTGCCGCCGCCGTCGAAGGTCTTGGATACACCTTCCAACTGGATGATAGGCCGGTCTTGAGATTCGGAGGTAGCACTAGCCAACGGATTAACCTCTGCGCAAAAGATGAGTGTAACCCAACCCGGAAGTTTCCAAGGGTGGTGTGTGCTACCGGCCGATCAGGGCTTCTTGTAGGCTGCGGGAACCGCATCCCAAAAAGAAGTGTTTATCGACTCGGCAAGCGTGACGCTCTCCGGCAACTCTCCATTTTCAATCAGGAACTCCCGTACACCTTCGAGCTTCTCGACGTCGAGAACGGCAATACCGTCTGTCGTGCCTCTATCGGCCACGACAAGCTTGTTCAGCTCTTCCAGCATGGCTGTCTGGTGTGGACGCTCCAGGCTCGGCGCCGCCGCCATGAGAATGTCGATCGCTTCGGCCGGGTTTTCGTAAGCGTACTTCCATCCACGGATCGAAGCATTGAGGAACCCCTGGACGGTCTCGGGGCGCTCCTTGATCATCGTCTCATTCGTGATGATTGTGTCGCTTGGGAAGCTCACGCCGTAATCTTCAGCCTGAAAAACCTCAACCTCCACACCACGATTTCTTAGAACGTTCAACTCGTTAAACAGCATGACTGTTGCCACATCCACCTGCTTGTCGATGAAGGGCGCCAGTGAAACCGCCTGCGGAATGACGTTGACTTCGTCTTTACTTACGCCTTCCTTCGACAAAACGGCGAACAGTGTGTTCTGCGCACCGGTGAAGAACGTAGAAACGGTCTTTCCCTTGAAGTCTTTGGGCGAGCCTATCCCCGCGCCCTTGTGCGCGACGTAGGCGGACGGGGTCCGCTGAAGCATCATGCCGATACCGATGACAGGCAAGCCCTTGGCGCGGCTTTTCAACATGTTTTCCGCCCCGCCGGCTACTGCGAAGTTCTCCGCACCAGCAGCCACCATAGATTCGCCGTTCAGATTCGGGCCCCCGGGGTTGATCGTCATGTCGAGCCCCTCTTCTTCATAGAAGCCCTTCGCTTTGGCGACATAGAATCCGATGAACTGCGCTTGTGTTAGCCACTTGAGGCGCATGGACACCTGCTCTAGAGCCATGGCTTGACCGGTGCTAATGACTATGACAGCGGCCGCCAGGGCCCCACCGATGGCACCACCGAGGTAACCCTTGAATTTTTCTAGCGTCAAAACTCGCATCTCCCACTCTCCCTTTTTAAGCGCTTTCTAATGATCTCCGGCGCTAAGCCTCCCTGTCTTCGGGCCCAGGTGGAGAACCCTCAAAAGAGCCAGCGTCCGGTCGCTTACCCGGGCCCCAGCGAGTATCCGGCGCCCCCTGCAATGCGCCCATTCCACAAAGGGAATCCCTCTCGGGCACATTGCGAAAACATTCTACGCAGCTCGGATGTCCAGAACAACGATTAAATTACACAAATAGATCAAAACTGCATACAACAAGAAAATCGCATGCGATTTCCCCCGGCACCCGCGTTCGCCTACCACCTTCAGGAGATCAGCCGTAGCGCGCGCCTCCGGCAAACCAATCATCGAAATTCGGAGCCGTTCTGACAATCACGCTACGCTTACGCATCCGACTCTTCAGGGCGTCCCAGCCATTCTCCTTCCCAAGCCCACTGTCTTGAAAACCACCCCAAATGGATCGCGGATCATTCTTGTGATGATCGTTGATCCAGATCACACCGGCACGCACAGCCGACGCCAAGCGATGAGCCCTGCCGACATCGCGCGTCCAGATACCTGCTCCAAGGCCGAACGGGCTGTTATTGGCAAACTGAACGGCTTCCTCCTCGGACTTGACCGGCGTTACCGAAACCACCGGACCGAATACCTCTTCTTGGAACAAGCGCATTTCAGGCCGGACATCGGCAAAAACAGTCGGCTCAACAAAATTCCCCGAATCGAAAGGCGCCGCCAAAACCGGCTTACCGCCTCCTGTAACCAGCCGTGCTCCCTCCGCCAATGCAGTGGCGATGTGTTCGTGGCAACGCGCCGCCGAGGCTTGAGAGATAACCGGCCCCATATCGGTTTCCGTCTGACTGGGGTCGCCTACCCGTATCGCCTCCGCCCGCTTTTTCAAGGAAGCGACGAACGCTTCGTATATTTTGTCCGAGACCAGAAACCGCGTGCCGGAAACGCAGGTTTGGCCCGATGCAACAAAAGCCGCAAACAGCGCACCCGCAGTGGCCTCTTCCAACGGCACGTCGTCCCAAATGACGATCGGGGCCTTGCCCCCCAGCTCCAGCATTGCCGGTATCAGGCGCTCGGCGGCAATAGCCGCCACCTTCCGGCCGGTCGCCGTGCCGCCCGTCAGGTCGACCATCCCAACGTCGGGAGCCCTGCAGATCGCCGCGCCGGTTGCACCTTCCCCGGTTACGACATTGACGACGCCTGGTGGAAAGCCAGCCTCACGGCACCAGTCGGCAAGGATAAGTGCGGACACCGGAGCCAACTCAGAGGGCTTTATGAGGCAGGTGTTTCCTGCAGCCAGTGCGGCCGACATCTTTTTCACGAGGATCAGGATCGGGTGATTCCACGACGTCAGTAGCGCTGCGACCCCGATCGGCTCGTAGTGAGTGAGTGTCACGAACCCTCCCTTGACCCTGTTGGACTCGCCCTCGAGGCCCTGTGCGATGGCGGCAAAATACTCAAGCCATTCGGGAATTCGACCCATCTGCGCACGCATCTCTCGTATCGCGCGGCCAGTGACCAGGGACTCCAAGGCTGCCAGGTCGTCCATTCTTGCCCTCATAATCCCGGCTAGGACGACCATGAGGCGCGCGCGCTCGGCGGCGTCCAACGATGCCCAGACGGCAAACCCCTCCCGCGCCGCAGCCGCAGCCGCGGCCACATCCTCTTCCTCGGCAGCCGGCACCTCGGCAAGCACCTCCTGCGTGGCGGGGTTTCGAACAAGGATCTTGCTACGGCCACGTGCCTTGCGCCATTGACCGCCGTAATGCAGAGAGTTAGCAGGCACGGTCTTTAGAAGTGAATCCGACATCTTTTTAGGGTCCTGTTATCCAAGGTTTGTGAGTGCACCGACTATGGAGGTTAAAACTCATCGGCCGACAACTGCATGAGATCGGAGGCACCAGCCATCGCGCGCCCGTTCAGCAAACGCGTCTCTGGAAGCATGCGACGGAAAAAGAACCGGCCAAGCGTCAGCTTTGCCCGCCAAAAGTCGAGGTTGCCACGCCCTTGCGTCAATTCCCTTTGGGCTATCACCATCATCCTCATCCACATCCACCCCATTGCAACCAAGGCGAAAAGGCGGAGGAAGTCCGTTGAGCCGCCGGCTGCCTCGACAACGTCCCCTCTTGTATGATCGCGCATCCAGCCGGCAGCCTGGTGAAGGTCTTCCAGTGCTCTGGCCAGCGTGTTGGATTCATACGAAAAGACAGCGTCCTGACGAGCCGCGCTGATTGATTCTTCGATGATGCCAAAGAATGATGACAGAGGCCGCCCCTCCTGGAGATCAAGCTTTCGACGCACTAAATCGAGCGCTTGAATCCCGTTGGTACCTTCGTAGATTCGGGTAATGCGGACATCACGCAAGAATTGCTCCACACCACTATCCTGCACATACCCATAACCGCCGAAACACTGGATAGCCATGTCTGCCGCTTCGCACCCGGCATCCGTGAAATAGGCTTTGATGACAGGTGTCAGTAAGGCAACGAGGCCATCCGCTTTTGCCCGCTCATCCTCGTTTTCTAGCCTCTTTGAAAGATCAATTTGCAGGGCGACCCAAAGACCAAGCGCTCTAGCCCCTTCGGTAAAGGCCCGCATCGATAACAACATCCGCCGAACATCGGGGTGCTCGATTATCGCGACTGGCTCATCGCTTTGGCTGTTGCCCGGCAATAAAGACCTGCCCTGCCGTCGCTCACGGGCATAAGCGGCGGCGTTCTGATAGGCAACCTCGGCAATACTCAGACCCTGGAGCGCCACCCCCATGCGCGCGTCGTTGACCATCGTGAACATGGCCGAGATTCCCTGGTTGCGTTCACCAAGAAGGAAACCGGAGGCTGCCTCGTAATTGATCACTCCCGTCGGCGCCGCCCGCAGCCCCATCTTGTGTTCGAGCGAACTGCAAAAAACGCCATTGCGCGTTCCGGGTTCGCCGTTCTCATCAGCCAAATACTTGGGAACGATGAAAAGGCTCAAGCCACGTGTGCCAGCAGGTGCATCGGGTAGGCGGGCAAGAACGAGGTTGACGATATTCTCCGACAGATCGTGCTCGGCATTGGTGATGAAGGTCTTACTGCCGTAAAGACGGTACGTGCCGTCATCCTGTGGAATTGCCTTGGTCTTGATCAGACGCAGGTCGGACCCTGCCTGTGATTCGGTCAGGTGCATCGCGCCCGTCCAATGACCCGCGGCGAGCTTTGGAAGATAGATTTGCTTTTGCGCCGCATCGCCATGCGCATAGATGGCGGCGAAAACAGCCTCGCTCAATTCTACATATCCGCTAAAGGCCATGTTGGCGCCGGAGAGCATTTCATAGAAAGCTTCGGCGAGCACCCCCGGAAGCCCCTGCCCACCGTAGGTCGGGTCCGATGCCAAACCTATCCAGCCGCCTTCAGCAAGAACCTTGTACGCGCGCCTGAAACCTTCCGGAGTTGTCACCCTCCCATCGTCAAAACGGCAGCCTTCCAGGTCTCCTGACTGATTGAGCGGCTGAATCACCTCTTCGCAAATCTTCGCGCCACCGTTTAGAAGCGCACTCAAATCGTCGCTGCCAAATTCACCGAATCCTTCCAAGTTCGCGTAATCGGCGATGTTCAGAACATGCTCAAGGACAAACCGGATATCGGTGGTTGGCGCTTTGTAAATCGGCATAACTTTACTATTGAACCTTCTTATCTTGCATTCCGGGGAGCCCCGAACAGCATTGAATCGAGAACCCTCGCCACCGAGCCCTAAACTGTTTTCGCGCGATGATAATTGGCGTCGAGCCGGCCGGTGAAATAATCGATGAAGCGGATCGGTTCATACTTCGACACGCCAGTTTCTCTAAAGGCGGGAAAACAATCGATAACAGCTTCCAAATTTGGATCGAAAAAATAGGCTATCGAATAGCGGTCCCGGTCCGCGGACTTGTTGATCACGCGATGGGGCGTTGATCTGAAAACATCGTTGGTCCAACGTGCGAAGATATCGCCGATGTTGACCACAAATGCATTCGGGCGATAAGGCACGGGGAACCATTTCCCCCGGTCACCCTCAACCTCAAGCCCACCAACATTATCTTGTAGAAGCAGCGTCAAGAACCCGTAGTCGGTATGCGGGTGGCTGCCAAAGGCTTCTTCTCCACCTTTTGCAGGGTTCGGCGGGTAATGATTCAAACGAAGGGCCGTCGATGGCGGATTGAAATACTGTTGCAGAAATGTCGGGTCCTGCCCTATGGCAACCGAAAACGCGGGCAAGAGCCGCAACCCAAGATCTCTCAACATAAAGTCGTATCGGCTAATCGCCGTTTTGAACCCCGGGTCTGCTGGCCATTGGTTAGGCCCCTGAAGCGGCCGCCCCTCAAGACGGTCGGGATGGTCCGCAGCAACCTCGTGCCGCAGGAAAAAAGATTCCATCAGGTTTGGTGCGCTCGCCGGTTTATAGCGCGATGAGGCCTTTAGTTGGGCGCCGCCAAACCCAAGATACCCGCGATGCCATCGGTTGTAGGCGATCTGCTGCTTTATCGGCAATGGCTGTGCATGAAACTTTCGATTGGCTTCGAAGGCGGCGGTGACCGATACCGCGTCAATTCCATGCCCCTCCAGATAGAAGAACCCGGCGTCCTGGCAGGCCGAGCGGATTGCAGCGGCTGTGTCCTGTAAACCTCGATCTCCTGAACATGCCCCGAGCCGCTCGATGTCTATGACCGGCAAGTTAGTCATTACCTCAACTCCCCCATCGTCCCACCCTTTAGAAAGACCGGTTGCCTTTCCGCCGCAAGCGTCAATGGCTGCATTCTCCCATTTCTCGTGTTATGAACGACAAGGGTCGCGAACGAACCGCCCCAATAGATCAACAGCACTGACTTTATTTTACATACAATTTCAGTAATTGTGTATACTATTTTGACAGTACGGTAATCTTGTGGCGCGGAAAAGGCAGAGCATGAAAACGAAATCGGCAACAAGAGCGGACGATCTCCGCCATATTCTTGAACAACAGATTCTATCTGGCGAGTTGGCGCCGGGCGTGCGACTCGATGAACAGACGCTTGCGGTTCGACATAATGTCTCCCGCACCCCCGTGCGCGAAGCTCTTCGGCAACTCGCGTCGTCGGGTTTGGTGGATATGCGATCACGTCACACCCCCACGGTCGCATCTTTGACCTTGCCAAAACTGATTCAGATGTTCGAAGTCATGGCTGAACTCGAGGGGCTTTGCGCCCGCCTCGCTACTCGCCGTATGACGAGTCCGCAACGCAAGCGTTTGCAGGAAATTCATGACCGTTTGATCGTGGCCCTCGATAACGACGAGCCCGAAGCATTTTACGAGATCAATCGCGAGTTTCATGAGTTGATCTATGAAGCTTCGGAGAGCGAATTCCTGGCGGAGCAAACCAATCAACTGCGCAACCGTGTCGGCCCCTACAGGCGGCATGTGACGTACCGTCCAGGGCGCATGGTGGCTACAATCCATGAGCACCAATTGGTCATCAACGCGATTCTCTCTGGAGATGCCGACGGTGCGGCCCGTGCTATGCGAGATCATGTCAATCTGCTTGGTGAGAATTTGACTGATTTCATCGCCACTTTGCCCCCGGAAGTCGCAACGCCATCAAAGGCAAGTCAGGCCGGATGACCGAGGGCGAGGCCATACAAGACGTCCGCCAAGACCTTGGCGCCATCGGCAAGCGCCGCAGGTGAAGCCCATTCATCCTCCCGGTGGCTGACGCCATCTCGGCAAGGCACAAAAATCATGCCGGTTTCGGCGATCTGGTGAAGGTAGCGGGCGTCATGTCCCGCGCTTGATGCCAACCGCATCGACGGGATACCCAAAGCATCGGCGGCCGCGCTTATGCGATCTTGCATGGCTTGCGGGAAGCTGAGCGAAGCCGCCCGGCTCAGTTCCTCCAGCACGATACGGCAAGGCCCCGGTCGCTCCTGACAGAGCTCTTCTATCTTCGCACCGCAAGCCACCAGCACTTCTTGTTCTGGATGTCTTAGGTCGATTGAGAACACCACCGAACTCGGCACCACTGAAGGTGCATTCGGTCGGACAGTGAAAGCGCCTATGGTGAACCGCACGCGGTCCTCTGGATCGTGCAACGCATGCCGGAGCTCCTGCACCAGATCGATGGCGGCGAACAAAGCATCCTTGCGTTCAGCTTCAAGAGCCGTGCCCGCATGAGCTTCCTCCCCCTCCACGGTCACCCGGTAGGTGTGTTTGCCTTGGATCCCTGTCACGATGCCAACCGTTAGTCCCTCCCGTTCCAAGATCGGGCCCTGCTCTATATGTGCTTCGAGGTAGGCGGAGATCGATCGCCTTAAAGGATATTCGGGAAACCCGGGCATCGACGCCAGCGCAGTCTTCACGGAGATGCCCATGTCATCTTGAACGGCCAGAATATCGTTGAGGCCGCGCGCGCCGGCAAAGGCTGCGGAGCCCATCATTCCAGGCGCGAAACGTGAACCTTCCTCGTTCATCCAGGCAACGACTTCGATGGTATGCCTGGGCTGTTGTCCTGCCTCCAGAACGGCCTGCACCGCTTCGAGGCCGGCCACAACGCCGTAAGCACCGTCAAACCTTCCACCTGTTGGTTGGCTATCAATGTGGGAGCCGGTCAGGATTGGAAGTGCGTCGGGATCGCTCCCCTCCAGAACAAGGAAAATATTTCCTGCCGGATCGGATCTTGTGCTGAGCCCCAGATCTTTTGCCCAGGCCGCCAGTTGTAGGCGCGCGCGCGCATCCTGCTCGGACAATGCCTGCCGATTGACGCCGCCACCGGGCGTGGCACCGATTTCTGCAAGCTGTTCGAGACGGTGCCAAATGCGGGCCTCGTCCACAAAAGCGGCTGGACCTACAATCATCATGAGGTTTTCATGATCTCCGAGGGGAGCGCCCGAGCGTCGCGAACACCCCACCGGCCCGCCTCCACTTGCGCCAAGAACTCCGACAGCATTCGATTGAAAAGCTCCGGCTCCTCAAGATTGAGGGTATGGCCGGTTTTTGGCGCTATAAACAGGCCGCTGCTCGGTACGGTCTTCTTCAGAAAAATGCCCGGCTGAAGGCAGTGGTCGTCCTCGTCGCCGACCATAACAAGCGTGGGAACCGTCATCACCTTTAGCCTATCTTCCAGGTCGTAGATCGAAGGTCTGCGCGCCTGTACGCCGCGCATGGTGTTCGCCGAGCCCAGTGCCGAATGCTGCCCCAGTTCCTCGGCAAACTGCCGCCAGCCGCGCGGGTCCTTGTTTTGAAACTGAACGCGGGAAGCGCCAAGCGAATAGGTCTTTGCAAACTCCTTACTTCCTTGCACCTCGAACTGCCGCGCTACATCCAGCGACACGTCGCGAAAATAGGCTTCAAACTCCTTCTCGGCGCCATATCCAGCACCCGCGACAACAATCGAGTGCGCCCGATCCGGGTGGTCCAACCCAAAATGAAGAGCCGAAAAGCCACCCATCGAGAGACCTACGACATGTGCCTTCTCGATAGCTGCGGCATCCATCACGGCGATGATGTCATCGACCGCCCGTTTCTGCGAATAATCGGTGAAATCGGCAGGCACGTCAGAGGGTGGATAGCCACGGGCGGCGAAGGTGACGCAGCGGTGCCGCCGCGCGAAAAATCGCATCTGTGGCTCCCAACTGCGATGGTCGCCACCGAATTCATGGACAAAAACAATGGCGCTGCCTTTGCCGGATTCTTCGTAATAAAGCTTGACCTGATCGTCTGTTACGGCGGCACTCATGACGGCTCCTCACAGATGTGACACGGATATCAGAAAAGCTGATCGGTAGCGTTGACACCGCGCGCGGTCTCTATCATCTCCGGCAAGAGCGCGCAGAATTCATCGATCCAAGATTCCGGCACCGTGGTGCTAACCTTGATGAATCGGTCGCCAAAACGCGGTGTGTGATAGCGCCCCTGCCGGATCATGATTCCACGCTGTTGGTATGCATGAACCAGCGCTTCGGGAGCGATGCCCAGATCGGCGCATTCGATAACCAGAAAATTTCCGTTCGAGGGATAAACCGGTAAGGATAAACCGTCTATACCCGCTACCGTATCCGCGATTGCTTGCTGATTACGGCGCTGAATGGACTGCACTGTCGCCATCCATTCATTCTTCACTGCAAGGCCGGCAAGTGCGCCACGCTGCGCCACCATGCTGCCTCCCAGCGTGGTCGGTGACAGTTCAGCGAGGAATTCAATAATATCCAAGGAGGAAACCAAAGCGCCGACCCGCATTCCGGCCAACCCCAGCCATTTTGAGAAGCTATAGCTCGTAACGCTACGCTCAGGATAGAACCGGGCCGCGAGGGTGTGCGAATAAGCGAAGTCGCGGTATGTGCAGTCGTGCAGAAAAATTGCGCCAACCTTGCGCGCGATTGTGCAGAAAGCCTTGATCTCCCCTTCCGTATAGCAGATGCCCAGTGGGTTGTTGGGGTCGACGATGTAGATGATCGACGTCTTTTCATCGACAGCGTCTTCGAGCATCGCCGGGGTTAGCCGATAGGCATTCTCAGCGCTATAGATTGGGATCTCGCGCACCTCAGCGCCCGCTTGCCTGGCAAATTGCATCGGCCACTTCCAGCCGGGATCGGTGGTCACGAAGTTCGTTCCTGGTTTGCAAAACGCGCGACAGACGAGAAACAAACCGCCAACGGCACCGTCGGTGATCAACGCCGACGCGTCACCACCTAGGCCAAGGTCGGCCACCACGGCTTTGCGGAGCGCTTCCAAGCCAGCTGGAGGCGCATAGGCGTGAAAGCTCTCGGTTTCCACCGCTTCGATCATCGCCTTGCGCACGGCTGGATGCATAGGAACATGGTTGGTATTCTGACCAAGCCACTTCAGTTGAGGATCGGCAAGCAACCCATCGAAGTACGCGTTCTTCTTTTCAAAATCTCTCATGATGAAAGCCCGGCCCTTATATGATTGAGCCGCGCGCGGAGATTCCGCCATCGATCGTCACGTTGGTGCCGGTGATGTACCCTGCCTTGGGCGAGGCCAGAAAGACCATGAGATCGGCCACTTCCTCAGGGGTGGCAGGCCGACCGCCCGGATACTTCTCAAAGAGTTCCTCCCAACGGCTTTCGTCGCCATACCAGTCCAGCGCACGGCGTTTCATCAACTTGAGCATACGATCCGTCGCGACTGGCCCCGGATTGACGCCAACAACACGCACACCATCATTCAAACTCGCACCGCCTAGCGCCTTGGTGAAGGACATAAGCGCTGCGTTCCCGGTACTCCCGGCAATGTAATTCGCGTCCCAGTTTTCGCCCGAATTGCCGATATCATTGATGATCACGCCTGACTTTCTAGCCCTCATGTGCTGGTAAAGCTCGCGCGTCAAAGTCACATAGCCAAAGACCTTCAGGTTGAACCCAACGCGCCAATCGTCGTCCGACAAAGAATCCAAAGGGCCGGAGGAGACATCGCCCGCATTATTGATCAGAATATCAGCGTCTTGGCAGGCCTCTGCCAGTTCGATCATGGATTTGGGCGTTGAAAGGTCTTTGGGGAACGTCGTGACCGTGACAGCGTGTGTCCCGATCACTTCGTCACGTACTTGATCCAAGCGTTCCGCCGAGCGCGCCGACAGATAAAGATTGCACCCCTCTCTGGCGAAAGCTAGCGCCGCAGCCTGCCCAATTCCCTTCGACGCGCCCGTGATGAGCACGGTTTTGCCACTCAAATCCAAATCCATTCTAAGACTCCTCCTGATGGCGCCGCTTCGGCTGAACGACATTTCTGGCGCGCTAATTCATTAATATTACCCTCGACTCAGCATGATCTGAGCGGCGTCTCGATAAGATTATAATGTGATTTTCTTCTTTGTGTATGTTTTTTTGATGTTTTTGTATACATTTTCTCGAGACACATACAGATAAGAAGGTGGCACGCGTGTCATCGCCGGTGGGCATTGTGAGGGCCGGTCGCTCGTCGGCAACCGCTATGCAACACAACCCGCTCCCCATTCGCCGCCTGCCTCCGAGGGCGGGTGAGCCCCGCCGCCACAACCACGGCCACCTATTCTGAAGGCTGGAAACAGTACAAGTCCGAAGACGTTTCGGTTTGTCGCCATGGCATTCCAAGCGAACAAAGCCCGAGACCGGCTCTCGCTATAGAAGTCAGGAATCTAGTGATGCTTGGTCCGAATGCTGAACCGATTTCCAGCATGAGGCCGTCTGCCTTCAGCCCCCTCGCAGCGAACACTCAGCGACGGCTTAGGTGAACTGATCGCCTGTTTCGGCTATTTCCTAGGCGGGTTCCGACTGGTCGTCGTCGACAAAGGATCTGAACGCGACGTCCACCGCGGCGTTCGACTGCAGAAAGCGCCTAATCTTGCCATAGAACAGATTGGTGTGCTCCTTGGAAAGTTCGGCCAACTTCGCGCTGTCACGACGTGACAGTAGTTCAATCATCTCGCTGTGCTCGTCATAGATACGGTTGTAGTACGGTGTTGGCACGTTCGAGTCCCGTGCCGCCGTCTCAAATATGAGTCGGGTAACCCGCAAATTAAAATTCAAAACCGATTCGTAAGCACTGCTCAGGATCCGATTGCCAGCCGCCTCAGCCGTAATCAGATGAAACGCGTGGTTGGCTTCGGTCATGGCGGTATGATCGCCCTTCTCCGATGCCTCCCGATACTCCTCGTTGACGGCTTTCATGCGCTCAAGGTGTTCCTCGCTGCGCCTGGTGGCCGCAATCTGCAGGATTGCCGATTGAAGGACATCAAGGGCCTCAAAAATCTTCGGAATCTCGGCAAAATCAAGACTGGAGACATAGTGCCCGCGGTTGGGGGCAAATCGGGCCAAACCGTCAGCCTGCAAACGAATCAAGGCTTCGCGTATCGGGGTCCGTGACACCTTGAATCGCGCCTCAAGCAGAACCTCGTCGATATGATCGCCGGGCTTCAAGACCAATCGCAGAATTTCCTCGCGGAGCTTGGTGTAGACCAACTGCGTGCCGCTGCCACGAGGCCGCCCCCGTTTTCCCCGCACAGTCGGGGGAGACTGAGTCTCAGATTCACTGATTGAAGCCACGATCGATTCCTTCGTCTTCTAAGCCGTCTTGCTGGCAGTGGGCCGCATCACGAGGCCATCTTATTGCGTATGTCGGTAATGAGAATAGCCTTCCTGATCTTACGCGTCGGTGTCATCGGCATCTCATCGACGATCTCAAGTCGTTCCGGCCAACGCATCTTCGCGGTTCCCCTGTCTTGCAGATAAGCAAGGACCTCCTCCAGCGTGATTGTCGAGCCGGGCTTGAGCACAACATACAAGCAGATTCGCTCTCCCAACACTTCGTCTGGCATTGGCACAATCGCCGACTGAATGATGTTCTCGTGACCATCCAGAAGACTTTCAATGTCGGCTGGATTGATCTTGATACCACCGCGATTGATTATGTCCTTCAACCGTCCCGTGATGACTATGTTACCTTTTTCGTCCAAATAGGCCAGATCGCCGGTTCTGAACCAACCGTCCGCAGTGAAGGATGAGGCGTTGGCTTCTGGATTGTCGCAGTACTCGGAAAGGATCGAGTAACCGCTTAACTGAAGCTCGCCGCAATCTGGCGCCTCGATCGAGTTGCCGGCATCATCGACAATTCGTAGAGCAAGGCCGTCGGCCAACTTGCCAACCGTTCCATGCCGCTCCTCAGGGGTTCCGTGGATATCGGTCTGCGTCGTCAGCAGGGCCTCGGTCATGCCGAACAAACATCCGACGCGACCGTTAGGTAACTTATCCTCGAATTGGCGAGCCACCTCTGGGGGGCAGATGGAACCACCCACTATAACGTCGCGCACCGAAGGCGGGGGCTCTCGGTCCAGCACACCACTTTTCAGGGTCGCCGCCAAATGCGCCGGGGCCGAGTAAATCACGGTCGGCGCCAACGTCGTCAGAAAATCGACGTAGGTTTGGGGCGTGAAAAGAGGCACGGGAAGGATCGTGGCTCCGCAGTAAACGGCATTGCCGGAGCACAGCAAGCCAAAGACATGGGTCAAAGGTGGCGCGATCATCACGCGATCGTCCCCGGTCATCTCAATCATCTCGACGAAGCGGGCTGCGTTTTCGGCCATCAGGCCCTGCTTACGCTCGACACCTTTGGGTGCCGCGGCCGTACCGGATGTAAAGCAAAGCGTACAGGTTGCATTCGGACCCGGCATCGGCGGCAAGGTCGTTGGATCGCCGGATTCGACCATCGCATCAAACGAAAGGCAGCCCTCGCGAACCGAGTTACCAACCACAATGACATGGTCCAGGCTATCGATTTCGCCCGCCAAGGCCAGCATGGTTTCAGGTGCGTCATAAGCACCGACGACCGTACAGATCGCAGCACGTGCCTTGGCGAACTTGAGCATTGGGCGCAACTCTTCCTGACGATAAGGCACGTGCATGGTCGTCAGCACCGCACCTATGCGGCAAGCGGCGTAGTAGGCTACCAAGAACTCAGGCACGCTGGGCAACTGAATAGCAATATGGTCGCCGGGGCCGATGCCGAGGCGCCAAAGCGCCGCGGCGAAACTGTCCGACTTCTCCGCAAGCTCGCGGTAAGTCAATTGGCCATCCGCAAGGGTCTCCACGGCAAGTTTATCAGGCGTTGCTGACGCCCAATGCCAGAGCCGATCAAGGAGCGTTCCTGCGTTTGGCTGTGCGGGTTGGGTCGGCATAGTCAGGCCTCCTTCCTGTTTAGGCTGGCAAAGTTCCGCGCAAGCTCGGCGCAGTGCGCTGGCTTCTCGAGCTGCATGAAATGGGTCGTGCCGGGCAGTACTTGGCTGTCGAAACCAAAGGTTTTCGCCAAGAGTTCGCCGATCTCGACGAGGATAGGAGAGCTATGATCTTCGCGCTCACCCAAGACGATACGCACCGGCACGTCAATTCGGGCCAAACCAGGCCAGCGATCTATATTGCTGGCGATCTCATAGGTCGCCGCTTCGAATTCCGCAGGACAGGCAAGACGCCAAGTCGCCCCGTCAGCCCGCAATGTCGCACGCGCCAGCCTAAGAATTGTATCATCGGATATCCGCGCAAAAGCCGGAGAACGGCGCATGGAGGCCGCCAACTGCTCCGGGTTATCGAAAATCTGGCGACGCGCTCTTGTTCGATTGGCCAGTTCGACGTGATAGGACAGCATCACCTCTTGCAAGCCGGAGTCCGCCGGTGGTGTCGCCGGAGGTTCGAACAACGTCAATGATCTCCAGGGATATCTGATCTCGGCCTGGGAATAGAGACAGGTCAGCGAGCTTAGGGAGTGAAAGGCCCCGTGTGTTGGCTTAACCCCAAACTCGGAGTCGATCGCCGCGAGAATCTGGGGAAAATCCTTGATGAACCTTGCCCAGTTGTCTTCGTTGCCGATCCGCGTGGCGTTTGAGCCGTGGTTGCGCATGTCAAAGGCAACAACCTCAAAATCCCGGGAAAGGTCGAGACCAAAATCCTTGAAGGCATCGACCGCAAGGCCATTTCCGTGTGATATGATAAAACGCTCTGCCCGCGCTTTACCCCACCGGCGCACTGTAATGCCCGCGCCGTCGTCCATCGTGGCGCTAAAGGTTTCGGTCTCGTTCAAGATCACTTGCGACATTTTCGGGCACCACCAGTAGGCAAAATTAAATCGGGTCGGAGCACTAGACTCGTTGACAGCGATTCCTTTATAATACAATCTGTATTTAAATAGCAATCCTGGAGCGCACCCCATGCACAAAGCGGCGGCAACAGATTCGGAAACCTACGTCGGCCAGCGCATTCTGCGGTACGAAGACGAAACCCTCCTGCGTGGGCGCGGTAAGTTTGTCGACGATCTGCCGGTCGCCAAGGGTACTTTGCACGCAGCATTTTTGCGGTCGCCGCACGCGCATGCTCGGATTCGCTCGATAGATGTATCTGAGGCCCTGAAACAAAAGGGCGTCAAGGCCGTGGTAACGGGCGCCGACATCCGCCCTTACACTAAACCGCTCATCGTCGGCTTCAAAAACCCGATGGATTACCGAGGGATCGCCTACGACAAGGTGCGGTACGTGGGAGAGCCGATTGCCGTCGTTTGCGCCACCGACCGCTATCGTGCGGAAGATGCGCTGAAGCACATCAAGGTTGAATATGAGCCCCTGCCGGCCATCGTCGACCCGGTGAAGGCTTGTGATGAAGGCGCGCCGGTGTTGCACGACGAAGCTGGCTCCAACAGGGTTTCTCGTCGGGTATTCACCCATGGCGAGCCGGATCATGCCTTCGAGAAAGCAGCCAATCGCGAAGAGATCACGATCCGTTATCCGCGCAATTCCATCACGCCGATGGAAACCTATGGGATCGTTGCCGAGTATCAGCCCGATACCGGCGGTTACGATGTTCTGTCGAACTTTCAGGGGCCCTTCTCCGTCCACGCAGTCATGGCCATCGCGTTAAAGGTTCCCGGTAGCAAGCTGCGCCACCGCAGCCCTCCAAACTCTGGCGGTAGCTTCGGTTCAAAACTGACCATCTTCCCCTACATCGTCGTCCTCGCTGTATGTTCCCGTATCGCTGGGCGACCGGTCAAATGGATCGAAGACCGACTAGAGCACCTGTCTGCGGCCAGCGTGGCGCCCAATCGGGTAACCCGCATCGAAGCCGCCTATGACGACGATGGAACGGTTCAGGCCTTTCGCATGGAGCACTGGGATGACCACGGCGCCTATCTGCGCGCACCCATGCCTGCACCCATCTACCGGATGCACGGTCTATCGACGAACTGTTATCGGATACCCAATGTGCGGGTCATCAACAACATCGTGATGACCAACAAATGTCCCACCGGCGCGGTACGTGGTTTCGGGGGGCCCCAGCTGTACTTCGCAATTGAACGTTTGATGGCGAAGATCGCCCGGAAGCTTGATCGCGATCCCTTGGATCTGATGTGCCACAACCTAATTCGCGCCGATCAGTTCCCCTACAAGGCGCCGGCCGGTGCGCATATCGATTCCGGCGACTATCAAAAGGTCGTCGCGGACTCCATTGCCCAAGGCGGCCTCGAGGAGCTTCGCAAGCGTCGCGATGCTGCACGCGCGCAAGGTCGGCTCTACGGCATCGGCTTTGCCGCTGCAGTCGAACCGAGCCAATCGAACATGGGTTATATTTCAACCCTCAAAACTGCCGAAGAACGTGAGAAAGCGGGACCAAAGGATGGTGCCGTCGCCTCTTGCACCGTCAGTGTCGATCCCCTGGGCAGCGTCAGCGTCGTCGGTGACTCCACACCCCAGGGTCAGGGGCACCAGACAACCTTGGCCCAGATCGTCGCCGACGAACTGGGCATCGATATCGGACAAATTACGGTGAATTTGGAAACCGACACACAAAAGGACAACTGGTCGATCGCGGCAGGCAACTATTCCTGCCGGTTCGCGCCAGCGTCAACCAGCGCCGCCAAGACGGCTGCCGAGCGTGTGAAAGCCAAGATGGCCGCGATCGCCAGCACCTACATGAATGTCCCCGCGGAGGAGTTGCTGTTCAAGGATGGCTACATCCAAACGCGTGCAAATCCTGAGAACCGGATGGAGTTCCGTCGGGTCGGCGGACTTGCGCACTGGTCTCCCAGTAGTCTCCCGGACAACATGGACCCCGGCATACGTGAAGTCGCCTATTGGAACGCCCCGGAGCTGACGCCAACCTCCGCCCAAGACGAAATCAATACGTCGTTGGCTTATGGATTTGCCTTCGATTTCTGTGGTGTCGAGGTTGATCGCGACACCGGGACAGTGAAAATCGACCACTACGTGACAGCCCACGATTGCGGCACGATCCTCAACCCCGGGCTGGCGGAAGGACAGATTCGAGGCTCCTTTGCTTCGGCGGTCGGCGCCAGTCTTTATGAGGAGTTTGTCTACAAGGAAGACGGCACGTTCCTGTCCGGCACTTTTGCAGACTATCTGATTGCTACCGCACCGGAAGCCGTCGATCCAGTTCTGGTGGAGACAGTCGAAACCCCCTCGCCTTTTACGAGGCTGGGCGCCAAGGGCATTGGCGAAGGCAACCAGTACACGACACCCGTTTGCCTAGCTAACGCCGTCGCGGATGCCATCGGCTATGAAGACATCACCATGCCGTTGTCGCCATCCAAAGTGTTCGAATGGGTGAACGGCGACGAGCCATTGCCTCCTACGGATACTGAATCTGAGGGTGCGGAAGGCGTCGATAGGGTCGACTATTCCGGCGACGCCTTGAAGGGTTCGGGTGAGACCGTTGTACCTGCGAGCGCCGAATCTGTCTGGAACACGTTGCTCGATCCAGACGAAATGGCGGCAATCATTCCAGGCTGCAAATCTCTGGAGCGCGTTTCCGATACGCATTTCAAAGGCGTGGTCAGCATGGGCGTGGGGCCGGTACGCGGTACGTTCGACGCGGTCATCCGCCTGAACAATCTAAAGCTTCATGAAAGCGCCGAAATAAGTGGAACCCTGGAAGGCTCGCTCGGATCCTCCAGCGGCACCGGATTCCTGGAGCTCGTCCCCAGCGGCGACGGTGAAGTTTGTGTGCGTTATCGCTATGCAATTCACCTTAGCGGCACGGTCGCTTCTGTGGGCGGTCGCTTGCTTTCCGGCGCGGCCCGCGCATTGGTCAACCAGTTCTTCCGCGCGCTGATAAAGCGGGCTGCACCCAACGCGCCGGATAGTGGCGGCGGTTGGATGCGTAAGCTGCGTACGAAAATTGGGGGCAAATCATGAAACCGGCACCTTTCTCACTCTTGATTCCTGACACCATAGACGAGGCCGTTTCGGCACTCGCAGAATATGGTGACGCTGCCCGTGTCATCGCCGGTGGTCAGTCTTTGATGGCGATGATGAACATGCGCCTTGCGGAGCCGGACTACCTTATCGATATCGCGCGCATCAATGAGCTGAAACGGATCGAGGTTACTCCGGAAGGCGTCTCCGTTGGTGCGGCAGTCACGCAAAGCGCATTGGCGAGCCATGCGGAAGCGATGGCAAAAGTACCGCTTATCGCGGAGGCCCTTACACATGTTGGGCATGTCCAGACCCGCAATCGTGGCACCGTCTGCGGGTCGCTATGCCATGCAGATCCAAGTGCGGAGCTGCCTCTGCTGCTTTGCCTTCTGGAGGGCACCGTAACTTTGAGATCCACCCAGGGCGAACGAACCTTGAGCGCGGAATCCTTTCAGACGGGCATGCTCAGCACGGCAAAGCGCACCGACGAGATCGTTGTATCCGCCTTCTTCCCGGCCGCTCCCAAGAACGCCCGCACAGGATTCCACGAGATAGCGCGCCGACACGGTGATTTTGCAATCGTTGCCCTTGCCTGCATCGTCGAGGGGCGAAGTGTCCGCTTCGCCGTCGGCGGCGTCGGTGACACGCCCCTAGCCGTGAACTGGCCCGACCTTGATCCGGCAAGCTTGGACGAAAAGCTGAATGCCCTGGCATGGCGCCTCGGCGGTTATGACGACATCCACGCCAGCGCACGCTATCGACGCGAGTTGATCCGCCGCGCCGGCGCTACCCTGATCCGGGAGACCATGCTGTGAGAACTTTGAAGGACGGCCAGAAGCACCCCATCAGCTTCACCTTGAACGGCGAAGAAGTCGATGCCTACGCCGAGCCACGCACCTTGCTCTCCGATTTCCTACGCCACGAAATCGGCGCCTCGGGGACTCATGTTGCCTGTGAGCACGGCGTTTGCGGCGCTTGTACCGTGCTGGTCGAGGGCAAGGCCGTCAGATCTTGCTTGATGCTCGCCGCTCAAGCCGAAGGAGCAACCGTCGAGACCATCGAAAGCCTGTCGAACACCGACGATGAGTTCGATGACCTGCAAGCAGCCTTTCATGAACACTTTGCCTTGCAGTGCGGATTCTGCACGCCGGGGTTCTTGATGACGCTCACCATGTTGAAGCGCAGCGGGCGACGCTACAGTGAGGCGGAGATTCGCGACGCGCTTAGCGGGAACATCTGCCGCTGTACGGGGTACAAAGAGATCGTTGATGCGGCCTTGACCGTCCTCGGTCCGGATAGCCTCGCGGCTGAATGATTCCGGCCGGGCGGCCGCGCAAATCGGCTCTCAACCTAAGTCCAGTATCGTAAAACGGCGCACGGCATTGCTCGGCTACAAGGCGAGCAGTTGCCGCGCCTCAGACGAGGGATCCTCCAACTCAGCGGATAGACCGGTCCAGGCCGTCTTGCCCTTAACGAGTATCGAATGCTGATCGCCAATACGGCAGAGCGGTTTCAAGCTCTTGTCAATAACGAGGATCGTCATCCCTTCGGACTTCAAGCGCTTCAGAGCGGCCCAGATCTCTCGCCTGATGTTTGGCGCAAGCCCTTCTGTCGCCTCATCAAGGATCAAAAGCTTTGGGTCGGTCATCAGAGCGCGTCCGATAGCGAGCATCTGCTGCTCCCCACCGGACAAGAGGCCACTGAAGGATGTCCGGCGTTCCGCCAATCGCGGAAACAGGTTGAGAATCTCATCGACCGCGGCCCGGCGGCGGGCGGCGCCTCTGTACCGGGAGGTGGCGACCAGGTTCTCGATCACATCCAAGGTTGGAAAGACCTGACGCCCTTCGGGAACTAAGGCAATGCCGCGCTGGGCTATTTTATGAGTCTTTTGATGAATCAACGATTCACCTTCGAAGGTAATGGAGCCGCCAATCGCGTCGGTCAAACCAAATATGGTGCGAACCGTGGTGCTTTTCCCCATGCCGTTCTTACCCAGCAAGGTGGTCACCGACCCCTTCTCCAGTGTCAAAGACACACCAAACAACACCTGTACGGCGCCATAACTCGCAGTGACGTTCTCCAGTTTCAACATCAGAAATCGTCATCCTCCGACAGGTATGCAGCCTGCACCTCGCTGGAAGCACGCACTTCATCCGGCGTTCCGGATTTAAGAACCTCGCCATTGACCAGGACCGTGATGTCGTCGGCCAGATTGAACACGGCCTCCATATCGTGCTCGATCAAGAGAATTGGCACGTCGCCTCGCAAACGGGTTTCGATCAAATGCACCAGTGTTTCGGCATCGGCGCTACTAAGCCCGGCCAGCGGTTCATCGAGCAGAAGAACCTTGGGCTCGGTGATAATAGCCATCGCGAGCTCCAGCCGACGGCGATCCCCGTGGGACAGTACTGCGGGGTTCGCGTCCGCCTTTTCCTGCAGCCCAAAATCCTCCAGCGCCTGATCGATCTGATGGGCAAATCGCTTGGCCGAATGCCGGCGGGCCATTTGTCCGAACGTGAGCCCCGGTGTCTCGCGAGCCGCCAAACTCAACGCCAAGTTCTCTCGCACCGTGATGTTCGAGAACAACGAGGTCAACTGATAGGTTCGCGATAGGCCGAGCCGCGATCGTTCGTGAACGGACAGGCCGTTCAGTAGGCGTTCACCCAACCTCACCGTTCCCGTGTCCGGTGTCAAAGCGCCCGATATCGTACTGACAAGTGTCGTCTTGCCTGCGCCATTGGGTCCGATCAACGCGTGAATACCGCCAGTCTTGAGCGTGAAAGACACCTTACTCAGCGCGTGAATACCGCCGAAGCTCTTGGAAATGCCATCCAGGACCAGAGCCGAGCTCATCTAGACCGCTCCCCGCGCAGATTGCCCAAGTAAGGGCCGATGCTCGCCAGGCCACCGCGGAAGAACAACACGGAGAGGATCAATAAGGGCCCGAAAATCGCCGCCCAATGCGTGGTCCAGCCAGACAGGGCGTGCTCAAGCCAAATGAACACGAAAGCCCCCAGCACCGGCCCACTTCGTGCGCCAACCCCACCCAGAATAACGATTGCTAGAAGTTCGCCCGAGCGCTGCCAGTTAGCATAGCCCGGCGTAGCGAATTCGCTCTGGTTGGCCAGCAGGAACCCGGCAAGACCACAGAACACGCCCGCAATTACAAACGCCGTCAAGCGAATGCCAAATGTGTTCAACCCCAACGCCTCTGCCCGTGCAGGGTTTTCACGGCAAGCCACGAGGCGTTGTCCGAACTCAGAGCCAACAAGATGATTGATCGAAAGGATCAATACGACGGCGACCGCAGCGACGAAACCATAAAACTGATAGTTATCAAAGGGGTCGTAGAAAGCACCTAGAGTCGTACGCTCATAGATCACCATACCGTCGTCCCCACCGAAACTGGAGGAGCTGACCGCGATGTAATAGAAGATCTGCGCCAGCGCCAGGGTGATCATGATGAAGTAGATGCCAGTCGTACGAAGCGCTATTGCGCCGATGAACAGAGCACTGAACGCGGATGCGACGATGACGACTGGAAGCTGAACGAGCAGACTGGTCAATCCGGCATTGGCCATCAATCCGGTGGCATAAGCGCCCACACCCAGAAATACGGCGTGGCCAAAGCTGACCATCCCGCCGAACCCCAGTATCATGTTCAAACTGGCGGCCGCGACCGCGATAATGAGAATCCGCTCAAAGGTTGAAAGCAAATATGGGTCATTCATCGTGATGGCAACAATCGGGCCGATAGCGACCGCGAGCGCCAGCGTCAGGATATTCCCGTAGGTGCGAATAAAGGACACTGGCTCAGGCTCGCTTTTGCATGGGGATGAGACCCTCTGGGCGGAAAAACAGCACCAACGCCATCAGTATGTAAACCAGCATCGAAGCCAGCGCTGGCCCGGTGTCGCTGGCGACTGACGGCGAAAAAATCGATGAAAGAAGATCGCGCAGAAATGCGCGCCCCATTGTGTCAAGCAGGCCAACGATGATTGCCGCCAGGAACGCCCCCTTGATAGAGCCCAATCCGCCGATCACGACCACGACAAAGGATAGAATCAACACGGTTTCCCCCATCCCAGGCTGGACCGAGAGCAAAGGGCCAGCCAAAGCACCCGCCAGACCGGCCAGAAGTGCGCCAAGCGCGAAAACCGCGGCAAACAGGAACCCAATATTGACCCCCATCACCGACACCATCGTACGGTGGGTCGCCCCGGCACGCACCAACATGCCGATCCGGGTTCGTTGAATGAGCAAAAACAGCGCGATGGCGATAGTAAAACCGGCGCCTATCACGACAAGCCGATAGGCCGGATATGGGATGCCTAATGGAAGGGTGATATGGCCGGACAAGATTTCCGGCAAGCCGGAATACAATGGCACAGAACCCCAGATAGTGGAGACCGACTCGTTCGCCAACAAAATCAGGCCATAGGTCACGAGTACCTGATCCAGATGGCTTCTTGCATACAAGCGACGAGCAAGCAGCACCTCTATCAGCATGCCCAGCGCGAAGACGCCAACACCGGCAAGAAGCACGGCAACAAGGAAATTACCGGTTAGTTTTTGCGCCAGGATCGAAAAATAGGCCCCCATCATAAACATTGACCCGTGCGACAGGTTGATGAAGTCCATAACGCCGAAGATCAAAGTGAGGCCGGCCGCAATGAGAAACAAAAGGATGCCGTATTGGAGGCCGTTTAGCAGTTGTTCCGCGATCAATTCGAACATCGTTCTGTCCCCGGGCCCGTTGGAGGCGGACTGGCGCGGCCCGAAAGGCCACGCCAGCACCTTGCCTGATTACTTACCCATTGGACAGGCGTCGACATACGCGTCGGGCATATCCTTTACGATGAGACTGTCAGCCGATGCCACCAACTCGCCCGCATCGTTCTTCTTCACAACGAGCAGGTACATGTTGTGGATCGGGTGGTTGTTGCGGTTAAAGCTGAAGCTACCGCGAACCGATTCAAAGTTTGCCGACTTGATTGCCGCAGCCATCGCATCGGTATCCTCCACCTTGCCGCCAACGGCCTTTGCCGCACTGTCGATCAGGCGAATGGTGTCATAGGCCTGAGCGGCAAATTCCGACGGAATACCGTTGTACTTGGCCCGATAGGCCGCAACAAAAGCCTTGTTGGCCTCGTTCGGCAGATCGTAAGCCCACTGCGACCCGCTGGTGACGCCGAGACCGTCTTCGCCAATAGCCTCCAACGTCGCGCCGCCAACCGTGAAAGCGGAATGCAGGGGAATGGAGTCCTTGAGACCCGCTTGCGAGTATTGCTTGACGAATTGGATTCCAAGGCCGCCCGGGTAGAAGACGAACACTGCCTCCGGGTTGGCCGAGCGAATTTCCGTCAGCTCAGCCGAGAAATCGGTCTGCTCAAGCGGCGTGTAGATTTCACCGACGAGCTCGCCTTTGAAATGACGCTTGAAGCCGGCCAGCAGATCCCGTCCCGCTTGGTAATTCGGCGCCAAGATAAACGCGGTTTTGACACCGATGTTATTCAGATGAATGCCGATTGCCTCCGCCGGCTGGTCGTTCTGGAAAGGAACGGCGAAATAGTAGGGTGAGCAATCTTCTCCAGCCAAGGGGGCCGGAGCAGGGTTTGGAGACAGCAGAAGCGTTTTGGCACGCGTGACCGGACGATGGATGGCCATCATCACGTTCGAGAACGATGCCCCTACAACGACATCGACCTTTTCTGACTGCACCAAGCGTTCAGCAGCTTGTTTTCCGACATCAGGCTTACGTTGATCGTCTTCAAAAATAAACTCGGCCGCACGACCACCGATGGTGCCGCCCAGCTCTTCAATTGCCAACTCTGCACCGCGCTGCATGTCCAGGCCGATGACGGCGCCCGGGCCTGAAAGCGACAGAACGAACCCTACCTTCACCGGATCTTGATCCTGCGCCAACACATGACTACCACCCAAGGTTAGGACGGTTGCCGCGGCGGCGAAGGCCATACGCACTGTTTTCTTCATATTCGGTACTCCCCTGTTTGACTGATTGTTATAATACAATATGTATATTAATCTGTAAAGCTGCTCGTGCCGCCCTGCACCGAGCCTAGGAACCGACCTTCGCGAACACAGCGTTCGCCGCTGCGAGGCATGCGGGCCCTTCAAAAACATCGGCCGTGCAAAAGGCCATGCGGCGGCCTAAACGCTTCGCCCGGGCAACGGCCTGCAAGACCGACCCCGGCTTCGTCGCGCGCAGAAACTGCATGTCCTGGGAGATCGTCACGCAAGTACCGAAATGTGCCTTCGCGACTTCGAACATCGCCACGTCCGTCACGGCCGAAAGAGCACCACCATGAACGAAACCGGCGGCGTTGGCCGTGCTGGCATTCGTCACCAAACGCAAGACGACTCCCAGGTCGAACCTCGCCATGGTCAGCGTCCCGAGCATGTTGAGCAGCGCGTCATCGTCACGGAACGGCGTGAACTCCAGAGCCATGAGATCTGGCACGCCTTGCCCCTCCGCCCAGCCCAATGATGGACTCGGTGAATGCGTCATGTTGCAGAAGTATCCAATGTGACAACGGTCTTGCCGATAGCAGTCCGGTCCAGAAGAGCCTGGAGGCCGTCCATCAGTTCGTCGAAGGGGACCGTCTTCTCGACATTAGCCTTACAGTGACCGCTTGCCATCAATGACAACCACCAGTCCGCGCCCTCTCGAATCTCCGATAGTGCTTCGGCGAAGTGAATATCGAGCGGAGCGCCCATGACTGACAGGTTGTTGTAGAGCAGGTAGTTGGTCTTCGCTGCGGGGATATCACCCGAAGCAAAACCGACAACGATCATACGTCCGGCGAAGCCCAACCCGCGCAACCCGGCGGTGAACATATGCCCGCCAACGGTGTCGACGACCACGTTTACCCCACGCCCGTCCGGCCAAAGGCCCCGAACCTCGGTCTTGAACAATTTCTTCAAGCCGTCTTCGGTCGCATCGCTCACAATAACCACGTGGTCGGCCCCAAGCGCCCGGACGCGCTCAGCCTTGGCATCAGTCGAGACGACGCCGACAACTTCTGCGCCGCGCGCTTTTGCCAGCTGCACGGCTGCCGCCCCTACACCACCCGCCGCACCAGTTACAACGACCCGCTCCCCCGCACGCACGTTGGCTCGGATCACCACGGCGACATATGCGGTGTTGAAAACCGTAATAGCACCTGCTCCCTCGACCGAGGAAACACCATCAGGCCGCTTGAAGACACGCTCCAACGGCGCAGCAACGAACTCGGCGAAGGCCCCAGAGAATACTTGCGCAACCACAGCATCGCCTGGTGCAACTGAATCCACGCCATCGCCGACGGCGACGACCGTTCCGGCACAGTCGCGGCCCGGAACGAAGGGCGGGTTGGGCCGTTTCTGATACTTTCCTTGCACCATGAGCGCGTCGGGATAGTTCAGGCCGATCGCCTCAACACGAATAAGGACCTCTCCTGCAACGACCTCAGGGCGCGCCACCTCGCCCAGGCTGTGGGACGATGGAGGCCCATATTCCGTCAGCTCGTAAGCTTTCATTGCAAAATTCTCCTCATAAATATACAATCTGTATATTATTAAGCCTGCATGAATGCAAGAACAATCGAATGGGCAAAATCATGCCTAAGAGGTTTGGAATCTCATTGCCATTAATATAATACTTCGTGTATATAATTCGTCAATGCGGCAGGCGGTACACAACGTGACAGGAGATTAATAATGAGCACCAGCGGTCAATGGCAGTTTTGGGTCGACCGTGGCGGCACCTTCACCGACATAGTCGCCAAGCACCCGGACGGATCGTTGACCAGCCAAAAGTTCCTGTCCACAAACCCGGAGCGCTACGAAGACGCTGCCGTATTTGGTGTTCGCAGTATTCTTGGAATTGCACCGGGCGAACCCATTCCCGCCGGCACGATTCGTGCCGTCAAGATGGGTACGACCGTGGCTACCAATGCCCTTTTGGAACGCAAAGGTGAACGCACGCTGTTAGCCATTACGCAGGGATTCAAAGATCTGCAGCGGATCGGTTATCAGAACCGCCCGAAGATCTTCGACCTCAACATCCAGCTGCCCGAACTGCTCTATGAACGCGCGATCGAGGTGCCGGAGCGCCTCGCTGCCGACGGGTCTGTATTACGCCCTCTCGAAGCGGAGGCTGTTGCCGCGGATCTGCAGTCTGCCTATGACGATGGTATTCGCGCCGTCGCAATCGCTTTGCTGCACAGCTATCGCAATCCTGTCCACGAAACCCAGGTGGCGGAAATCGCTGCACGGATCGGCTTCACGCAGATAACCGTCAGTGCCGAAGCAAGTCCGCTGATGAAACTGGTTGGACGCGCGGATACTGCTGTCGCAGATGCCTATCTCAGCCCAATACTGCGGCGCTATGTTGCGCTTGTCAGTGACGCTCTCGACGCAAAAAGCGGCGGCTGCGAGCAGCTGTTGTTCATGCAGTCCAATGGTGGGCTTAGCGACGCCGCTTTCTTCCAAGGCAAGGATGCGATCCTGTCGGGTCCGGCAGGCGGCGTGGTCGGTATGGTCGAAACCGCCCGCAAGGCAGGCTTTGAGAAGATAATCGGTTTTGATATGGGCGGGACCTCGACCGACGTTTGCCATTTCGGCGGCACATTCGAGCGCAGCTTCGAAACAGAAATCGCAGGCGTACGGCTGCGAGCGCCAATGATGGACATCCATACCGTCGCTTCGGGTGGCGGCTCGATCCTACAGTTCCGAGATGGACGCTTTCAGGTTGGCCCGGGGAGTGCCGGTGCGGACCCAGGCCCGGCTTGCTATCGACGCGGCGGCCCCCTAACGGTGACCGATTGCAACGTCATGTTGGGGAAACTGCAGCCCGCGCATTTTCCTCCCGTGTTCGGACCGAACGGCGACCAACCCCTGGACGCCGATGTCGTGCGCCGTAAATTCGAGGTGCTGGCAAAGGAGATTGCCGCCGAGACGGGCGAGGCCCTCAGAAGCCCCTATGAACTCGCCGAAGGATTTCTGCGCATCGCGGTCGAGAACATGGCCAATGCCATTAAGAAGATCTCGGTCCAGCGTGGCCACGACGTCACGCGTTACACCCTGAACAGCTTTGGCGGCGCTGGCGGACAGCACGCCTGTTTGGTTGCCGAATCACTCGGCATGCGCAGTGTGTTTCTCAGCCCCTTTGCAGGGGTGCTTTCAGCATTGGGCATGGGCCTTGCGGAAATCCGCACCATCCGACAGCACCAGTTCCAGCGGCCCTTGGAGGATCTGGACCAAGCAAGCACAATCATCGAAGGCTTGATCGAAGACGCCCGCGCTGAAGTGCGTGCACAGGGTGTTGATGACGCGGCGATGAAGGTCCTACGACACGCACATCTGCGCTACTCTGGCTCACACCGCACCTTGAGCGTGAACCTTGATACGCGGGAGGCCATGCGCGCAGCATTTGAGATATCTCACCGTGCACAGTTCGGCTTCTCAAGCGAAAACCAGGACTTAATCATCGACAAGCTGGATGTTGAAGTCGTCGGCTCTACGGATCGCGTTCAGATTCCGCTCCTAGATAGTGCCACCACTGACCCAACGCCCGCAGATCAGGTAACAATGACTGTTGCCGGCAAGCCGACCACTGTTCCGGTATTCCATCGAGAGGATCTTCTGGCAGGGCAAAAAGTCTCCGGCCCGGCGGTGATTTCTGAAAGCATCGCCACGACGATTGTCGAGGCGGGCTGGGATGGCGCATGCGATGCAACCGGCAATCTCATACTAACCCGTCGAACACTGTCTGAAGCCACTGAATCCATTAGTACCGCGGCGGACCCTGTCATGTTGGAGGTTTTCTCCAATCTCTTTATGTCGATCGCCGATCAGATGGGCGCGACCCTGGCGAACACCGCTTATTCGGTGAACATCAAGGAGCGGTTTGATTTCTCTTGTGCGCTCTTCGACGCCGACGGCGGGCTCGTCGCCAACGCCCCACACGTGCCGGTTCATCTGGGATCTATGGGTGAATCCGTCCGTACGGTCTTGCGCGAGAATGCGGGGCAGATGAGGCCCGGCGACGTGTTTATGCTGAACGACCCTTTTAATGGCGGCACACATTTGCCGGACGTGACTGTCATCACGCCGGTGTTTGATGAAGCGGGCGAAAGAATCCTTTTCTATGTTGGTTCGCGTGGCCATCACGCCGACATCGGCGGCAGCACACCAGGCTCTGCGCCTCCAGACAGCACCCACATCGATGAAGAGGGCGTGCTGATTCAGAATTTCAAACTCGTCGACCAGGGACGCTTGCGCAGCGAGGAAACCAGAGCGCTGCTTAGTTCGGGGCGCTATCCCTGTCGCAACGTGAGTGACAACATGGCCGATCTAGCCGCTCAAATAGCGGCCAATGAAACCGGCGTGCGCGAAATCAGGAAGATGATCGCCCAGTTCGGGTTGGACGTCGTGCTGGCCTACATGAGCCACGTCCAGGAGAATGCGGAGATTTCCGTAAAGCGCGTTATCAGCGCTTTGAAGGACGGCAACTTCACGTATCCCATGGACAGCGGCGCGGAGATAAAGGTCGATATAAAGGTTGATCGCCAGAACCGGACCGCCGTCATCGACTTCACCGGCACCTCGGAACAGGACAGCGGAAACTACAATGCCCCGCTTTCGGTTTGCCACGCCGTAGTCTTGTACGTGTTCCGTACGCTTGTGGGCACGGACATTCCTCTGAATGAGGGGTGTTTCCGCCCCCTGACCGTCATTGTCCCTGAAGGCTCAATGATAAACCCAAAATACCCAGCCGCCGTGATCGCAGGCAATACCGAGGTCAGCCAGGCCGTCGCCAATGCGCTTTACAGTGCCCTGGGGGTTCTGGCTGCGTCACAAGGTACGATGAACAACTTCGTTTGGGGTAACGCGAAGCTACAAAATTATGAAACGATCTGTGGCGGTACCGGCGCGGGTCCGGGGTTTAACGGCACGGATGCTGTTCACTCCCATATGACCAACACCCGCATGACCGACCCGGAAGTCCTGGAATGGCGTTTCCCGGTTCGCCTGGAAGAGTTTTCCATTCGGCGCGGATCCGGTGGCGCAGGGCAATACCGCGGCGGCGACGGAGTCAGACGTCGTTTGACCTTCCTGGAGCCGATGACGGCAACGACCCTCACATCCCATCGGATCGTTCCTCCACATGGCCTAAAAGGCGGCAAGCCGGGCGCCTGCGGACGCAACAGTGTAATCCGGGCAGACGGCACAGTCGAAGCGTTCGGCGGCAATGAGAATATCGATGTAAAGGCAGGTGACAGTGTGCTGATTGAAACGCCCGGTGGCGGTGGGTTCGGCCCGCCAAACGACGGCTGATCGGAGTCTTGTGCTGTCCAGGTCCGGAGCCTGCTCCGGACTTCCCCGAGGTTCCGACAGCCGTCCAGAATCAAGGAAGCGGTTAGCGAATATCCAACTGATACTTCCTAAAGGGCTCACCGTTGTACGCGGTTTCACCGACAAATCGCGCGCCGAGGCGGTCCAGCGCTCTCAGGTGCTTGCGTGACGGCGGCAGGAGGAAAGTCATAGAGGGTACTCGCGCGTCGGTTCGCGCAAATGCGATCGCCATCTTCATGATGCGCAGCCCTAACCCGAAGAACTCGGGCTTCAGCACCAGCCCGAAATCCCACTCCTCGCCCTCTTTCTGAAAGCCTCCCCAACCGGCATAGCGGCCGTTGGCGCATATGGCCCAATGACCCAGACCGTCACGATGCCAATAGGCTTCCTTGGCGGCGACAAAGCTGGAGACGGTGTCGCTGTCCCATTTGGCCGAACCGAGAAGCGGCAGGTGCTCCGCAATACGCGGATCTGACATGTGGGCTAGAATTTCACGGGGTGAGACGTCCGGCAAACGCCCGAATGTAATCCTTGGGTGGGTTGCGTTTTCCATGTCATCGGCTACCGAGGTATTCCTTCAAACTGCTATCGCCAACCTAAGAGCTCCAGAATCGCGCGAAAGCACTCGGCGCCGGGCCCACTTCATGGAGCTTGTTGCTCATCTTGCACTCCCGTTCTCAGAAACAGCCGGTCACTGGCCATAGCGTTCCGCCGTCAGGCCCTCGAAAGATATCTCCGGCGTCTTACCGAGCACGGCATCGGCAACGGCGCGGCCGGACCCACAAGACATGGTGAAGCCCAGCGTTCCGTGCCCGCTGTTGAGAAATAGATTCTCGTAGCGCGTCGGCCCGATCACCGGCGTTCCGTCCGGTGTCATGGGCCTGAGGCCGGTCCAACCTTCCGCCTGCCGAAGATCGCCACCGTCGGGAAACAAGTCGTTGACGACATGGCGCACGGTGTCCGTCGCTCGGCGTCCAAGCTTCTTGTTGTAACCGATGATCTCGGCCTGCCCGGCAACCCGAATGCGATCGCCCAAGCGCGTGATACCAACCTTGTGGGTCTCGTCCATGATCGTCGATTGCGGCGCGGCGTCGGGATTGGTTATCGGCAAGGTAATCGAATAGCCTTTGATCGGGTAAATCGGCAAACGAATCCCCACGGTATTCAACAAAGTTGGCGTGTAGGGCCCCAAGGCACAGACATAGCGGTCAGCCCGCTCGGCCCCGCGATCAGTTATCACGGCATCAATCCGACCCTGTTCCACGGCGAACCGATGGATCGTCACGCCGTAGCGAAACTCCACGCCCATCTCGGCCGCCTTTTCGGCGAGCGCAAGGGTGAAGAGACGGCAATCTCCGGTGCGGTCAGCCGTCAGGCGCAGCCCGCCGACAAACTTCTCTGCAACCCGCGCCAACCCCGGCTCGACGGCGATGCATCCCTCGCGGTCGAGCACCTCGAATGGCGAACCAAACTCGGAAAGCACCTCCTGATCGGCCTTCGAAGCCTCTACCTGTTTCTTTAGGCGAAAAAGCTGGAGAGTTCCCTTTTCCCGCTGATCGAAGTTCAGCTGAACTTCCGACATTAAGTCCGTCAGAACATCGCGGCTGTAGTTGGAAATCCGCACCATGCGGCTCTTGTTGGTCTTGTATGACGCGGCGTTGCAGTTGAGCAGCATGCGCGCGCCCCAAGCCCACATGGTAGGGCTGAGCAATGGCCAGATGAAAAGAGGTCTGTGCCGCATAAAAAGCCACTTCAGCGCTTTCAGGGGAACACCCGGCGCTGCCCAAGGGGATGTCATCCCATAAGACAACTCGCCCGCGTTTGCATAGCTGGTTTCCATTCCCGGCGCCGCCTGGCGATCGAGAACCAGCACTTCGGCCCCCTGCTTTGCCAGATAGTAGGCCGTGGTAACGCCCACGACACCGGCACCCAATACGATGACCTTCACGACGACTCTCCACTGCAAGCGTGATACGGCTGAAACAACCGCGTTAAGGTTACGATGAATAAGAGTACACAATTGGTCTCCGGGGCAACCATGCCCCAGGCTGATGCGGTGAGCCAGTCATAAGGTGAGGAAAAATCGAGTGGCCAAAGGTGCTTGCCGATACCTGGGGAGCACACCTATATGCTTCATATGACAACAACCGACAGCTATTCAGCGACCCTAAAGTTTCTGGCGCCCAGCAGCCGAGCACCGGTTTACCGTGCCTCCCAAGGAGGGGCGGAGGCCCGGCTCGATCTGGAGGGCGAATACGCGGAACATCCTGTGACCATTGCCAACGGGCGCTTGGGCGATAGTCCAACGTTGGAGCGAGAAGGTTTCAGTCTTGTCAGGCATGCAAGCGCCGTTACCGACTTCTATGACGACCTAGTGGTTGAACGCATATATGCGAAAGAGGTCGAAGCGCTGGTGAAGAAGGCAACCGGCGCACAGCGGACCGTTTGCTTCGATCACACCCGCCGCGCCGCTACAGCGCAGACCCGGGGCGCACGCGGTGCGCGCGAACCTTCGGCCGTCGTGCACAACGACTATACCGAAAAGTCGGGACCTCAACGGGTCCGCGATATCATGAAGGGCGAAGTGGATGAATTGCTCTCCCGCCGTTTTGCGATCGTCAATGTGTGGCGGCCCATCAGCCACCCGGCCGTCACGTCCATGCTGGCTCTCTGCGCCGCTGATTCCGCCAAGCCCGGGGATCTGATCCCAACGCCACGTATCGCTAAGGACAGGATCGGCGAGTTGATGCTCGCTCACTACGACTCGCAGCAACGCTGGGTCACCTTCCCGGCCATGGATCTGGATGAAGCGCTGCTTTTGAAAACCTACGACAGTGCAACGGACGGTCGGGCACGGTTCGCCATTCACACGGCGTTCGATAACCCTCATGCGCCGGCGGACGCCAAGCCGCGCGAGAGCATAGAGAGCAGAATCTTCGCCTTCTTCAGCGACTAGCCCCATCAGCTCGCTTTGGCAGCGCCTTCTTGGTGGCTAAAGATTGACCCGTAGCCCCGGCTGAAATCCGGGGGAAGCTCGATCACTCCCGCCTCCACCCGGGCATGTGTTGCAGCTTCGCCCCGCACCATGTCATTGCGGTGGATGCTGTCGATCACCGGGGCAGTATAGGCAAAAGCATCCGCGGCAGCATACTGGACGATCAACGTAGTCCGAATCTCATCTGATAGGTTCGCCTCGGACCCATGAACTACCAGCCCATGATGAGCCAGGACGTCACCGGGGTCAGCCTCATCGAACTCGGCCAGAGCCACTGTTTCCTCCGTCATACAGGCATTGCAATTCAATGCATATTTACCTTCCGACCAATGGCTTAGAGCACCTTGCTTGTGGCTGCCGGGGATCGTCTTGAGGCAACCATTACCGGCCCGGGATGGATTCAACGGTACGCTCAAGGCAACCAGGTTCGTGTTCGTATGGGGGAAAACCGGCCAATCCTGATGCCAGCCGATTTCAGCGCCGCCTCGAGGCAACTTGAAATTGATCTTCGAGTGATAGAATTTGACGGCGCCACCAACCAGATCGGCGGCGATGTCACCCAACGGTGACACGAAGGCCGTTTCCCAAAAGACGATGTCAAGTTCCGTTGGGCTTGAAATCCTGCGAAGCTGCGGCGCGCTCTGGCTGTGGCCGGGCGCAATATCGTAATAGCGGGTCTTCTCCGCCACCGACGCACTTTCATCCCAAAGGCGTTGGGTCGCTTCCCGGAGACGGCCCACCAGGTCCTGATCCAAGATGTTTCGGATCGTGATGAACCCACGGTCACGGTAGGCGGCCAGTTGGCTTTCTGAAAGAACCGGAGAATGCTCCCTGGCGGTGACCTTCTGCTGATCCATTCCAGTCTCCTTCACCTTAGTCAACCAGGGCAGGCGTTTTGCCCAGTATATCGTCCTCACCCAGTTGGAGTGCGTTCCAGTTGGTGGAGCGAACATAGTCGGGCCGGGGGGAATCCACATTAATCGGGCGATTAGCGACTTTGTTGTACACGTAATAGATCTGCCACCGATCATGCCGCGACATATTATGGCCGGAACCATGGAGTATGGTCGGATGGAAGAATACGACAGTGCCGGGTTTGCCGACAATCGCGACAGGATCGGCATTCTTTTCCATGATCTCGATCAATCGCTCTTTCGGTAAGACCCAAAGCTTGTAGGAGGTCGTCTTGTCATCCAGCTCAGCATCCAACAGTCCCAGACGATGTGAGCCGGGGATGAAGTAGAGACAGCCATTTGCCTCCGTCGCCTCGTCCAGCATGACCATCCCGGTGGTCAGTTCGGGCGCAGGCGTTCCATCGTGCGCCCAGGTTCCATAATCCTGATGCCACTGCCAAATGGAGCCGTCTATCGCCGCCTTCCGATTACACTTGGTGTGGTAGATGTATAGCTCCGGGTCTGCCAGCAACTGCTGAGCCGTTCCCAACATCCGCGGGCTGCGGGCAGCGGCAAAAAAAGGAGGTGATGCGGTCGGTCCGTCCGCCTCATGCACGCGGTAGAGGGTCTTTGCCGATCCGCTGCTGCGTTCACGGACAACATGATCGGTGTCGATTTTTTCCAACCGCTGCAGCTCATTCTTCATCGCCGCGACTTCGTCGGCGGCGAACAGCTCCGGATAGACGAGAAATCCGTTGCGGCGATAATTGCTGAGGTCTTCGGCGGACAAATGCATGGCTTCCTCCAATTATTATATTGGCATACTACTGGCATGCCAGCCGAAGAGTCAATGTATCAACTGCCGATTCCTTTGGGATTCAACTGAACTCACAGACCTGGAGATGTCGGATGAATCAGCCCAGGATTCTCAATCCGAGATCAGAGTTTCTTTCGCGATCCTTACCATCTGATCGATCAAAGTCTCCGCCCCTTTCGCGGCGGCTTCCTGATCACCGCCCACGATGGACCTCAGTACTTCAATGTGAAGGGCCGCAGTCTCACGCGTATCGAAAAACCCCGGATGATAGAAAAACCAGAACCGCCGGGCGATGGGTTGAAGCGAAGCTACAGTCTCCCTGGCGATCGCATTCCGGGCAGCTAACGCCGTCAAGTCGTTGAATTCCCGATCCAGTCGGAGGAAAGCTTCAACATCATCCGCCGCCGCGACCTGCGCCATCCGGTCGGCCAAACTGGAAAAGGCCGCACGTTCCTTGGATGTCGCGCGCCGCGCCGCATTGCGCATCGTCAAACGATCCAGCTCGCGGCGCACTTCCAGGACCTCGAGTTGCTGCTGCAGGTCGATCCTGCTGACGATAACGCCCCGCCGCGGTAGAATCTGAACGAGGTGTTCTCGCGCCAGACGCTGCAGAGCTTCACGAATAGGCGTCGTACCTATTCCGATCAGACGGCTCAGGCTTGCTTCCGACACGACACTGCCCGGTTCGATTTCCAGCGTGACGATCTTTTCCTCCAGCAAGCGGTAGGCATGTTCCATCAAGGTCGGTGTTTCTTGATTCATCGGCGGTACTTTCGGGGCTTTGGCTGGTTTTCATACCGGACGGGCTTGCGACGATACTAGGCAATCAGCCAACCGATATGCCAGTCCTATGCTAACAACCAGGTTCAATGAACTACATGACGGTCGACAAAGCGAGGCCGGGCAAGCGTGTTTTCTTCGCCCATGCCTATCGGTTGGCCCCCGAAGATTCGCGCCTGCGGCTCATTGCTCCCCAGCCACTACTCCTGCAACGCCGGATCAGGCTTCAAGCGCGTTCTGCGTTCGACAAGAACAATGCCGACGCCGCCAATCACCAGAACTCCGCCAATGACGATATGCAACGTTAACGTCTCACCCAGAAACAGGATGCCACCTAGCACCGACATCACGGGCGTCAACAAGATGAAGGGCCCCACCTTGCTCGCTTCGTAACGGCCCAACACGTGATACCAGCAGCTATAACCGATCGCGGTCATGACCGCCCCAAGGTAGAAGACCGCGACCCAGACCTCCAGGCCCGCAGATCGAACGTAGGTCAGGTGGTCCGCCTCAACAATCAGCGAGGCAATGAACAACTGCGGCGCTGCCATGGCCGAAACCCAGGCAATCGCCGTAAAACCGCCAAGGGCGCCCAGGCGCCGCATCATTGCTTGTCCCAACGCCCACATGAACGCACCGGCCAGGACCAGACCTATGCCAACCGCCTTACCTTCCAACCGGGGCTCGCCGGCGATCAAGTAAATGCCGCCAAACGCGACGGCCATTCCAAGGATTTTGCGTAGACCCAGCTTCTCGCCGAGCCATAGTGCCGCAATCAGCGATAGGAATGGTACCTCGGCCTGCACAATGAGTGCTGTTGTCCCTGCATCCAACAGCCGCAGTCCATTGAAAGTCAGCCCGTACTGTAGGGTAGATCCGATGAGCGCAACCAGAAACAGAGAACGCAGAGCAGCCCGTGGAATTGGAACGAACCAAACCAGCAACATGGCCGTCACCCCAAAACGCATGGCCATCAAAAGAATCGGTGGAAACTGGTCGACCGCGGGCTTGGCAACGACAAACCCCATGCCCCATAGAATCGGCACCATCAAAGCAAGAAACACATCAATCTTTTTCATTAAGTATCCTCACAGGAACGCGGCTATACGCGCCCTGTCCTAAATAGGCCCCGGGTCAGGCAAAATATTGGTTGGGCATTCGACGTTTCGGTCAGTTAATTCCGCCGTGGCTGTTGTTGCGTAATGCAATGGATGCCACCCCCGCCGAATGCAATATCGTCGACAACGAGAGGCACGATCTTTCGCTCAGGAAACACCTCGCTGAAAAGTCGATACGTAGCGCGGTCCTCCTCCACACCGTAGCAAGGCATGATCAAGGCTCCGTTGGCCATATAGAAATTGACGTAGGAGCGGCAAAAGCGCATCGAGGTCGAATCCGCGCCGACGGCGCTTTTGACTTCCATGACTTGGAGTGGCCTTCCCTTCGCGTCCGTCTGCCCACGCAAAGCCTCCAGGTTCTCCGCAAAAGCTTGATATTCCGGCTGGGATTTATCATCGGTCGTTTGAACCAGAACCAGCCCGGGCCGAGCAAAAACTGCCACCCCGTCGACATGGCCATCCGTTTCCGTGTCGAAGGAATTGCCGGGGAGCCAAATCACCTTGCGCACGCCCAGGCAGCGTTTCAACTCATCCTCTATCTCAGCAAGACCCCAATCAGGATTTCGATTGCTGTTGGGAAAGCAGGACAAGGTGGTGATCAGCGTTCCTTCTCCGTCGACAGTTACGCCGCCGCCTTCGGCGACCAATCTCGAGCCGATTCTTTCGGCACCCGCCGCCGCCAGTATGCGGGCGGCGACCGCCGCGTCGTTCGCGTACCCCTGATACTTGCCACCCCACGCATTGAAGCAGAAATCGACACCTGCCAGGTCACCCTTGCCATCCAGCAAAAAACAGGGGCCTGCGTCACGACACCATGAGTCGTCGATAGGCGCCTCAAGTACATCGATCGCCGGCCCCAGCAGCGCACGGGCCGCCATCGCATCTGCCGGGGACACAACCATTGTCACCGGTTCGAACAGCCGAATTGTCCGGGCCGCCGCCGCAAAGGCGCGCCTCGTCGCAGCAATATCGCTCCAGATCTCGGCGCGCGTCGGCCACATCATCCAGCAGCGTTCGTGCGGTTCCCATTCCGCAGGCATCCGGTAGGCATCGGCCGGAATAGAATCCGATTCACTTTGGTGTCGTGGCGCCATGATCACTTTGCGACGGTTGGGAGTATCAAACGCGTATGGGAACTCTGGTATTTGGCACTACCATCACGTCGCATACAACCCCGTCACTGGACCGAACGCCGATGACGGGAGATCAGAGGCCGACGGTGTGTGCAAAAAAGGGGCGGCATGGTTTCCCGATGCCGCCCGACCTCCCGGCAAGGAGGAATCGTCCCGCTGACGCGGCTTAAAGAGCCAGAGCCAGCATTACTCAGCTGCTTGCGACGCCTCGATATCGCCCAAGGCCCACACCAACCGGTCCATGTGTTGCTTGAGGTTCACGTCGATACGCATGTAGCGCTCGCCGCCCTTCATGATATCCAAGCCATCCTTCGCAATAATACCGCGCTTTAACAGCTCATTGAAAAGATGGGTGGAGGTAATTGCCGGGTCGAGAATCTCCAGCATGAAGAAATTGCTACGCGACCCAGGCACCATGCGAAAACGGTTCAGGCCACTCAACTTCTTGGTAACATAGTCGCGCATCTCAACAATGGTCTTAACCGTCTTCTCGACATGTTCGTCGTCGAATACCGCAGCCGATCCGCCAGCGACCTGTACCTGTCCCATGTTCCAGGTCGGCTTGATGTTCCAAAGCGGAAGGATCAAGTCGCGGTTCGCGGACGCACCAAAACCAACGCGCAAACCGGCAAGCCCGTATGCCTTCGACAGAGTCCGCAGCACGATCAAATTGGGATAATCCGGAAGGAGGTGCATCCCACCCTCGGTCTCGGTGTAATGAATGTAGGCTTCGTCCAGGACCACCAGCGTCTCCTTGCTGGCCGCCTCGCAAATCCGGCGAATGTCGCTCTCTTCGATGAAGCGACCGCTGGGATTGTGCGGATTGGTAACGAACGCAATCCGTGGCTTCTGTTTCAGAGCCTCGATATAGCGATCAACCATCGGCTCAAAGTCTTCCCCCATCGGCACGAACACCGGCCGACGGCCTTCGCAGTTCGAGTAAATGTGATAAATTGGAAAGCAGGGTTCATGCATCAGAATGGCTTCGCCAGGAGCTGCGAATGCTCTGATTACCATGGCGATCACTTCCGTTTCGCCAGAACCGCAAACCACGCAATCCGGATCAAGGTTGTAACGCTTCGCGATAGCCTCGCGCAGTGCCTTGGCGGTCCAATCCGGATAGAGGTCGATCCGACCCTCGGCGGCCTTCACAGCCTCCAGCGCCTTGGGCGAGGGTCCGTAGGGATTCTCCGCGGAGCCGAGTTTGGCTATCTGGTCCATGGGAATATTATACTTTTCAGCAACGTATTCCCTGGACAACCCGGGAACGTAGGCCTTGCCCTCGACGAGAGCAGGGACACTAACTCGCACCATTTTTCAGCTCCTCAATTAAACGAATATCGCAGTTACCGAACACCAACTGATCAGATATTAACCTAGTGCAAAAATAATCTCAATCACAAAAATACTATTACATTGTTAAAATACGTGGCATTGCGCCACCGGTCTGCTGTGGTCTTGATTAATCAGTTTACGGGTTCGCCTCGTTCCGGATGCTGCGCTGTGTGGATGCAAAAACACCCAGAATCTGCCACTAATTAACCTTTCAGTTCTGAGATGCTTTGCCCTCATCCGCTTTTTTACTAGCTGGGTAGCCGATCTTTTCGGTTTCTCAAACATAGTACACTTTTCCTTTGCATCTTAGAAAAATATAGTACAATATAAACCATGCTTATCACAGAATGCTTCTGCTCAAAAATTCAACGAGCAGAGATCACCAACAATCTCAAACAGGCGCCGGTGTCACACGTTGAACTTTGGGGTGCCGCCTGTAACATGGCATCCCGATAGCCATGACTGTACTTGTCGAGGTTCTACACACCCAGGTACTCGACTAAGGACGTGTTCGTACTGAAACGGGATAGGCGATAGCTGGAGCTAATGAGTGCCGCGATGTCGGAATGGAAACTGCAAACACATACAGGCAGCGGCCCCAAGTATCTTGCCCTCGTGGGTGCACTGGAAGACCGCATCAGCGGGGGGCATCTGAGGGAAGGCGATCGCCTTCCTCCCCAACGCGACTTGGCTCGGATGTTCGGTGTAACCATTGCCACGGTGACCCGTGCGATCGCGGAGGCGTCGAGACGTGGATTAGTGGTCGCCCGCCCTGGCAGCGGCACCTATGTAAAAGACCGCTCCACGCTACCTGGTGCGGCTCCCGAGATCGTCGACCTCAGTATCAATACCTTGCCCAGCGATCTGGTCGCAGGTCTGCTCGACGCTGCGTTGGCAGAAGTGGCGGCCCGTAAAATCAGCCATGACGCTTTTGGATACTCTTCATACGGCAGCAATTCCCGGCATCGCGCTACTGGCGCCGAGTGGGTGTCGCGCTTCGGACTTGATGTCGGGGTCGAGTCGGTACTCCCAACGCACGGTGTGCATCAAGGATTGATGGCCGCTTTCGGAGCGCTGGCCAAACCAGGAGACAGTGTTATCTGCGAGCCTTTCACCTACACCGGCATTAAGCGTATTGCCGAGTACCGGGGGCTGAAGCTGATTGGCGCGGATATGGACGACGAGGGGTTGCTGCCAGATAGTGTCGGCCGGGAACTGCGGAACAGTGGGGCCAAGATCGTGATCGTCACGACGGTCGCGCAGAACCCTACGACAGCGAGCCTTTCAATGGAACGGCGGCGCGCGCTGGCCGAGGTATGCCGCAAAGCGGACGCCATCATCTTGGAAGATGCGATCAATGTGCCATTGGCCGGTGATCAGTTACACCCGATTGCTCACTACGCGCCCGAGCGAACCCTTTACCTGACGAGCTTTTCCAAGTGTGTGACTCCCGGGTTCCGTTTGGGATATGCCGTCGTGCCGCCCCAGGTTTTTCCTATATTCCACGATGCGCTGATCAGCACACAATGGATCGGGCCTTTATTCTATGCCGAGCTGGCGGATATCCTTCTAGCCGGGTCTCAGATGGACAAGTGCCTAGACCTTCATCGCCGGGAAGCGAAAGCACGCGTGACCCTGACGACGTCGCTTCTGGACTGCGTAAAACCCGTTACTTTCCCAGGCTACCACGTGTGGGGGCTAGCTCCCGCCGGCTGGCAAGCTGATGAGTTCTGCACTGAAGCCCTGCGCCAGGGGGTCAGAATCTCCCCCGCCTCGCATTTTGCAGTTTCTCCGACACCCTCAATCCAGGCTTTCCGGATCAGCCTTGGTGGCTGCGAGACGCGGGAGCAGTTGCAAAGTGGCCTCGAGAGATTAGCTCGAATCCTCCAGCACAAGCATGCGGTCAGCGGGACCGTCGTCTGACCCTCATCGATTTACGAAATCACGCCAGGTTTCGCCACGCCGCCTCGGTCACTGCCGCCGGTCGATCGCTAAGCATCTTCTCGTAACAGGTCGAACGTTGCCAGGGGCGACGGCCAATCTGCGCAATCAAACTCTCCATATCGGAAGCCACGACTTCTTGCCCATGACTGGCGCCCGCCGATCGGGTAATGGTCTCATCCATTAGGGTGCCGCCCAAATCGTTCGCGCCAGCTTGCAAACAGGACTGCGCACCCTTACGGCCCATCTTCACCCAAGAGGTCTGGATATTGTCGATCAGTCCATGGAACACGATACGGGCGACTGCATGCATCAAGACGCTTTCACGGAAGGTCGGCCCCCGGCGTGCTCGTCCCTTGAGATAGATCGGGGCTTCGGATGCAACGAACGGCAATGGAACAAATTCCGTGAAACCGCCCGTGTCTTCCTGTAGCGCGCGAATGTGAAGCAGATGACGCGCCCAGGAACGCGTATCGTCTATATGCCCGAACATGATCGTCGCAGTGGTCTTAAGCCCTGCTGCGTGTGCTGCACGCATCACCGACAACCATTGCTCCGTGTTGATCTTGTCCGGGCAAAGCGTAGCGCGCACTGCGTCGTCTAGAATCTCCGCTGCGGTCCCCGGCAAAGTATTCAGGCCAGCTTCCTTCAATTCTGCGAGAAAACTGTCCAGCGGTTTGCCGAGTGTGGCCGCACCCTGCCAAATTTCCAGCGGCGAGAAGGCATGAATGTGCATTTGCGGCAGCGCCTCGCGAATGGCCCTGCAGATAGACAGATAGGTCTCTCCCGTGAATTTTGGGTGAATGCCGCCTTGCAAGCACACCTCGCTGGCACCCCGATCCCAGGCTTCCCGAGAGCGCCGCACAATCTCATCTAAACCCAGTTCATAGGGCCGACCCCGCAGGTTCTCCGACATCTTGCCTTTGGAGAAGGCACAAAACTGACATTTAAAATAGCAAATGTTGGTGTAGTTGATGTTGCGATTGACGACGAAACTGACGGCATCACCGCAGCTTTGCGCACGCATCTCATCTGCCGTCCGGCAAAGGTAGCTGAAATCTCGCCCCCGTGCCTCGAACAGCGATGCTACCTCACTTTCGGTCAGGGCCATGCCCTTGCCGGCCTTGCGCATCAGGCCCGTGTAAGCGCGGGTGGTCGTTCGCGTCGAGCGTGCCATCAAGTGGCCTAACTGTGCGGCTGGCGGCTCGGTCGAGATACCGGTGATCCAGTCGTCTTCGCGGAGCTCCCCTGCGGCATCCACAAGCGGCAGGACCTTTGATCTCAATTCTGGATCCAACCAAGCGGCGCCGTTCTTCACGTACTGAGGATAGACGGTCAGGCGCTCCGTCAGAACCTTACCGCACTGTGCGGTCTTGGTGGCCAAGTCCTCAAGATGCGGCCATGGCGCCTCCGGGTTGACGTGATCAGGAGTGATCGGCGAAACACCACCCCAATCGTTGATCCCGGCATCAATCAAGGAACCCATCTCCTCTCGGCGCAGGTTCGGGGGCGCTTGAATGCTCATCTCCGGTCCAAGAATGAGTCTCGCCACCGCGATGGCCCATAGGTGGGTCTCCAGGTCCGACGCGGGCGCGTCCGCCATTTTGGTGCCGGGCTTTGGCAGGAAGTTCTGGATGATGACTTCCTGAATGTGGCCATAGGCCTCATGTAGCCGGCGGATTGCGAGCAGGCCTTCCACAATCTCTTCCCTGGTCTCGCCGATTCCGACCAGTAGCCCAGTCGTAAAGGGAACCTTGGCTTTTCCTGCATCTTCGATCGCGGCCAAACGCGCGGCCGGATACTTGTCGGGCGACCCAAAGTGAGGGTTGCCACGTTCCGACAAGCGATCCGATACCGTCTCCAACATAATCCCCATGGACGCAGCGTGCGGACGCAACATGGCGAGATCTTCCGCAGTCATCAGCCCAGGATTGAAATGGGGCAGCAGACCGGTTTCTTTAAGGACAAGCCGACCCATCTCAGCCAGATACGACAAGGTCGAGCGATGACCCAGGGTTGCCAGCTCCTGACGCGCGATTTCATAGCGCGCTTCGGGTTTGTCGCCCAAAGTGAACAGAGCCTCCTTGCAACCGGCTTGAGCGCCGCGCCGTGCGATTTCCAGCACTTCGTCGGGCTTCAGAAACGCTTTCTTCAGATGCCGCGGCGCCTTAGCAAATGTGCAGTAGTGGCAAACATCGCGGCAAAGCTGCGATAACGGTATGAAGACTTTTCGCGAATAGGTAATTCGCTCCCCGAACCCCTGATCTCTCAGGTGGCCGGCAGCCGTCATCAAGCCTGCCAGACTCCGTCTGCCCGCGAGTTCGCGTGCCTCTCCATCGCTCAGAACTCTACCCAGCACTGAAGGCTTATCAGTCTCTAGTCGCATATCCATTACAATCCCATTCCAAAGCCTTGGCGTGCAAAATCGCCGCCTGGTCCGGCCATTTCCTGACGAAGCTGGAGTTCATCCAACAGCAGACGCCGGGTGCGTAAACCCACCGACGGATCGCCGGCGCTACGCTTCAGGAAGCGTTCGACGTCGTCTGGCTTGTCTATGTCGAGTGCGGGGCCGTCGAGACGCAGCACCTGCATGCATAAATTCGCTGCGCGCGCCGCCGCTCGGTGTCGATGGAAACTGTTTCCCTCGAAGGCAAAGGGGAACCCTTGCGGAGGCCGGCACAACAAGCCGTTGGTTCCCTCGCCATCATGTGACGGCACAATCGCTATCGACGACGGTCGGCCCGCGCAGTGTGCCAATGCTTCAAGATCTTGATAGCCGAGCATCGGCACATCACAAGGCAGATACAAAAGATTGTCGGCTCGCTGGCGCGCAAGGTGCGCCGCGGCCGTTTCAACTGCTGCTGTCAATCCGCAGTCAGCCTGCTGAACCAACACGGTGGCATCCACGGCTCGCGCCAATGCCGCGACCTGCGCATCTCGGGTCACGACGCTGATACTCTGGATCGTCTGCGATCCACGCAGGAGGTGCAGGATGTCGCTGCACATCGCGAGTGTCAGCTTCTGGCGATCCTGGGCCGCAAGAAGGGGCGCCAGACGGCTTTTGCTTTGTGCCAGTGATTTCACCGGCAACACAACGTGTAGCCCCTGTTGTCCCTCCACCCATCTAAATCGGCGGCCAATCATGTCTCACCTCCACCGCGTGGCAGGGACAACACGAAATCGAGTACTTCTGCCGCCAGGTGGGCGCGACTCGCTTCGTCATGCATGACAGTTTTGGCCACCAGAACCGGCAGTGGTATCCCTCTGGCTTCCACCGCGTCACTGTTGTCCACCACCCAGCAGTCTACAAGGTCGCCATAGTACTCCACGAGCGACCGTTGAGTTCGCGGCAAGCCCAACTCGTGCATGATCTTCGCCAGAGGCCCCTTGACAGCGTCACCACCGACTAGCGGCGAAACAGCCACTACCGGGGCGCGGCACTTCGCAAGCGCATCTCGGAACGACGGCATCGCGAGCATCGGCGCGATACTGAGGAACGGATTCGACGGACAGATCACCACTGCCTCCAACCCATCGTCATTAAGCAGATCAAGCGCCTTGGGTGAAGGTGCTGCCGCTTCGGCTCCCCAATAGGTCAAGGCCTCTACCACTGGCGCACAGCCTTCCCGAACAAAATACTCCTGGAATGCAAGCGGTCCGGAAGCAGTATGGACCACCGTCGAGAGGCGCTGATCACTCATGGGAAGAATGCGCGGGCCCACTCCCAGCCGCGTTGCAAGCGCCGCTGTAGCGTCGCTTAGACTCACGCCGGATCGCAGTTGGCGCGTCCGCTCCACGTGGAGCGCAAGATCCCGATCTCCGAGCCTGAACCAAGTCTCCAGTCCAAGCTCCCCAAGGGTTTCATGAAAACTCCAGGTCTCGTCGCCACGCCCCCAGCCCAGCGTCTTATTGGCGCGCCCGGAAAGTGTATAGAGGACCGTATCGACGTCCGGGCTGATGTGCAGCCCGAGATGCTCGAAATCATCGCCGGTGTTGACCATGATCGAGAGCTTGTCCGCTGGCACCGTCACAGCAAGGCCATGAGCCAGTTTTGCGCCGCCGACACCGCCGCATAGGGCCAATATACGCCCGCCGGTCATCGGAAGAGATCCGCATTCACTGGGCGCAGCAAGGCACGACTACTGGATGACGTCTGATCCCAGATGACGCCGCGTAGCAACACCGCGGGCTGGCCTTCGGCGGCCTGTCCCATGACCAGCGATGCCGCAGCCGCCAGTTCATCGGCAAACCCTATCTGTGTGGATTCCAGCTTGCGGCCGAACAAGTCCGGCTGGTTCACCTTATCGACCAGTGCCGGGAGCCCGGCGACCCCCAGGGCCATGCCCACAGTGCCCAAACGCCAAGCGCGGCCGACGCTGTCATTGATGATCACTGCAACGCGAACGCCAAAATGGCGATCAAGGGCTTGTTTCAGGCGCGAAGCGGAGTCGTCCGGATCCACCGGAAGAAGAAGTACGGGCTCTTTACCATCCGCCTTTTGTACGTTGGACTGATCAATGCCCGCGTTTGCCGCGACATGTCCCAATCGATGCGCCACGATGATAACACCCGGAACGCAGCGCAGAACCTCTGTCGACTCAGCCAGAATCAATTCGACAACGCGCGGATCCTTGCCTGCCCGATCTGCATAATCTCGGGCCTGCGGACTTGGCTCAACAGCGCGCAGATCGACGAAGCGGCCCTCGGCCTTTGAGATGATTTTCTGCGCAACAACCAAAACGTCATTGTCCTGAAGGGTAATGCCGTTGTGGTTCAGACCCGCAATCAAGAGCGCAGCGATATCATCTCCCGGTTCGATGATCGGTATACCGCCTATCGCGCTCAAGGTGACTGCTGCAGGCCCCATGGTCGGGCTTTCGCCCCCTCCTCTGATAGCTTTCCGGACTAGGATGCGGTTTCCAGACCAGTGATTTGGATACCTGCGCCCTTTACTTTGTACCGACGGTTCAAGCCTATCAGAATCGATGTCAAGGCCTCGGCGGCAATGCTATTCGCCAGGGGACCGGCGTCGATTCCGCGCATACCCATGTCGGTAATCAAGGTCATCACTGTGGCTTTGGCGTCGCCGTTGTTACCGGTGACCAGCACGTCGCAAGCAACGTCCTCACCACTTGCCAACTTGTCGGCGGCAACATTCTGCATGGCAGAGACGACCTGCGCCTTATCACCCAGAACTTCCGCTGTCCGGGCTGCCGGCGACCCCGTCTGTGTAACCTGGACGGTCGACACCTTTGGCGGCACAAGTGGAACAGTCGTATCGACCACAACCTTTCCTTCCAACTGCCCGGCAATATCGGTCAGAATTTCCTCATGCGTGGAGAAAGGCACAGCCAGAATGACCACCTCGCACTTTCCCGCCGCGTCTCGGTTGGAGGCCCCGACAGCCATATCCCCTCCAACACGTGCGTTCAACGCCTGCGAGGCCTCAGCGGCCCTAGCGGCATCGCGTGATCCAAGGATCACGCGATAACCCGCTAACGTCAGGCGATAGGCGATGCCGCCACCGAGCGCCCCCGTACCACCGATTACAGCAACACTCGGTTTGTTCGACGACATGACACCCTCTTCTTCTTGCAATTGTTTAGCGGATATGCGGCAGAACCTCTTCACCGAAGAGCTTGATGCCTTTCAGCACGTTCTCCAGCGGCATACCCGGGAAGTTCATACGCACCAGCAAGTGCGAGCACTCGAGCTCGTCACGATGGCGCTGGCACTCGGCAATGCACTCTTCCGGGTCGCCAACGACGAAACGCCCCTTGATCAACTCCTCAAGCGGCAGGTCCTCGCCAGATACGCCCGGCACGTTCTTGCCCATGCCCCAGGAATAGTAGGCTTTATACTTGTTGGCCATGAAGGGTGCGCCCATCTCCATGGCTTCGGCCTTGGTAGGCGCGCAGTAAAGCTCGACGCACTTGGTGATTCCCTCCGGATGCCTCGGCAGGCCGGCATCCTTGCGAACCTGATGGTAAAGACCGACTTGCTCCTTCACGGCATCATACTGCGTGACGGACGTTGCAATCCAAGCATCGCCCTTGATCGCCGCACGCTTGATGGCCGGATCAGCGGCCGCACCCAGCCAGATGGGCGGACGGGGGCGCTGCAAGGGGCGCGGGCGGATCGAGATGTTCTCGAATTTCACGAACTCACCTTCGAAGGTGGCGTTGTCCTCTTCCCACAACAGCTTCAGTGCATCGATCTGCTCGTCGAACAACTTTGCGCGGCGCTTCCGGTCGACGCCGAAATTGTTGTACTCGATGTCCCGATACCCCAGGGCAGCGCCGAAGATCAACTTGCCACCGGTGATGATATCCAGCGTGGCATACTGCTCTGCCACGTCGATGATGTTGTGCAGCGGAAGGACGAAAATGTTGGTGCCCAGCGTCATATCGCCGGTTTCTGCCGCGAGGCGCGCCATCATCGGCGTCGTCTGCAAGAACTGATCCGGGTAGGTCAGGTAATGCTGTGCGAGCCAAAGGGCATCGAATCCAGCGTCCCTAATCGCTCTGGTTTGCACGAGGTGGTTCTCGAATTCCTGACGAATATTCGCATCGGGCAAGTGCTGCGTGCCCAGAAAAACGCCTACATCCATAGCTCTAAGTTCCTTACTTTTAATCAGTAACCATTGCGGGACACGTCGGCGAGCGAGCTATAGAGCTCCGGCCGCCGATCGCGGAAAAAGGTGTAACGGCGCCCATGGCGCTCGACCTCGGACATATCAAGGGTTGCCCAGATGGTTGCCGGACCCTGTTGCTTCGGCCCCTCAGCCAACAATTCGCCCATTGGGCTATAGACAATGCTATGTCCGTAGAAAATGCGCTCGCCCTCGGTTATCTCCGACCCACCCTTGTTCGGAGCCACCACGAAGACGCCATTCTGAACAGCCGTGGTACGCAATTCGAACCCCCAACTGTCGGCGCGATAATTGCCCCAGGCAGCGGTCGGTACGAAGATGATTTCCGCACCATGCAGCGCCAGAACACGCCAGCCCTCGGGGAAGGAGCGCTCGTAACAAATCAACGAGCCGATTCGGCCGTGATCGGTGTCAAAAACCGGCAGACCCGGGCCGCCCTTGAAGTAGTAGCGTTCGTTGAGGCCCGGTGAGTAGCTGTACTGATCGGGGATATGGCACTTACGATAGCACTTGACCTGACGGCCGTCCGGCAAAGTGCCAGGCACGAGCTCGCCGCGCGGATCAATCACTGCAAGGCTGTTGAAGTACTCTCCCTTTACGAATCCCTTTTCATAGAATGTGAAAAGGATGTAGCAGCCGATATCTTTGGCGACTTCGCGCATACGCGTCACACTCGGGCCATCGATCGGCTCGGCGAGGCCAAACCACTTGGGGTCGTTGTAGCCGCAAAAATACTGGGTGTTTGAAAGCTCAGTGAATACGATGAAGTGCGGTTTCCTATCCTTCACTGCTTCGTAAACGAGCTTGATGTTAGCCTCGACATTCTTTTCGGGAACCGGGTCGGCACCGCCGCACTGAACGACAAGTACCTCGACCTCACGCTTCTTATCAGTGGTCACCATTTCTCCTCTCCCGCGGATATCTGCGGCGCCTCAGAACCCCTCGGCGCATAAATCTGTATGAGCTCATCGCTCAAGGAGAGAATGATACAAATGTTTTCTCGAAGTCAAGTTATAGAATTTTTGTTTGTTTTTTGAGCCGTATATCAAGAGTCGAGGAAAGGCTCTTCTCGGTAGGCACCCATATCTTGGCGTCTACGGTGGAATGAATTAATCCTGTCGATAACCTTCGGGTCGCTCTCGCCGATTATGAAAGCCAGTAAGGTTTCCAGCAACGCCGATGGGGCTTGGGTTGAGGGAAAGAATTGCGGCGTGCGCGTTGGCGAAACAAAAACGTAATCAGCTTGAAAAGCGATTGGCGCGGCCTGGCTGTCTGTTATCGCCACGACGGTTGCTCCTTGTCGCTTGGCGAGTTGGACGGACTGAATCACCTCCGTCCGATAGGGATTGAAGGAAATCACTATCAACACATCCTGCTTGCCGATCCGTGCGACGTCATCCACAGGCAAACTTCCATGATTTGGCAACAAGACTAGGTTGTCCAACGCCATACGGCCTACGTACCAGAAGCTGTAGGCCAGCGCATAACAACTTCCGAGGCCGACAATCATGGTATTGCGCGCCTTCACGATCCGTTTCGCAACGGCGCGAAGCTGATCCGTGCTGGTGTTAGAGAACAACTGTTCGATATTTGCCAACGAGGCCGCGGCCATCTGGCTGTACAGCTGGCCGTGACTGTTGAATTTGGCCAGAGCCTGCAACCAGCGGGCGCGGTCGGGGAAGCTATCAACCGCCCCTGTCACAGAATCACGGAAGGGTTGCCTGAACTCCTCGAAGCCGGCAAAGCCGAGAATTCGTGCTAGACGCACCAAGGTATTTGGTTTGATTCCAGCGGCTTCCGATAGTTTGCGGATGGAGCTGACAGCGACGCCATTGGGATTGTCGAGAACGTACTGCGCGGCCCGCCGAAGCTGCGGGCTCATGGCGGGAAATTCAGCAAGGATCTTATTTCGAACCTCTTCTACGGTCATACAACACGCCCTTTCCAAACATCCGCTCAGACGCGGAGTTGACAAAACATTTTTTTCAGTCTCTAAATTTACCGAACAAATGTACCATTTATTTTTATCGATGCCAAACATCTACAATAGGAGCGTTCCCCTGTGACGAAAACCCTACCAAGCCACGCTGAAATTGTCATTGTGGGCGGCGGCATCCTTGGATGCTCCACGGCCTATCATCTGGCGAAGAATGGCTGCAAAGACGTCGTGCTTTTGGAGCGCGCGAAGCTGACCAGCGGCACCACTTGGCACTCCGCAGCTATGGTCAGGCAGTTGCGATCGACGGTGAGCCTCACACAACTTACCAAGTACAGCACGGAGCTATACTCTTCGCTAGCGGAGGAAACGGGGCAGGAAACCGGTTGGATTAAGTGCGGCAGCATTTCCATCGCCAGCACACCCGATCGGATGACCCACAACCGGCGCCAAGGTACCTTGGCGCGGGCATTCAATGTCGAGGCTTGGGAAATCGGGATTGACGAGATAGCCGACTACTGGCCCATTGCAAACCTGGATGACGTTATCGGCGGCATCTATTCACCGAACGATGGTAGGGTCAATCCGAGCGATACCTGCGCGGCCCTCGTAAAGGGCGCAAAGATGCGGGGCGTGAGTTTTTACGAGGACACAGCGGTCACCAACATTCGCGTGACAAACGGCCGTGTCAGCGGCGTCGAAACCGCCGAAGGGACGATCACCTGCGACAAACTGGTGGTCTGCTCCGGTCTGTGGAGTCGCCGTGTTGGCTTGATGATGGGCGCATCCATTCCCCTCAATCCATGCGAACACTATGCAATTATGACCAAAGCCATCGATGGGGTGCGCATCGGCATGCCGATCATCGGCGATCACGACAACCATATGTACATCCGCGACGAGGTTGGCGGCCTGCTGATCGGCTGCTTTGAGCCGAACGCCCGTGCAATTGATCTGGCAGACCTGCCAAACGACTTCTGCTTCGATCTTCTCAAGGAAGACTGGGACCACTTCGAACCGATTATCGAAGGTGCTATCCGCCGCATACCGGCGCTCGAAAGTGCCGAGATCAAAACACTTATCAATGGACCGGAAAGCTTTACCACCGACGGCAACTTCCTGATGGGCGAAGCGCCGGAGTTGGCGGGCCTGTTCGTTGGTTGTGGAATGAACTCCATGGGCATGGCGAGCGGCGGCGGCGTGGGGCGCGCACTGGCTGAATGGGTCATCAACGGCGAACCGACCCTGGATCTCTCTTCAGTCGATATCCGCCGCTTCGGCCGATTCCGCAATAATCTTGCGACACTAAAGGAACGCTCCGCGGAGATGCTTTCCAAGCATTACGCCATCAGCTATCCAGGCCGTGAGCCCGAGACCGCACGCAATGTTCGCCTGACGCCGCTACACAGCGCGCATGAGCGCAACAACGCGCAATTCGGCGAACGGTCCGGATGGGAGCGGCCCAATTTTTTCATCCCCGAAAACACACCGTTCGATCCGACCCTCACCTACGGCAAGCCGGGCTGGTTCGATATCGTGGCTGAGGAACACAAGGCCGCCCGCGAAAAAGTCGCGATCTTCGACCAATCCCCCTTCGGCAAACTGCAGATCGAGGGTCGCGATGTGGTGGCCTACCTGCAAAGAGTTGCCGCCAACAACGTCGACGTTCCGGTTGGCCGGCTTGTTTATACTCCCCTTCTCAACAAGCGCGGCGGTTACGAAAGCGATGCTGTCTTGATGCGTCTGGCCAGCGATCGCTACCTGTTCATCACCGGCACAGCGCAAACCGAACGCGATCTCCATTGGTTAAGCAAGCAACGGCGCGATGACGAATGGGTGACACTGGTAAACGTGACCAGCGCTTATGCAGTTATTTCCGTCATGGGCCCCAATGCCCGCACCCTTCTAAAGCGCGTCAGTAATGCAAGCTTTAGCAACGCCGATTTTCCCTTCATGACACATCAAGAGATAGAGATTGGCAAAACGGTGGCGCGCGCCGCACGCGTGTCCTACGTCGGCGAACTCGGGTGGGAAATCCATATCGCTTCCGATCAAGCACTCCCCGTATACAACGCACTGCTTGATGCCGGGCAGGGTCTCGGCTTGCGGTGCGGTGGGACTGTGGCAATGGGCGGCCTGCGTTTGGAAAAGGGATATTGTTCCTGGGGTCACGACATCGGCACCGACGACACACCGTTGCACGCCGGTATGGGCTTCACTGTGAAGTTCGATAAAGGCTGTGATTTCATTGGACGCGACGCGTTGCTCAAGCAACGTGAGTCTGGAATCAACCGCCGGCGCATTCTGCTCAAAGCCGACGATCCGGAGGTCATGCTACAGGGCAGCGAGACAATCATTGTTGATGGACGAGTCTGTGGACACACAACATCCGCAGCTTACGGTTATACGATCGGCAGCGCGGTTGCCATGGGCTACATGAGCCTCCAGGGGGCCGACGCAGCGGCCTTGGTCAAACAAGGTAAGTTCGAGATCGAGGCCGCAGGGAAGCGCCACGCGGCGACGGCCAGCCTTCAAGCCCTGCACGATCCGAAGGGTGCACGAATGAAGGTCGACGACGGTGCCTGAAAACGCCCCGGATGGAAATTGGAAACGGCGCCGCTTTCGATAGCGGCGCCGTTGTTGCATACGCTGAACCCGGTCAGCGTTTCAGGAAGCTACCGTTACCACGCGCGCCAAGAGCCTTACCATCACGGGCGATAAGATTGCCGCCCAGGAAGGTCATGACCGGCCAGCCCTTAAGCGTCTTACCCTCGTACAACGAAAAATCGGACGCCGAGCCAAGGACGGAAGCGTCCACCACCCGCTCCATTTCGATATCGACAACGGCCAAATCCGCGTCCGCGCCGATCTGGAACGTGCCTTTGCGCGGATAGAGGTTAAAGGTTTTAGCCGCGTTGTAGGAGGTCACCTGGGCAACCCGCTGCAGGGACATCCCACGCTTGTGATAGCCTTCGGTCAACATAACCGGGAAAATGGTTGCCATACCTGGGAAACCGGACGCCGCCTGCCAGATCGTGCCCTGCTTCTGTGCGCGGCAAACCGCGCAGTGATCGGTGCCGACACAGGAAATCTCACCGGAAATCACACCCTCCCAGATACGCTCCAAATCGTCCTGTTTGCGCAGCGGCGGGTTCACTTTTCCCAGCGTGCCAACATCGGAATCTTCGGTCAGGGTCAGGTAGTGGGTGCAGGTTTCCACCGTAATCCGCCCGTAACGTTGTTTTTGGATCAAGGCCTCCTGCAAGCCTTCCTTCGCGCCGATATGAACATAGTAAAGCGAACAACCGGCCTGCTCCGCGAAATAACCGGCGCGACGGACGTGTTCTGCCTCGGCAAAGGCTGGCCGCGCGGCGTTCCAAGCCGCCAACCCATCCATGCCGCTCTCCTTCACGCGCTTGGCGTAACGGCCGATGATGTCGGTGTTCTCGCAATGAACGCAGGCGACTGCATGATCATGCGCCGCGAGCTTCTTGAAGCTGTCGAACATCACGCCATCGTCGATTTCATTGATCATACCAACGGTTTTGCCGTCAGCGCCGCGATAGGCCATGTAGAACTTAAAGGAAGAAACGCCGAGGTCGATGTACTTGTCGAGCTCATCAGCCTGTGACTCGGTCAGGATTCCAAAATGCAGGCCGACATCAACATGGGCCTGGTCTTCCACCATGGACACAAGGTCCGGGTAGTCGTCATAGGGTGTCGGTATGGCGTTCTGGTAGTGTCGATGGAAACTCAACACACTCGTCACGCCACCAAGCGCCGCTGAAACGGTCTCGGTGTTTACGTCCTGCGCGAAAGGATTCGCGTAGCCCAAGTGCGTATGCGGATCGATGCCGCCCGGGAACACATGCTTCCCGTCGACCGACACGATCTCCTTCGCCGCCGCACCGGAACCCGGAACCAAGATGCCTGCGATCAGACCATCCTTGATACCAATATCGCCTCGAAAGGTCCCGTTCACAGGATCAACGACGTTTCCGCCAGTCAACAAAAGATCAAACATCTAGACTCTCCCTCTCTAACACCGACGCCGCCCTCGGCGCTTCAGTTCTGGCTAGCCCCCTGCGCTGCCCGAGCGGCTCCAGGCAGGCAAGCGCCCTTCCTCAGCTGCGTGGCAGGATGCCCAACTCTCTCCATAGGGCTTCAACTGCGGGGCTTCGCTCCGGCAGCGTTCCTGGGCCAGCGGACAGCGCGAACTGAACGAGCACCCTGGTGGCGGATTGATTGGGCTGGGCAATTCGCCCGCTGCGCCGTCTCGATCTCTACGGCGCTTCGAAAGGTCTGGAATGCTGTCGACAAGCATCCGGGTATAGGGATGCCTGGGATGGGCAAACACCTCGTCAGGGGTGCCGATCTCACAGATCCGCCCTAAATACATGACGCCCACTTTGTCCGACATGAAATCAACGACGGCCAGGTTGTGGGAAATGAAGAGCATGGTCAGCTTGTAGCGCTCTTGCAGGTCGCGCATCAGGTTCAGTATCTGCGCTTGCACCGAAACATCGAGGGCCGAAGTCGGCTCATCGCACACCAGCAGCTCTGGCTCGCCTGCCAATGCCCTGGCGATGGAGATTCGTTGGCGTTGACCGCCGGATAGTTCGTGCGGGAACCGACGACCATCGCTTTCCGACAACCCTACGGACTCCAACAACTCGGCAATGCGTCGCGCAATCTCCTTTTCACTCTCGATGAGTCGCCCCTCCCGAATGGGCTCGGCAATGATATCGGCAATGCGCCAGCGCGGATTGAGCGACGAATAGGGATCCTGAAAAATCATCTGGACACGCGGTGCCGTCGATCCCTGCTCGCGGCCACCAGATGGCAAGCCAATCGGCAGCCCATCGACACTGATCGCACCCGCTGACAAGTCGTACAGTCCGACCACCAATCTAGCGACCGTGGATTTTCCGCACCCGGATTCGCCGACCAAACCGAAGGTCTCGCCCTTACGGACATACAGATCGATTCCGTCAACAGCCTTTAGGATTCGCCGTGGTGCCCCGGTCAGAAGACGTTGAATCTTGGGGGCTGACACATCGAAATGCCTGACGGCCCCTGAAATTTCTAGAAAATGCGGCGCATCGGTCATCGTTGGGCTACCTTCCTGGGCCTGTTAGGCGCTTCACCGCTATCAAGCGTCGGCAGATCATTGCGCCAACAAGCCACCAGCCCGGCACCGGCTGCTTCCAGGCGCGGACGCTCCATCGAGCAACGATCCATGGCAACCGGGCAGCGGCTCGAGAAGGGACAGGAGTCCGGTCGCACCTGCCCAAGCCGTGGCATCGCACCGCCAATCTGCGTCAGGCGGTCTTGGCGCGCGCCCAACAGCGGTATCGACCCCATCAGGCCCTTCGTATAGGGATGGTTTGGCGCTTCGAGTAATGTTTCGACCTTACCGATTTCCGCGACCCGCCCGGCGTACATGACAGCGACCCGGTCCGCCATCTCGGCGATCACCCCCATATCGTGGGTAATCAGCATGACGGCTGTACCATTCTCCCTGCAGAGCCGCTTCAAGACGCCCAGAATCTGGGCCTGAACCGACACGTCGAGCGCTGTAGTCGGCTCATCGGCAATAATGAGTGTGGGATTGGCTGCAAGCGCTAGGGCAATCACCACGCGCTGCCGCATACCGCCGGAAAACTGGTGCGGATACTGCTTGATCCGCTGCTCCACGTCAGGGATGCCGACATCGTCTAGCAGCTTGACCGATCGCTTCCGCGCTTCGGCCGGCGTCACATTGAAGTGAGTGCGGATGGTTTCCACAAGTTGATCTTCAACCGTGAACAGAGGGTCGAGACTGGTCATGGGGTCCTGGAAGATCGTCCCGACTTCACGGCCACGAATGGCCCGGATCGCCTGCTCGGAGAGGTTATCGATCCGGCGCCCGTTCACCCAAATTTCACCCGAGGCTATCCGGGCAGGCTGTGGCAGCAAGCCAATCACCGCCGCCCCAGTCATTGACTTGCCAGCGCCCGATTCACCAACGACTCCCAGGACCTCGCCCGGTTGAACCGAAAAGCTGACGTCATCCAGGATCTTGAGGTTGCCTTGGCGTGTCGGAAGTTCGACGTTGAGCTTTTCAATCCGTAGGATCGGCTCTTTCGATGGTGCTGAGGTCATACTGCGGCCCTCAGCGAAGGGTAGGATTGAGGACATCTCGCAGCCAATCCCCCAAAATGTTTATAGACAAGACAAGCAACAACAATGCAGCGCCGGGAAAGATCGTCATCCACCAGTAACCGGAGAAGAGATAGTCATTACCGATGCGGATGAGCGTCCCGAGAGAAGGCGCCGTCGGCGGGAGGCCCACGCCCAGGAACGACAGTGTTGCCTCCATGATGATCGCGATCCCAAACCCGACAGTCGCGATCACGAAAACCGGCTCAACGATGTTGATCAAGATGTGTTTGCGCATGATCCGCATTGGGCTAACGCCAATGATACGGGCTGCCTGCACATACTCGCGTCGGCGTTCGACCATCGTCGCACTGCGCACCGTCCTGGCAAAATGCGCCCAGTTGGCCAGGCCAATGGACAGCACGATGATGTACAGCGCCAGCGCATCGTGCACCTCTGCGGGCAGAAAGCCTCTCGTCACGCCGTCTATCAGCAGAGCAATCAAGATAGCCGGAAAGCTCAACTGCACGTCGGCAAGCCGCATGATGGCCGCATCGATCATACCGCCGGCATAACCGCTGATCAGCCCCAGGATAATGCCCACCACCGATGCAAAGGCCATGGAAAGCAGTCCCGCGAGCAGTGAAATTCTCATCCCGTGCAGGATCAAGGAGAGCATGTCGCGCCCCTGCGCATCGGTGCCGAGCAGATACCCGTCCAAACCTTCATCCGTCCAAGCTGGCGGCAAGCGAGAGGCCAATAGGTCAATTGACGCCAGATCGAAGGGATCATGCGGAGAAATCCAGGGCGAAAGTGCCGCAGCGACACACAGCACAACCGTGATGATCGCCGAGATCAAGGTCACCGGAGACGTTATCAGCGAGAATACAGCGTCGCTGCCGCGCAGGCGCGCAAGAAAGCCTGTCGTTCGCGCTGCCGTTGCACCTTCTGTTGCCACGATCAGCCTCCTCTAAGCTGCTTGCTTTTGCGTGAACTCAGCGCGCAGCCGCGGGTCCACAACGAAGTAGAGCAGGTCGCAGATCAGGTTTATCAAGACGAACATGACCGAAACCAGCAGCAGATAAGCCGCGATCACGGGAATATCACCGAACTGGACCGCCGTAATGAACAAGAGCCCCATACCCGGCCACTGAAACACCGTCTCGGTGATAATCGCAAATGCGATAATAGATCCGATTTGGAGTCCAGTGACCGTGATGATGGGGACGATTGCGTTCTTCAATGCATGGCGGAAATTGACCCGCAGCGGAATCAAGCCCCGTGCATGGGCAAACCGCACATAGTCCGAACGCAAGACCTGCAGCATCTGCGAGCGGACCAGTCGCATGATCAAGGTCATCTGAAACAGTGCCAATGTGATGGACGGTAAAATTAAAGCCTTCCAGCCACTAGCGGTCAGCATTCCCGTCGTCCACCAGCCAAGCCCAATCACTTCTCCGCGGCCAAAAGACGGCAGCCAGGAGAGCATGACCGAGAAAATCATGATCAGCAGAATACCGACTAGGAAGGGCGGCAAGGAGATTCCAAACAACGAAACAAGCATGAATCCACGGCTTGAAAGGCGGCGGGGATAAACCCCGGCAAGAACGCCCATGGGGATTCCAAAAGCCAACGCGAGGAAGCCTGATAGCAGGCTCAACTCCAATGTAGCAGGCAGGCGCTCGGCAAAAAGGTCGGACACCGGACGCCCCATCCGATACGAGATTCCCAGTTCTCCCTGTGCCGCCCCCATCACAAAGCGGCCAAACTGTACATAAACCGGATCGTTGAGGCCCAGGTTTTCGCGCAAGGCTTCGCGTTCCTGCAATGTCGCGTCCTGGCCAACCATGTTGTTCACCGGGTCGCCAACAAAGCGAAACAATGCAAAAGCGATCAACCCGACGGTGAGAACCACCAAAACGGCCTGCGAGAAGCGCTGTAGGATAAAGGCGATCATCTCTTAAATCATGTCTCTCGCTGGCTGGGGGTGGCGACTCGAATGAGGTAACAATTATTTCGCAGGACCGGCAAGAACCCGGGACGGGAAAATCCTCTCCGCCCCGGGAATTCTTGCTCCACGGCTTACTTTATCTTCGTCGTTTTCAACTCGAAGACGTTATCTGCGCGCTGGTTGACTTCGACATTCTCACGAACGCCCCAGGCCAGTGTCTGCTGATGCAGAGGAATCATCGCGATATCATCTGCCGCCAACCTCAAAGCCTCTTTGATCAAAGCCCTGCGTTCGTCGGCATCGACGGTCATCGCAATTTTTTGCTGCAGCGCATCAAGTTTGGGATTGGAGTAGTCACCCATGTTCCACTTGCCCTGTCCTCCCTCTGCCTTGGTGCCAAGGAAGTCGTAGAGCACGTTGTGCGCGTCATAGGTAGGCGGAACCCAACCCATCATGTACATGCTGGTGTCACGGTCCAGAACCTTGCCGAAGTACTTGGTTTTGGTCATTGCGTTAACCCGCGTCTTGATACCGACCCTGGCCAGCATCGTTGCCGTTGCAACGCAAATGTCCTCGTCCTTTACATAGCGATCATTGGGACAATCCAAAGTCACCTCAAAGCCATCGGGATAACCCGCTTCGGTAAGCAGTTGCTTGGCGCGCTTGAGATCATAGGCAGGGCGCTCCTCCATGGAGGGGTCATAGCCTTCGACCTGAGGCGCGATATAGGAGCCCGTCGGCTTAGCGGCACCTTCCATGATCCGGTCGGCAATCGCATTCTCGTCGATGCTCAGATAAACAGCCTCACGGACACGGCGGTCCTTGAAGGGATTTTTGCCCTTTACGTTGGAGTAAAGCAGCTCGTCGCGATTTTGATCGAAACCGAAGAAGATGATCCGCATCTCTTCGCCCTGCAGCATCTTCGTCTGATCGCTGCTATCGACGCGGCCGGCATCTTGCAACGGAACAGGATAGATCATGTCTACCTCACCCGACAACAGAGCGGCAACGCGCGTTGCGTCGGATTTGATCGGCGTGAAAATCGCCTTGTCGACGTTGTGCTCACGTTTATCCCACCAGTTCGGATTGGGTTCGAATACCGTTCGTACGTCAGGTTCACGGCTGACGACCATGAAGGGGCCGGTGCCGTTTGCATTACGGGTTGCGTAGTTTTCGCTTCCCTTACGCACGTCGGCCGCTTCCTCCGCACCGTTCTCGACGCTCCATTCCTGATCCATTATGTACCAGTCGGCGATTTCATTGAGCAGCGTTGGACTTGGGCCGCTGGTGGTTATCTCAACCGTCAGATCATCGACTTTCTTCAGCTCCGCAATAGAGCGAATTTTGGCCTTAACGTCGGACGTTTCGCCTCTGGCACGCTGAAAGGAGAAAATCACATCGTCTGCGTTGAAGGGATTTCCATTATGGAATGTCACACCCGCACGCAACTTGAAGCGCCAAACCGTATCGCCATCCCTCTCCCAGGATTCGGCCAATGCGGGCTCAATGCCAAGGTTGCGGCCACGCCGAACCAAAGATTCGTAGAAATTACCTTGGAACCCCGTCGTATAGATTTCGCTCAAGCCGTATGGATCAAGCGTCTGGGCATCGCCAGAGAAGGCCCACTTAAACTCTTCCGCGCGGGCGTCGTTCATAGTAGCGGCGGCGGACAAGGCGATAGCCAAGCCTCCTGCTCCAACAATTGAAAGTAACCTGTTTTTCATCGAATCAACCCCTCTCCCTGGTTTCACTCGGTTTCCGCTGCTGCGTCTTTGATGGCGCCCTCATGAGCATTCTCAAGGCGGAACTTCGCCGGCTCTCATTTCATCGGCAGTATAAAAGTCTATGGATTGTCCGGGGGTGACGTCAAGCACAATTGGTCCAATAATCGATCAAAATGGATTAATTGTATGGCATACAATTTCCGCATACTGGCACATGAAAGAGGCGGAACTCCAGATCGTCATTTTTATACAAGAGGTTACGGCACTCATCATTTTTGGCCCAGCAGTTCAGAAAGCGGGGACAAATCCCGCGCCGTATCCAGTCCGTCCGTCAATTGGATCAGTTTCTCAACCCGGCTGCCGTAACCACACTCACTCAGCAACGACCTAGTTTTTGTCACCGCTTCCCTGTGGAAGAGATTGCTGTCGATCTTATAGCGGTCGGCCTCGGGGTCGCCGCTCGGGCAGGTGCTTAAGAACTGTCTGACCTCGCGGTCGCGCGTCTTCACACGGAGGACCGTATGATACTCCTCTGGATAGAGCGCACTCAGCGCATCATCTTCGACGACCTTTACCTTGGCCGCCAAAGCGAGGATCTCAGGCCTTTGCACGGCCTCGACGGTAAAGTCCTTCAGCCCTATGTTTCCCTGAAGCAGGCAACAGGCAATATGATAAGGAACGTTGAACTGCGCATCGACCGCATTGATGGGGACCGGATGATATGTAAGCACATCGGTCCGGTACAAGCGGACTTCGACCTCTGCAATGTCTTGAACTGCGATCCCGGCGCGCTGCGCCTCCAAGGCGAGATCAATGGCACCGTGGGCAAAGCGGCAACAGGGATAGGGTTTGATCGCCGTCCCGAGCCCCCGCAAGTCTGTCCCTAAGCCCCGCGTGACGGCCTCGGTGTCCAGTTTCTGATCGTGGCCAAAGGCTGCAAAAAAGCCGCCCGCCCCTTCCAGGATCGTGGCGGGCCCGGTGAAGCCTTCTGCCGCCAGCAGCGCGGCAATTACACCGGACTGAGCGGCCCTACCTGGATGCAAGCGCTTTATCCAGGAGCCGTCTGCACGCCATTCCACCAATCCGGCGGCCTGTGTCCCCGCAATACCAAGCGCGCGCGTTGCAGCGATTCTGTCCAAGCGCAGAACAACCGCACCGGCAGCGGCAGCGCCCAAAGCACCGCAAAGCGCGGTCGGGTGGAAACCGTAGCGAAACAAGCTGCCACGGAAGACCTCTCCCAGCCGACAGGCCACCTCATAGCCAGCGATGAGTCCCAGAAGAAAATCCCGGCCGCTGGCCCCCGACGCCTCTGCAATTGCGAAAGCGGCAGGCACCACAGCCGCGCCGGGATGCAAAACGCCGATCCGATGATCGTCGTCCAACTCCAACGCATGGGCTAACGTTCCGTTCGCCAAAGCGGCCTCGCCGCAACTCAGGCGCAACCCGCTACCGAAGACGGCGGAAGGACCGCCGCTATTGAACCGGGTCAGCCCGGAGACCGTTCGTTTGGAGGATTCCGCCATCGCACCACCAAGTGTTACGGCCAGTGTGTCCAGGGCATAGGTTTTTGCCCTGGACATCGCTGCATCGTCACAACCTTCGGTTATCAGTCGCGTGGTAAATCCAGCCAGCTTTTCGGCCAGCGTTGCGGTTTCAGGCATCGACAATGGCTCCATAAGCTTCCGGCCGACGATCCCGATAGAAAGGCCAAACCTGCCGCACCTCTTCCAACCGTGCGCGGTCGAGGTCGGCGATCAGAATCTCTTCTTCCGTATCGCTCGCCTGCGAGATGATCTGCCCGATAGGATCGACAAAAACGCTCTTGCCGTAATACTCACTCTCGAATTCGGTGCCGACGCGGTTCACGCCAGCCACAAAATAACCATTGGCAATCGCATGGCCGCGCAGTTCTGGCTCCCAGACGCTCTGAGAGAATCCACGTTTGGTGGTGGCGGTTGGAACAAAGACCACCTCTGCACCATTCAACCCTAAGCACCGTGCGCCCTCCGGGAAGTGGCGATCATAGCAAATGAGCACGCCGATCTTTCCGAAAGTGGTGTCAAACACTGGGTACCCCTTGTTCCCAGGGCGAAAATAGAACTTCTCGTTGAAATAGGCGCTCATGGGAATGTGGTGCTTTCGGTAAAGGCCCAGAATCTCGCCCTTCTCATCGACAACCGCGGTCGAATTGTAAAGTTCGCCCGCCATAACCCGCTCGTAGAAGGGCACCACAAGCACCATGCCTAAGGCCTTGGCCGTACGGCGCATCAACGTCATCGTCGGCCCGTCAATCGGCTCTGCCAATTGTTGGTCGTCCGGATTGATCTTCTGCGGAAAAAACCAAGTCGCAAAACACTCGGCAAGGCAGGCGACCTGCGCGCCCTGTTCAGCGGCCTGGCGTAACATTGCCTCCGCACGGGATAGATTCTCGTCACGCTCCATCGACGCCTTCATTTGAATGAGTGCCGTTCGCACTTTAACCCCTCCTCATTTTTCGCCCAGTTTCAAACGCCTGGTCGATATTGTAATACAATTGACCGCAACAATTAGGATTACGTAAGCTTACAATGTCAGTCAATACCTGAATTTTTCGCATAATTGTACTGTTTTTATGGCGATACCCAAGAGATCTGCGCGTCACTACCGGTCGAGATGCACAGCAATTCTCTTTGAAATCTCTTGCTACAACAAGCCCCTGACGAAAATTCGAAGGCTAACCGCAAGACCGGGGTTGCTGCCGGATCGGCTATGGTTAAATACGCCATCTTCGAGAGTGATTTCATGAATTGTCTACACAGACAATATGCTTTATAGAGAACTCATGGTTGAAGAATGGACACCGAATATCGATGATCGCAAGGTCCCTTTGTACCGAGCGATCGCCGATGCTATCGAACGCGATGTCGCGGACCGCGTTCTCCGGCACGGAACCCAAATGCCGACCCACCGCGCCCTGGCAGACAGACTGGGCGTCAATGTGGCAACGGTCACGCGCGCCTATTCGGAAGCACGATTGCGCGGGCTTCTGGTCGGCGAGGTGGGGCGCGGCACCTATGTCAGCAATCCTTCCGCATCAAGCGAGCGAGCCACCACCGAAAGCGGTATCATCGACTTCAGGATCAATCAACCGCCGACATCTGAAGTCGAAAAGGCCCTCTCTCGTGAGCTGGCGGCCTTCTCGGGCCGGGTGCGCACTATGGGGCTGCTCGGGTATCATCAAGCGCCTGGTAAGTTGCAGCACCGCAGTGCCGGGTCGAAGTGGGTCGAGCGGGCCGGCGTTTTTGTAGAACCGGGCCGAGTCGTGTTGACCAACGGCGCGCAGCAGGCCCTTATGGCAACGTTCGCAGTCTTGACGCAACCAGGCGACCTGGTCGTCACCGAAGCCCTCACCTATCCCGGCATTCGCAGTTTGGCGGACCTTTTCCGCGTCCGGCTAAGGGGCTTGCGAATTGATGACCAAGGGCTGGTGCCAGACAGCCTGGAGGAAGTATGCCGGGAAGAGAAGCCGGCGGCACTTTACCTTACGCCAACAATCCACAACCCGACAGCGACGGTCTTACCGTTGGAGCGGCGCCAGGAGATTGCCAGAATCGCCGAGCGCTATCAGGTGCCCATTGTCGAGGACGATATCTATGGTCCCCTCACCGCTGGTAATCCGGCACCGATTTTCACGATGGCGACTGGCGATTGCTACTACGTCTGTGGAACTTCCAAGACCGTAGCGCCGGGATTGCGGATCGGCTATCTGGTCGCGCCGTCGCATATGATCCATTATGTGGCTAACGCCGTCCATGCCACGACGTGGTCGGCCCCACCGCTTACTGCGGAGATTGTCACCTCCTGGATCGAGTCCGGGATTGCCGACCGCGTGCTAGAGTGGCATCGAGCGGAATCGGGTCGTCGGCAAGCCGCCGCTCGACGTATTCTGGGACAGTTCGATATTACGAACCAGCCGTTTGGCTATCACCTGTGGTTGCGCCTGCCCGAAGAATGGCGCAGCGAAGATTTCGTCCAGGCCGCCAGGGCCAACGGCGTTGCAATTGCCCCAAGCAGCCCCTTTGCCGTTGATCCGAGGGATGCCCCAAGAGCTGTGCGCATCAGTCTGGGCTTGCCTGAGAATCAAGCCCTCATGGAAGAAGGGCTGATGCGGATCAACGACACCCTATCGCAATACAACATGCCGAAGAACGTTATTATCTGATAGCTGCTGGATCGCTTGGCACAGACAGGCGGTAGGCTTGCGGTGGTATGCTGGGACTGCTGCGAGCGGCAGGTCTAATTCAGTGACCGGGCTCGCGTTGAGGCAGGCAAAGCAGCCTCACATACCAGAACGCAAACAGCGCAAAGGCCCCGCCCCAAGACATACCAGCCAACATCAGAATTGGCTGTGTGGCTGTGTCGGTCCAACCCATCGCCACACGCAACACGGCGCCGACCACCAATAGCAGATAAATGACCTGGGTCACCTTGTCGGCGGTCAAGGGACGACCGGCGTGCCCAAGGATGGCACGCGTCATGACAGCCAGGGTCATCAGCCCAATGGTTCCGGCGGTAAGACTGTGCAGCGCGGCGGGCACAGAAATCAGATGCGGCCAGAGTGCTGCTCCGCCCAACAGCAGGAGCGAGATCCCCAGCGAGCCATAGGCGACATGGAGCACCAGCAAAAGCGGCTCAGCGATCGTGCGATGGCCCGCCCAGCGGCCTAAGCGCAGCAGCGTGGCGGCACCAGCAATGAAGAGCAGTATGCCGGCAGCCAAGGACTCCGGCGCCGCAACCCACCCAACCAACGCAACCGCCACACAAACCAACGCGACCTTATCGAAAGTGCCGACGGAAGCCGGAAGCCCTTCCCTATCTCCTCGTTTCGCAAGCCAGTTTCGCGTGAAACTCGGTGTAATCCGTCCGCCGATCATAGCGATCAACATCGCAAAAACGCCTAAGGCCGCCCGCTCGAAGCCGCGGGACTCGAAGCCCGAAAGATATGAGATCAACCAACCGGCGTTCGCCAGGGCCAGCAGGGATATGAGGATGCATACCGGTATGTTTTTCTTGTTTCCGGCCGCCAGGATTTCCCGCCAGACCGCAGCCGCCAGAACCAGCAGAAACAAGCTATCGATCGCCGCCGCCAATTGAGGTGCTGAATCGCCAAAGAGCAGCGCCAACCGCCCGGCCAACCACAAGAAGAAGAGGAACGCCAACCGCCGCCCTTTCAGGGGTAGTCGGCCCGTCCAGTTCGGGACCGCCGTCAATAAGAACCCGGCAATTACCGCTGAAAGAAATCCGAAAAGCATTTCATGAATGTGTAGCGCCAGAGGGTCGAGCGCCGATGGCGGCACCCAACCGCCGCTCAGACCGTTTACCCAAATGCCGATCTGCAGAGCAGCCTGCAGGCCGGCAGCTGGAAAAAAGATCGCGAAGGCACGCGCAAACAACCGTTCCATGATTACCTGCCATTCTTTCCAAGCGCCGACTCGATCTTGGCGATTTCCGGGTGGACGCTTTATCAATTAAGTGGCATATTAAATACTACTTTTAACAAAATCCGCAAGGGCCTGAAATTTGGGGCGCCTCATTCAAGGAACTAAGCGATGCGTATGACCCAGCACAGCGACTATGCCCTACGGTTGCTGGTCTTCCTGGCATTGAGGACGGACCGGACCTGCACCGTCAGTGAGATCGCCGAGGCATATGGACTATCCCGCCATCACCTTTTGAAAGTGGCATTGCAACTAAAGAACCTCGGATTAGTCGATAGCCTTCGCGGGCGCAGCGGCGGAATCAATCTCGCGGTCGATCCGGCTGACATCAATATTGGCGCGTTAATGGAATCGCTGGAGACCGATTTTGCTTTGGTGGAATGCATGAAGCCGACCGGCGGCAACTGCGTCATATCACCGGAATGCCGCTTGAAGGGCATGTTCCACGAGGCGCTGGAGGCCTACCTCGACGTATTGCGCGCCTATTCGCTCGCCGATGCGCTGGGGAACGGACCCGCGCTGGCCGCCCTGTTGGAGATTCCCGGTACCGACAACCTGGGCTCGCTCAATTGATCTAGCTCAAAGACAGGTGGCGCGCGGTTTCATAGAAACAGGAAGAACGTTCGCCCCAATCCGGCGACCCTCACGTGAAGAGACAGGTACGACATGATTTCACAATTGACCAGAAGTGAGCGGCTTGGGTCGCTGGCCGTGTTGCTGTTGCTCGCGGTCATCGGACTGGCTTTTGCCGGGGCTGGAAACGGCGCGCCGCTCGGCGTTCACGGGCTTATCATTCTATTTTATGCGATTGGCCTGGCCTTCGTCGTGATGCATGGTTATTTCGAAGCCGAGCCCGACCCCGAACGTCTGTCGAGTTACTATGACGATCCGATCAAGGTCGGCGTCGTCCTCACTATGCTTTGGGCCGTGTTCGGCATGTTCTTCGGGCTGTGGGTTTCGGCCCTTCTGGCCTGGCCGGATCTCACCTTCGACGCTGGGTGGGCGAGCTTCGGCCGTATGCGCCCCGTCCACACCTCCGGGGTCATTTTCGGGTTTGGCGGCAACGCGCTTATCGCTACGTCGTTCCATGTGATGCAGCGGACATCGCGTGCACGTCTGCCCGATCAGTTTTCGCCTTGGTTCGTCCTCCTGGGATACAACCTGTTCTGCATTCTGGCGATCAGCGGTTATTTCATGGGCCTCACCCAATCCAAGGAGTATGCCGAAGCAGAGTGGTATGCAGACATCTGGCTGGTAATCGTCTGGGTTGTCTATTTCCTCCTCTACATCCGCACCCTGGCGCGGCGCAAGGAGCCGCACATCTATGTCGCCAACTGGTATTACCTGGCCTTCATTCTGGTCGTGGCCATGCTTCACATCGTCAACAATTTGGCGATCCCGGTCTCCCTGGGGAACGCCAAGAGTTACTCGCTGTTTTCCGGTGTCCAGGACGCCATGACCCAGTGGTGGTATGGACACAATGCGGTGGCCTTCTTCCTGACCGCCGGCTTCCTTGGCATGATGTACTACTATCTACCCAAGCGCGCCGAACGGCCGATCTTTTCCTATCGCCTCTCGATCATCAGTTTCTGGGGAATCACCTTCCTCTACATGTGGGCCGGGTCCCATCATCTTCATTACACGGCCTTGCCGCAGTGGGTGCAGACATTGGGCATGACGTTCTCCGTCGTGTTGCTGGTTCCCTCCTGGGCCTCGGCGGGCAACGCCCTGGCCACGCTCAATGGCGCCTGGCACCGGGTTCGCGACGACGCAACGCTACGGTTCATGATGGTGGCAGCCGTATTCTACGGTCTCAGCACCTTTGAAGGGTCCTTCATGGCCATCCGGCCGGTGAACTCCCTATCTCACTACACCGACTGGACCGTCGGCCACGTACACGCAGGCGCTCTGGGCTGGGTGGCGATGATCACCTTCGGCTCTATCTACGCATTGGTCCCCTGGATATGGAAGCGCGAGCGCATGTACTCGGCCAGACTGGTGGAAGTGCACTTCTGGTTGGCGCTGTCCGGAACCATCGTCTACGTCTTCGCCATGTGGAACTCGGGCATCATCCAGGGCCTGATGTGGCGCACATACAATGACAGTGGCACGCTGGCCTACTCCTTCATCGATTCCCTGGTGGCGATGCATCCCTACTATATCGCCCGCACCTTTGGCGGCCTGCTGTTCCTGCTGGGCGCCATGGTTGGCACCTACAATGTTCTCAAAACCATCCGCGCGGCCGCCCCGGGAACGGTGCCGACCGCCGATGACAAGGATATCCCGGCGGATGCCGCCAAACCGCTACTCCAGCCGGGTGAGTAAAAGATCATGCCAGATTTTCATCGCAAGCTAGAACGCAACTCCATCGGCTTCGTCATCGCCATCGTCCTGGTGGCCGCTATCGGCGGCATCGTGGAAATTGCTCCGCTCTTCACGATCGACGAAACGGTTGAGGCCGCGCCGGATATGCGCGTCTACACGCCACTGGAGATAGCCGGCCGCAATATTTACATCCGTGAGGGCTGCTATGCCTGTCACTCGCAGATGATTCGCACTCTGCGCGACGAGGTGGAGCGCTATGGGCCCTACTCGCTGGCCGTGGAATCCCAATACGACCATCCTATGCTGTGGGGTTCAAAACGCACCGGGCCGGACCTCGCCCGCCTCGGCGAGAAGTACTCCGATGACTGGCATGTCGCCCACCTGATCAATCCGCGCGACGTCGTGCCTGAATCGGTCATGCCAAAGTATGGGTGGCTGCAGCGCCAACGCCTGAAGGTCGAGGATCTGGATCAACATCTCGCGGCGCTCCGCAAGGTCGGCGTTCCCTACTCGGATGACATGATCCAGAACGCCACCGAGGATGCAAAGGCACAAGCTACACCGGACAGCCGCGGTGTGGAGGGTCTGACTCAGCGCTACGGTGAAGCTACGCACCTGCGCGCCTTTGACGGCGACCCGTCCCGGTTGACTGAGATGGATGCGGTCGTCGCTTACCTTCAAATACTCGGCAAACTGACCGACGCCGCCTATGCGGCGCCTGCGGTCAAGGAGTAGGCAAGATGGAGTTCTTTGATCACCAGACCTTGGTCGGCTTTTCGAAAAGCTGGGGCCTTTTCTATCTCATCGCCCTGGCATTAGGCGTTCTCATCTACACTTTCTGGCCTAGCAACCAATCTCGATTCCAGCAGGCCAAGAAAAGCATTCTCGACAAGGATGACAGGCCGTGGACATAGGCAAGCGCGACCCCATTACCGGACAAACAATAACGGGCCATGAGTGGAATGGCATCGAGGAGCTGAACACGCCGATTCCGCGTGTCGTCCTTTTCTTCCTGGCGGTAACGATCCTGTTCTCGGTCATCTACTGGATCCTAATGCCCGCCTGGCCGATCGGCACGACCTACACCAGAGGTCTGCTTGGGCTGGATCAAAAAGATATCGTTCAGATGCAGGTCGAGCGCGCCCAAGCCGAGCGTGGCGCTTGGACCGACGAAGTGGTGGCACGGAGCTTCGATGCCATAGCCGCGGACCCTGAGTTGATGACTAAGATCGGCGAAACCGGACCCACGCTCTTTGCTGACAACTGCGGCGTTTGTCACGGCGTTGAGGGAACCGGAAATCCCGGCTTTCCTGACCTTTCGGCCAAGTCATGGCTGTGGGGGGGCGATCCGGAAACCCTGGCCGAAACCATTCGCGTGGGTATCAACGCCACGCACCCCGAAACCCGGCAGTCGCAGATGCTGGCCTTTGGCCGCGACGGGATTCTCGCACGGTCGGAGATCAAGGACGTAGCCGCCTACGTGCAATCCCTGAGCGACCCGCAGGCGGTAAGCGGTGAGCCGCCTGAGCGAATTCAATCAGGAAGCGATCTTTTCGCGGATAACTGCGCGGCTTGCCACGGCGAGGACGCACGCGGCATGACCGAGGTCGGTGCCCCCGACCTGTCCGATTCGATCTGGATATATGGCGGTGATCGCCAAGCGATCCTCACCACACTCATGCAAGGGCGCCAGGGCCAGATGCCGGCCTGGGAGAACCGCCTATCGCCCACCGAGATCAAGATTCTGGCTATCTATGTGGGAACACTGGGGAGGACTTCGCAATGAGTAATCTTCCGTTTGGCGGCCCACGCTTGCACAGAAAGAAGCGATCATCCTTCTGGCTACTCACCGTGTTCCTGGGGGCTTTGATTCTCGTCGGTGCAAACGCGCATTTCGTCTATGTGGCGGTAACCTCACAGCCCGATTGCGTACCGCACTTAAAATCTCCCGCCGCGGAAAAGATCGGCGAGGAATCCCCGTTCCGCGCCGCCAAATCGGCTTGCTGAGGACCCGCAGATGAGCAACACAGCGACCCCGAATAGCCCCACCCAAGACAGCACGGTGCCCTTGGCGCAGCAGCGCCAACGCAACCTGCCCGCGACGGCGGCTTTTGACTGGCTGGCCGCCGGCTGGCGCGATCTATGGAACAAACCGCTGCCCAGTCTGGCCTATGGCGTTGCGGTATTCGGCGTATCGCTCGGCATCGTCTGGGGGCTCATTGCGCTCGGCATGGATTACATCCTGTTTCCGGCACTGGCTGGGTTCATGGTTGTCGGGCCCCTGCTGGCAATCGGGCTCTATGCAAAGAGCCACGCGCTCGAAACCGATGCGCCCGTGCGGTTGGGGCGGATGATTATGGTGCGGGCCAAATCCGGGCCGCAGGTACTTTTTACGGGAACCATTCTCTGCCTATTGATACTGGCCTGGATACGGGCTGCCGTGATTGTCTATGCCCTGTTTTTCGGCCTTCGGCCCTTCCCTGGGTTGGATGATGTGGCCGCCATGCTTTTCACCACACCGATTGGTTGGGCAATGCTGATCGTTGGCACCGCTATCGGCGGTTTGTTCGCCGCCTTCTCCTTTGCCATCAGCGTTTTCGCCGTTCCCCGCCTCTATGACGAGCGGACCGATGCCTTCACCGCGATGGGTACCAGCATTTCCATGGTATGGAACAACCTCCCGGTCATGATCGCCTGGGGTGCCATCGTCCTGCTGCTCTTCCTTCTGAGTGTGGCGACTGGACTAGTAGGGCTGATTCTGGTCTTTCCGCTCCTGGGGCACGCGACCTGGCATGGATACCGGGCAATGAAATGAGCTGCTGCCTTCCCAATGCGGCAATGACGCAAGGCGAGGGCGGCCCTCCCTCGTCGGACGAGTTGCGTCTATCCAGCTATGATCTTGGTGGCGGTTTGCTACAGACCGATCTGTCGGTTCCGGGCATTCATTGCGCTGCCTGCATTCGCGCCGTCGAAGGCGGCCTCAAGGCTCTAGAGGGTGTAGAGAACGCGCGCGTCAACCTGTCTACCAAACGAGTCAGCATCAAGTGGCGCGGCAACAATGTACCGCCGTTTATCGAGACCTTGAGACAAACCGGCTATGCGGCGCACCTCTATGAAGACCGAAAGGAGGACGAAGACAAAACACTGACGCACCTGATACGCGCGCTCGCGGTCGCAGGGTTCGGCGCAATGAACATCATGTTGCTGTCGGTGTCGATCTGGTCTGGAGCGGATACTGCCACGCGGCAGTCGTTTCACTGGGTATCCGCCTTCATCGCCTTACCCGTCCTGGCTTACTCCGGCCAAGTGTTTTTCCGTTCTGCCTGGACAGCGCTGAAAGCTCGGCGAACCAATATGGACGTGCCGATCACCATCGGCGTATCCCTGGCGTTCGGCCTTAGTTTCTATGACACCCTGACCGGCGGCAAGCATGCTTACTTCGATGCCTCGGTGACACTTCTCTTCTTCCTTTTGATCGGCCGCACGCTCGATCACATGATGCGGGAGAAAGCACGCGTCGCGGTGCGTGGATTGATGCGTTTGGCGCCGCGCGGGGCAACGGTGCTGCTGAGCGACGGCAGTCAGGAATACCGGCCGATCAGCGAGATTGCTCCCGGCATGCGTCTACGAATCAAGCCCGGCGACCGTGTCGGCCTGGATTCCCGGGTTGTCGAGGGCCGCTCCGATATCGATGCATCCATTGCAACGGGCGAAAGTATGGCCCTGCCGGTCGAGCGCGGCTCGGATCTCAAGGCGGGAATGGTCAACCTGACGGGCGCGCTGACCGTTGAGGTGACGGCGCGCGCCGAAGATTCCTTTCTCGCCGAGATGCTGAGACTCATGGAGGTTGCCGAAGGTGGGGCCGCACGCTATCGGCGCATTGCCGATCGTGCCGCGGCAGCTTACTCCCCTCTTGTTCATTCCGCGGCCTTGTTGACTTTCCTCGGCTGGATGCTGGCCAGCGGAGACTGGCACAACGCCGTCAGCGTCGCGATTTCCGTCCTCATCATCACCTGCCCCTGTGCGCTTGGATTGGCGGTGCCCATCGTCCAGGTCGTGGCGGCGAGACGGCTGTTCGATGGTGGCGTTCTGGCAAAGGACGGTACCGCCCTGGAGCGTTTGGCCGGAATTGATACCGTGATCTTCGACAAGACCGGAACTCTCACATTGGGCCGTCCCGCACTTTTGACGCCGGAGGCCTATCGCCCGGAGGTTCTCGGCAAAGCCGGGGCCATTGCCGAGCGCTCCAGTCATCCCTTGGCAAAGGCTATTGCCGCGGCCACCGGCCCTGCACAACGTTTCGGTTACGCGCCCCAGAACGTGACGGAGACACCGGGCCTGGGTATGGAAGCCAGTCTGCTGGGCCACACCTACCGGCTTGGCCGGGCCGAATGGGCCCTAGCAGAATGCACGGATGCGACCCTGTTCGGGCGCACGGTCCTGAGCGAAGACGGGCGGCTCATTGCCACCTTCGCCTTTCAGGATCGCCTACGTCCCGGCGCGAAGGACGCCGTGATGCGGCTACAACGCGAAGGGCTTGCGCTGGGCATACTCTCCGGCGATCACGAAGAGTCGGTCCGCGCGATCGCGGAGGCACTGGGCATTCCCGCCTACGAATCCGGCATGCTTCCCAAGGCCAAGCTGGCGCATATCGTGGCGCTCACGGAGGCCGGACACAAGGTCGCGATGATCGGCGATGGGTTGAACGACGCCCCTGCTCTGGTCGCCGCCGAGGTGTCGATGGCGCCGGCTTCCGCCGCCGACATTGGTCGAAACGCCGCAGGTTTCGTGTTCCTGCATGACAGCCTGGAAGCGGTTCCCGCCGCATTGGAGACAGCGCGGCGCGCGCGGCAATTGATCCGGCAGAATTTCCTGCTCGCAATTCTATACAATGCGTTGGCGCTTCCCGTCGCAGTCGCTGGCTACGTCACGCCGTTGGTCGCTGCCTTAGCGATGTCGGTCTCCTCCCTCCTCGTTATCGTGAATGCCCTTCGATTGGGAGCCTCCAATACTACCGCCAGGAAGAAGGGCGAGCCGCAGTTGGTCGGGCCGCGCCACGACCTTCACGCCGTGCGGAGCACCGGATGATGAGCAGCCTGACTTTTCTCATTCCCATCGCGTTGCTTCTAGGACTGGTTGCCCTTTGCGCGTTCCTCTGGTCATTGCGCAGCGGTCAGTATGAAGATCTAGATGGCGCGGCTGCGCGCATCCTTCTGGACGAGGACACGCCCGGATAGTGCCGTCCAACTCCTTTACCAATTCGTGATAATTTAGCGCTTGAGCCTGTAGTTGATACAGGCGTTATGGTTCTTCCATCCGCCATCATATGGAGAGCCCTGAGTCTTATGAAATCCGACGAAAAACTGTTCCGCACGGGTGCGATTGGATCGATCATTGTCGCCCTTTGCTGCTTCACCCCCTTGTTAGTCGTGTTTTTCGGCCTGGTTGGCCTATCTGCTTGGCTCGGATGGATCGACTATATTCTGTTCCCGGCACTGGGCTTCTTCTTGCTGTTGACCGCCTATGCCCTCTACCGTCGGAAGTTCCACCCGGACTCTGTCTGCGCCGACAAGCCGGAGGGCCGCTAAAGCCATGACCGATCTTATTGTCGTCGGAGCCGGTTCAGCAGGCTTCTCTGCAGCCATCACCGCAGCGGAACTGGGCGCGGAAGTTACACTGGTCGGCCAGGGGACCATCGGTGGCACCTGCGTCAATGTCGGCTGTGTGCCGTCCAAAGCTCTCATCCGCGCCATGGAAGCGCTGCATCATGCAAACGAGGCCTCACGTTTCTTAGGAATCGAAGCGACCGCCCGCCTCCAAAACTGGCAAACTCTGGTGGCGCAGAAGGACACCCTTGTCGAGCAGCTTCGCCAAGCCAAGTACGCCGACCTTTTACCCGCCTACGATAAGCTCATCTATCGGGAAGGGAGGGCGACGTTTGACCAAGAAGGTGTCCTGGTAAACGGTCGGCGAGCGCCTGCGGACAAGGTCATCATCGCCACCGGAGCGTCGGCCGCCATTCCCGCCATTCCGGGAATCGACGGTGTTTCCTATCTGACCAGCACCACCGCGCTCGAACTTCAAAACCTGCCCGAATCCCTAATTGTGATTGGTGGTGGGTACATCGGTTGCGAACTGGCCCAGATGTTTGCCCGTGCCGGTGTAGGTGTCACCCTCTTTACGCGGCGGCGGCTTGTGCCTGACACGGAACCGGAGATAGCCGATGCCATCACCGGATACCTGCGCGAGGAAGGAATTGCGGTACACGCCGGACTTTCCTATGAGAGCATCGCTCAGGATAACGGCGGCGTTGTCTTGACGACCGTCAGCGACGGTGAAACCACAACACACCATGCCCAGCAGGTTCTTGTCGCCACGGGGCGACGGCCAAATAGCGAAGGACTCGGCCTTGAGGTTTCCGGCATCGACACAGAAGCCGACGGGCGTATTGTGGTCGACTCCTGCATGCGCACTCGCCGCCGGAACGTCTATGCCGCAGGCGACGTGACCGGCCAGGATCAATTCGTCTACATGGCCGCGCATGGCGCCAAGATAGCGGCGGAAAACGCCTTGAACGGAGATGGCCGGCGGTACGATGACAGCGCGGTACCCGCCGTGGTCTTCACGGACCCGCAGATTGCAAGTGTCGGTCTTACGGAAGCAGAGGGGCGGCAACGCGGCCACGCCGTCAAGTCATCCGTCCTACCCTTGTCCTACCTGCCGCGCGCACTCGCAGCACGCGACACACGCGGCTTGATCAAGTTGGTAGCCGATCGAACGACAGACCGCTTGCTGGGGGCGCATATTCTCGCTCCCGAAGGCTGCGACAGCATTCAAACCGCGGCGCTAGCGATCCGCCAAGGCATGACCGTGCGAAATCTTGCGGACATGGTCTTCCCGTACCTAACGACCGTAGAAGGACTGAAGCTCGCGGCGCAGACTTTCGATAAGGACGTCTCCAAACTTTCCTGCTGCGCCGGCTAAGTGCAAAACGGCTGTCCGGCGCTAGAAAAAGGGCGCGTTACTGCTTTTTGACCTTGTCCTTGCCGGCTTCGGGGAAAACCCACATGGCAACAATCATGAAGGCTCCCAGGGCCAGGATGATCCAAGGGGCGGGGCCTTCGGGCGATTGACCCTCCAACCAATAGGCAACCAACGCCACGACTCCCACCAGAACCGACAGCATGGCTTTTAGATGTGCTGGCATCTCTCGTCTCCCAATGTTCTCATCATGTAGAGCCCCCTTCCACCGATGGTGGAAGCGTGGTTCGAAGTTGTTTCAAATCGTCGTGGCGACAGTCACCATCAGTACTACCAAGCCGATCCCCATGAAAGCCACCAAGCCGACGGGGCGATTGCGTAACGCCGCGGGCAATTGCTGGAACCCAGGAGGCCCCGCAAGCAAAGCGAGCCCGCCAGCAATCACGGCGGTCGCCCAGTCAAGTTCCTGAATCGCGAACAGCAATAGTCCGCCGACCAACAGCACGATCAGGATACCGTTGCCGGTGACAAGAAATGAGCGCGACGGTGTCCACCAGCCCTCCGGCATAGCCGACACCGGCAAAAAGCCGGCCACCAGGACAATACCCACCGTCGTCGCAAAAACGCCAAGGGTGAAGATCGCAATCGGCAGAACTCCAAATACCATGTATCAAGCCCTAAGCATTATTCGACTGAGTTCTCGCTCACGAACCAAACACAAGCTGTTCGCTTGACCGGTCATTGACCATACCATATGCATATCACTAGTATATCACAAGTCCAGGGGAGACCAAGATGTCCCAAGAGTCCGAGAAAAAGAAGCGGACGATTACCGAGATCCGCGACTCTAAACATACCGGCGAAAAGATGGTTTACACATCGGTTCCCGACTATACCTCCGCGCGTTGGGCCGAGATGGCCGGTGCGGACGTCTGCGTTGTCGGTGACAGTCTGGCGATGGTGGCCCATGGCCACAAGAGTACGATCCCGGCAACCATGGACATGATGGTCATGCATGCGGGTGCCGTACGTCGTGGAGCGCCCAACACCTTCGTCCTGGGGTGCATGCCTTATCAAAGCTACAACACGGTAGATCGCGCACTGACCAACGCCAGCAGGTTCATGCAGGACGCGGATTGCGATGCCGTGAAGCCTCAGGGCGGCAAGAGCCAGGCTCATATCCTGAAAGCCTTGGTCGATGCCGGTATCCCAACGGCCTCGCATATCGGGCTGACGCCCCACACCATCGCCATGTTCGGCGGCTTCAAGATTCAGGGCCGAACGGCTGACGCGGCCATGAAGATTCTAGAAGACGCATTTGCCATCCAGGATGCAGGATGTTTCATGCTCGAGTTCGAAGCCGTTCCCGCCAAGATAGCGACGATCGTTTCCAAGCAATTGGAGATCCCGACTATAGGCATTGGCGCGGGCGCAGGCACTGATGGCCAGATTCTGTTGAGCTACGATCTTCTTGGAGTTTTCACGGATTTCAAACCCAAGTTCACAAAACGGTATGCCAACCTGACCGAGGTAGCGGTTGACGGCCTGCGGCGCTATGTTGAAGAGGTCAAAGCGGGCCAGTTCCCCGATGAAGAACACAGTTACGGCGTGAATGACGAGGAGTGCGAGAAATTCCTGAGCATGGTCGAGAAGCGCAAGCAGATTTGAGCGGCAGCGACGCGCCGGTCAGCGCTCGGAGCGCTGGCCAACGCGTGCTCGATGATCTGGAAAGAATGGGGGCTCCAAACGATAGCCTGACGCAAAAGGCCTATCGCCTCCTGGAAGAACAGATCGTCATGCTGCGATTGGAGCCCGGCGCGGTTCTTTCCGAGTCTGCATTGGCCAAGCAGTTTTCCATCGGACGCACACCCATCCGGGAGGCCCTTCAAAGGCTGGCGCGGGAAGGCTTGGTCCTGATTTTGCCGCGCCGCGGCATCCTGGTCAGCGAACTGAATGTTCGCCGGCAGCTTCGTTTGCAGGAGTTGCGCCGCGAGGTCGAGCGCCTGATGGCGCGAAAAGCGGCCAGGCGCGCCACTTCCGAGGAGAAGCAGGCTTTTGAGATGATCGCCGAAGGGATGCACGAAGCGGCCCGCATCAATGATGACATCATGTTCATGCGATATGACCGGCAACTCAATCTTCTGCTTTGTCACGCCGCGCGCAATGAGTTCATCAACAGCGCAATGTCGCTCACGCACGGCATGTCCCGGAGATTTTGGTATTCGCATTATCGCGAGGTGGCCGATCTGCCCCTATGTGCCAGGCTTCATGCCGACGTGGCGACGAAAGTCGGTGAAGGTGACAGCGCCGGCGCAGCTCAGGCAACCGACGCCTTGATGGACTATGTCGAGCAGTTTACGCGCGCAACTTTGGATTTCGGGACCGGGAACTGACTTACACAATCTAAGATTGCTAGTTGCGAGAGAGAATCCCGCGCCCCGGGCCCTATACCTGAGAATAACATTCATTTCCTCCGAAAGACCCTCTTTCCAACCCAGGTATTGCCTTGTACCATACGCCAGATATATCAGTCGTCGATGACCTGTCGGAGAGAAGTATGAAAGTCTATAGGGGGGACCGGACGATCGATGGCGTGCAGGTCACGGTGGATGGAAAGCCACTGAAGGAGCGCGTCGATCTCAAGCAAATATCCAAAAATGGATTCGAATGGAGTTACGAGGGACCGGAACCTGCACAATTGGCGCTGGCGATCCTGGCGGACTGTGCGGGCGACGCCACAGCACTAAAGCACTACGACACCTTCATGCAGGAGGTTGTCGCTAATTTCCAGAATGACTGGGAAATGACCGAGGCCGACGTGATGTCGGCGCTCGAACCGGAGTAATCCGCCTGCCCTTACCTCATGGGAGCAGATGCGGACTACAATGATACTTAATATTGAGGGAGGAGAACCATGTTGAAACATTTTGCACCACGCGTGCTTGCCGGCGCGGCACTGGCCGTGACCCTTGCGGTCACGGGTCTGGCCAACGCCCAAGAGCACAAGTTTAAAATGGCCACCGCTTGGAGCGGCGGACCACTAACCGACATTGGCGCTCAGGCCTTCGCCGACCGGGTTAAGGAAACCTCCGGTGGACGCATTGAGATCGAAGTCTTTCCGTCAGGCACCTTGGGCCCGGGCCTGAAAGTCTCCGAGACCGTGAAGAACGGCGTTGCCGATATGGGCCATACCTGGGTCGGTTACGACTGGGGCGCGGACACGACGGCAGTGTTGTTTGGCGGGTACGCCGGCAGCTTCGACAGCGAGCGGATGCTGCACTGGCTCTATCGTGCAGGCGGCGCCGAACTGCACGCCCAGTGGCGCGATGAACAGTTCGGCCTGGTCGCCATGCCGCTCTTCATTCGCACCTCCGAAGTGTTCTTGCATTCCCGCAAGCCCGTTCGCACGCTTGAGGACCTGCAAGGTCTGAAGCTTCGTACCGCTGGCGCATGGTTGGATATCTCCCAGTCCATGGGCGCCGCACCGGTCACCATGCCGGGCGGTGACGTGTATCCGGCTCTTGAGCGCGGCACCATCGATGCGACCGAATGGGGCACGCTCTGGGAGAACCTTTCTCCTGGATTCTACCGGGTGACAAAATACGTGATCATCCCGGGTGTGCACCAACCGACTGCGCCGTTCGAGCTGGTGGTCAACAAGGACTCCTGGGCCAAACTGTCGGAAGCTGATCAGAAACTTATCAGTGACGCGGCCTTCTATACGACGATGAACAGCTGGCTGACCATCGGCCAGGAAGATGCCAAGGCCCTGGAGGTTTATCGCCAGGAAGGCAACGAGATCGTCGAGCTCGATGCCGAAGTGCAAATCGCTGCACACAATGCCGGTATCGCCTGGGCCGAGAAGCAGGCAGAGGGAAACGAATGGTTCCGCAAGGTTCTAGACCATCAGAAGGCTTTTGCCGATCTGTGGAAAGACGCCAATCGGTACCGCAACGTGAAGACCGAGTAGGATCACGTTCAGCCGTTTGAACTCGGGGCGCCCGCCGGCAAACAACAGCCGCGCGGGCGTCACTTCCCATAAGCCCTAACGTTCGGTTTCCCATGAAACGCATTGTCACCGCGCTCGAAAAGTTGACGGTAGGAATCGGCTACGCCGCGTCGGTCCTCATTGTCCCACTGATACTGGCAACCTGCTACGAAGTCTTTGCTCGCTATGCCTTCGGCTCACCAACGATCTGGGCGTTCGAGCTTGGTTACTCCGTGATGGGAGTTCACTTCCTACTGGGCGCGGCACTGACGCTGCAGCGGGGCGGGCACATTCGCATTGATGTGCTCTATGGAAACTTTAAACCCAAGACAAAGGCGACGATCGATCTTTTCTTCTACGTGATTTTTCTGCTGCCGTTTTTAACGATCGTGTCCTATTGGATGCTCAGCTATGCCTTTGATTCCTTCGTGAGCGGCGAGCGCACCGGCCAGTCGGCCTGGAACCCCGTGATCTGGCCGTTCCGCATCATGATCTCCAGCGCCATCGCGCTACTTACCGTCCAAACTATTGCAGAGATTTTGAAGTGCGTGATGACACTCCGCCACGCCGATGATCAGGCGGAGGAGGCCTAAGACATGGAAGCCTTGTTGATGTTCCCGGCGCTCTTCCTGCTGATTTTCCTGGGGTTCCCGGTCGCCTTCGCGCTCATGTCAGTGGCCTTCGTCTTTGGTTACTATACCTTCGGCGACGCGGCTTTCTTTCAGTTCATGCAGAAGATCGAGGATGTAGCCAGCAACTTCATCCTCGCGGCGGTCCCCTTGTTCGTCTTCATGGGCGCCATGCTGGAGCGCTCCGGCATTGCCGAGAAGCTGTTCCACGCGGTGCACCTTTGGACCCGCCGGCTGCCGGGCGGCGTCGCTGTCGGTACGGTGATCATGTGCATCATTTTTGCCGCCTCGACCGGTGTTATCGGTGCGACGGAGACCGTAGTCGGACTCCTTGCCATCCCTTCAATGATGCGCCTCAACTACAGCAAATCCCTCATTAGCGGCACGATCTGCGCGGGTGGATCACTGGGCACGATTATTCCGCCGTCAGTGGTCGTGGTCGTATTGGGACCGATTGCCAACGTTTCGATCGGCGATCTCATGGTCGGCATGATCTTTCCAGGCTTGATCCTGTCGGGACTCTATATCGTGTACATCATCCTGCTTTGCACCTTCAGTCCAACGGCGGCGCCTCGTGTCGATGATGACGAGCCGCTGATGCCTTTAGGTGAGAAGCTGGTGGTTACGGTCAAGGCGCTGGTCCCACCGCTCTTCATGATCTTCGCCGTGCTGGGGTCGATCATGCTCGGTTGGGCAGCCCCAACCGAAGCGGCAGCGCTGGGCGCTGCTGGCGCCATCGTCCTGACGATTGCCTATGGCAAGTTCACGCTGCAGACTTTCAGCGAAGCCTTGGTCAAGACGCTGACCGTCACCTCGATGATCATGCTGATCCTCCTGGGCGGCAGTATCTTCACCGGTGTTTATGCTGGCAGCGGCGGGATGTCGATCATGCGCGATCTGCTCGACGCGATCAGTTTGGGCCCATGGGGTCTGCTGATTATCTTCCTGCTGCTGGTCTTCGTTGCCGGGTTCTTCCTGGAATGGATATCGATCCTGTTGATCTTCGTGCCGCTGTTCATGCCCTTCATCCGCGACGCAGGGTTCGATCCGGTCTGGTTCTGCATGCTCATTCTGATCATGATCCAAACCAGCTACCTGACACCACCGATGGCGCCGGCCATTTTCTACCTGCGCGGTATAGCACCACCGGAGATGACCTTGCGGCATATGTACGTGGGCGTGGTCCCCTTCCTGGCGATCCAGATGGTGGCTCTGCTGATTGTAATGATGTTCCCGGAAACGGCCTTGTGGCTGCCGGAGCAGGTACTTGGCTTCCGTTGAGTTGGGCGCCCGTCGGCAGCAACCGGCGGGCAGCCGAGAAGAAGGAGTATGAACCATGACGCCGGATGAGATCCTTTCCCAATCCCCACGCGTTTTGAGCCAGAACCAGCGCGAGTTCTACTTTGAACAGGGGTATCTGCTGGTTGAGGAATTCGTGGACAGAAATTGGCTGAAGAAGCTGCGCGATGCCATCGACCGCCAGGTTGAACTGAGCCGCAAGGTAACGCAATCGGACAGCGTCTTTGATCTTGAGCCCAATCACAGAAGCGACGATCCGCGATTGCGCCGGGTGTCCTCACCCTGCGACCAGGATCCTGTATTCTGGCAGTTCCTGGTAGAATCCCGGATTGGCGATCTGCTGGCTGACCTGCTGGGCCCGGATGTAAAGTTCTATCAGTCAAAGCTCAACTTCAAATGGGCCAAAGGCGGTTCAGAGGTCAAATGGCACCAGGATGTGCCTTTCTTTCCGCACACGAATAATGCCGTCTTGACCTGCGGTACCTATATATCCGACTGCGGCATGGAACAGGGCCCGCTGGGTGTCATTCCCGGAAGTCACAAGAATCCGATCTACGACCATTACAACACCAAGGGCGTTTGGACCGGCGACATTCAGCCGGAAGACCTGCCCTCGGTGCCGGTCGGTACTGCGCAGTATCTTTGCGGCCCTGCCGGATCGATAACGCTACACAACTACCGCACCGTCCATGGCTCAAAGGCAAATCAGTCGGACATTGGACGACCCCTTCTGCTCAATGTCATGTCCGCCGCCGATGCTGTTCCCTACACGCACAATCCCCTGCACTCGAAGTATGAACAGCAGCTGATTCGTGGCGTACCCGCGAAATGGGCGCACCATGAAGAGGGTCGCTTCCTTATTCCGCCCGACTGGAGCGGCGGCTACACATCGATTTTCGATTTACAGCAGAAAGCCGGAATGCCCGCAGCGGAGTAGAGTAAGATGGCGCCTCAGAATCTTGGCAGACTGCGGTCCTTCATTATCGGGATGACGGGAGCCGTCGATCGGCTTGCGGATGACGAGGAAGCATTGATCGACGCCGCCCGTGGCCACCTGGCCGCTCTGATTTCGGAGGATGACTGGTTGGGTGACGCCTTCGCCAAGCCTCACCCGAAATATTACCAGCAATATCTGCTGCACTGCGATCCGTTGGAGCGGTTCTCCCTCGTAAGTTTTGTTTGGGGGCCCGGACAGCGTACGCCGATACATGACCACGGCGTCTGGGGGTTGGTAGGCATGCTGCGCGGGGCCGAGTTCTCCCAGGCCTATAGTCAACGCGGTCAAGCATTGGAGAAAGGCGAGCGCCGCCGCCTGGAACCCGGCGATATCGAAATACTCCGTCCCAGCCTCGGCGACATTCATGCGGTTTCGAATGCGTATGAGGACCGGGTTTCGATCTCGATTCACCTCTACGGCGCAAACATCGGCGCCGTCCGCCGCCGCGTCTTCGATCCCCAGACCGGGGCTGAGAAACCATTTGTTTCCGGGTACGCTTCGAACGTGGTTCCCAATCTTTGGGGTTGACCGCAAGTAAGCGCCTCAAGCATTCACCAACCCCTTTTCAACTGCCGTTTTCTTTGGTAATGTGCATCTGATATATCAGTTACCGATGGCCTAGTGAGGAGATTTTGTCATGGAACTCAGCCAAAGCCCGATGGACGAGCGTCAGCGCAACTACCGTTCGGAGTATCGCCGTCGGATCGCCGGCTGGTACAATGGCTGGCTGCACGTGGTGATCATCTATGTGATCGGCCTCACCGCCATCTATCTCTATACTGCCCACATCGGAAATGTGCAGTGGTGGGAGTGGCTTACAATCCCCGTGGTCTTTATGATCACCAATATCTTCGAATGGTTCCTGCACCGCTATGTGATGCACCGGCCGCTGCGCTGGAAAGGTCTCAGAGCGATCTACAATCGCCACACTCTGCAGCACCATCAGTTCTTTACTGAGTCCGAGATGCGGTTTGCCGACCAGAAGGACTGGCGTGTCACCTTTTTCCCGCCTTTTGCTTTGGCGGTCTTCATCCTGATGTCGATTCCGCCTTCCGCCGTCATGGGATATCTGGTTTCGGCAAACGTCGGCTGGCTGATCATGTGCACGACGACTGGCATGTACCTGACCTATGAGTTCATGCATTTCTGCTGCCATGTCGAGGAGAGCTGGTTTGTCCGCTACTGTCCCTTTGTGAACACGCTCCGGCGCCATCATACCGCCCATCACAACCAAGCCATCATGATGGAGCGGAATATGAACCTGACCTTCCCGATCTCAGACTGGTTGTTCGGCACCTCTGATCTGAACCGAGGCTTGCTTGGCCATATCTTCAACGGCTACAGCACCAAGCACCTGCGGACCGATCTGCGGAAGGTTTCACGGACCCCGAAACCGGCTAGGGCCAAGAAGCAATCAACTGCGGGAGCCACTGCCTGAGGAAAATCGGCGGCTTCTGGACCGAGGGATCGCCGACGATCTTTCATCATTGGAGGCTACGCCTTCGGTAGAACGGGAGGCCAGAGCATGCGCGCGCCACGTGTCGTCGACCAAATTCGCCATGAACACAAGAACATGGGTCGGGTGCTGGCTGAATTGCGGGACCGAGTGACAAGTACAACGCCGGACGCACTTACGGCCCGGCATCTCGACCTGCTCTACCGCATGCTTTTCTATATCCGAGTGTTCCCGAACAAGATGCACCACCCGAAGGAAGAGGATTACCTGTTCCCGGCGCTTTTGAAACGCGCGCCTGCACTGAAAGCCGAGGTCGCCGCATTGCGGCAGCAGCACATGGAGGGCGACAGAGCGCTTGAAGAACTGGAAGCGAGCTACAAGTCACTTCAAGATAACCCTGCGCTTGAGACACTGCTTGCCTTCCAAGCGCAGGTTTCGAGCTATGTCGATGCCGAGTTTGCTCACATGCGCCACGAGGAAGACGTCATATTGCCTGCTGCGCTCGAGGCTCTGACGGAGGCCGATTGGCAAGCCATCGAACGTGCCTTCATCACCAATAGAGACCCTTTGTTCAGTGACGAAGTGGAACTGGGATTCGAGGTTCTCGCCCGCACATTAAGCGCTGACTGACGCACCGGTCTTTATTATAGCATGGGGGTTCTCCGCCGGATCGGCATATTCACTTTAGGTGTGACGTGGTCATTGTTCCCGAAGCGCCAAATCATCGCGCCCGCATCCGAGCCCTGTTGCTAGGGGCTTTCCCTAGCGCCGCTGAGGCCGACCTCGTGGAGCGTTTGCACGCCGATAGTGATGCAGTGATTAGTTTGATCGCCTTGCGGGATGAGCAGGTCATTGGCCAGGTGATGTTTTCCAGGATGATAGCGCCCTTCAAGGCCTTGGCACTGGCGCCGGTAGCGGTTGCTTTACCCTGGCGTCGACAGCGCGTCGCTTCGCGCCTGATTGAAAACGGCCTTCAGCGAGCGCGGGATTCCGGCTGGGAGGGCGTTTTCGTTCTTGGCGATCCGGCGTTTTACCATTGCTTTGGCTTTCGAGCCGGGCTGGCTCGCCCCTTCTCATCTCCTTATGCCGGACCCCACCTTATGGCGCTGGCCCTCAAGGGAGGCGCACTGCCAATCCTATCCGGCCAGATACGTCATGCTGCCGCCTTTTCGGCCATGGGATAGCGTCAGACCAGGGCTATCAGAGCCCGAGGGTCTTCGCGCGTGCTGATGGTACGGCGGAGTTGCGACGGAGAGGACCCAAAAGCCTCTTTGTAGACTCTCGAAAAATGCCCGGCCGACTGAAAACCGGTCGCCAGGGCAACCTCCATGACCGAAAGCGGGGTATGCAGCAGCAATTGATGCGCTTTCTTCAGGCGCAGATGCCGGTAGAAGACCTTCGGCGGCATGCCCACATGCTGATGGAACAAACGTTCGAGCTGACGCAGCGAAATCTTCGATGCCTTGGCCAGCGCCGCCTTTGAGAGCGGCGTTTCCACGTTCCTTTCCATCAACTCGATGCAAGCGGTCAAAGCCGGATGGGTCAATCCCAAGCGTTGAGCCACCTCAGGAGCCGCACCAGGCAAGGCAAAGTCCTCGACCGTTAAGCCAAGGTCCTTCGCCGCCAGGGCGGCTAACAGATCGCCATGGCGTCGCCGCAACCACGCCAGCATCATATCCGTGGCGCCACTTGAACCGGCCGCGGTAATGATACCCTTGCCGCTGCAACTGCTCTGAGCTGCTTCAAGGGTCACGCTGAAGGTCTCACGAAAGCTTTCGCGGCTATCCGGCGGCACTGTAACAGGGCCATCGTCCAGCACGCCGCTTTGCGCAAGCAGCCATGTCCCGTAGCCAACACCGCCCAGTTCCGATCCAAATCGCTGAGCACGCCGCAACCACTCAGGCAAGGCGCCGGTCTCAGCGCTTATGGCGTTGCGTTCGCCAAGCACGAGGATCAACCGGTAATCGATCCCCTCACCGACCCGCGCCTTGACCGAGATCTTGGTGCCGCATCTTGCCTTTACGGGACTCCAGGCCGAACCGATTGGAATACATTCATAGAAATCGTCGACCAGGCGGGCATTCAAGACTGCCAGGCATTCCGCCAGATTGGCATAGCCACGAAGGTCGAAACCATCGAACAGTACAAGACCAACCCGATGGTGCCTCACCGACCTAGCCGCTGCGTCGTTCATCAACCTTGTCTCCAGCGTTGGTCGCCGCACAACCTCATGGTGTCCACCGAAATCAGACAGCCCAAGGCGTGAAACTCAAACCTAATCCATGGTATCGGCTATCGGGGAGGGGAAGGCAACAGTCCTGTGCCCTTTGGGTGTAAACCTGAATAGGGTTTCCACGGGCTCGCCGCTGACTGCGGACAACACTTCGTCACGGCGGTGCGACCTCACCACCTGTTGACAGCCTGCCCTACCCTTGATGCTGTAACTTGGCACCGAACCGCACAGATGGACCCAATGAACGCCGTTCAAATCAAGCGTATCTATGAACCCGTTGCTGCCGAAGACGGTTATCGCGTACTCGTCGACAGACTATGGCCGCGCGGGATTTCGAAGGACGCCGCCGCCCTGGACGATTGGCCCAAGAACATAGCGCCTTCTCACGAACTGCGAAGATGGTATGGCCACGACCCGAAGCGCTGGGAAGAGTTTCGGCGGCGCTACAAGGACGAACTAGCGGCGCAGACAGACGCCCTTGAGCGGCTCCGTGAACGGGCCAGGAAGGGTGCTATCACCCTGCTCTTCTCAGCAAAGGACGAGGTCCACAATCAGGCGGTGGTTCTGAAAGAGGTTCTGGAGAAATAGGTTGCGATCTACCAGCCGCCTGCACGCAAACGCTGTACCACCTTGTCGGCGACATGGGCACAACGGGCGCCGTCGAAGGGGAATAGCTCAGAAAGGCGCGGCGCCAGTGACTCCTCCAACGTCGCCCGCATCAGGCGTCGAGCGCGATGCAATCGGGTCTTTACCGTTTCCGGACGGATATCCAAGCGACGTGCGGTATCATCGGTACTTAGTCCCTGGACATCACGCAAAATGAACACCAGTCGAAAGGCCTCCGGCAGGGCATCCACCGCCCATTCGAGCATACGCCGTACTTGTGCCCGGCTGGCTTCCGATTCCGGACTGGCCGGAAAAAGCGATGACGAGACCATGATCAAACGCCCTCCGTCGGGCTCAGTGCTACTGTCGAGTTCAGAAAGCTCTACGGTCGGTCGTCGTCGCCGAATCCGACCCAAGGCTTCGTTCAAGGCGATCCGGGTCAGCCAGGTAGAGAAGGACGACTTTCCTTCAAAGCTCTCCAGTTTCGTAAAAGCGCGAACATAGGTTTCCTGGACGATATCCTCGGCTTCCGCATCGTCACGAACAACGCCGCGCGCGACCCGGAAAAGCTGTTGATTGTGACGGCGTACAAGCGCTCGCACGGCGGCCTCGTCCTTGTTCCGAGCCAGTGGAACCAGGTCCTCGTCCGCAATACCGTCAAACTGTTGCGCAACATGAGCCCGGGCTGGTTGCATCGGGTTCCCTCCCTCCGAACGGACCATAGGCGACATTGCCGTCCCCTATTAGATGATCATCCGGCGGAAAAGTTCCCGAGAAAATTTGTCACATTCCGATGGAGCCAAGAAACTCCCGACGCAAGGCCGCGTCATCACGATAAGCCCCCAGCAGCCGTCGCGTCACCATGCGGACGCCGTGGGCCCGCACACCGCGCGTCGTCATACAGGCATGCTCCGCGACCAGGACCACCGCAACACCACCGGGTTTCAGGCCTTTGGCTATCGCATGGGCAATCTCGTCAGTCAGGCGTTCTTGCACCTGGAGACGTCGCGCACAAGCCTCCACAACCCGGGCCAGCTTGGAAATGCCAACGACCCGCTCGACCGGCAGATACGACACATGGGCGACGCCGCGAATTGCCGCCATGTGATGCTCACACACTGAATGGAAGGGAATATCGCTCAGCGTCACCGCATCATTGTAGTCGCCGACCTCACCAAAGGTCCGGTTCAAAAACGCCACCGGATCCTGCCGATAACCGCTAAACCATTCCTCATAGGCGCGTACAACCCGTCCTGGGGTCTCAAGCAACCCTGGGCGGTAAGGATCGTCGCCGGCCCAGCGCAGCAGCGTTTCTACCGCCGCCTCGGCCTCAGACCGGCTCGGTCGCCGCCTCACATCACCCGCCGCGCCACGTTCTCGCTTAGAGAAATCCGGCTTGTCCAACAGGGTCGCTTTATGATCGAGCTCCGAACCCGGAAGCGCATTCATGAATCATCTCCAATCTGCATTCGCCAATGCCTATTGGATGTCGAAACGCGCCGATGGTTCCCTGGCGGCACCCCTGGATGCCGGCGATCGATGAGCGAGAACCGCCCGCCTAGAGTGTCCAACCCCCGTCGATGACCATGGTTGTACCGGTTACGAAGGCGCTTTCATCGGAAGCCAAATAGACTGCCAGCGCAGCAATTTCCTCTGTGGTGCCAAGCCTGCCCATCGGTTGACGGGCAACGAAGGCAGCGCGGTTTTCCTCGACACTCCCTGGCAGTGCTTCGATCCGCTCGTTCAAGCTGGGAGACTGTATGGTGCCTGGACAGATCGCGTTACAACGGATGCCCTGCTTGATGAAATCCGCAGCCACCGATTTCGTCAAGCCAATGACAGCGGCTTTGGTTGTGCCGTAGACGAAGCGATTCGGCGCGCCTTTGATGGAAGACGCCCCCGAGGACATATTGATGATGGACCCGCCGCCATTCTCAAGCATCAGGGGAAGGAAACCGCGCAGCAACCGCCACATCGACTTCACATTGAGATCAAAGCTGAAGTCCCAGGTTTTCTCATCGCAGTCGAGAAGCGACCCCTGATGCACGTAGCCCGCACAGTTGAACAATATCTCGACCGGTCCGACCGAGCTTGCGACCGCTGCCACCGCATCATTGTCCAGAACATCCAGCACCAGCGTCTCGATAGTCGGTGCTTCGGACTTCAGGCTTTCCAGCAGCGATCCGGAGATATCGCTCGCCACGACCGTTGCGCCCTCCCTCGCCATGGCCAAAGCCGTTGCCTTGCCGATTCCCTGCCCAGCCGCCGTCAGAAATGCCTTTTTACCCGCAAGACGCCCCATTGTTTCATCTCTCCCTTGCTTTCATACTTTACCCGCCAGGCCTGTTCCAGCCGGGCTAAATCGATTGAATGGACTCTGCCTCTCCCCAAGGCCCCGTGCAAGCCGCGCCAAGTGACAGATCGGCCGTTCAGGCCTTTGTATCCGGGGATGGTCCCAGATCGCTCAAAGCGGCGAACACATCCACAAGTTCTGGCATGAATCTGTCCCCGTATCCCAGATTGAGACTGAGTTTCATGGCTTGCAAGGCGCCATCGGACATCAAGGTGGCAGCGTTGTTCCTTGTCGCCAGACGATTGTAATAGGTGATGTCCTTCAAGCAGTTTCGCAGGGTGAATTTGTGAGCGTTTGGATCGCCCTCGCAGATGTACTTCGAATAGCTCTGGAAGTTACCGCAGTTCATGCCTGAATTGGTCAAAATTTCCCTAAAAACCTGGGGCTTCAGGCCGACCTTGCGGACCATCGTGTAACACTCCGCCCAAATGGATGCGAAACCGATTGCAACAACATTGTTGATGAGTTTTGCCGCATGGGCCGAACCGACCGGACCGCCGGTTGGAATGATCGCCGTCGCCCACGTGGACAGCAGGGGCCGCAGGCGCTCAATGGTTGCCTCATCGCCGCCGACGTAGGTGGTCAACTCACCGTCCCAAGCGTGCGCCGGTGTCCGGGACAACGGCGCATCGACAAGCGCGATTCCACGGGCCGCAAGCTCTTTGTGAAGCCTTTCGGTTTGGTCCGGCTCGGAGGTCGAGGTGTCAACGATGGTCAAACCCTCGCGCGCGCCCTCCAGAATCCCACTTTCGCCCTCTAGAACCTGCATGACCTGAGGCGCACCCGTGACGCAAAGTACGATCACGTCGCACTGCTCGGCCATTTCCTTGGGATTGGCGACTTCAACTGCGCCGCGTCCCACCAGATCGTCGATGGCTTCCCGCTTCCGGTGGGCCATGACCCGGAGGTCAAACCCCTTCTCCACCACGTTCTTGGCCATCCCCCAACCCATCAAACCGGCGCCGATGAAACCTACAACGAGATTGGCTGTCATTTTTCTATCCTCCACTTCTTTTAAATCGATTTAAATTCGGATAATCTGGGATCATAAAGAGGGAAGCGCACTCTGTCGCGCCGGAATTTCGGGGGAGGAGGAACGAAGCTACATGTTGCTACTCGGCAAGGTGGCCATCGTGACCGGCGGCGGCTCCAAGCGGGGCTTGGGTCAGGCGACCGCGCGGCTTTTTGCCGAGCAGGGCGCGGCCGTCGCCATCCTCGACCGCGACGGCGACGCGGCGGAAGCGCAGGCGAAGGCCTTGGGCGACGGCCACCTGGGCATCACCTGCGACGTGACCGACAAGCAAGCCTGCATGGCGGCGGTCGCAGCCGTCGAACAGCGACTGGGACCCATCACCACATTGGTCAACAACGCCGGCATCACCCAACCGCTGAAGGTCATGGAGGTTTCGGGCGACCACTATGACCAAGTGCTGGACGTGAACCTGCGGGGCACGCTTTACATGAGCCAAGCCGTGATTCCTCTTTTTACGCAACGCCGGAGCGGCGCGATCATTAACATTTCCTCGGTATCCGCTCAGCGCGGCGGCGGTATTTTTGGCGGCCCGCATTATTCGGCTGCCAAAGCCGGTATTCTGGGCCTGACGAAAGCGATGGCCCGCGAGCTCGCCCCTGCGGGCATCCGGGTTAATGCTGTCTGCCCCGGCTTCATCGACACCGATATTACCGGCGGCAAGCTGACGCCAGAGATGCTTGAGCAGATCGTTGCCGGCATACCGATGGGTCGCGCCGGACGGGCCGAAGACGTGGCCGGTTGCTGCCTTTTTCTCGCTTCCGATCTTTCGGCCTACTGCACGGGCAGCGAGGTGGATGTCAATGGTGGCAGTCACATTCACTAGATCGGGGCACTAGATCGGGTCACTGAATCGGGGCGCTGAACGCGAGAGGAGAAAAGCGATGGCGGCACGCCAGGTCACAAACACCTCCAAGCAGGATCTGCGAGAAAAGGCGCGCATGATTCGACGGGAAGTTCTGCGCCTCACTGACATCTGCGGATCGGGTCACTATGGTTCCGCCTTTTCCATCGCCGAATTGCTAGCGGTTCTCTATTACCAGCTCCTCAATGTCCGGCCGGACGAGCCTCAGTGGGCCGACCGCGATCGCTTCACCATGGGCAAGGGCCACGCTGCCATCGGCCTCTATCCTGTACTTGCCGATCTTGGCTTTTTCCCTGCCAGCGATCTAGACAGCTACACCCGTCTTGGATCTCCTCTGGGCGACCACCCGGATATGAAAAAGGTAAAGGGCGCAGATTTCTCCTCTGGTTCCATCGGGCACAACCTGTCCGTCTCCGTCGGCATGGCTTTGGGGCTCAAGTGCCAAGGGTCGCCTGGCCGGGTCGTCTGCATGATGGGTGACGGTGAGCAGACGGAGGGCCAAGTTTGGGAAGCGGCCATCTCTGCTGCTCACTGGAACCTGTCCAATCTCGTCGGCCTCGTCGACATCAACGGTGCGGGCTCCGACGGCATCGCCCAGGAAACCATGCGCACCGAGCCATTGAAAGCAAAGTGGGAGGCCTTCGGTTGGGATGTCATCTTGCTTGAGGACGGCCACGACCTGGATCAAGTCTTCGACGCACTCAATCGGGCCCTGAACGCACCACGGGAAAAGCCGTGCTGTGTCCTAGCTTACACCGTTGCGGGTAAAGGCGTGTCCTTCATGGAAGGAACCTGGCAATGGCACCTCGGTTTCCTTGGGCCTTTAGATCTCGACCGCGCCTACCAGGAAATCAACAGCGGCACAATTGGCTGAGGGAATGGTATCGCCATGACACAATCCTCCAAAAGCGCCTCGCCTTTGATGACCCGCGAGATCAAAGCCGGACTGGACCTGCGTGAATCGACCGTCACAGACGCCTTCGATGCGGCCACGTGGGATATGGTGGTTTCACTCGGGCTGTCTCAGCAACTGACGACCGGCAAGGTCTTGACGGACCTCGCTGAGGCGGGACGGGATGATATCGTTGTCTGTACCGCCGATCTTGGTCGGCCAACGCAGGTCGTCGACTTTGGGCGCCGTTTCCCGGACCGCTACTTCAACTTCGGCATTGCCGAGCGCAACATGATCGGTGCAGCCGCCGGGCTGGCGACTACGGGGATGTTGCCGGTCATCTCGAACTACTCTTTCTTCCTAGCGCTGATGGGGCTTGAGAACATCCGTAACGACATCTGCTACACCAATCTGAACGTGCGGATGATCGGCACCCATTCCGGGATCGCCATGGGCTTTTACGGCACATCGCACCATTGTTGCGAGGACATCGGGGCACTGAGAACGCTTGCCAATTTGACCTTGATGGCGCCTTGCGACGGCAACGCGATCCGCGCCGCCTTGACCACCACGATCGATCACCAAGGTCCGATCTACTTCCGAACCGGCCGCGGACGCGAAGCACAGGTCTACGACAGCCCGCCCGATTGGCGTATCGGCGGGTCAAATCTCCTGCGCGAGGGAAAGCACGCAACGGTCTTTGCGATCGGCAATCTCGTAAAGGCATCATTGGATGCGGCGGCTATACTCGCGAAAGAAGGTGTGGACTTAGAAGTGGTCGATCTGTACTCAATCCGACCCATAGACCGCGACGCGGTTCGCCGCGCCGCAAAGATGCATGGGATAATTCTCAGTGCAGAGGAACATAACGTTACAGGGGGACTAGGGGCTGCCATCGCTGAGGTAATCGCCGGAGAGGGTTTGGCTGCACGCCTGACCTCAATCGGTATGCCTGATGAATATTCCCTGCTTGGCCCGCCGACGCACCTGTATCGGCACTACGGTTTGGATGGTGAGGGTGTGGCAGCAAAGGTCCGAAGCGCCCTTTCCGTGTGAAGGAAGAGAAAGTCTATGAGTGCAGGCAAGGGCAGAAAAGGCAGCGGCACAAAGCGTCCGATGACGCAAAAGCAGCTTGCGGACAAACTGGGGCTCTCGACGGCTACGGTGTCACTCGCCCTACGTGACAGCCCAATGATTGCCGAGGAAACGCGCAAGCTCGTGCGTGATGCGATGCAGAAAAGCGGCTACGTCTACAATGTTGCCGCCGCGTCCCTGCGAACCGGAAAGACCCGCATCGTCGGCGTGAGTTTCCACGATATCGTCCACCCGTTTTTCGCCGAGATGTTAGCGTCAATCGAGGACAGCCTGTCGGAAAGCGGTAAGGCGATCTTCATCAACAATCATGGCGACGACCCGGAACGCCTCAGGCGCTTCGTTGAAGGCCTGCGCGAGCACGGTGCAGACGGTTTGATCGTTTCACCAGCGTTGGGAACCGACCCGGAGATGCTGCAATTGCTGCGCCGAGCCGGCGCTGCCATCGTGTTCATCTCTCGTTACCTACCCGGATTCGACGCCGACTTCGCAGGCAACGCCGACGTACTTGGCATGGGGATCGCCACCAGGCACCTTTTGAGTCTGGGTCACAAGGAGATCGTTATGTTGGGCGGTCTTCCCGGCACCACAACCGGTGACAATCGCCTGGCAGGCTTTCGCCGGGCCGTGATCGCGGAGGGGCTGACCTGGCGTGATGAATTGCACCTTCCAGGTGCCGCAAAACGTATTGTCGGGGTCGAGCTAGCGCGTCAGGCCTTGTCGCGAACCCCACGACCCACTGCCTTTGCCTGCTTCAATGATTTGGTCGCCTTCGGCGCTATGAACGGCATCCGCGCCGCCGGTCTGGTCCCCGGCAAGGACATCGCCGTCGTCGGCATCGACGATTCACAAGAAGCGCAGGCCTGCTTCCCCCCCTTGACGACTGTTTCCAATCACCCCGGTCGCATCGGCGCCGTGGCTGCCAATCTCCTGTTGGAGCGGCTTGCCGACCCGGCAGCACCCTTCCAGCACATCGCGATTGAGCCCGTCCTAACGGTTCGAGAATCCTGCGGCAGTTCGGGCGAAAACTAAGGCTTTCGATCCTACGCCGCTGATCAGCCCGATTGGCCGTCCACGGGCTTGCCGCCAAGGCATTCGTAATACTTCACTGCCTGACTATCGTCGGCCTTTCCGTAACCCGCCGAAGCCGCACCCAGGAATACCTGTAGCGCAGCGGTGGCCAAAGGCAAGGGAAAGCGCTCCTCGCGCGCGGCATCCAGAACGATGCCCAAATCCTTGACGAAAATATCAACTGCCGACTTGGCGCTGTCGGGTGTCGTGATCATGCGCGGCCCGCGATCACCGATCATCCAGCTTGAACCCGCCGAATTCATGAGAACTTCGTGCAGCAACGCGGGCTCAAGCCCCTGATCGGTGCCAAAGGCCATGACTTCGGCCGCCACCGCCAAGTTTGCGCCTGCCGCAAGTTGATGAACCATCTTCATGGTCGAGCCCGCGCCGGGCTTGTCACTCAAGCGATAGATGTTGCGCCCCATCGCGTCGAGCAGCGGTCCGGCCGCTTCGAAAGCGGCATCCTCACCGGCGGTCATGAAGGTCAAGGTGCCTGCCTCAGCCCCCACCGTCCCGCCGGAAACAGGTGCGTCCAGATAGTGCCAGCCCGCATCGCTGGCGGCCTGTCCGATAGCGGCTGCATCTCCTGCGGGCATGGTCACAGAGCACAGAACAAGTGCGCCGGCTCCCAGCGCGCCGCGAGCGCCGTCCTCCCCGAACAGCACCGTGCGGGCTTGGTTCGCATTCACCACCATGATCACCAACGCATCAGCGCCCATACAGGCTTGCGCCACAGTTGTCGCCCTGCGGCCGCCGTTTTCCTCCAGCCAGGACAAGGCGGCATCGCTAAGATCGAACCCTGTGACATCGTGCCCGGCCTGCAACAGCATTCCGGCCATTCCACGACCCATTGCGCCCAAACCTGCAAAGGCAATCTTCATAGCTTATGTCTCCAAGAATGTTCGAGGTTAGGCGATAGCGGGAGGGCTACTCCTTAACCGCACCGGTCATCGACGATACGTAGTAATCGACGAAGAAGCTGTAGAGAATAGCCACCGGCAAGGATCCCAGCAACGCACCGGCCATCAGTGAACCCCAGTGATAGACGTCACCGTCCACCAACTCCGATAGGACGGCGACAGGCACGGTCTTGTTGCTGCTGGTTGAGATGAAGGTCAACGCATAGATGAACTCGTTCCAACAGAGCGTGAAGGCGAAGATACCCGCCGAGATCAAACCTGGAACCGACAGTGGGATGATAATCTTCACCAAGATCTGAAAGCGGCTTGCACCATCCATTAACGCGCATTCCTCGAGTTCATAGGGGATCGACTTGAAGTACCCCATCAACAACCAGGTGCAGAATGGAATGAGGATTGTCGGATAGCTGAGGATCAAGGCCATCGGGCTATCGAACAAACCGTACTGGAAGATAATCGTCGCCAAGGGAATGAACAGAATGGAGGGCGGTACCAGGTAGGCGAGGAAGATTAACCCGCCCACCGTCCGCGATCCGCGGAAACGAATGCGCTGGATCGCATAAGCCGCCATGACCGCCGCGACCAGCGAGAGCACCGTGGCACAAACGGCAACCAACATTGTGTTCCACATCCACCAGGGATAGTCCGTCTCGAATATCAGCTTGTAGAAGTGATCCAACGTCGGTGAGTGCACGAGCAGGGGGTTGCTATTCTGGATATCGAGTAGTTCCTCGTTCGGCTTTAGGGCTGTTGTGGTCATCCAGTAAAATGGAAACAGCAGCACGAATGAAATGATCGACAAAGGCAGATAAACCGTCACCCAACGCGAACTGCGGGTGACAAGAAAGTCCATGCCTTGCGGCTCGTCCTTTTCCTTGCGCTCGGTACCAAAGATGGTCTTGCGTTTGATCTGTTGCGCTTGAGGCTCAGTCATCGCCTTCTCCTTGCTGCCACTTGCGGCGCTGCAGGCCAAACCAGGAAAACAATATCGCCGAGAGCAGGAAGGGGATCATGGCCGTCGAAATAGCAGCCCCTTCGCCTAGATTTCCGCCCAGGATCGCGCGCTGGAAGCTGAGTGTCGCCATCAAGTGCGTGGCGTTCACCGGCCCACCGCGCGTCAGAGCGTAGATCAACTGGAAATCGGTGAAGGTAAACAGCACCGAGAAGGTCATGACCACGGCAATGATCGGCGTCAGCATCGGATAGGTGACATAGCGGAACAACTGCCAACGATTTGCGCCATCAATCGTCGCCGCCTCGTATAGCGAGGGCGACACCGTTTGCAGTCCGGCCAGCAGAGTAATCGCGACAAAGGGCACGCCGCGCCAAATGTTGGCGAAGATCGTTGCCCAACGCGCGTTCCAGGGGTCACCGAGAAAATTGATGTTCTCGTCGATCAATCCCATACCGGAAAGCGCCCAGGAAATTACCGAGAACTGCGCATCGTAGATCCACCAAAAGGCTATGGCCGAAAGCACGGTGGGTACGATCCAGGGTAGGAGTACGATTGCCCTGATAAATGCCTTGAAGGGAATGTGCTTGTTCAACAGCAATGCCAGGTACAGGCCGATGGCGAACTTAAAGACGCTGGCCACGACCGTGTAAAGCATCGTGTTGAAGACGGAAAGCCAGAACACGTCGTCGTCCATCAACCAGACGAAATTCTCAATGCCGATAAAGACACCAGACCGGCCGATGGACGCGTCGGTCAACGAAAGCCAGATGCCAAGACCCAAGGGATAGGTGAGAAAGGCAACCAAAAACGCGGCCGCGGGCAGCATGAACCAGAACCCCAGCCAGCCCTTGTTGTTGGCAAGCCTGGCACCCAAGGAAAGATACATCGCATCGCCCGATTGACCTGGTTGTGGGCCCTTCGATTGCGCGGCGGCTTTCGTGTCGGTCACGGCCATCCCTGGCACAACTCCCTTCTAAGAAAAATCAACGCCGACACCGGACCCGACGGAGCGGTGCATGGCCGGCAACCCGGGCGGGACCCGGCAGTCAATCGACCGCCGTTTCCCGCCCTCGTAAGTACCTTCAGCGGCTGTAGATACGTTCAGCCTTGCGGGCTGCCTGTTTGACCGCATCGGCCGGGCTCGATTGCCCGGTCGCGACCGAGGCGAACATGTCGAGCACGATGAACTCCGCCAAGGCGGCGGCGGCCTTCTCTCCGACCGAACCCTGATAACCCGCCGTGAGCGTGCGCTTGGCCGCCTCACGGAAAATCGTCCGCTTGGGATCGTCGGTCCAAACCGGCGCATTGTCGAAGGCGTTGAGTGAGTGCGTCAGATACCCGACGGCCCCATCCAGCCACTTGTCATAAGTCGGGCTGGACATCATGAATGCCATGAAGGCCTTACAGGCGTTGGGGAACTTCGTGTAGTTGAAGGCCATGATCGGATAGGCGATGTGGAACTCCGTCGGCTTGCCGACCGGACCGGTCGGCCAGACCGCATGGTCGATATCCGCCGCCATCTCCATCCCATCCACCACAGCCTTCGTGTAAATCGAAATGCCGTTGTTCGTGAGGCCCACTTCGCCCGACAGGAAGGCTTTGTTGTTGTTGCCGTCGTTCCAAGAAGCCGTGCCCGGGATGAAGGTGTCGTAAAGCTCCTTCACATACTCACAGGCCGCAAGGGATTCAGGGCTGTCGATGATAACCTTGTCATTCTCGTCCACCATCGCACCGCCATGGCTCCACAAGGCCCAGTGCACCCAGGCATTACCATCACCCGATGCATGACCCAGCGCCATGCCCGCCGGCATCCCGGTACCCTTAAGCGCTTTGCAGAGCTCCAGGAACCCGGCGTTGTCATCGGGGAAAGTCTTGAAGCCGGCTTTCTCAATCGCCGACTGGCGGTAGTTGATGTAGTTGCCGTTAAAGCACATCGGCAATCCGATCCACTTGCCGCCATTGACGCCGTACGCCTTCGCTGAATCAACCCAGCCGCCGTACTCACCGCCCAGGTGGTCGGCCACATCGGTTAGATCCAACAGCTTATTGGGGAACAGGTGCGGTGTGGAATAGAGACCCCAGACAAGGTCCGGGCCCGAACCGACGTTGGCGGCCACGGACGCCTTGGGTTGGATATCGTCCATGAACTCATTCTCGACAGTCACGGCGACTCCCGTTGCCTCGGTGAAGGCAGCCACGGCGGCATTGAAAGCATCCTCTTCAGACTGGATGAAACGCTTCCAGCGCAGCAAGCGGAGTTCTGCGCCCGCTTCGGGCTTGAAGGGGTTCATGGCAGCCCATGCTTTGGCAACATCAAGGAGACCGGACCTCTCCGCGGCAAGTAGGGCCGCGGCGGCGGCCGATCCCTTCATAAAGGAACGGCGATTGAATGACATACTATCCTCCCATTCTTTGTTCATTGGGGATTGATCCCCGTCTTTGGACGCAAGCGCGGCACCGGCCGCCCCACGCCAGCGGGTCAGGCGACCAGCGTCCGCCCCGTTTCCGCGTCGAACACATGCGCCCGCTCTACATCAGGTCGCATGTGAATTCCCTCACCCGGCTTGAAGGCATGCCTCTCACGAAACAGCGCATTGACTTCATGGTCTCCGAGCTTGCTGACAATCTGCACTTCGGACCCGGTCGGCTCTGTCACGATCACCTCCGAGCGAAAGCCTTGGCCCTCCCCGCAAAGCACCAAGTGCTCCGGTCTGAATCCGAAGACAATCGGCTTGCCTTCTTCCAGGCCGCCGACCCGTTGAATATCGATACGGGTTCCCCCGTTGATCTCGATTTGCGCCCGCTCGCCCTCCAGCCGCGCCACACCCTCCACGAAATTCATGGCGGGGGAGCCTATAAACCCAGCGACGAAAAGGTTGTTCGGGTGGTCGTAAAGCTCGAGCGGCGCGCCGATCTGCTCGACGTTGCCGCCCTGCATGACCACGATCTTGTCGGCCATGGTCATGGCTTCGATCTGATCGTGGGTCACGTAAATCGTGGTCGCGCCCAAGCGCTGGTGCAGCGCCTTGATCTCGGTACGCATCTGCACGCGCAACTTTGCATCGAGGTTCGATAGCGGCTCATCGAAGAGAAAGACCTGTGGGTCGCGAACGATGGCCCGGCCCATGGCAACCCGTTGACGCTGCCCCCCCGACAACTGCCGGGGAAAGCGATCCAGATAAGGGACCAACCCCAGGATATCGGCGGCATGCTGCACCCGCCTGTCGATCTCCGCCTGGTCCGTCTTCCGGAGCTTCAAGCTGAAGGCCATGTTGTCATAGACCTTCATGTGCGGATAAAGCGCATAGTTCTGGAACACCATGGCGGTGTCGCGCTCCTTGGGCGGCACCATATTGACGACCCGGTCGTCGATCAGAACCTCGCCGGCTGTAATCGACTCAAGGCCTGCCAGCATCCGCAGCAGGGTGGATTTGCCGCAACCCGAGGGGCCGACCAGAACGGCGAACTCACCGTCTTCAATGTCAATGAAAACGCCGTGGACAACTTCCACGGAACCAAAAGACTTGCGCACATCACGGATCGTCACAGACGCCATGCAGAAATCAAACCTCCCTAGCGCAGTTTCATTATCGGGTGATTTTTTGTCCCCACCGCTACGCAACGGCAAAACAATGATTGAACCGTTGAGCGCGTTGGTCAATGCTTTTTTAAATCGATTTAGATGGCTATCAGTATACAAATGCTGCCTAACGGGCTCCAATCCCATGAAAATTGCCGGAAGGGGATTCCATGAAACCAAAAATTTTGATGATAGGCCCGTTGATGGCGTTGGTTCAGGAGGCTCTGGCTCAGGACTTTGACCTTCTGCGGTACTGGGAGGCCGATGATAAGGACGCTCTTCTGGCTGCCGAAGGCGCAAAGATCAAAGGAATTGCGACGGATGGACATCTGGGCGCCAGTCGCGCGTTGATGGACCGCCTCCCCAACCTTGAGATCATTGTGTGCCAGGGTGTCGGATATGACGCCATTGATCTGGAGGCGGCCCGGGCCCACGGTATTGCCGTAACCAACACGCCAGAGGTGCTAAGTAATGCCGTTGCCGAGTTGACTCTCGGCATGATGATCGGCCTCTGCCGCCGGATTCCCCAATGCGATCAGTATGTTCGTAAAGGTCATTGGTTGAAGGCCCACTATCCCCTGACAGCCGAACTAACCGGGGCCCAGGTGGGGATCCTGGGTCTCGGGCGAATTGGCAAGGAGATTGCTGCGAGATGTAGCGCCTTCAAAATGCAAATCAGCTACCATGGCCGAACGCAGCAAGCCGACCAACCCTATCGCTATTATTCTGACCTGGTCGCCATGGCGCGCGATGTGGACTGGCTGGTGGTCATTGCGCCCGGATCTGCAGAAACCCAAGGGCTGGTGAGTCGCGAAGTCCTGGAGGCGCTGGGGCCCAAAGGATGCCTTGTGAACGTCGCGCGCGGTTCATTGGTAGACGAGACGGCTCTTGTCGCGCTATTGACCAGTGGAAAGCTGGGTGGCGCCGCGCTGGATGTCTTTGCCCAGGAACCTAAAGTGCCTGAAGCATTGTTCGGGCTCGACAATGTCTTGTTGCTGCCACATGTCGGCAGTGCGACTGTCCAAACGCGCCGCGCCATGGGTCAGTTGGTGATCGATAATCTGGCGGCGCATTTCGCGGGACGCCCTCTTTTAACGCCCGTCGCCTAAAGTTTAGGAGTCATGATCTATGTCCATCCGAAAAGTCGCCGTCCTGGGAACCGGAATCATGGGTGCCCCCATGGCGCGCAACATCGCCAACGCCGGATTCGCCGTAACCGTCTGGAATCGTACGACCTCCAAAGCGGAGCGTTTGAGTGACGTGACGACGGTCGCCGCAACGCCCGCAGAAGCCGCGGCTCAGGCCGATGCGGTTGTCACAATGCTGGAGAACTCCAGTGTCGTGACGCAGTTGCTTTTCGGAGACGGCGACGCGGCGGCGGCGGCGCCGGAGGGCTGCCTCTTTATCGATATGTCATCGATCCAACCTTCCGTCGCCCGCGACCATGCCGCTATGCTGGAGAAGATCAGAAAACGCCATCTAGACGCCCCTGTGTCCGGTGGCGAAAAAGGAGCCATCGAGGCCACGCTCGCCATCATGGCTGGTGGCGGCAAAGATGATCTTGCCGACGCGGAGACCTTATTGAAATCAATGGGTAACGTGACCCATGTCGGCGATCACGGCGCAGGTCAGGTGGCCAAACTTGCCAACCAGGCCATCGTGGCCGTCACCATCGGCGCGGTCGCTGAAGCCTTGCTTCTGGCTCAGGAAGGCGGTTGCGACCCGGTCGCCGTCCGATCAGCCATCATGGGCGGCTTTGCGACCTCGCGCATACTCGATCTACACGGCCAGCGAATGCTGGAGCGCAACTGGATGCCTGGCGGCCCGATACGCATGCAACTCAAGGACCTGAACAATGTGATCGAGGTCGCGCGCGAGGCCGGCCTGACGTTGCCGCTGACGGAAAAGGCACAACGCGCCTATTCCGACCTCAACGATGCGATGTCAGCCGGGAACCAGGATCACAGCGCCTATCTTCTATGGCTTGAGGCGCTGAATGGCGGCAAACGCCTGGGCCAGGGTGCCGACCAGCGTGCGGGCTAATCCCGTCGGATATCGTCTTCTAGAAAGCCGCGGACATTGTCTTCGAAGGAATGGTCGGCGATGAAGCCCAACTTCGTGGCCTTCTCGGGCCTCAGGTCGGCGAGCCACCCGTCCACAATCTTCTGAATAACGGGATCCGGCTCCCAGCGAATGCGCGAAACCGGTTCATCGCCCGCGACGCGCCGCATTGCCTCGACCATCTCGCCAATGGTCGCCAGCAACCCAGGGAGCGCAATGCAGCGGTTCTCGCCCCACACCTTTGCCTCCAGCTCCGCAGCGTGCAGCAGATTGGCAATCACCGCGCGCGGCGAGCAGACCCACATCTGCGACTCCGGTTTAACCGGACAGATGGCTTCGTCGCCCTGCAAAGGCTCGCGAAAGATGGACGAGGCGAAAGAGGAAGCCGCGCGATTGGGCTTGCCTGGCCTGACGGTAACCGTCGGTAGCCGCAACCCCCTCCCGTCAATGAAGCCCTTGCGGGAGTAATCGTTGATCAGTAACTCGCCTATCGCCTTTTGGGTTCCGTAGGAAGTTTGCGGGTTCAGCAAGTACCAGTCTTCTATGGGCTGTGGGATTTCACCTCCGTAAACCGCCACGGAGCTGGAAAAAACGACAACCGGCGCTGTCTCCAGCGCACGACAACGCTCCAACACGTTGAGCGTTCCCATCAAGTTCGCCTGGAGCCCGGATTCGAACTCAGCCTCTGCCTGTCCTGACACCACGGCCGCCAGATGGAAAACTGCGTCCGTGCCATTTGGGATCGCCTGCGAAATCGACGCTGCGTCACTAATATCAGCCGCCCTGGTCGTGATGACGAAGTCCGCAGCCACGGCAGGTGGCGCACTCAAGTCCACGAGGTGGAGTGCGCGAATTTCCCGCCCTCTCAGGACACCGCGGGCGGCCAACGCCGCGGCCAGCTTTTGACCAAGAAATCCGCCGGCGCCCAGAATTGTGACCTGCATGGGTTAGCTTCCCCACGCCACGGCGGTTTGATGCTGCTCACCCAAACCCTCGACGCCGAGACGGACCTCGTCTCCGGCTTTCAGGAAACGCGGCGGCTTCAACCCCATGCCCACACCGTGCGGCGTGCCCGTCGCAATCAAATCACCGGGCTGCAGCAGCATATGACGGCTCATGTAGGAAATGATCTCGGCAACGCTGAAGATCATGTCCGAGGTATCGCCTTCTTGCATACGCTCGCCATTCACGTCGAGCCAAACCTGCAGGGCCTGAGGGTCGGGAACCGCATCGGCGGATACCAGATGAGGGCCGGTCGGTCCGAAGGTGGGCGCCGATTTTCCCTTGATCCACTGGCCGGTGCTTTCCAACTGGAAAGCCCGCTCGGAAACATCGTTCACGACGCAGTACCCGGCCACACAGGAAAGCGCCTCGGCCTCGCTGACGTAAGACGCTTCCCGCCCGATAACCACGCCAAGCTCAACTTCCCAATCGGTCTTTTCAGAACCCTTGGGAATGACGATGGGGTCATAGGGCCCCGACAGCGCGGAACTGGCCTTGGAGAAAAGCACCGGCTCGGCCGGTGGCGGCATGCCGCTTTCGGCGGCGTGCTTGGCGTAGTTGAGACCGATACAATAGAAGTTCGTTACGAACGGCAGACAGGCCCCGATACGTGGGCTTCCCTCAACCAACGGCAGCGCTTCCGGGTCGATGGCCCGCAGGCTGTCCATGCCCTGTTCAGTCAAACTATGCGGGCCAAAATCCTCGATAAGGTGCGACAAATCCCTAATGCGCCCCTTTGAATCCAAAAGACCTGGCAGCTCTTCGCCCGCTTCACCCCAACGCAGTAATTTCAAGGTCCCTCTCCTTCTTTCTTATCTTGGTCACTGACAGCAGACCAAACGGACGCCGCAATACCATGGTTCTAGTGGTTGTCGCGTGGCAGCACACGCGCGACACGCTGATAGGCTGTTGCAAACTCCAGGCAACCGCCGCCGGAAAGCTGTCCGACATGCTGGCGGTATAGCTCCTGCCAGGGTGTTTGATGCGTCAATTCCGGTGGCTTGTAAGCCGCGCGCCGCGCCGTCATTTCCGCATCATCGATCAACATCTCCAAACGGCGTTCTTGCAGATCCAGGCGCACTCTATCGCCGGTTCTAAGCAGAGCCAAGCCGCCGCCGACGGCGGCCTCCGGCGAGGCGTTGAGAATGGAGGGACTTTCGGAGGTGCCGCTCTGGCGGCCATCCCCAACGGTGGGCAAATGCTCGATACCCTGTCGAATCATCGCATCGGGCGGCTGCATGTTCACAACCTCCGCCGAGCCTGGATAACCAACCGGACCGACGTTACGAATGAAGAGCATGCAGGTTTCATCAATCTCAAGCGTCGGGTCATTGATACGTTGATGATAGTCCTCGGGGCCTTCGAAGACGATGGCCCGTGCATCGACGATGCCCTCGGATCCGGGCCGCTCAAAGAAGCGCTTGCGGAATTCGGGCGATATCACCGAAGTCTTGAGCAAGGCGCTATCAAAGAGGTTTCCCGACAGCACCATGAAACCGGCATCTTCGCGCAAGGGATTTTCTACAGAGCGTATGACATCTTGGTCCTGACTACATTGGCCTTCCAGATTATCCGTGACGCTGCGCCCGGTGACGGTCAAGCACGTCCCATCGAGCTTCCCCGCATTCAGCATCTCCGCCATGACCGCCGGCACACCGCCGGCACGTTGGAAGGATTCGCCCAGATACTTGCCCGACGGCTGCATGTTCACCAACAACGGCAAGGCGTAGCCATGCTCCTCCCAGTCCTCGATCGACAGCGCCACACCGGCATGGCGCGCGATGGCCTGTATATGCGGCGGCGCGTTGGTCGAGCCCCCGATCGCGGTGTTCACCCGAATGGCGTTGAGGAAGGCTTCACGGGTCAAGATCTGCGATGGCCGCAGATCGTCCCAAACCATCTCGACGATCCGGCGTCCGGTCGCATAAGCCATCTGCCCTCGCTCCCGGTAGGGCGCGGGAATGGCGGCGCAGCCGGGCAGACTCATGCCCAACGCCTCCGCCAGGGCATTCATCGTGGAGGCCGTTCCCATCGTGTTGCAGTGACCCATCGAAGGAGCCGAAGCGCAGACCCTGGACATAAACTCCTCGTAGTCGATCTCACCACTACCAAGCAGGCGGCGACTCTCCCAAACGACCGTTCCCGAACCCGCCAGCTTACCGCGCCACCAACCATCCAGCATTGGCCCGCCGGACAAGACGATCGCAGGCAGATCGACGGTCGCAGCGCCCATCAGCATCGCTGGCGTGGTTTTATCGCACCCCGTCGTCAGAACCACCCCGTCTAGCGGATAGCCGAACAACACCTCGACCAGCCCGAGATAGGCGAGGTTACGGTCCAGCGCCGCCGTTGGGCGTTTCCCGGTTTCTTGAATTGGATGCACCGGAAACTCGATGGGAATGCCGCCTGCGTCTCGTATTCCTGCGCGCAGGCGCTCAGCAAGATCGATATGAATTCGGTTGCAGGGCGACAGGTCCGAGCCGGTTTGCGCAATGCCAATGATCGGCCTTCCCGATTGCAGTTCGCCGCGTGTCAGCCCGTAGTTCAGATAGCGCTCGATATAAAGCGCGGTCATCGCCGGATTGTCGGGATTGTCGAACCACTCCTGGCTGCGTAATCGCCTCTGGTCCTTACTGGATGGCATTGAATTCCTCCCGACGATCTTGGTGAGTCGCGTTTTCATTCAGTTTTTTACCGCTCCGGGCTTGGCAAGCGTGCTGGAGTGGAATTTAATCGATTTAAGGCGAGAGCCGCGCGGCGGTCAAGCCACAGTGGGAGGAAGCAGCTATGAATCTGATCGACCTAAAAGGCCGCTGCGCTGTCGTTACCGGCGGCGGGCAGGGCATTGGGCGGGCCGTAGCCGAGCGGTTTTTGGCGTCCGGCGCCTCGGTCGCGATATGGGACAACGACATGGAAACGGCGCAAGCAACCGCTGACGAGCTTAAAAAGCTCGGGCCCGCGATCTTCTACCAAGTCGACATGACGGATTGGCACAGCGTTAGTTCAACCGCCGAGGAAACCCATGCCCACCTCGGTAAAATCGACATTATGGTGAACAACGCCGGTATTTCGGGTCTCAATGCGTCCGTCGCCGATTATCCGATCGAAGAGTGGCATCGCGTGATCAATCTGGACCTGAACGGCGTCTTCCACGGCTGCAAGGCGGCGGTCCCCTTGATGACGGCGGCAGGCTACGGCCGAATCATCAATGTCGCTTCCATCGCCGGCAAGGAGGGTAATCCGAACGCAGCGGCCTACTCAGCAGCCAAAGCAGGCGTGATCGCCTTGACCAAATCACTGGGCAAGGAATTGGCCGAATTCAACATCGCGGTAAACTGCATTACCCCGGCGGCAGCCAAGACGGCAATTTTTGATCAAATGACAGAGGAGCACATCAATTACATGCTGTCGAAAATTCCGCGCAAGCGCTTTGTCGAGGTTAAGGAGATCGCCGCCATGGTGGCTTGGTTGGCCTCCGAAGATAATTCCTTCACGACCGGTGCGGTTTTTGACCTCTCCGGCGGCCGCGCAACCTATTGAGCGAGTCAATGCCCAGAATACTGGCCGTTGGCGAATGCATGGCCGAGTTGAGCCCGCCTGACGATCAGGGACGGCGATGCTTGGGCTATGGCGGCGACACCCTGAACACCGCACTTTATATGGCCCGCCTGCTGGGCAAGGGCCTCGTGGGATATGTAACCCGTCTGGGCGACGACGCTCTGAGCAAGAACATGGCCGACGATTGGCGTTTGGAGGGTCTCGACACCACACTGGTTGAAACGGCAGCGGGGCGAACCGTCGGCCTTTACGCCATCGATCTGGATGATCGTGGTGAGCGCAGCTTCACCTACTGGCGCGGGGAATCACCCGCGCGCGAGCTCTTTAATCAAGGAGCCTACGCAAAGCGGCTGGAGGCCATCGAACGGGCGGCCTTGGTCTATATCAGCGGCATCACGCTCGCCATCTTGCCGAACCAGTGTCGCCAAGCCCTGCTCGATGCGCTGGCGAAGGCTCGAGCCGCCGGCGCCATAGTCGCCTGCGATCCGAACTATCGGCCGCAGCTTTGGCCCGATATGGCCGCGGCGCAACATTGGATGGGCGAAGTTTACCGCACTTCCAGCATCGTCGTAACCAGTCCGGACGAGGAGCAACGGCTGTTTGGCAACCAGGAGATCGCTACTCGGACCGCCGCCGAGATCGTGGTGAAACAAGGAGGAGCGCCATGTCTTCTGTTGCTTCAGGGGAAGACCTTTGAGGTCACGCCACCCGCCGTTCTTAAACCACGCGACACAACCGGCGCGGGCGACGCTTTTAACGCCGCTTATCTGGCGACCCGTTTCTCCGGCGGCGACCCAATGGAAGCAGCCCGGGCGGGCCACCGCCTCGCGGCGAAGGTCATTATGTCCCCCGGCGCCATTCTGCCGAGCAATGTCATGATAGAAAGCGCCCCATGAGCCCCGGCCATTCGAGAAGTGAGACTTTGCGCGGGTACTTGCAGCGCGCACCTGTTATTCCGGTGCTGACCCCCATCTACCGCTAGAGCACGCTGCCCAAAGCGACATCCGGCTGAACCCCGCGCGCATTGTTCCGTGCAACGGCGAGGGCTTTGCCGGGTGTATTTGCATGGGAATTTTCAAATGAACATTGCTTGGAGGTATTGCAACTATTTTTACTTATTTATGACATTTAATTTTCATGTTGCCGTGCTATTGTGTTCACTTGAAACAAAATGAACGCGATTTATGTGTGAATGAGCATCGAATGAGCCTGACTGGACGACAACACACAATTGCGGGCATCGTGGCCAGGGAGGGTTTCACGACGGTCGATAGTCTTGCCGCGGCTTTTAGCGTCACCACACAGACCATTCGCCGCGACCTGCGTTCACTTTGCGATCGCGGTATCCTTCGCCGTCGGCATGGGGGTGTTGACCTGCCATCGGGTAACGAGAATCTGCCCTACCCAATGCGACAAATACTGGCTCTTCGGGAAAAGCAGCGCATCGCCCGTGCCGTCGCCGATTATGTGCCTGACGGCGCGTCCTTGGCTTTTAGCATTGGAACGACACCGGAGATTGTCGCCACGGCGCTGTCCGGCCACAAGAACCTTCGGGTTTTTACGAATAACATCAATGTCGCGGCGGCGGCCTGTCGTAATGCCAGCTTCGAGGTAACGACGGCGGGCGGACGACTTCGCAACCAGGACATGGACGTCATCGGCCCTTCAGCTGACGCGTTCTTTGCCTCTTACAAGGTTGACTTCGGGGTATTCGGTGTTGGGGGCGTCGATGCGGACGGGTCCCTTCTGGATTTCACGGAGGACGAGGTCAAGGTTCGAGAAACCATTCGCCAGAATTGCCGCCAGTCATTGCTGGTGCTCGACCATACAAAATTTGGGCGGCCCGCGCACGTCCGGGGCGGGTACATACATGAAATGTCCGTCGTCTTTTGCGATCAGGACCCACCGGAGACAATCCGCAAGTCCTTATCGGATGCGGGCGTAAAATTTGTTCTGGGACGAGGACGACCCGAGGAATGAGCAGGATCGAAGTACAGTCCCTGGTAAAGGAATGGAGCGGCCAACGGGCCGTCGACAATCTTTCTTTCGTCGTGGAAGAAGGCAGTTTCACGGTCCTTCTCGGCCCCTCCGGCTGCGGAAAATCAACAACTCTGCGGATGATCGCCGGCCTCGAGGACGTCACAGGCGGGCGCGTCATGATTGGCGAAAGAGACGTTACCAACCTGGACGCAGCACAGCGCAATTTGGCCATGGTGTTTCAGTCCTATGCGCTTTTCCCGCACCTTTCCGTGGCTGAGAACATCGTTTTCGGCCTGAAGGTCCGAAAGGTAAAGCGGGCGGAACGGGAACAGCGATTGCAGCGTGTGGCCGAGATTGTTGGACTGGAGGGATATCTGGAACGTAAACCTGCGCAGCTTTCGGGCGGCCAGCGGCAGCGTGTTGCCCTGGCGCGGGCGATCATCGCCGAGTACCCGGTTTGCCTGATGGACGAACCGCTGTCGAACCTCGACGCCAAGCTGCGCGGTGAAATGCGGGCTGAGATCCGTGGCCTGCAACGGAAGTTGGGAATCACGATGGTCTATGTCACTCACGACCAGACGGAAGCTATGTCGATGGCTGATCAGGTTGTGTTGCTGCGTGACGGTCGATGCGAACAAATCGGCACCCCAGACACGCTCTACAATCGCCCCCAAACCGCCTTCGCCGCTCGTTTTCTCGGACTTCCCCCCATGAACCTTCTGCGTCTTTCGAGAACGGCCAACGGCACGGGTATAGTCGGCCTGGGGGACCAAGGGGCCATATCATTTGAGGCAGACGAGGGCTGGCATCTCGGCTTGCGACCCGAGGACATTGAGTTTTGTGACGAGGGCGTGCCTGCAAGGGTCACCGCCATCGACTACTTGGGCGCCGATTCCGTTGTCAGCCTTGAAATTGGTGGCCAGGGCCTGGCGGTACGCACGGCCGGCCATAGCAACCTGAAACTGGGCGAAGCGGTGCATATCGGCTGGAACCCGACGGCGGCGCACCTATTCGATGCCCAAGGAGTGAGGGCTGCAGTCAGTTAGTTTCTTGAGTTCACCGGTCTGGGCACCGGTTATTCCGAGGCAATGATAAAGAAACGTTTCCGTCACCTCGGATCAAGCAAGGCCCCTGAGATGGGAGGATTGGAAGTCGGTTTCTTCCGGAACTCTCAAAATACGGCAAACCATGGAGGAACAGAATCCCATGTTTAGGATCATCAGAAATACCGCTTTCGGAGCCGCCGTAGCCCTCGTGGGCCTGGCCGCCACCGCGACAGCGGACGCAAAGACCGAATTGACCATGTATTACCCCGTAGCGGTCGGCGGACCCTTGACTGAGGTGGTCGATAAGCTGGTTGCCGACTTCGAAGCGGAGAACCCGGACATCGATGTCAACGCCATCTATGCCGGCAACTACAACGACGCGCGCATCAAGGCGCTGGCAGCGCTGAAGAGTGGTGAGCCCGCTCAGCTTGCCGTCATGTTCTCCATCGATATTTACGAGTTGATCGAGCAGGACGCGATCATTGCCTTCGACGACATCGTGAGCAGCGAGGAAGACAAGGCTTGGTTGAAGGGCTTTTACCCGGCTCTCATGGAGAACGGTATTACCGATGACAAGACCTGGGGTATTCCCTTCCAGCGCTCGACCATCGTGATGTACTACAACAAGGATGCTTTCCGCGAAGCCGGCCTGGACCCCGAGAATCCGCCGCAAACCTGGGATGAGCTTGCCTCCATGGGCAAGAAGCTCGTCAAGAAGGCAGGCGACGGCACCGTCGAGAGATGGGGCGCCATGATCCCCTCCACCGGGTATCCCTACTGGATGTTCGGCGCGTTGACCAAGCAGAACGGTCAGGTTCTGATGAGTGGAGACGGCGCCACGACCTTTTTCGACGCACCCGCCACCATCGAAGCGTTGGAGTACTGGAAAGGCCTTGGATCGGAAATGGGCGTAATGCCGGAAGGGACCATCGAATGGGGTACCTTGCGGCAGAACTTCCTGGAAGGCAAAACCGCCATTATGTGGCACTCCACGGGCAATCTGACCGCCGTGAAGGACAACGCAAGCTTTGATTTCGGTGTAGCGATGCTACCCTCGAAGGTCAGCCGCGGAACGCCAACCGGCGGTGGCAACTTCTACATCTTCAAGGACACCAGCGAGGCCGAACAGCAGGCCGCTTTGAAGCTGATTAAGTTCTTGACACAGCCCGAACGAACAGCGGAATGGAGCATCAAGACCGGTTACATCGGCACGCGCCCCGATGCCTATGAGACTGACAAGCTAAAGAACTACGTGGTCGAGTTCCCGCCGGCCGCGGTGGCTCGTGATCAGCTCGAATTTGCAACGGCTGAGCTTTCGACCTACCAGACAGGCCGGGTACGAAAACTGCTCGACGACGCCATTCAGGCGGCCCTGACCGGTAGTAAGTCACCGGCCGAAGCTCTTACCGAGGCTCAGAAAGCTGCTGACGGCCTGTTGCGGCGGTATCGCTAACAGACGGAATGCCTCCTTGTTTCCGAGGGCGCGGCAAGCCGCGCCCTCGGGACCTTTCTCGGAGTAACAACACATGGGTGGGCCCAGATTCATCAAGAACCAGGTTTACGGCTGGCTGCTGTTGATGCCCGCCGCGACCCTGCTTGTGGCATTTACCCATTACCCCGCCGTTGCAACGTTGCTGCAAAGCTTCTTTTCCTCGGGAACAGCCCGACGGCCAAGCAAGTTCGTCGGGCTCGACAATTATGCCTACATGCTGGAAGATCCGGTCTTCTGGAAAGTCCTGACAAACAACCTTTGGTATGCAGTCGGCACCATTCCGACCAGCGTCGCCATTGCGATCTTAATGGCGCTCTGGGTCAACGAACGACTGCCGCTGCGAGGCGTCGTGCGCATGGCCTACTTCACGCCGACCGTCCTGCCGATGATCGCCGTGGCGAACATCTGGCTTTTCTTCTATTCGCCCGATATTGGTTTGCTCGACCAAGTGACGCGGGTGTTCGGCTTTCACTCTCAGAACTGGTTGGGCGACCCGGACACGGTTCTTGCCTGTATCATCGTGATGACCGTTTGGAAGGAAGCCGGTTTCTTCATGATCTTCTACCTGGCCGCCCTGCAATCTCTACCCCATGAATTAGAGGAAGCCGGGCGCCTGGAAGGTGCCAGCCGCTGGTACTTCTTCTGGCGCGTAACATTCCCACTATTGATGCCGACCACGCTCTTCGTCCTGATTAACGCAGTGATCAACTCCTTCAAACTTGTGGATCATTTATTCATCCTGACCAAGGGTGGGCCGGACAACGCCTCATCGCTTCTGCTCTATTACATCTACGAAGTGGCTTTCAGTTTCTTCGATCAGTCCTACGCTTCTACCTTGACCGTTGTACTCCTCCTGCTGCTGGCCTTGATAGCGGTCGGTAAGTTCACCGCGCTCGACAAAAGGATTCACTACAGATGAGCGCGGTCAGAAACACACCGGGACGCTGGCTAGAGATCATCGGCGCCTGGATGGTAGCCGTTCTGTGGCTGCTGCCGTTGGTTTATGCATTCTGGGCAGCCTTCCATCCTCCGGAGTACGCCACCCGCTTCGATCTTTTTGCGCCTCTTACACTGGAAAATTTCGCCACCGCCTGGTCGCAGGCGCCCTTTGGCCGGTACTTCGTCAACACCTTCTTACTTGTGACGATGATACTGATCGCGCAGCTTTTCCTGTGCACCCTGGCGGCCTACGCCTTCGCCCGTTATGACTTCTGGGGTAAGAATCTGGCTTTTGCCTTGGTGCTTCTACAATTAATGATCATGCCCGAAGTTCTGATCGTCGAGAACTACCGGACGATGAGCAATCTTGGCTTGGTCGACAGCATCCTGGCCATCGGCCTCCCCTATATGGCCAGTGCGTTTGGCATCTTCCTGTTGCGCCAAACGTTCAAGACGATCCCCAAGGAACTAGAAGACGCCGCCCGCATCGAGGGTTGCTCGGAAATTTCGATCCTGTGGCGTGTCTTCGTCCCGCTGGCAAAGCCTACCTACATTGCCTTTGGGCTGGTTTCCATTAGTCATCACTGGAACAATTTTCTCTGGCCTCTGATTATCACCAACTCGGTTTCAACTCGTCCCTTGACCGTTGGTCTGGCAATCTTCGGCGCGCCGGAGTCCGGGGTCGATTGGTCAATCATAACAGCCGGAACGCTGCTCGCCGTCGCGCCGCTGCTGGTTGCCTTCCTGTTGTTCCAACGCCAGTTTGTCCAATCCTTTATGCACGCAGGCATCAAGTGATGGAGATTGTTACCTGGAATATCCAGTTCGGTCTCGGTACAGACGGCATCGCTTCGTTGGAGCGCATCGCGGCACGAATCCTGGAAAAAGGCAGGCCGGAGGTCGTCTGCCTCCAGGAAGTCGCAAGATTCCTGCCAAGCTTGGGGCCCTGCGCTGCAGGAGACCAGGTCGCAGCTTTGGCTGCCTTGTTCGATGGCTATCGCGCTGTCTATGGCCCGGCGATCGAGCGGCAATCGGCAAGCGGAGTAAACAACCGAACGCTGGAGTTCGGCAATCTGATTCTGTCACGACTCCCCGTCATTCAAGTCTTCCGGCACCCGCTGCCGCAACCCGCCGCGGCGGGCGTCAAGCACATGCCGCGTCAGGCGACAGAAGTGGTCGTTCAATCGGGTGAGCACCCGTTGCGCATCATTACAACACACCTGGAGTTTCATTCGGAACCGCAGCGTAAGGCACAGGTGGAACGCTTGAAAGCCCTGCAGCAAGAAGCCCATGATAACGAGCGGCTGGTTGCAGCGACCGTATCGGAAGGCCCCTACGCTGCGGTGCCGCGCCCGCAGGATGCCATTGTCTGCGGAGATTTTAACGCTGAGCCTAACGACGCGGTTTATCGTGCCATGCTATCGTCCATCGAAGGCCGGTCCGGCAATCTCTTCCAGGATGCCTGGCGGGTCTTGAAGGGTGATGCCCCGCATGACGGCACTTGCGGCCTAGACGACCCAAAACAATGGCCGCAGGGTTTGCATTGTCGCGACTACTTTTTTGTCAGTGAAAGACTGGCGGCCGGTCTCGTCGACATCTGGATCGACCAGGAAACCTGCGCCTCGGACCATCTTCCGGTATGGCTTCGCCTCTACCCCACGGCCGCCAAGCCTGAGCCCTGACTGACCACGGCCGGGTTAATAACACCTCGGCGTGATTCCCGCTGCGCTTTTTTCTTCTCATAGGTGGTTAGAAAATCAAGTTCACTGTAGAACAACGGGGATAATTGCTAACATGAGTTAAAAATTGTGACATTTTTTTCATTTTTGTTGAATAAATAAAAAGCATCCTTAGACTGAATGCTCGTGTTCCGGCCGCGGCGACAGCATCGCCCGCCGCAGAACATACTCTGAGAATTCATGGATGGGAGAAGGCTATGAAATTTAATATCCGCGCGGCAGGGATGGGGCTGGCCGCTGCCCTGGCAATGACGACCGGCGCACAGGCAGCCACCGAAATCAATGCGAGCATCTGGTTCCCGGATACGCACCCCTTGACCAAGTATGGCTACGTTGAGTGGGCCAAAACGCTTGAGGCCGCCTCGAATGGCGACATCAAGGTTAACCTGTTTACCGGCACCGCATTGCTGCCGCCTAACGCACATCTGAGCGGTCTGCAGGATGGCATTGCGCATCTAACCTACCACGCTGGCACCTACACACCGACCGACCTGCCCGAGGACAATACGCTTTCGATCCTTGGCTTCGGACTGCGCGACATCATGACGCCCTCCTTCGCAGTGACGGATTTCTTCATGAACGATCCGGAGATGAAAGCCCGCTTCGATTCTCTTGGCATTGTCTTTGCCGGCGGCTATGCAACGCCGCAGTACACCATCATGTGTGCCAAAGAAGTCAAAAGCCTGGATGACATGAAGGGCCTGAAAATCCGCATGCCCGGACCGGTGCATGCTGAATGGGCGCGCAGCATCGGCGCCGTTCCGGTCAGCGTCCCCTCTTCGGAGATGTTCACCGGCCTAGAGCGTGGGCAACTGGATTGCGCCTCCAACGCAGCCAATGATCTGAAGAGCCGGTCTCTTTGGGACGTTGCGAAGTACACCTATAACATTCCCCTCGGTGTCTATTTCGCCGGTTGGGAATACGCCTTCAACAAGGATTTCTGGGGCGATTTGGAAGCCGGTCAGCGCCGCATCATCCTGGACACCATTTCCGACACCTTGGTCGACACGATGATCGGCTACGTTAACGCGGCCGAAGAGGCGTTGGCTGAAGCGCCGTCGCATGGCGTGACAGTCACTCAAGCCTCGGCCGAAGATCTGGCGGCGACGAACGAGTTTGCCGCGAATATCGTCCGGGCCACGGCTATCAAGGAAGGTACGGAGCGCTTCAACGTTCCTGATCCCGAGGGTCTGGTAGCTCGCTTCGAGGCAACGTTGACCAAGTGGGAAGGCTTGCTCGATGGCATTGACCGCGCGGATGCCGCCGCGCTCAAGAAGGTTCTGAAGGACAATCTTTACAGCCGGATCGACGCCGCTTCCTACGGCAACTGAGTTCGGTCTGAAGATAGACGAAAGAAAAGGGCCTCTCCGTCGGAGAGGCCCTTTTTTCTACGGTATTCCATCCGATCTCAGGAACCTCGGAGGGTCCGATAAAGCGCCGGACGGCGTTGATCCAGCAAAGGATAGCGGCGGCGCACTTCCTCGATGAACGACAAGTCGATCTCCGCGGTTACGCAACACTCCGTATCGGATGCCGTTGCCACGATGGTCCCCCAAGGGTCCACGATCATACTCCGCCCGACAAAAGCCAGCCCGGATTTGGGCTCCACGCCATACTGTCCCGAAGCCACGACAAAGCACTGGTTCTCGGTCGCACGAGCGCGCAGGAAGAACTCCCAGTGATCGTAACGCGGGCTGAGGAATGCGGACGCACAAACCATGATATCGGTCCCCTGGAGCGCCATCTCCCGGTAGATCTCCGGGAAACGCAGATCAGAGCAGACCGAAAGGCCAACGCGACCCACGTCCGTTTGAAACACGTCAAGACAATCGCCGGCGGTAATCTTATCGGATTCGCGGATGCCCGGAGGAATGTCAGTCCGGTTGGGTGCGTCGAACAGATGCGTTTTCCGATAGGTGCCGACGATCAAACCCTGCGGATCGATAAGCGGCAGGCTGTTGTGGTAACGCCCGTCGGCCGCCTCCTCATAAAGCGATCCACCGATATACATGCCGTACTTCTGGGCTTTTTCCGCCAGCAAATTGGTCACGGGACCCGGAATTGGCTCGGCGATCGACCGGTAAACCGTCGCATCGGAGAACCCAAGGCCAGTCCATAGTTCCGGCAGAACACAAAGGCGCGTTCCCCGCTCCCCCGCTTGGTCGATCAAGTTGAGCATCTTCTCAACCGTAGCGTCCTTTTCACCGTCCACTGCGGTGATCTGAATGGCCGAAACGACAAGCCGATCAGATTGACTGGGCATAAATCTTCAACTCCTTACTGCATCAATGCGGGCAACCAGAGCGATAGCAGCGGGAAAGCCACGATAATCGCAAGGGTTACGATCTCGATTATGACGAACCAGGTAACGCCTCGGAAAATCTCCTGCAGGCTAACGATACTGCCAAGGGCGGCCTTCATCACGTAAACATTGAGCCCTACGGGGGGCGTGATAAGCCCGATTTCGAGCAGCTTTATAAGGATGATGCCAAACCAGATGAAGTCGATTCCGGCTTCACGTGCGACCGGCAAGATAATCGGCAGCGTCAACAGCAGTATACCGATGGAGTCCAGGAACATGCCAAGGGCCAGGTAGAGCACGGTAACCATGATGATCACGGTCAGCTCGTCGCCGCCGAACATCAGTAGCTCTTTCGCGATGAAGGTAGGTACGCCGCTCAGAGCCATAAACTTGCCCAGCAGAACGGTGCCGATCACGACCATGAAGATGCCAGCAGTACTCGAAAGGGTACTGAGAATCGCGTCCTTGAGCACCGGCCAGGAAAGGGTCCGACGAACGGCTGCCAGTACGATTGCCAGGAACGCGCCAACAGCGCCTGCTTCCGTCGGCGTGAATAGCCCGATGAAGATACCGACGAGCACACCCAGAACAAGCACAGGAAGGGGCCAAACTTCTTTTAGGGCATCCCACTTTTCCTGCGCGGAAAAGACCTCCTCAACCCGTGGCGCCAGCTCCGGATTGATCTTGACCCGGGTGATGATCATCAGGGACAGCATCACCGCCGACAGTAAGCCGGGGACAATACCGGCAATGAACAACTGAGAGATGGAGACCTCGGCATAATAGCCGTATAGCACCATCAGAATACTCGGCGGAATCAAGGAGCCCAAGGTACCAGCGGTAGCCACCACTCCTGTGGCAAGGCCCGGATTATAGCGATACCGCAGCATTTCCGGTGTTGCGATTCGCGCCATAGAAGAGGCCGTGGCAACACTGGAGCCGGAAGCCGCCGACATCAGCGCACAAGCGCCTACACTGGCAACCGCCAAGCCACCGGGCAAGCGCGACAGAAAGATCCGCATCGCCTTGAACAAACCCTGCGTCAGGCCCGACGAAGACGCCACGTAGCCCATCAGCAGGAACATCGGGATTGCCGTCAGGTTCCAGTCGCCGACGAAGTTGAAGGGGACTGCCGTCAGCATGCCCCACGCAGCCTTCATATTCAGGATCACGCCAATGCCGATGAAGGATACAAAACCGACGGCCACGCCAATCTGAATCCTCAGTCCAATGAGGACCAGTCCGGCGGCCAGCCCAATGAAACCGATCAGTACATTATCCATGCTTCTGCCCCTGGGCCGGCTGAGCCGAATCCTGTTCTTCCAAAGATGTTGGTGCACTCGGCGTCGGGTCGAAGTCCGGCTGCCTCAATGCTTTCCAAGCGTGGAGAAGGATCGCCATCAGAATGACTGCGAAACTGATCGGCAGGATGAATTTGGACGGCCAGATTTCGATGAAATCGACCCCCATCACCATTTCCTGTATGCGAAAGGACTTAACGGCGTCGAGCCATGTCTGATAGGCCAGAATTCCGAAGAACACGGCGCTTATCAGGTTGCCCATGATATAGAGGCCCCGCTGCGCCAATTTAGGTAGCAAACGAACGAAAAGATCTACCTGGATGTGCTCGTGCCGTAACTCCACAATGGCCAGCGGCAAGAAAACCACCGCAACCATGTAGTAAATTGAGACCACCTCCAGGTTGCTCTCGATAGGTGCATGAAAAACGTTACTCATAAACACATCGAGCACCATTTGGACCATCATCAGCACAAGGCTGATGCCGCCCACGACAGTCAGGCCCTTCGCGAAGGAGCTGATGAAACGCTCCGCCGTCGAGGCGTGGTTTGCCGCCGTCTCGCTAGATCGTTGTTCCACTTCTCTCCCCTAGAACTCTTATGATCCGCCGTTCCAGCCGTAGGATTCGGCGGCCGATTCGGGCGACACCTTACCGTTTGCAATGTCCGATGCAATGGCTGAGTTGGCACGCTTTTCAGGCTCGCCCCATCCACCTCCGCCTGCGGTTTCGACCACCAGACGATCGCCCCGGTGAAGTTGTGTTACGGTCTTGGAGCGAATCTCCTCAACTGCGCCATCGACCCTAAAAATCCGGGACCTGGCGACCCCGCCTTCCTTGCCACCGTTAAGTCCGCCGGCCGGAACGAAATGGCGCTCGCCACGGTGGGAGAAAGACACCGGTCCACTTACATCGTCGAGAATCTCGAACTCCTTGATCACACCAAGGCCCCCGCGCGAAGACCCGGCGCCGCCGGAATCCCGGCGCAACGCAACCCTGTTGATGCGCAAAGGCGCCTCCATCTCCATGGCTTCGGCAGGCAGATTCATACAGTTCGTTGCGTCAGTCTCTATCGCATCGACACCATCCAGATCGTTACCCGCGCCACTACCGCCCGCGATCAACTCCCCAGTCACGAAGGCCTCGCCCGAGCGCCGCGCACCACCAAAAGCCATGACAAGCAACTGACCAGCATTGGGGGCGGGAACTTTGCCGGGCAGCGCCTCCGCAAGCGCCGAAAGCATGCAGCCGGTGATCCGCTTGATTGTCGCGGTCCGCGCATTTACCGGTGCCGGCGACTTCGGATTGACTAATGTACCCTCTGGCAAAGTGAGACGGATGGGCTTGAAACACCCGCCATTGTTGGGGATCGACGGGTCGGTAACGGCCCGTACCGCATAGCAGGCAGCGGCCAGGCTGCCCGAGGGTACGCAGTTGATCGGACCGCGCACCTGCGGGCTGCTGCCCGTCAGGTCGAAATGGATATCGCCGTCCGCAAGAGTGACCGCGACTTCGACGCGAACCCGTTTGTCCAGATCGATTCCGTCATTATCCAACCAATCGGTGAAGCGGTAGGTGCCGTTCGGAATTTTCTTCAAGGCATCGCGGGTCATGGCTTCGGCGCGCTCGATCAGCAACTGGAACATCGTCAAACAGGCGTTGTTGCCATGCTTGTCCACCAATCCCGCGAGGCGTAATGCACCGATCTTGCAGGCCGCAATCTGAGCATGTAAATCTCCCAGAAAGATATCCGGAATCCGGACATTCAGCCGCAGCAAGGCTGTCAGTGTTTCGTCGAATACGCCACCGTGCGCCCAACGAACAGCGGGCAACCGTAGGCCTTCCTGGTAAATCTCAGTAGAGTTCGTGGGCACCGATCCGGCGCTCATTCCGCCGACGTCCTGGTGATGGGTCATGGTAGCCGCCAATGCCACCGGTCGGCCGTTGGCGAAAACCGGCATCACGACCGCGATATCGGGTAGATGTGTACCCCCATGGTAGGGATCGTTCAGCAGGTAAATATCGCCGTCGGTCATGGTCTCGGGAGGGAACTTCCGAATGATCTCGGCGACCGCCGGTATCAGTGTGCCCAGGTGGATTGGCACGGCACAAGCCTGTGAAAGCGTCGTGCCGTCCAGCATGAAAAGCGATGCTGAGGCGTCCAGCCCTTCCTTGACAATGGGGGAACAAGAACTCTTGAAGAGCGTGACCTCCATTTCCTGGGCGATTCCGTCCAGCTTGTTTCGAACGACTTCCAACGTAATCGGATCGACGCCACCAACTGTTTTCGAAACCATCTTCATTGCTCCTTGCGCTCGATGAGCAGAGAATTTCCCTCGACGACCAGGGCCTGCCAACCGGGCGGCACAAGGGTCGTGGTATCCGACTGCTCGACAATGGCCGGACCTTCGAAACGCTCGCCCGACGTCAGGCCGTCGCGATCGTAAACCGCTGTCTCCACGGCTGAAGAAAGGCCCTCGAACCAGGCTAGGCGCGACCCCTTATGCGCCTGCTTGGCAGCGCCATTCACCCGCGCCGTCAGATTGGGCGGCGCGAGTTGCGCCCGATGGACGGTCCTCAGATTGACGATCTTTGCAGGCGCGCCTGTGGCGTGACCAAAGATGCGGCGGTGGGTTTCCTCGAAGCGCGTGTACAACGCCTTGATGGGATCGGCGCCCGACAGGTCCAATACCACTTCCAATGTCGAACTTTGGCCCATGTAGCAAACATCGGCGGAGTAACGGCTCTCAACCTTCAGACCAGACAGGTTCTCGGCGGCCATAAGGTCCCCTGCCTGGGCGTCGAGTGTCGAAAGGAACTCGGCAAGGTTGTCTGTAATGGCGTCGTTCAAGGGCATCGGATAAGCGGCGGCAACCTCATGCTCGATGGGCGCAGCCAACAAACCCGCCGCGGAAAGAACGCCGGGATAGCGAGGCACAAGAACGCGCCGAATACCAAGCTCCTCCGCCAGCGGCACCGCATGGAGAGCGCCTGCGCCACCCAGAGGAACCAGCACGAACTCGCGTGGGTCCAAGCCTCTGTTCAAAGACACCAGACGAATGCCTTCGGCCATCTGAGCGTTGGCTATCCGATGGATGCCAAGAGCCGCTTCCGGCACCGAGAACCCCATTGGCTCGGCCACTTCCCTGCGGATGGCGTCCTCCGCTAATGCCGGATCGAGCCGCAACGTGCCGCCGGCAAAATAGCCGGGATCGAGATAGCCCAGAACAATTGATGCATCCGTCACGGTCGGCTGCGTACCGCCCCGGCCATAACAGACGGGGCCCGGTTCCGCGCCAGCGGATTCCGGCCCAACGCGCATACCCTTCGCGGAATCCAACCAGACAAGACTGCCGCCGCCGGCCCCCAAGGTTTCAATGTCAACCATGGGTACGCGTACACTATATCCAGCTATCGACGTTTCCGAACGTACAAGCGCCTCACCGCCGTCAACCAAGGCAATATCGCTGGAGGTGCCACCAACATCGATCGTGATAATTTTATCAATGCCTGCTTGGGCGGATTCGGAAAGTCCGCCAATCACGCCACCAGCGGGACCGGAGAGGAACAGCCTCACCGGACGAAGCCGTGCAACGGAAGAGATCGCAAGACCACCACGCGACTGCATGATCTGCAATGGCGCAGGCATCCCAGAGGCCGCAAGCGATTCCTCCATTTCCCGCAGGTAGCGATCGACGACCGGCTTCACATAGCTATCGAAAGCCGTAACGACCGTACGTTCGTACTCTCGGAAGGCCGGATCTACTTCAGAGGACAACGAAACCGGCAGATCAGGTGCCACCTCGGCAATGTAGGCCGCAATCGCGCGCTCATGAGCCGGATTCAAGAATGAAAACAGCAGCGTTACGGCGATGGCCTCGACTTTCTGTTCCAGCAATTCATCAACGGCGAGACGGACGCTATCCATGGAAAGCGCTGTAACGACCGAGCCGTCCGCGGACACACGCTCGTCGACCTCGACACGCCGAGCGCCTGGCGCCAGCCAAGCAGGAGTCTGCGACCTTAGCTTCAGGTCATACATCTCCCGCCGCATCTGGCGTCCGATCTCGAGCACATCCTTGAAACCGCGCGTTGCGATGATGCCGATCCTGGCACCCTTGCGCTCCAGCACAGCGTTGGTCGCCACCGTCGTGCCGTGGGCAAAACGGGTGATGCTATCAGGCGCAACCCCATGCTCGTCTTGGAGCTGCGCGATAGCGTTTCTGACGGCGATGCTTGGGTTGGACCGTGTCGAAGGAACCTTGAAAATTTTCGGTCCGTCGTCTGTCACACAAACGATATCGGTGAAGGTTCCCCCAATATCGATGCCAAGGCTAACCTCACGCCCATCCGTTGCCATGCTATTTCACTCCGCCGCTTCAAGGCCATAGACCGACTTGGCGGTCTCCGGCGTGATATAGCCATGCTCGACATCCCTCCGAACGGCCTCGCTTGGCCGTTCGCCGACCGGGCCATAACCTGCCCCGCCCGCGGTATAAAGGGTCAGAATGTCGCCCTTGCGGAGATCCAGCATGTCCTTGCTTTTCACCGAAATGATCTCGCCGCCCCGCTCCACCTCACAACGCGCGACCTCTCCATCGGTGCCGCCAAACAGACCATAGGGAGACAGGCGGAATCGATCGGCATAGATCGCAAAATTGACGTCGTCCTTGAGGATTTCATAACGACGGTAGAAGCCGAGGCCGCCGCGATGGCGGCCATGGCCGCAAGAATCCGGCAGCAAGCCATAACCGACAATCCGAAAATGGGAGAAGTCCATATCCGTCGCCTCAATCGGCGTATTGGCGCAATTGGAAAGCGGAGCATCGACGGCATCACAGCCGTCCGTATTTAATGACGCGCCGTAGCCGCCGCCAAACACTTCCAGATAGACGCGGTACTTGCCCTCGTCCAAATGCGAGATCGAGGTGACTGTTGTCGTATCGTTCCCACCCGCAATGACCCGGTCCGGCACGATCTGTGCCAAAGCCTTCATCACGGCATTGAAGCAACGATATCCGGCTTCCATGCGGGCGCGCACCGGCGCCGGGTAGTTGGGGTTCAGCAGGGAGCCCTTTGGCGCCGTGATGCTGATCGGCCGCTTTACACCCTCATTGAAGGGAATGTCAGGACTGGTCAGAACCGATTTAATGGCACTGAGTGTTGAGGAAACCGTAGAAGAGAACGGGCAGTTCAGATTACGGGTCACCTGCGGGCAGCTGCCGGCAAAGTCGACACTGATGGTGTCGCCCTTAACAACAAGGGTTGCCTTGACCTCAAGCGGCTTGTCGGTCAGGCCGTCATCGTCCAAGGCGTCTTCGCCATAATAAGTACCGTCCGGAATTTCGATCAGCGCAGCACGGAATCGGCGCTCCGAGTAGTCCATCAGTTCGGTCATGACCGCAGTGACCGAATCCACTCCATATTTCTCACAGATCTGCGTGACGCGCTGACCGCCGATCGCGTTGGCGGCGAACTGCGCGTTGAAGTCGCCGATGGTCTGGGCGGGCACGCGAATATTCGCAGCCACCAGACGCTCCAACGGCCCACCGTACCAATCCCGCTTCAGGTTGTACTTGGATGGCGGAAAGATAAAGCCTTCGGCATGAACGTCCGCTGCGGCCGTGGTCAGGCCGGGGTTGCCACCGCCAAGGTCAAGGTGGTGAGCAACTGTGCCGGCAAATCCGATTACCTTCCCGTCGACAAAGATCGGCGAATAAATGAATACGTCCTGTAGATGCTGACCACCTGCGAAGGGATCGTTGTTGATGTAGAAATCGCCTTCAACAAGCTCATCGACCGGATAGAGCGCCGCACAAGCGCGGAAGGTGTCGGCCATCGGACCGAGTTGCATCGGGATGAGTTCCGCTTGGGCAACAACGTTCCCATCTCTGTCCAGGAGCGCCGCGGAAGCGTCGGAGGCCTCTCGGACGATGGTGGAGTATGCCGAGCGGATCAACTTGGCGCCCATTTCACGGGCCGCCGCGATCAAACCTTGGCTGATGACCGCATAATCAACTGGGTCTAATGTGCTCATGGTATCGGTCCTTGTATTTGCTTCCGGCATTATTCGGCCCTCGTCAGAATCAAATTGTGGTTCTCGTCCTGCGCCGCGCTCCAGCCGGCAGGCACGAATAAAGTAGAGGTCGGGTCCTCAAGCAACATCGGCCCGGTCAAGATTTGCCCATCGCCTATCTGGCTGCGGCTCATCAGGGTGCCCTGCCACTTCTGGCGTTGATCAAAGAGTTCGATCTCACTGGCTTCGACACTGTAATCACCGGTCTCGACCAGCACCGGCAGATCCGCCAACTCGGCGGAAATCCCCAATCGGAAGGACACAAACTCGATCGGCTTATCCGAGCTGGCGCCAAAGAAATAGATCTTCTCGTGAGCGGTGCCGAAGAGCCGCTGAATTGCGGCGCCGTCCAGCTTGGCCACCTCCGACTCGCTCAAGGCAACAGGCACCTCAAAGGCCTGGCCAACGAAACGCATATCCGCGATGAAATCCAGTCGAAGATTGCTATCTAGCCCCAGTTCGTGGAAGCGCGTCAGCGCCCGATCCTTCATTTCCTTGAAAATGCCGCGCACCAGGTCGCCGGCCCCGCCATCGACGACGGCACGGTGGGTCATGCTCTCAAACTGAACAAAATCGGAGGCGATCAGGCCGTAGGCCGACATGACACCTGCATTGGGCGGTACGACAATGGTGCGGATGCCCAGATCCTGGGCCACCTGGGCCGCGTGCAAAGGCCCGGCACCGCCATAGGGAATCATCACATAGTCACGCGGGTCTTTGCCGCGCTCGGTCGAGATAAGCTGAATGGCGCGAACGATGTTCGCATTCGCCAATTGGATCGCGCTATCCGCAGCTTCCTCCAACGTCATGCCAAAGTGCTCGGCAATCGGCTTAAAGGCTGCGCGCGACGCTTCCGGGTCAATCTGCATGCGACCTCCGAGAAAAGCTTCGGGGCGCATGGTCTGACGGATGACATGTGCGTCTGTGATCGTCGGCAACTTACCGCCGCGACCGTAACACGCCGGGCCGGGGTCGGCGCCCGCGGATTGCGGTCCGGCGCGCAGCATGCCTCCTTCATCGATCCAGATGATGCTGCCGCCGCCGGCGCCGACGGTATTGATGTCGATGACCGGAATCCTTACCGGCAGACCGTCGATCATGAACTCGTTCGTCAGGCCCGGCTTTCCGCCGGTAACGACGCTGACATCGGTAGAAGTCCCACCGATATCCAGCGTAATGAGATTCTCATAGCCGGACCGGCTGGCTTGCCGTGTGGCGCCCATGACGCCGGCGGCCGGGCCGGAAAGCAAGGCGGTCACAGCGCTTTGACGCATGGCCTCGGCGGGCAGGCGTCCGCCGTTGGACTGCATGACACTGAACCGACCGTTGAATCCATTCTCCGCAAGGCGCCCCTCGAAACGCCCGATATAGCGGTCGATCACCGGCTGGACATAGGCGGAAATCGCTGCCGTCGATGCCCGCTCATACTCACGAAACTCGCGCGTCACAGCGGAAGACAAGGTCACGTGCAAATCCGGAAGCCGCGCCTGAATGATCGATCGAAGCTGCTCCTCGTGTGCCGGGTTCGCATAGGCATTCAGCAAGCAAACGGCGACAGCTTCATAACCACCGTTCTTAAGCGCGGGAATCAATGCCGTCTCCACCTTGGCTTCGTCCAACGCAGTAAGCACGCTGCCGTCAGCCAAGATACGTTCCGGAACTTCGAAGCAATCGGCGCGCTTAACCACCGGCGCGGGCTTCTGATACTCTAGATCGTAAATGCTCGTGCGGTTGTGCCGTTGCAGCGCCAGGATGTCCCTGAATCCTTCGGTTGTCACGAAAGCGGTCGGAAAGCCTTTACGCTCCAGAACAGCGTTGGTAGCCACGGTTGATCCGTGAGCCAGATCCTCGATCTCGGCGATCGTCAGCCCGCTGGCAAGCAACGCATTAAAGGCGCCTTCGTCCGGACGGGAAGGGACACTCGGCACCTTGGCGACACGTATTCCTTCCTTTCCGATAGCTACCAGGTCCGTAAAGGTTCCCCCGACTTCGACGCCAACGCGCATCTATACTCTCCTCCAGTTTTCTCATCGATCTGCCGATGCAGTTCCATTACGACTATCAATCTAATTGAATATTTTCTATAAAAATTTTTGCAAAAACGAAACTTTAATCTACATTAGCGGCGAACACCAAAGACGATGAGCAGGAAATAATGCCCTGGAATGTGCTGTGCCGCCTCCCTCAAGACGACGCTGGGAGCACCGATCGGATCGGGGAAACAAACGCGCCTTTTCGCGGCGGGGTCGATTCCATTCGGGACATCTTGAAAGATTGAGAGTGCACACCTGATGCCGACAGCACAAACGCCAGCGACGGCGGCGAACACGCCTAAATACGTGATCATCACATTGCTGTTCCTAAGCGTCCTCGTCTTTGCCTGGGGCGGTAACTACACTTGGGTCAAGCTGGCCCTACAGGATAGCGGCCCCTTGACCTTCAACGCCCTGCGCTTTTTGGGGGCGACAATCATCGTCGGCCTATGCCTGATTTCGCTTGGCAGGAGCAGAGTCCTGCTGCCGGAGCCGGGCGAGCGGCTCTTGCTCGGCGCCATCGGCTTTCTACAGGTCGCCTTGATGACCGGCTTGACCTCAATTGCCATGCTCTGGATCGAAGCAAGCAGGACCGTTTTGATCGCTTACTCGATGCCGGTTTGGGCGCTGCTGATTAGTATCTGGTTGCTGGGTGAGCGCACGACACCGACCGCGGTTGCCGGCGGCGCCTTAGGTTTATTGGGTCTGGTGCTGCTCACCGAGCCCTGGACAATGACCTGGGATAGCGGCAATGCCTTTCTCGGCTCAGCCATCGCCTTGATCGCCACCATCGGCTGGGCCACCGGCGCCGTGCTATACAGAACCCGACGCTGGCGCAGCAGCTTCTGGCAACAGGTGTTCTGGCAGTTGGCTGTTGCTGCGGTATCGGTATCGCTCTTGGCCATAATCATGGAGCGAGGGACTGCCTTTAACCCGACGCCGCAGTACCTAGCCATCTTGTTGTACAACTGGATCGTGCCTACCAGCTTCGGCTTCTGGTGCTGGGCACAAGCGCTCAGCAGGATATCAGCCGCAAGCGCGGGGCAGTTTCTGCTCCTCTCACCTGTTTTCGGCGTGTTTCTGAGCAATCTTGTTTTGGATGAGCCGCTTCATTCGTCACTGCTCATAAGCGCGTTTTTCATCTTGGTTGGCGCCTTCCTATCCTTTCAACGATCTGCCGTGCCACCGCAGACCAACACTCCCGGTTGACAGCCGATGATTTCTTTTCAATCTGATTCTAAATTTTCGGTTGAATTTTTTTTATATTTTTTTCAATCTAAGCAAAACAACAATAATGAAGGGGAGTCATACCTTTGTCTTTGATGCAAAAGAGAACGCGCAAATCGGAAATTGACGGCTCGATTGGCCAGAAGCTGCGGTTGCGCCGCAAGGTCAGGGGACTATCGCTTGCGGTAGTGGCACAAAACAGCGGCGTCTCCATCGGCCAACTGAGCCATATAGAGCGCGGTATTTCAGCTCCTTCGCTTCATTCCCTCAAGCAGATCTGCGAAGCATTGGACATGCCAATGGGCTGGCTGTTCGATGGGAAGGAGGTCGACGAGAAGAACGACTCGGATTATATCGTCCGCACCGCTAATCGGCGCATTCTTGATCTGGGTGAAAAGGGTATGACCAAGGAGTTGATGACGCCTGACTCCTGCCCCGGAATACAGATGATGCTAATCATCATCCAGCCCCAAGGCGGCTCCGGCAAAGAGCCTTATAACAATCCAGACGGCGCGAAGTGTGGGACGGTTGTTTCCGGTACGCTGGGTTTGGAGATTGACGGCAAGCAGTTCGAGCTTATGCCTGGGGACGCATTTGCTTTTGATGCCAGGCAGTTATGTCGCTTCTGGGCAATCGGTGAAGAGGTTTGCCAAGTGATCTGGACTGTGACTCCTGCCGTCTACTGATGACCTCTGAGAGTAACCCAAGCAGCACACGCCCGAAACGGATGGCCTGACCAATGATTGAACGCGAGCGTCCTCTTCTTGCCAATTCCCTCTGGGAAGCGACCGCCAACCAAGTGCTGCCACGCCGGCATCTGGGAGAGTCCCTGACCGTCGATACAGCTATCGTTGGTGCAGGTTTTGCCGGCCTTTCTTGCGCCCTTCACTTAGCCGAGCGCGGGTTGAAGCCGGTGGTGATCGAAGCGCGGACCCCTGGATGGGGTGCTTCCGGCCGCAACGGCGGGCAAGTGATACCCGGACTCAAGGAAGACCCCGACACGATAGAAAAGCTCTACGGGCCGGAGATGGGCGGCCGGATGGTACGCATATCGGGCGAGGGGCCGTCCCTGGTTTTCGATCTGATCCGACGCTATGGCATCGAATGCGATCTACAGGACAACGGATGGATACAGGCGGCACACGATTCCAGTGCGCTTGATCTGTTGGCCCGCCGCGCCGAGCAGTGGCAACGTAGGGGTGCCAAGATCGAGCACCTATCCAAATCCGAGACTGCACGGTTGATCGGCTCCGGAGCCTACGCCGGCGGCACGCTGGACAGAAGAGGCGGCTCCGTTCACCCGCTTAATTACGCGCTCGGACTAGCCGCCGCGGTCCGCAGTCTTGGGGTAGACATTTACAGCGACAGCCCCGCTGAAAGCCTCGAAAAGACCGGCCAGGGGTTCCTGATTAAAACTCCGCACGGCGAAGTGCGCGCCAAACAGGTGGCGCTTTGCACCAACGGCTATACCGACCACCTGTGGCCCGGCTTGGCGAAAACCGTAGTCCCATTCCGTTCCATACAGGTCGCAACCAAGCCGCTCTCCGAGAATGTCCGGCGGAGTATTTTCCCGGAAGGCCATGTCAGCAGCGACACGCGCAGACTCCTCAACTATTTCAGACTCGATGCGACAGGGCGCTTACTCATGGGCGGTCGAGGCGGCTTTACCGACGCTGGTCTAAGGTCCCGTTTCTCCGTGCTCAAGCATGTGACGCACCGCTTGTTCCCGCAAATCGGAGAGGTGGAGTGGGAACATGCCTGGGGCGGACTCGTTGCCATGACCCAGGACCATTTCCCGCATTTGAATGAGCCGGCGCCAGGCCTGCATGCTGCGCTGGGCTTCAACGGCCGGGGCGTGGCAATGGCCACCGCGCTCGGCAAGGTCCTGGCTGAACGCTTGGCTGGCAAGGCCGTCGAAGATCTGGATTTCCCGGTCACTCAGCCAAATCGAATTCCATTCTACGGTCTGCGAAAACCGGCCGTGACCTCGCTGGTAGTTTGGTACGGACTGCGCGACCGTTTGGGATTCTAGGTCACGCCTCCAATCCACTATTGCAATCCCAACACCCTCTGCCGGGAGGGTGGGCGGCCCTGGGGTATTAGGGCCGCCCTTTAATTCATGCTCCACGAAAAACCTGTGGGGTCACGGTGCAAGCACGCCCGAGAAAAGGCGCCAGCCGCCGTGCTCAGCCAGGTAAGTCTGAGAAGCCGGGTCCGTGATCGAGAGACCACCGTCAACCACCAACGTTGTCCCGGTGATGAAGGAAGCATCTTCCGAGGCCAGAAACAAAGTGGCGCAGGCTATCTCATCGGGCTGCCCCATCCGGCCGAAAAGCGACGCCTGCCGTTCCCACGCCGCGGATTTGCCTTCCTCGGCGGTTTCAAATGTCTTGATCCATCCCGGCGAGACCGCGTTGACACGCACGCCCTTAGGCGCCCCCTCTACCGCCAGACTTCGGGTCAAGGCTTCCAATGCCGCCTTGGCTACGCCGTAATGCCCCCATGTACCGTGCAGGCTGGCGGTCGAGGTGATGTTTATAATCGCGCCAGACCCTCGCTTTACTGCCGACTGCGCCAGATAGGGCAGGGCGCTTGTTGCAACGAAGTAAGCTACATCAAGGTTGGACTTGATCATCTTTTGGAACCGCGCGGTAGGCGGGTCGGTCTTCTCAACGCCCGCATGTCTGGCGCCTGCACCGACATTGTTCACTACTATGTCCAGGGCACCGGTCCAGGCTAGGCACTGTTCGACGAGGTCGCGCGCTTGCTTCTCCTCACGCACATCCGCCTGTATGAAGCATAAGCGGGGGTCGTCTCCGCAGTCTTTTAACAAGCCGAGTCCGCGTTCCCGGCTCCGCCCGCAAAAGGCCACGCTGGCGCCTTCCGCCAAAGCTTTTAGAACGATGGCGCGACCGATCCCGGCACTGCCTCCGGTGACGAGGATGGTCTTGTTCTTGAACCGCATAGTGCATTCTCCCGGTTTCGAAAGCTTGGCTCAGCCTGACGCCCCGATAGGAGGGATGCAACGCGGAGAGGTAACAATTTTAACTTACAGACAGTCTTGACTGTTTGTTTCTTACAAATTAGTTTTTCACTAACTATAAGAAATGTCCGCGGTCGCGACGGCTGAAGAACGACATTTTGGGCCGAAGCGACTTTCCCAGGTTCTCTGACCCCTACGGAGGCTATGTCTATGAAGAAACTAACGCTTATGATTGCCGGTGCGTGCGCGGCAATTTCCGCAGCCCTTGGCGGCGCACCCGCCACGGCGCAAACCGAGTTTATCGCCAATTCCTTTTATTCTGCCGAACACCCCCATTCCAAGTATGGCTACATCGAATGGGCGGAGATGGTAAAGGAGCTCTCCGGCGGATCGCTGGTGCCCGAGGTTTATACCGGTACGGTCCTGTTGGCGCCGCGCGCCAACCTTCAGGGCATCCGTGACAACGTTGTCCAGGTTGCCCACCACGCTGCGGTCTACACCCCCTCCGAGCTTCCGGTTGCCAACGCGGTTCAGGAACTTGGGTTCAACTACTCTGACGCTCTGGTGGCGATTTTCGCCGTGACGGATTTCAGCGTACACAACGCCACGCAGCTCCAGGAGTGGAAGGACAAGGGCGTCGTCTACCTCGGCTCATACGCCACGCCTCCATACATTCTCTTCTGCCGGGAACCGATCCGTAATCTCGCAGAGATTAAGGGCAAGCGTATCCGCACCGCCGGTTCGACCGTGTCGTTGTGGGTTGAGGAAGTTGGCGGAATTCCCGTCAACGTACCCTCCAGCGAGATGTACACTGGCCTGGAGCGCGGCACGCTGGATTGTGCGTCTAATGCCGGCAACGACCTGATCGACCGGTCTTTGTGGGAAGTCGCCAAGTACACGACGATCCTACCCACCGGCATGTACTGGTCCGGCCCACAGTGGGGTTACAATCCGGGCTTCTGGGCAAGCCTGAAGCCGGCCGACCGCCGCATTCTTATGGAAGCCACCGCCCGCGCCATGGCCCGCATGAACATCAACTATATCAAGCGCGCCGACAGCGCCCTTGAAGAAGGCAAAAGCAAGGGTAACACGATCTATCAGCCCGAAGCCGACCTGATGGCCTCTGTTGAAAGCTACCGCGAGAAAGCTCTTGGGCTGGTCTACAAGACTGCCGAAGAGAAGTACGGCCTGACGAACGGGAAGGAAGTCATCGACGATTTCCGCGCCGTTTATGCGAAGTGGGAGAAGCTGATCGCCAGCGTCGACCGCAATGACGAAGATGCCCTGACCGCTCTGGCGCTCAGTGAAATCTACGACACGCTGGACCCAGCCACCTACGGCGTTCAGTAATGGAAAGGGCAGACCGGAGCCTCTGTGGTACAATCTTGTTCCTTCAGGCATCCCGGTCTGCCCCTTCGCCTAATTAATCGTCTGGAGGTTCCATGCAGGTTCGACGCACACAGGCAGAGCGATCGCGCAAAACGCAGCGCAAAATTCTGGATGTGACGCTGACCTGCTTGCTGGAACAGGGTTTGCGGGACACTTCAACCGTCGACGTTGCCCGCCGGGCTGGCGTTTCCCGGGGCGCGTTGCTGCACCACTATCCGAGCAAGGACCTGCTTCTCAAGGAAGCGCTGAGGCACCTGCTGCACGATGAAATCCGCGAAGTCCGCCAGATGGCGGAGGGCGTGGACAGCGGTGAGATCGACTTCGATGCGTTTCTCGCAAATCTGTGGGACCGCTTCTCAGGTCCGATGTACATGATCACGCTGGAGTTCGTGACCGCTGCGCGCACCGACCCCGTAATCAAGGCGGCTCTTGTGCCCGTGGCGCTGGAATACAACGCCTCGCTCGACGAGATCTGGGAACAGCTGTTGCTTCGCTCGTCCAGCGAACCGCGCGACAGGCGACTGGCGCTGAACGCGACGCTCTGTTTTCTGCGCGGCATGGGCACACAATCGGTTTGGCGCGACGACGCACAGCTCTTTAATGACATGTTGGATTTCTGGAAACAGACGCTAGAAACCGCAGGCATCCTAAAAAGCAAAGATCAGAAAGGCTGACCATGGCCAGCGATCCACTGGACCTATCCGGTCACGACAACGACTACAGCGCCACTGACGGCTACCTTGAGCGCCTCTTCGAACGGCTGAACAAGGCCTTCCTTGTCGTGGGTTGCCTGTTCATGGCGATCATGATGCTGCACGTGAGCATCGACGTCGCGCTGCGTTTCTTATTCAACAGTTCCGTGATCGGCACACTGGAAACCGTCTCCTTCTACCACATGGTGATCGCCGTTTTCCTGCCGCTGGGTTATGTCGAATTGAAGGGCGAACATATTCGCGTCGATCTCTTCGTGCAGTTCCTTCCCAAATCCCTGCAGTTCGCACTGTATCTCTTTGCCTGCCTGCTCGGGTTGATCTACTTCGGAATGCTTGGATACCAAAGTTTCCTCGATGCCTGGCGGTCTACAGACCGTCTGGAAACCATCATGTCCAACTTCCTTTTCTACATCTGGCCGAGCCGGTGGGCCTTGCCTATCGGTTTTGCAGGAATCTGCCTCGCCATTCTCGCAAACCTGGTGCGGGCGCTCCGTCTGCGCCGTGCACTTTAGAGAGCCAGTCTCACCATGACTAATCTGGACATCGGCGTCGCAGGCATTGTCGTTACGCTTCTGCTCATAGCTCTGCGGGTGCCCATCGGGCTTACGCTTGGCCTCGTCTCCATCGTCGGCGTTGCGGCGATGACCTCGATACGCGTGTCCTGGGGTTTGATTTCGGCAACGCCGTTTGATTTCGTTGGGCAATGGGAGCTAACGGCAGCGCCAATGTTCCTCCTGATGGGTTACATCTGCTCCACAACGGATATGACCAAGGGTTTGTTCTCGGCGATGCGCCTGATGTTGGCGCGGCTTCCGGGCGGCCTCGCCGTATCCAGCGTCGCTGCCTGCGCGTTTTTTGCTGCGGCCTCCGGCTCCAGCGTCGCCACGGCGGCGGCTATGTCCCGTATTGCAGTCCCTGAAATGCTCGCCAACCGCTATGACAAAGGACTTGCAACCGGCACCATTGCCGCATCCGGCACCCTTGGGTCTTTGATTCCACCAAGCGTTTTGCTGATTCTCTACGGTGTCTATGCCCAGGTTTCCGTCGGTCAGCTTTTCATGGCCGGGTTCTTGCCGGGCATTGTGTCGGCGTTGCTTTACATGGCGATGATCGTTGTCCGCGTGCGCGCCAATCCGAGCCTTGCCGGCACCGTTCAGATCGAGGTGACCCGCGCTGAAAAAATCGCGGCCTTCAAGGATATCTGGCCTTTGCCGGTCCTTATCCTTTCCGTGTTGGGTGGCATTTTCACCGGTATCTTTTCCCCTACTGAGGCTGGCGCCATCGGTGCTTTCGTGGCGGCCGTCATCGCCTACAGCCGTGGAGCATTGACGCGCGAGGCCATCAAGAGCGCCCTGATCAATACCGCGAACAGCACCTCCAGCATCTTCATAATTCTCATCGGCTCTGTCTTTTTCACGCGCTTCCTTGCGCTCAGCGGCGTGCCGGTAGCCTTCTCCGAGTTGATCCTGGGGGTCAGCGATCAGATCTGGTGGATCCTACTGGCGGTCACGGTGATTTACGTGATCCTGGGCATGTTCATCGATTCGATCGGTTTGCTGCTTTTGACTTTGCCGCTGATCCTGCCGCTGGTGGACGGTGCCGGATTTGACCTTGTCTGGTTCGGAATCATTGTCATCAAGCTTCTCGAAATCGGGCTGGTTACGCCGCCAATCGGATTGAACGTTTACGTCATCAAGGGGGCGTTGGGGAACCTCGTCACCCTGCAAGAGGTCTTCAAGGGCGTGACCTGGTTCGTGGTCATGGACCTCGTTGCCCTGCTTCTCATCATCATTTTCCCAGCCATGTCGCTGTTCTTGCCAACGCTGGCTTACCGCTGACGCGCCTGCTTATTAGGGAGACTAAAAGTGACCACGACTATTTTCACCAATGCCAATGTTCTCGACACCCGCGCAGGCACGATCCTGCCGGACCACTCGGTTCTAGTCACCGACGGCAAGATCACCGAGGTATCCCAGACGCCCCTGAAGGCCGACGGCGCAAAAGTTATTGACATCAAGGGCCGCTATCTGATGCCGGGGCTTTGCGACGGCCACGTCCATGTGACCGCGATCACGCCGGACTTTCCGATGCTCAAGCGCCTGTCGCCCTTTTATGTAGCGGCGCGCAGCGGCGATTTACTTCGGGACATGCTGATGCGTGGCTTTACCACCGTGCGAGACGCGGGTGGTGCGGATTACGGCCTTTCGCGCGCGGTCGACGAGGACAAGCTGATCGGACCCCGCGTTCTCTTCTGCGGTCATGCTTTGTCACAAACCGGCGGCCATGGGGACATGCGCGGCGTCGGCGACCACGATTTGGACCAATGTTTCTGCTGTGCCGGACTTGGTCTCGTTTGCGACGGTATCCCGGAAGTCCGGCGTGCCGCACGTGACGAAATTCGCAAAGGCGCGACACACATCAAGATCATGGCCTCCGGTGGCGTGTCGTCGCCGACTGACCGGATCGACAGCACGCAGTTCGCACTGGATGAAATCGACGCCATTGTTGAAGAGGCCACCGCAGCCAATCTGCACGTCATGGCGCACGCCTATACCGCTAGGGCAATCAACCGCCTGCTGTCACGCGGTGTCAGGACCATCGAGCACGGCAACCTGATGGACGAGCAAAGCTGCGAGGCTTTCTTGAAGTATGGGGCCTTCCTGACCCCGACCCTGGCCACTTACAACGCGTTGGCCAGCGAAGGTGTTGAAGCGGGCATGGCGCCGGAGCTGCAAATGAAGGTCTACGACGTGCTTGATGCTGGCGCCCGCGCCCTGGAGATGGCCCAAAACGCCGGCGTGCGCATGATCTATGGTTCCGATCTGCTGGGCAGCATGCAACGCCACCAGCTCAACGAATTCAATCTTCGCAAGGATGTCGTCCCTGCCGCAGAGCTTATCCGTGCAGCAACCTGCACCGCCGCCGAAGCTTTCCTGCGCGACGGCGAGTTCGGCGTCGTCGAGCAGGGTGCACGCGCCGATCTTCTAGTGGTAGAGAGCAATCCACTAGAGGACGTGACGGTTCTAACCGAGCCGGAAAAGAACCTCACCGCCATCATGAAGGAAGGCAAGTTCTATAAGAACCTGCTGCCTTGAGAGTTTCTACACTGCCGGAATTAGGAGTAAGAAATGAGTAATGTAGAACCTATTGATTACCAGAAGCGCAGCTACGGCGCGATCGAAGTCGGCTTGGGTCATAAACCCGGAATTGTCGTCATCGACTATCAAAAAGCCTTCACGGAATCCCAGTACCGACTGGGCGGTGCCCCGATGGTTATGCGCGGCCTGGAGAACACCGCTCGCCTGCTGGAGGTCGCGCGGCGCAATAACGTTCCGATCGCAACCTGCTACACGGCCTACAAAAGCGAAAGGGACATGCCTTACTGGAAGGTCGGCGCAGTGCGCGAGGAGCTGATCCACGGCCATCCCTGCACGGAGCTGGACCCGATGATCTATCAGGAGGATTACGACGTCGTCGTCTGCAAGACCGGGCCGTCCATCTTCTTTCAGACGCCCGTCGTCCCCTTCTTCCTCAAGGAGCGCGTCGATACAGTGATTGTCACCGGCTGCATCACCAGCGGTTGCATCCGCGCATCGAGCATCGACAGCTTCCAATGGGGTTTCCGAACCATCGTGCCGGAGGACTGCGTCGGCGATCACGAAGAGCAGCCACACCTCGATAACCTGCGCGATCTGTCCCGTCGCTACGCGGACATCTCCAGCGCTGACGCCATGATCGAGTACATTGAGGAAACCGGCCGCAGAAATAACTGAGGATCAGCCGGGCGCTTCGGCGCCCGGTGTTTCTCCTTGTGGATCGACCGCCAACTCTTGCAGCCTCCGACTCAGTTTTGGTGCGGCAAAATCAATGAAGGCCCGAACCTTCGGCGCCACCAAGCGGTTATGGGGGTACACCAGGTGAACCGGAACCGGGGGCGGCGTGACCGGCTCCAGCACCGGCACAAGGGCACCGCTTCGAAGCTGCGCCGCGACCATGTAAGACAAAGCCACCGTTATCCCATCGCCAGCGGTGGCGGCGGCAATTGCAGTGGCTGCATCATTAATCTCCAAGCGCGGCTCAAACGATTGGTAAGCGACCCCGCCACGGTCAAGGTATCCCCACTTGCGATTTGCCACCAAGCCAGTGAATGCGATTATGGAATGAAGTTTCAGATCGCTGGGATTTTGTGGCCAGCCATGCCTATCCAGATACTTCGGACTTGCTACCAGCAAGCGCCTGACTTGACCGACACGCCTTGCAATAAGGCTCGAGTCAGAAAGTGGTCCGATACGCACGGCAACGTCGATACCTTCTTCAACCAAATTTACCGTTCTGTCGATCAGCAGTACGGAGAGGCTGACTTGAGGGTGCGCACCCAGAAATTCGGAGACGATCGGCGCCAGTGCCGTTCGACCGAATGTGAACGACGTGGTGACGGTTAGTCGCCCTTGGGGTGCGGCCATCTCCCCCAATGCCTCTTTCTCCGCAGCCTCGATGCCGGCAAGCACCGAGCGGGCGGTTTCCAGAAACCGCACGCCGGCCTCGGTCATGCTCAAGCTGCGGGTCGTCCGATTGAGCAGCCGCACACCAAGGCGCGCCTCGAGCGAAGCAACGGCACGCGTCACCGCAGGAGGAGAGATATGCAGACGCCGCCCCGCCGCGGCAAAACTGCCGACGTCGGCAATCGCGACCAAAACCTCCATTTCATGCACACGGTCCATCTTTATTCCTTTTAGCGAAATAAAGTATTTCATATTCCTTATATTATTTTATTTCACGTCGAATGCCATCTTCCTTTGTGCCGGTGATCAGTAGCCACCGATGATTCAACCACTATACGAGAGTCACCATGTCACACCGCTATGCAGACATCGCCTTCACGGAAACAATCAAGAAGGTGCAAGAGGCCCACGGTAGTCGGAAGAGTTACGCGCGCTTCGAAGTGATCGAAGAACCGGTGAACCAGGTACTTGGCCCCCGAGAGGCAGGGTTCATTGGTGAGCGCGATAGCTTTTACATGGCTTCGGTCAGCGAAACAGGCTGGCCCTACGTCCAGCATCGCGGCGGACCGCCGGGGTTTGTGCGTGTTCTGGATGAACGAACGATTGGTTTTGCCGACTTTCGCGGCAACCGGCAGTACATCAGCGTCGGCAACATGATGACGGATGACAGGGTATCGCTCTTCTTCATGGACTATGCCCATCGCACCCGCTTGAAGATACTGGGTCGTGCCCGCTTGGTGGACTTGGAGGAAAACACCATCCTCAATCGCCTGGAGCTTCCGGAGTACCGCGCCAAGGTAGAACGCGGTATCGTGATTCGCATCGAGGGCTTTGACTGGAACTGCCCGCAGCACATCACGCCGCGCTACTCCACCGCCGAATTTCAAGAGGCCATAATCCCGCTCAAGCAACGGATTGCCGAGTTGGAAGCCACCTTGACCGCAATGTCGGAGACCACAGCGAATCCCCCTTGAATTATCCGGCAATCGGAATATCTATGCGCTCCTGCGGGAACGCGGGCTGTCGCCCCGTCAGCATGTGATTCCGGATGGATTGCAAGTGACCTATGAACGAGCAGGGGCGGGACGGCGGCTTGACGTAGCCTTGGCGCTTCTTGATGACGGCGATGGCTCCGGCGCGGCGGAACTGGCCCGGGAGGCCGTTGCCTTGGCGCCGTCCTGGGCCGAAGCTTGGTTCGTACTGGGTGAGGCACTGGAGTTGGCCGGTGATAAAGATGCCGGTGTCGCAGCCTTCCGCAAATATCTTGAACACGACCCCAGCGACCGTCTGGGGTCGTCACCGCGACTGGCTTTGCTGGGCGCTGCGGATACGCCTGAGCGGCTCCCTCCAGCATACGTGCGGCAGCTTTTCGACCAGATAGCGCCCGCTTTCGAAACCCAACTCGTGGATCGTCTCGGCTACTGTGGACCGCGTTTGCTCTGGCAAACGCTCCAAGCCTTCAAGCAGAACCTTCCAGAGTGCCCCACAATCCTGGACCTTGGTTGCGGCACTGGCCTCGCCGGCGAGATATTTTCGGTGCTGGGCGGCGTCATGGACGGCCTGGATATATCACCCGGAATGCTTGCACAGGCGCGGGCGAAGGGCCTTTATCGCGCGCTTCAATCGGGCGACATCGCAACCCCACCGGATGATCTTTGTCTGCGTTACGATCTGCTTATCGCCGCGGACGTCTTCAACTATTTGGGCGATCTTGCTTCCACCTTCAGCAGTTGTGCCGGGCGGTTGAAACCGGGTGGTTTGCTGCTCTTCACCGTGGAAGCGGATTTGGAAACGCCCGACGACCTCCGATCCGCCTACAGCCTCGGCCCCGGTCAGCGCTTCCGCCACGATCCGATGGCCTTGCGCGCCTGGCTCTCAGGGAACGGATTTTCCCTTCTGGCTCAAGATCGCGCCACACTCCGCCGCGAAAAGGGCCTTCCCGTCGAAGCTTTGGTAATTCTGGCCCAGAAAGACCAACCGGCGGCGATCGGCCGCTCCACCGGCGGTGCAGCGCCCGCACCCTGGACGTTGCCCGGCGCCGGTTGAGGAGGGAAGTAGGCAAGCAACCAATCTGCCGTTTATCCTGGATGAAAACATCGATGAGATAGGCGCCTTGCAGCGCGCTCATGCCAACGGCGCGATGGATGCTATCAATCTCAAGATCTCCAAGGTGGGCGGCATTACCAAGGCCCGCCAGATAAGGGATCTTTGCGTTACTTTTGGCTTGCCGGTGACGATCGAAGATTCCTGGGGCGGCGATATCGTAACGGCTGCCATCTCCCATCTGGCACACTCGACGCCCGAGCGGTTTCGCCTCGCTGCCACCGATTTCACCTCTTATGTCTCGGTCACCAACGCCAAGGGCGCTCCCAAGCGCATAAACTGTAAGATGCGCGCCGGCGACGCTCCTGGTTTGCGGGTCGAGTTGCGTTATGATGTCCTCGGTCAGTCGCTTTTTCAGATTACCGGATGAGATCCGGCCGATCGGAGTAGGGGGAGTCGATGCGAAGCAGCCAGGTCATCCATATCGTCAGTTGCCACGCCGAAGGGGAGGTTGGCGACGTGATTGTCGGCGGCGTAGCCCCGCCGCCGGGTGAAACTCTCTGGGAGCAACGCAATTTCATCGCCAACGACCAACGCCTGCGCAATCTAGTGCTCAATGAACCGCGCGGCGGCGTCTTCAGGCACATCAATCTTCTAGTGCCGCCCAAGGACCCGCGCGCCCAGATGGGCTGGATCATCATGGAGCCGGAAGATACACCGCCCATGTCCGGATCAAATTCGATCTGTGTCGCCACCGTATTGCTCGACAGCGGAATACTGCCGATGAGCGAGCCGGAAACACGCATGATTCTAGAGGCACCCGGCGGCCTCGTTGAGGTTTTGGCGGAATGTCGCGACGGCAAAGCGCAGCGCATTACGGTCACCAACGTTGCTTCTTTCGCCGACAAAATCGACGCCAAACTGGAGGTCGAGGGGCTGGGAACCCTGAAGGTCGACACGGCTTATGGCGGGGACAGTTTTGTCATCGTCGATTCGGCTTCCTTGGGATTTGAGATTGCGCCTCACGAAGCACGTGATCTGGCGGCGGCGGGAATCAAGATCACCGAAGCCGCCAATCAACAGTTGGGCTTCACGCATCCCGTCAACCACGAGTGGGACCACATCTCCTTTTGCCAATTCGCCGGCCCCTTGGATCGAAAGGGCAAGCGGCTCAGCGGCGCCAATGCGGTGACGGTGCGCCCCGGCAAGATTGATCGCTCACCGACCGGCACCGGTTGTTCGGCCCGTATGGCGGTCCTCCATGCCAAGGGGCACATGACCTTGGATGATCATTATCAGGCACGCTCCATCATCGGTTCGGAGTTTCATTGCCGGATCGAACGAACGACCGAGATTGCCGGCCGGCCCGCTATCGTGCCCGTCATCAGCGGGCGGGCCTGGATCACGGGCACCCATCAGGTCATGTTGGACCCGGACGATCCCTGGCCGCAAGGCTACCGCCTTTCAGATACCTGGCCGAAACTGTCATGAGGCCGCAGGGCCCGCGGTAACCCGCGCACCATAGACCGTCTCGTTGACCTCTGGATCGCCAATGACCCCTGGTTCATTCTCGTAAACGAAAACGCCCATCAAGCGGCGCGTGTTCCCAGATACAGGCGATACGCGGTGCAACGAATTGCAGCCCCGAAATATACATAGAGCGCCCGGCTCACGGGAAACCCGGATGGCGTCCCCCGACCGCTTTCCCTGAAGGAAGCTGGCGACATAGGCGTGATTCTGGTCATCATCGCTTCGCGCGTTCGGGACGATCTCGAAGTCACCACCACCCTCGGGTGCCTGCAACATCAAGGTGACTGTAAAAGCATTGCAGGAATCGAAGTGCCAGGACGAGCGATCACCGTCATGGAAGCAAAGCGTGTTGACCGGCTGGTAGGGATCCTCGTTATCGAACAGCTCCTTGACCCCAACGATCTCCGCAATGAAAGCGCGGGTTTCATCCCAATGATACAAGGTTTTCAGAGGTGAATCGTCCGGCAGAAGATCGTAGGCGATCATTCGCGAACTGGCCTCCATGAAAATGTTGCGGGGATGGTCCGCGGGCAGGGCAGGGTCCGGTTGGCGCTGTAAATAGCAGTTGCGGCGCGAACTGATATGGTGCGCCTGCTCCTGGCGCTCCAGGGCATCCTCGACCGCTCGCTGGCGGGCTGTCGAAAGAATGAAGTTCGGCAGAACACAGTACTGCTGCGCCTCCAATTCGCGCCTGCATCGATCGATCACTGCGCGTCTTGTCGGGCTGTCCCGCTGGTCCAGCGGATAGGTGTCAAGATTAATGACCTTCTGGGGTTGAGTGAAATCGCCGCGCATTCTGAGCCATTCCTTTCCATCGCACTCGACGGCTGGACTCCGTCGTCCTTCCGACCTTACAGGCTGAAAAGCGACCTGATCCGGGATAGGTCGCGGTGTATCGACTACAACTGTTTCATATTTTTGTTGGACGCTCAACAAACTTTTTGATAAGAATGAAACCGAGATGCATGCAACCACCTCGAAGAAACCTGAGCCACCAGCCATCCACCGACCTTTCCAACAAGCGACTGGGAAGGCTTCTGACAGGGAGAGAACCAAGATGGACGACTTGAACCGACTCAAAGACCTGCTGCGTAGCGGTAGGATCGCGCGGCGTGATTTCCTGCGCCAAGCAAGCGCCCTCGGCGTGACGACGGCCCTCGGAACGGCTCTAACGGCCGGCTTGGTCACAGCATCGGGTGCCCTGCCCGCGCACGCCGCGACACCCCGCAAAGGCGGCCATATGCGCTTCGGCATGGGGCACGGCGATACGTCGGATTCGCTGGATCCGGCGCACGTCAACAACGGATTCACCGTCGTCATGCACTATACAATCTCCAACACGCTTACCGAGGTGGACGCGGCAGGACGCCTGCTGCCGAAGCTCGCTGAAAGTTGGGAAGCTTCGGCGGATGCCTCGCAATGGCGGTTCAAGCTGCGCAATGGACTTACATTCCATGACGGCCGACCGGTGACGCCAGCAGACGTGGTCGCCGCCATCAACCATCATCGCGGTCCTGATTCCACCTCGACCGCAAAGCCCATCGTCGAGCCAATCACCAGCGTCAAGGCGGAGGGTCCACTGGAAGTCGTCGTGACCTTGGCCGCTGGAGACGCGGACTTCCCCTTCAAACTCAGCAGCTTCAACTTCCCGATCTATCCCGCCAACGCAGACGGTACCTTGGATTGGCTGTCAGGAAACGGCTGCGGTCCCTACAAGCTCAAAAAGTTCGAGCCCGGCATTCGCGCGGATTTCGAGCGCAATCCCGCATATTGGCAAGCCGATGATCGCGCGCATTTCGATAGCTGCGAGCTCTTGGCCATCGTAGATGTAACCGCCCGGCAGAATGCCTTGATCAGCGGCGAAGTTGATGCGATTGACCGCATCGACCTGAAGACGGCGGACCGATTGGCCGCGTTGAGCAATGTGGAAGTGCGCGAAGTTGAGGGAAAGACCCATTATACCTTTCCTATGCGAACCGATACCGCACCCTTCGATGACATCAACGTCCGCATGGCCCTGAAACACGCATTGGACCGACAAGCACTGCTGGACACCATCCTTTATGGACACGGCACGATCGGCAACGATCACCCGATTAGCCCGGCCTATAGCTTCCATGCGAGCGATATCCCACAAACCGACTACGACCCCGACAAGGCGAAGCATTACCTCAAGCAAGCCGGGCTATCGTCACTCGAAATCAACCTCAGCGGCGCGGACGCAGCCTTCGCCGGTGCCGTCGACGCCTGTGTCTTGTACCAGGAGCACGCCGCCAAGGCGGGCATCAACATCGAGGTGGTCCGCGAGCCGTCGGACGGCTACTGGTCCAACGTCTGGATGCAAAAGCCCTGGTCCGCCTGCTACTGGTATGGAACGCCGACCGCCGACGGCATCTTCACCCAAGCCTACTCCGCGGGAACGGCCTGGAACGATTCCTACTGGAACAACCCGCGCTTCAATGAATTACTGGTGGCTGCCCGGGCCGAACTGGACAACGCCCGCCGCATGGAGATGTACCGAGAAATGCAACTCCTTGTTCACAGCGACGGCGGGGTTGTTATACCTTTGTTCGCCAACGACGTCTTCGCCGTTTCGGATAAGGTCGGGCACGGCGATCTTGCCAACAACCTAGAGGTCGACGGCCGGATGTTCTTCGAGAGGTGGTGGTTCAACAAGAGCTGATCCACAACCGCGTCATAACCTTGGAGGTCGGGACAGAGGTGAAAAAACCCGTAGCGCGTACCGCGACACTGCGACCGCGCACCCACCCGGAAATAAACGAGTTCCGTCGTCGCGCCCTGATCGAAGGGACCATTCGCTCACTTGCGGAGCATGGCGTCGGCGGCACCACCGTTCGGACGATCTGCGAGGCCGCGGGAAGCTCCCGCGGCCTGATCGGCCACTACTACAACAGCAAAGAGGATCTGCTCGCGGCCGCCTTCCAGCATCTTTTCAACACTATCAGCGAACAGGTACACGAAGCCGTCTCACGCAGCGGTCCCTCGGCAGTCGCGCGTCTGAAAACCGTCCCTTCAGCGCTGCTCACACCACCGGTTTTCACGGAGTTGAACCGGCATGCTTTCCTCAGTTTCTGGCATGAAGTGCGCTTCAACACATCCGTGCGCAAAGCAAACCGGCAACTGTACCGCGACTATATCGACCGCGTCGAAACGCTGTTCGAGGATGCTGCGCAGGAAGCCCACGTACAAATTGATTATCGACGCGCCGCCTTGGCACTGATTGGGCTGATGGACGGTTTGTGGCTGGGATTGTCGATCCACGACAAGGTGATTTCTCAAAAACAGGCCATTGATATTTGCCACCAGTATATCAACCAACAACTCACACCGCCTCAATCTCCCGCATCGTCTTGAGCGCTGCTTCCCTTCTGATTCTCGCCACGCAATTATTTATTAAGTAATTCGCCTCAAAATCTAGGCATTCGATTTGTCATGCATGTTCATGGCCCTGGAGAAAAGCGATGCCTACTACGTGCAAGAACTGTAATCGGTTGGAGGTGGCCTACAGTCTTCTCCAATCGGACCAGAGAGCCGGTCTGGACGCAATTGCCGCGACGATCTCGCCGTTCTTGGAGCACCTGAGCAAGGCCGAATCCCGGGCCTACGATCTCGCTATGAAGGCTCACGCACGAATGCAGGAAGATAATCTGCAATCGGCAAAGGCCTTTCTTGTCGAGTATGGGCGGAATCTGGCGGGAATTCTCAATTCACAAGGCTGCGACGTGGCATTGGCCAAACGGGAAGTCTGCTCCTGGGTGACGCCGCAGGATGAAGATTACACTGCGCTTCGCATTGGCCTGTCGCTTATAGAACGGGCGCGCTCAAGCAAACCGGAAGACGCCGGCAAGCAATCCATGACCGCCTGAGCGAACTGCGCTAGCGCGCGGGCTTGGAGGCGAAGACAAAGCAGTCGTCACCGCCGTTCTTGATCTTCTGGCACAACGCAATTGCATCCGAACGACGAACAATCAGACCGCTACGCACCATATGTAACCCATTGTCGTCGGGCGCAGTTATCGGCTCCAGAGCGACACCGGCGCCATCAAGGTAAGCGCGGTAGCTATCGGATATCTGCGCATGGAACTTCATCGCGCCCTCTTTGACCCGAAAAGCGCCGAACTGGATCTTGTATCCCCCCGATTGAACCATGCTTGCTGTGGCTGGAACTTCCGTCTTCTCGATCTTTGCCACCTGGGCACCCGCCGCTGGCTTGCTGGGTTGCAAAGGCGGCGCTTCGGTAAGAGGTTTAATCGCTTGCGCTTCAGGTGCGGGGGGTTGGGCGATGGACACAGGCAACACGGGTTTCTCGACGGGTAAAACGGCAACCTCCACCATAACTTTTGGCCTCGGCGTTTCCACCGCCTCCACGCTGATCGGCTTCGACATCGACTCGCCAATCAACGGCCCTTTCAACTGGCCGACCGAAAAGGTTCCAGGGGCCGCGACCGTGGTTGTCGGCTGTGCAGACACGGCGGTTGTCGCCCCGGCGCTTTCCACTGAAGCAGTTTCGCCATTTTGCTTCTCAACATTAAGCGGCTGTGGCTCAGCCTCTTCCTGTTGAAGGGCCGCCGCATCAAGAGATGCGACCTCAGGTGTGGCCTCTGGGGTGACGGCCTCTGGGGTGACGGCCTCTGGGGTGACGGCCTCTGGGGTCGATTCAGGTGTTGCAGGCACTTCGGTTGCAACCGTGCTCGGCGCTAACCTGATGGGGTTGGATGAATCTGCTTGCACAGATGGCTCCACCATTGGTGCCATCGATTTCCCGCCAACGTCAGGGGCATCGAGCGCTTTATCTAGCTCCTTAATTCCGGACAGCGGGATCAGGGAAACCTCTGTAGCGGTGTCAGCGGCACCCTCTTTGGGGGGCGATGCAACGTCGGTTTCCGACGGCTCAATCAACGCGGCCTCGGCCGGTGGGGATGATAGGGTTTCCTGGTCAAGCGTGTCGGATAGCGGCGGCGAAGCAGCCGGCGGGGCTTGTGCTCCTGATAGCAGAGGTGTCCCATCAGCCGCGGGACTTGATATCGAAGGTTCGGGTGACCTGAATAATTTCGAGGTTTGCCAAGTCACGATGAACAGGGCAAGGAGGGAAACGAGGACCGACCCAAGGATAACCGGCCGGCGCACTCTGGAAAGCTCCGGCCATCCGCTCCGCTCTCTCCGGTACATAACCTCCAGAGCTTCAAGCAGCATTCTGCTGCTTTTTTCGCGCTCGGCAGCACTCTTTGGTTCCCCGGAAACGCCGCTGACCGATCCGACCACGCCGGGCGCCAGGTCGCGCTCATCGGTTATCAAACGCCGTCCCAAGGGCGTCAATCGGCAGGCGAGGAAAACGCTGTGAGGCTTCTGATCGCCAACCTGCCAGGGCTCAACCCACAGCTGATCAAGGCAACGGCGTACGATGGTCGGGTCGATAGGTTCATCTTCCTCGTCGAACAAAAGCAGCTTGCCGCCGGGTTGCTTCAGCCCACCGCGCATCCATTCTTTCTCCGCCGGAGACGGCCGAATATCTAGAAACCGGGGTATCTGATCAGGAATATCGCTCACGGAATCCCTCATTTATCTCAAATTACATATATATTATTTTCGCTTTTTTGTCTCTTAAGAAAATCTTCTAGGCCCTTTACTCTTAAGAGGGAATCTTGATTGGACGCAGCGGCGGAGAGTTATTGCGCCACTAGCTGCGAATGCTTCGGCTGTGGCATTGTTGATATGCCAACCCTTTTGGATGAGAGGCATGCTGGACAGAATTCTGCGACCTTGGGTCGAGCCACCGTTGCAGCGAATGGCGCGCGTCACCGCCCGACTTGGAGTAACCGCGAACGCTGTGACGCTCTTTGGTTTCTTGGTTGGTCTACTGGCTATCCCTACGATCGCTAACGAACTTTATCTGCTTGGGCTGTTCTTCATTCTTGCCAATCGGGTCCTGGACGGCCTGGATGGTGCCGTGGCGCGAATCCTCGGACCAAGCGATCTGGGTGGTTTCCTGGATATCGTCCTTGATTTCATCTTCTATGCCGCCGTGGTGTTCGCCTTTGGACTGGCGCGGCCCGACGACGCCCTGGCTGCCGCCTTCTTGATCTTGTCTTTCGTTGGAACCGGCAGTTCTTTTCTTGCCTATGCAGTCTTTGCGGCCAAGCGGGGGATGTCCACGGAGATCGGAGGCTCTAAATCACTCTTTTACCTGGGCGGCCTGACAGAGGGCAGCGAGACAATCCTTCTGTTCGTGATCTTCTGTCTGTTTCCCGACAGTTTTGCCACTGTCGCACTTATCTTCGGGGCAGCCTGCTGGATCACCTCCGTTTCACGCATTTTGGCGGCGGTTCGTACGTTTCGCTAACCGCTGCGCGAGCGTGCCGTCAGGCCGGAAATTGCCGCATTGCCCTCTGGATTTGATTTGCTTGGCATGATTGGATTATCTCGCGGTATCGTCGCGATGACGTGGCGTAAGGGAGACCAGCTTGAAGGGCAGCGAGGATAGTCCGGAAGAGTGGGCAGCGCAGGCAATCGATGCGTTGGGCACCGCGGCCTTCATGGAAACCGGTATCAACTATCTGCGCGCACTGGCGCCCTTCGTAGGCGCCTTTGCTGTGGCGCTCGACGGATCACGGCGACCGGCGCACCTTTACGATAACGTTCGCGCCCACCGCCGGGTGGAAGTCGTCGACCAATACCTTGAAGGCGCCTACCTTCTGGATCCCTTTTATGATGCCTATCGCTCTGGAATGAGTGACGCCGTCCTCCACCTCAACGAGATCGCTCCCGATCGTTTCCAGCAAACCGCTTACTATCGGCGCTATTACAAGACGATTGGGTTGAAGGATGAAGTAGGCTTCTTGATCGACCTCCCGGACCGTCGCACCTTTTTTCTGTCTATCGGGCGGCGCGCCGAAGAGCCACGCTTCACGCGTCGGCAACTCGACGCCTTTCGGGGCGGCTTTCCGATCTTTGCGGCATTGGTGCGCAGGCACTTCCTGGCTGGGCGCCCCTACCACCCCGCGGAAGAGTCAGGCGTAGCGAACGAGCTGGAGTCCGAAGCTCTTCTGGGTGTCGATCTGGCTATCGATGCTTTCGGACGCGAAGACCTGACGGCCCGCGAGATGGAGATCGCCGGGCTCATCTTGAAAGGGCATTCCAGTAAGTCGATTGCACGGCTGACCGATATCAGCCCCGGGACCGTTAAGCTGCACCGCAAAAGCATTTATAGGAAACTCGGGATCACCTCGCAAAGCGAGCTCTTTGCGAGTTTTCTGCAAACCCTGGGCTGAACCGGCCGCGGTAAACTGCCTGCTTCCGACCGTCTATCCCCAGGGGGATATATACACGCTTGAAGCTGTCCCGTAGGCTTTTGCTATCCATCTCATGATGGCGCCGGACTAGAACAGGGAGACGGCGAGTTTGGAGAAAAACGCAAATAAAGCGGCAATCGAAGCCCGCTCTGTGCGAAAAATTTACGGTGCTGGCAGCGAGCGGGCTGTGGTAGCGCTGGATGACGTATCGCTGACGATCAACGACAACGAGTTCTTTACTCTTCTCGGTCCTTCGGGCTGCGGGAAAACGACACTTCTACGCTTGATCGCCGGCTTCGAGCAACCGACCGAAGGTGAGATTCTTCTGTTTGGCGAACACCTTGAAGGCCTGCCGCCCTATCAGCGGCCGGTCAACACCGTTTTTCAGCAGTACGCGCTGTTCCCCCACATGACCGTGGCCGGGAATATCGGCTTCGGATTGGAGATGCTGGGCGAACCCAGGAGCGAGATCGACGCAACCGTCGCACGCATGTTGGTCTTGGTACGCATGGAAGAGCTGGCCAACCGGCGGACCGACCAACTTTCCGGCGGACAACAACAGCGCGTAGCCCTGGCGCGCGCTTTAGCGCCGCATCCGAAAGTCCTGCTTCTGGATGAACCGCTGTCGGCGCTGGATTTGAAGCTGCGAAAGGAAATGCAGATCGAACTCAAGCGGTTGCAGAGCGAGACCGGCATTACCTTCATTTTCGTCACTCACGATCAGGAAGAAGCGCTCACCATGTCGGACCGCATCGCCGTCATGAGCGAAGGTCGCATCCTGCAGGTTGGCGCACCCCAGGATATCTACGATCACCCGGCGCGCCGTTTCGTCGCCGACTTTATCGGTGAGATCAACATTCTAAGCGCCGAACTGCTTTCCAGTGATTCGGGTGTGGCGCGGGTTCGCTTGCCCTCCGGCAAGGAACGCAACGCCAGTTTACCCGACGCCCAGATGAAACCCGGCCAGGTGAACGTTGCCGTCCGACCCGAGCACGTCACCATCACCGACAATGAGCAGGATGCCGCGCTGAACGCCACCGTGCGTAACGTCGTCTACTTCGGCACGGGAACGCACTATCACCTGGAAAGCGCCGAAGGCGATGCACTGGTCGTTGAAGTGCAGAATCGCCACGGTGCACAGTCGGACTATGAAGTTGGTCAGCGGCTTGGTGTCGCGATTCCCGACGGCACCTTACAGGTTCTGGTGGACTGATGGCCAAGCCCGTCGACACCACCGAAAGCCGTGCGGCCAGATCGCCGCAAAGCGCGGCGGCACGGCAACGGCTGGAGAAAACGACCGCCGATCTGCTGCGGCGCAGCCGCAACACCCGGCTTATGCTCCTGACTCCTGCGATTGCTACAATCCTGTTGTTCGGCATCACCCCCTTGTTCATCATCCTCGTCTATTCGTTCCTGGAGCCGGGGTCCTATGGAGGTGTCACCTGGAATTTCTCGCTTGAGGCCTACATCCAGTTTCTATTTGAGCGGGATATTTTCGACGACACCCTGGTCTTTCACACCTCATACCTGCAAATCTACGGTCGTTCTGTAGGCCTGGCGCTGATTGCCACGCTGGGCACTCTGGTGATCGGGTTTCCCACCGCTTACTTTATTGCGACGAAGCCTCGCGAACAGCGCAATTTCTGGCTTTTCCTGGTGACGCTGCCCTTCTGGACCAATCTGCTGATTCGCACCTATGCGATGCTGCTGATCATTCGCGACGAAGGGGTCATCAATCATGGGCTGCAAGGCGTCGGCTTGATCGAGCAGCCGATCAACATCCTCTACACCGATTTCGCGGTCTGCATGGGGCTGATCTACAGCTACCTGCCCTTCATGGTCCTACCGCTCTACGCCAGCCTGGAGAAATTGGATTTTCGTTTGGTCGAAGCAGCTTACGATCTTTATGCCAATCGCTTCATGGTGCTGCGCCGGATCATCATTCCGATGGCCAAACCCGGTATCATCGCCGGATGCATCCTGGTGTTCATACCCGGCTTGGGTGCCTACATCACGCCCGAGCTGCTGGGCGGCGGCAAGAAGCTGATGATTGGCAACTTGATCGCCATTCAGTTCGGCTCTTCGCGCAACTGGCCCTTCGGTTCCGCGGCGGCTCTGATCCTCATGACCATCGTCATGGTGGCCTTGTTGATCTACTTGAAGAACGCGAAGCAGGGGCAGGGGGCCGGCGGACATGGCTGACCTCAAGCAAGCACTCAGGTTCGGAGGGCGCCGGAAAGACCTTCGGTATCAGCCGGGTTTCACCCAGATGGCCTGGCTGTGCATCTTCGTGCTCTATGCGCCCATTTTCATGCTGGTACTCTATTCCTTCAACGACAACCGCTCGGTCACGCTCTGGACGGAGTTCAGTCTGCGTTGGTACATGGCCGCCTACGAGAACGCGGGCATCCAGCGCGCCGCTCTGATCTCCGTCGAGGTCGCCCTGGTGGCTACGGTCTTTTCGACCATCTTTGCAACGATGGCAGCCTTGGCGACGACGCGAACGGCGCCTTTCAAGGGACAGGCCGCGGCCTACACCATCGTCAACCAGCCGCTGATGGTGCCTGAGATCGTCACCGCGATCGCCACCCTGTCGTTCTTTGCCTTGATCAAGCAGCTGACCGGTGTTTCGGGCATCGGCTATCTGATGGTGGCCCATACGGTCTTCTGCATCCCCTTTGCGTATATGCCAATCCGGGCGCGGCTGGAGGACATGGATCTAACGCTCGAACGCGTGGCGGCGGATCTCTATGCAAAACCTTTTCAGGTTTTTCGCCGGGTCACGCTTCCACTTCTTATGCCCGGCATTGTCGCAGGGGCGATGTTGGCTTTTGTGGTTTCGCTCGACGACGTGATCATCAGCTTGCTGGTCGCTGGGCCAGGCGAGACAACCCTACCGATTTACATTCTGGGCCAGATACGGCGCGGAATCACACCGGAGATCAACGCTATCTCCAGCGTGTTCCTGCTGATCTCGGTCCTTTTCGTGACGCTGTTCTTCATCATCGAAGGAAAGCGCAAATAGGGCGCGGGAAAGCACCCTTTCAGCAGAGGAGGCTGAACTATGAAGACCCGATTGTTATCAATGGTTGCCGCCGCGGCGATTGCCGTCGGCATCAGCAGCAACCCGGCCAGCGCAGCTGGTGAACTCAACATCTACAACTGGGGTAACTACACCAGCCCCGAGTTGATTGAGAAGTTCGAGAAAGAGCACGACGTCAAGGTCACGCTCGACGGGTACGATTCCAACGAGACCATGCTCGCCAAGGTCAAACAGGGCAGCACGGGCTACGACATCGTGGTCCCCGGCGACTACATGATCGCCATCATGATCAAGGAAGGTCTGCTCGAGAAGATCGAACCCAATAAGATGTCGAACTTCAAGCACATGGACCCCAATTGGGTCGATGTGTATTGGGACCCAGGTCGTGAATATTCGGTTCCTTGGCAGTGGGGCACGACGTCCTTCACGGTTGATACCGCCGTCTACAAAGGTGACGTCAACACCCTGGCGCTTCTGTTCGATCCCCCAGCCGAACTGCAGGGTCGGATCAACATGCTCAACGACACCAACGACGTGATCAATGCCGGTCTGCGCTATCTCGGCTATCCACGCTGCAACAAGAACAAAGAGCAACTCAAAGAGTTGACGGCGATGTTGCTCAAAGCCAAAGAGCACTGGCGTACGATGGATTACAGCACCATCGAAAAACTGACTTCCGGTGACGTCGATCTATCGCAGAACTGGAACGGCGCAGCGATGCGCGCCCGTGCCCAGCGACCGACGCTGCAGTATGCCTACCCGAAGGAAGGCTACACCGGCTGGATGGACAATGTGGCCGTGTTGAAGGGCGCTCCGAACCTGGAGAACGCCAAGCTCTTCGTCAACTTCATCATGGCGCCGGAAAACGCCGCGTTGATTTCCAACTTCGCGCGCTATGCCAACGGCATCAAAGGCAGTGAACAGTACATGGACCCAGAGATGCTGAGTGCTCCGGAAATCGTGCCACCCGAAGGCGTACCGGCACCTGACTTCGTGACGCCTTGCGATCAGGAGGTTGCGGATCTCTACAACAAGATCTGGACCGCTCTGAAGAAGTAACCGACAGGCATACTCCGGGGGAAGAGCCAAGCTCTCCCCCTGGAGGCCGCCTGATGAGTCGAACTGGAAAACTTGATGAGTAAATCCCTGCCTAGAAGCGCATTCTCACGCCCCAAAACGGCGCGCGAGCTTGGCATCATGCAGGGGTTCCCGCCACCGCCTGAAAAGCGCCCGACGCTGGAAAACTGGGATCTGCCTCCGTTCAACCGTTGGAGTTTCCAGAATGTGCGCAGCTTGATCCCCACCGCCGAAGTACATCGAAGCGAAGGGCCGGCGAGCATTCTGCCGGAACAGAAGGCCGATCTCGGCGCCATTGAATTCGAAACCGAGGACGGCAACAGCAAAACCATCGAAGCCAGCCTTCAGGATACCTACACCGACGGCTTCCTGGTCATGCATCGCGGCAAGGTGGTCACGGAGCTTTATTTCAACGACATGACGGCGACGCGCCCGCATTTGGCGCAATCGGTATCTAAGTCACTGGTTGGCACCTTGGCCGGAATTCTGATTCATGAGGGGTTTTTAGACCCCCAACGCCCCCTGGCCGACATCGTCCCTGAACTTGCGCCCAGCGGCTTTGCCGACGCAACCGCTCGCCATCTTCTCGATATGACCAGCGGTGTCCGCTTCATCGAAGATTACGGCCATCCCGATTCCGATATGACACGCATCGATGTCGCTTCCGGGTGGCGGCCGCCGCATCGCGGACGAACACCGGAAACCATCCGGGACGTGATTATCACCCTCCCCAAGGTACGCGAGCACGGACAGCGGTTCGACTATCGCTCTATCGAAACCGACGTTCTTGCCTGGACGCTTGAGCGCGCCACCGGCCAACTACTCGTTGATTTGCTTTCACAGTACATTTGGGGGCCATTGGGCGCGGAGAGAGACGCCTATTTTACCGTGGACTCCGCTGGCACCGCCCTTGCCGACGGCGGCTTCAATGCCTGCCTGCGCGATTACGCACGCTTTGGTCTGATGATGCTCAACGGCGGCGAACTGAACCAGCGGCGCATCGTACCGGCTGCCTGGGTCGAGGATTGCCGAAGCGGAGATCATAGCAAGTTCGGTGATATCTATAGGCAGACCAGCCCAAACGGAGCATACCGCAACAAGTGGTGGGTCAACGACATAGCGCGCGGGGACTTCATGGCGCGCGGTGTCTTCGGCCAGATGATCTACATCGATCCGGAAGCGGACTTCATGGCCGTCAAGCTGTCAACTTGGCCCGATTATCTGATCCCGACCTTCACGCGCGAGACATTGCGCTCCCTGGTCGCCATCCGCCAGGCGCTTGCCGCAACCTGACACCCCTGCGCCTGACGACCATTGAGACCAGCTAAGTCGTGGCATTCCCCAGCGACAACCGCTAGACAGTACCGACGCGCCACGTCGCAGCGAGTTCGATTCCAGTAGAGGTTCATCAAGGTGGAGAAAGTAGAGGTCGTTGTCATTGGCGCCGGCGTTATCGGACTGGCGATTGCCGAAGCCCTCGCCGCGACCGGGCGTGAGGTCGTTGTTGTGGAGCGCGCGAACTGCATTGGCTCCGAGACATCATCACGCAATTCCGAGGTTATCCATGCGGGCCTTTACTACCCTCCCGGAAGCTTGAAGGCACGGCTTTGCGTCGCTGGCAAAAAGATGCTTTACACCTACTGCGAACGCCATGGCGTCGGCTACCGTCGCTGCGAAAAGCTAGTCGTCGCTTCCGCCGATGACCAACTCCCCGCACTGGATGCGATTGCAAGGCGCGCAACGGAAAATGGTGTCGAGACCCAGCGCCTGACGGCGGACGAAGCCAAAAGCCTGGAGCCCGAGTTGGAAACGGTTGGCGCTCTGCTATCGCCCTCCACGGGCATCATTAATTCCCATGATCTCATGCTCTCGTTGCAAGGTGGCCTAGAGGATTCCGGCGGATTCCTGGCCTTCAACACCCCGGTCATGGATATCGCATTGAGCGAAGATGGCCATACCGTCAGAACGGGCGGCGCGGAGCCCATGACCTTGAAAACCAGCATCCTGGTGAACGCCGCGGGGCTTTACGCAGAGCAGATCGCCCGCAAAATGGCTGGCCTGGATCCACGGCACGTCGCCCATCAACGGTTTGCGCGGGGATGTTACTTCACGCTGCAAGGTCGTTCGCCCTTCTCCAGGCTGGTGTACCCAATGCCTGAAGCCGGCGTGCTTGGCATCCATCTGACATTGGACCTTGCCGGGCGCCCCCGTTTTGGCCCCGATATCGAATGGATTGACGAACCTGACGATTACCGGTTGGACCCGTCACGCGCGACGAAGTTCTATGAGTCCGTCCGCAAGTACTGGCCCGCATTGCCGGATGGCGCGCTGGAGCCAGGTTACAGCGGTATCCGCCCTAAGATTCATGCGCCTGGCGAAGCCGTACCGGATTTCCGCATCGATGGCCCGGCGCACCATGGCATATCCGGGTTGGTCAATCTCTTTGGCATGGAAAGTCCCGGCCTGACATCGTCACTGGCGATTGGAGAGTATGTCTGTCAGTTGTTGCGTCGCTAGAGCCTAACGGCCGCTGCGCACACGTCCCACCGCATCTTTCCAACCGGCATATTTCGCCGCCCGTTGGTTTTCGTTCATATGCGGCATGAAACGCCGATCCAAATGCCAAAGCTTGGCGAAGTCATCCAGATCTCCATATAGCTCCACCTGGCGGCCGGCCAGGTAGGCAGCGCCCAACGCGGTGGTCTCGAGAATCGTCGGGCGATCCACGGGTGAATGAAGGATGTCGGCCAGGAACTGCAGCGTCCAATCACTCGCCACCATGCCGCCGTCAACGCGCAACACAGTCTTGGCGCCGCTGGCATCCGTCCAGTCACCCTGCATTGCTTCCAGAAGGTCGCGGGTTTGATAGCAGACCGCCTCCAGCGCTGCGCGCGCCAACTCATTCGGCCCGGTTTTCCGGGTCAGCCCGAAGAGCGCACCGCGCGCATCGGCATCCCAGTGGGGCGCGCCCAAGCCCGTAAAGGCTGGCACCAGATAAATCTGCTGCGCAGGATCGGCGAGGTCCGCCATCTCCGCGGTTTGCTCGGCGGAATCGATAACGCCCAGACCATCGCGCAACCATTGAACAGCGGCTCCGGCGATGAAAATCGACCCCTCAAGCGCATAGCTGCGCTTGCCATCAAGCTGGTAAGCAATCGTGGTCAGCATGCGATTGCGGGAGATGACGCTTTGCGGTCCCGTATTGAGCAAAGCAAAACAGCCGGTGCCGTAGGTAGATTTCATCATGCCGGGAGAAAAGCAGGCCTGTCCGACAGTGGCGGCTTGTTGGTCGCCCGCAATCCCGGCAATGCGAATAGCGCCGCCAAACAAATCAGGCAATGACTCACCGAAATCTGCCGCGCAATCGCGTACATCCGGCAGCACGGAACGCGGGACGCGGAAAATCTCCAGCAGTTCCTCGTCCCAATCTCCCTCGTGAATGTTGAACAGCAGAGTTCGCGACGCGTTGGTCGCATCGGTGGCGTGAACAGCGCCGCCGGTCAACCGCCAGAGCAAAAAGCAATCCACGGTCCCAAAGGCCAGATCACCCGCCTCGGCGCGTGCGCGCGCGCCTTCGACGTTATCAAGAATCCAGGCCACTTTGGTGCCTGAAAAATAGGGGTCCAGCAACAGGCCCGTTCTCGCCGTGACCTGTGTTTCGAGCCCTTTTGCCTTGAGGGCCTGACAAATCGGCGCGGTTCTGCGGTCCTGCCAAACGATCGCGTTGTGCAGGGGCTTGCCGGACTTCCGATCCCAAACAACAGTCGTTTCCCGCTGATTGGTAATACCTATCCCGGCAATTTCCGACGCCGTTGCCCCCGCTTTCTCCATGGCTTGGCGACAGGTTTCGACGGTCGTGCGCCAGAGATCCTCCGGATCATGTTCAACCCAACCGGAATCCGGAAAGTGCTGGGCAAACTCCTGCTGTGCGGTTGCAACCACGCCGCACGCCGCGTCGAAAACGATCGCCCGCGATGACGTTGTGCCCTGATCGATGGCGAGGATATAGGACGTCATTCTGCTGCGTCTCCTCTTGAGGTTGCTCTACGGCGACTCATCCAGTCGTCTAGCGCAGCTTGCTCTTCTCGCGTCATTCGCAACACCAACTTGCTACGGCGCCATACGACGTCGCGGGCGCTGCAAGCCCATTCGCGATCCATCAGGTAGACGACCTCGGCCTCGTAAAGGTCGGCGCCGAAATGTTGGCCGAGGTCTTGCAGCGACCTCGCCTTCCCCAGCAAGTCACGCGCCCTGGTTCCATAGGCTCGCACCAGACGCTGCGCGAGTTTGCGCTCAAGAAACGGGAAGTCCCGGCACAAGTCCGAAGCGAGCTGCTCCGCGCCATCCCACGAGAAATCTCCCCCAGGAAGATGCGACTCCTTGGTCCAGGGCTGGCCAAGCGTCCCTAAACTCGCTTCCAGCTTCTCCAAGGCCGCCTCGGCCAAACGACGATAGGTCGTAATCTTGCCGCCGAAAATATTGAGGAGCGGCGCCTCGTTCCCCGTACCCTGCAGTTTCAGCACGTAATCCCGTGTGGCGGACTGGGCGGCGCTGGCCCCGTCGTCGTAAAGCGGACGCACCCCGGCATAGGTCGTCACCACATCCTCCGCGCTTATCTCAGTCTTGAAGTATCCATTGACCGCATCGATCAGGTATCCGATCTCCTTCCTGGAGATTTCCGCCGTCGCCGGATCGCCTTCGAAATCCTCGTCGGTCGTGCCTATCAGGGTGAAATCCTGCTCGTAGGGTATCGCGAAAACAATCCGGTTGTCGGAATTCTGAAAGATGTAAGCGCGATCATGCTCAAAAAGCCGGGGCAGAATAATGTGGCTGCCCTTGACCATTCGGACTTTCGCGGCGGCATTGAGCCCCAGGCCCTTCGTTAGGAACTCCGTGACCCATGGGCCTGCCGCATTCACCAGCGCACGCGCCCTGATCGTTTCACAGTTTCCATTCTCGTCTTCAATTGACAGGACCCACAACCCGTCTTCGCGGCGGGCCTTCGTGCAACGTGTTCTTGTGCGCAGATCGGCGCCCTTCTCGCGCGCGTCCAGGGCATTCAAGACTACCAGCCTGGAATCCTGAACCCAGCAATCCGAATATTCGAAAGCCCGCGTGTAGGCGTCTTTGAGTGCCGTGCCAGCGATATCCTGACGCAGATTGAGGCTCCGGGTCGCCGGAAGCAACTTGCGCCCACCGAGATGATCGTAAAGGAACAAACCGAGACGGATTAGCCAAGCTGGACGCAAGCCCCTGTGGTGGGGCAGGACGAATCGCAGCGGCCAGATTATGTGTGGCGCCATGCGCAACAGCACCTCTCGCTCCTGCAACGCTTCGCGTACCAGACGAAACTCATAATACTCCAAGTATCGCAAGCCGCCGTGAATCAGCTTCGTAGAAGCCGAAGAGGTAGCGCTTGCAAGATCATTCTGTTCGCAAAGAAAGACAGCCAGTCCCCGACCAGCCGCATCGCGCGCTATGCCGCAACCGTTGATGCCCCCGCCGACGATGGCGATGTCATAGCTTCTTTGATCTTCTGCCATTGTGGATGTTCACTGCGTCTCTTGTTGATTTTCTATCCCGATATAGGAATTCAGCGTCTTCGTAATGCCCCCGGCAAGGGCAAACCTATCACGAAAACCCGATGTCATGGAAAGAGCCCTTCAGCCGTCGCGATCCTTGCCTGTCATCGATCTTGATGCTGAACTATTCTTTACCTATGAGAGGGCGTGCTATCGGGAGAAAATGGTCATGAAGCTGACAGGCGAACAACTGAGAACGTTCGAGGAGGAGGGTTATCTTTTCCTGCCGGAGTGTTTCTCCCGGACGGCGGCGGCCTATCTCCTGGAACAGGCACAGAAAATCTACGGCCTGGACCGCAAGGAGGTCTGGCGCGAGAGCAACGGCGTCGCCCGCACCGCCTTTGCGGCGCATCGATACAACGAGGGGTTTCGGCGCTTGGGCGCCCATCCGCGATTGATCGGACCAATCGAGCAAATCCTCGGCGAGCAAGTGTACATGCATCAATACAAGGTCAACGCAAAGGCAGCGTTCGACGGCGCCGTCTGGCAGTGGCACCAGGACTATGGCACTTGGCAACGTGATGATGCGATGCCTGAACCTCGCGCCATGAACATTGCTGTGTTTCTGGAGGATGTAACTGCCGTAAATGGACCCTTGATGTTCATTCCTCGGAGCCACAAGAGCGGTGTCCTGCAAGCCGGGCACGATCTGGAAACGACCTCCTACCCCCTTTGGACCCTGGATCGCGAAACCGTTTCGCGCCTGGCTGATGAAGGCGGCGTCGTGGCGCCGCTGGGGCCGGCCGGTTCGGTCTTATTGTTCCATGGCAACCTGGTCCACGCCAGTCCGCCGAACATCAGCCCTTACAACCGAACCATCGTTTATCTTAGCCTTTGTGCCGTCTCGAACCACATCCGCCAATTCAAACGGGAAGAATGGATCGCACACCGGGATTTCGACCCGATTATACCGCTTTCCGATGACTGTTTGGATGCATTGCTGGCCGAAGAGGGATATCGCCAACCGACCTAGGGGCTAGCCTGAGAGTACCGAAGAAAGTCACGCCGCCTCGATACGATCACGGCCGCCTTCCTTGGCCCGATACAAAGAGGCATCCGCCTGCCGCAAAATAGAGGCGAGGAGGGTCTCTTCAGTTTCCTCGCTGTCCGCCAAAGGCGGCTGTACGAAGGATAGACCGACACTGATGGTGATTTTTTGCGGTTTTCCGTCTTCCAGGACGAAGCGGTGATTTGCGACCTCCTGCCGCAATCGCTCGCTGACAAGAAGCGCATCGGTGCGATCCGTATCGGGCAGCAGGATCACGAATTCCTCGCCGCCATAGCGAGCCACAAAGTCGGCTGAACGAACCATGCGCTGACAAACTGCTGAAAACTCTCGCAAAATGCTGTCGCCTTGTTCATGGCCGTAACGGTCATTGATCGATTTGAAATGATCAATGTCCAACAAAAGTACCGCAAAGGGTGAGTCGCTACGCAGCGCTCGGGCAAAAAGCCGCCTGGCGTGGTCTTCCAAGTACCGGCGATTTGGAAGTTTGGTCAGCTCATCGAACATCGCCTGATAGTGCAAATCGGCAAAAAGCCGCTCAACGGTCAACATCATCAACAAGAAGGCTTCGGTAATCAGGAAGATAAGCAACCAGTACTTGACCGCCAGCGTGGCGGCGCCGCGCATCTCGGACAAGACCCCACCGAGAAGCGATTCCAGCACCATGAAGAAACAGGCGTTGATGGCGAACAAGACCAACGCCGCAGCCCGTAGGATCGAAAAACGTCCGTCGGACTTGTAGATCTGATGCGCGACCAGCACCGAGATCATGGCGGCGATCAAGCCGATAAAGACCGCGCTCGCCTGATGCATGAACGCCAAGGCGCTCACGCCGACCAATCCCCCGAACGTGTAAAGCAGGAAGTTCTTGGAGCGCTTGTCCTGACGCCCCGAGAAACCTTGATGCACCCCAAGAAACACCAGCAAAAGGTGGATCGTCAGACCGCTCTTAAGGAGATTCATCTGCTCCTGACCAATCAGTTTTGGCAGGAAAGAATTAGCCATGGCGATAATCGCCATCGACAGCATGGCCGCGGACCACAATGCCAAGGAAAGAGACGCTTTCTCGACAAACCAGGTAAGGATAAAGGCGCCGGACAACACCATCGTTATCAACGCGATCATAAAATTGATGGCAACGTCATCCATTGAGCGAGCGTTCCACAATATATGGTGGGTTACATTTCAATAATGTACCACAAATGGAGTAATGGCGAAGCGCAAAACACATGACGGTGTTATTGCGCTTGATCCATCTATCGCCCGCTCGCACCCGTTGGGCCACCTTGCCCGGATTCAGCGAGAAGAGCCTCCTTGACCGTTTCGCATTTGTTTTGCAGGTGCTGCTTTAAGATGCGACCTAAGCGTTCCGCGTCGCGTGCGGTCAGGGCTTTGAGAATCTCTTCGTGCTCTTCGACCGCGTGTTTCCAGCGACCCGCAGACATGTTTGCCTGGTAGCGCGCCCGTCTGACGCGACCCGCCAGGCTGCGGTGCTGATCCAGAAGCGTCGCATTCCCGGCAACCGCCATGATTTTCTCGTGTATGGCTTGATTGAGTCGGAAATACTCGGGCAGCTCGCTGCGCTGATAGTGCAACACCATTTGATAGTGCAGCGCCCTGACCTCGGCGAGGTCTTCTTCGGTGACGTGTTTGCAAGCCAGTTCGCCTGCCAAACCTTCCAATGCGCCCAAAACCGGAAACACCTCTTCCAGATCCTCGAGTGTCAGACAGGGCACGACCGCACCACGATGAGGTGTCAGTTCCAGCAAGCCTTCAGACGCCAGGACCTTCATCGCCTCGCGCAAAGGTGTTCGGGAAACCGCAAAGCGCTCGCAAAGAACGCGCTCGGGAACACGGCTTCCCGGCGTTAGATCACCTTCGATCACCATCGACCGTAAGCGTTGGACAAGTTCGTCATGCAGCGACTGACGGCTTATCGGCGCCGAACGATCGGTCTCAACTGTTTCAGAAGCATTGTCGTTCACAGATCAGGCTCCCCCTGGTTGATCTTTGTCGAGGGCCGCAGCAAGGACCCTGGCGACATGGAGTGCCGCCCGCCCCGCACCGTCCGCAATCTGATGGCGACAGGAGGTGCCGTCCGCCACAATCCACTCGTCATCACCCGCTTGCCGCACTTTAGGAAGCAGCGCCGACTCAGCCATCGCCATGGATATAGCATAGGTTTCGGCTTGATACCCGAATGCCCCGGCCATGCCGCAACAAGACGAGGGAATCAAACGCACGTCTGAACCCGGAATCCGCCCAAGAACGCGCTGGACCGGCCCCATGACATTGAAGGCCTTCTGGTGGCAGTGCCCATGCAGCCACAGGCGTTGCGCGGGCAGCGCATGGAGAGGTAGCTTGAGATGGCCTGCATCCATTTCCCGATCCAGAAACTCCTCGAACAGCAACGCCTGCTCTCCGAGCTTGCGGCTGTCATCGCCGGGCAGCATGGCCTGCAGTTCATCGCGCAGCGTGAACAAGCAGGAAGGCTCCAGCCCAATGATGGGAACGTCGCGATCGACATAAGGCTTAAAGGTCGCCACCAGTCGGCGTGCCTCGGTACGCGCCTCATCAACGAGACCTGCTGCCAGAAATGTTCGTCCGCAGCACAAAGGGCGTTTACCGCCCTCGACGGCATCGGCGGGGCGCAGAAGATGCACCCGGTATCCACCTGCGGTGAGCACTCGCAAAGCAGCTTTCAGGTTCTCAGGCTCGAAGGCACGGTTGAAGGTATCCGCGAAAAGAACGACTTCACGTCCCCCGTCTGGACCAAAGGTTTCCCCATCCTGATTGAAGGAGTCCCGGCGCCACTTCGGTAAACGTCGATGCGCCGACAAGCCCAGCAACCGCTCGCTCAACGCAGCCAAGCCCGGCAGGCGGTCGCGTAAGTTGAGAAATGGTCCGAAATGCCGGGCCCAAGGGGCGTATCGCGGCAGATAGGCAACGAGCCTGTCGCGCAGGCTCAAGCGATGAGTCTTGCTGCGTTGATATTGCACTTCAATCTTCATGCGGGCCATATCGACGCCGGTGGGACATTCGCGCTTACAGCCCTTGCAGGAGACGCAAAGATCGAGTGCTTCCCTCATGGCGTCGCTTGTCAACGCGCCGGTGCCCAACTGGCCCGAGATCGCAAGGCGCAAGCTGTTTGCCCTGCCCCTGGTCAAATGCTGTTCGTCTCTCGTGACACGATAGGAAGGACACATAACGCCTGCATCCAGCTTGCGGCAGGCGCCGTTGTTGTTGCACATCTCCACAGCGCCGGCGAAACCGCCCCAACCCGACCAATCCAAAGCGGTTTCCAAGGGCTCGGTCTTGTAGCCCGGCTTATACCGAAAGAGGCTTCGGTCATCCATCTTCGGCGGATCGACAATCTTGCCGGGATTCATCCGACCGTCCGGGTCGAACAGATTTTTGACCTCCTTGAAGGACTCCACCATGCGCGCGCCGAACATCGGCTGGTGAAACTCGGAGCGTACAAGGCCATCGCCGTGCTCGCCCGAGTGCGAGCCTTTGTACTCTCGAACCAACGCGAAGGCCTCCTCCGCGATGGCACGCATCTTACCGACCTCGATTTCGCTTTTCATGTTCAAGACCGGCCGAACATGAAGGCATCCGACGGAGGCATGGGCGTACCAGGTTCCCTTGGTGCCATGCTGCGCAAAAACCTCGTCCAGACGGGCCGTGTAGTCGGCCAAGTCTTCCAGCGCCACTGCGCAATCTTCGATGAAGGACACTGGTTTGCCGTCGCCTTTCATCGACATCATGATGTTGAGGCCTTGTTTGCGGACCTCCCAGATCGATTGCTGGAACTCGGGCTCCAGCGCCTCTACGACACCGCCTCGGAAGCCAAGGTCTCCCATCAACTCACCCAAGGCGGCCAGCCGGCGCAGATTTTCCTCGTGATCGTCTCCGGCAAACTCGACCAGCAGAATTGCCTCGGGCCGCCCTCGCACGAAACGGTCCACCACCGGCCTGAACAAAGGAATCTCACGACCCAGTTCGATCATGGTGCGATCAACCAGCTCCACCGCGCTCGGCCCCAGTTTGACGATGTGCTGCGGTGCGCTCATGGCCTGGTAGAACGAGGGGAAATGGCAAACTCCCAGAACTTTCTTGGTCGGTAACCTCGCCAGTTTCACATCAATGGCGCTGGAAAAGGCCAGCGTGCCCTCCGACCCGACGAGCAAGTGTGCGAGATTGGGCCGCGCGTGTTCCGGCGTGAGGGCATCGATATTGTATCCTCCGACCCGGCGCATGAGCTTTGGAAACCGCGCGTCGATCTCCGCGGCTTCTCGATCGCCCAGAGACAGCAAACGGATGATCAGCTCGCGGACTTGCGATGGTTCATTCCGGCCATATTTAATCTGGTCGCGCCCCACCTCCTCGAAGCGCGCCGGCGTTCCGTCCGCCAGGATGGCGTCGATAGCCGCCACGTTGTCGCGCATTGTTCCGTAACGCAGCGATCTCGACCCACAGGAATTGTTCCCGGACATGCCGCCGATAGTGGCCCGGCTGCTTGTGGAAACGTCGACGGGAAAGAACAACCCTTCGGGCTTCAAGAAGGCGTTCAGACTATCCAGCACAATTCCGGGCTGAACACGCGCCGTTGCGGAACCGGGGTCGAAGTCGATGACGTTGTTCAGGTATTTGGAGACATCCAGAACCAAGGCTTCGCCGACCGTCTGACCACACTGCGAGGAGCCGCCGCCCCGCGGCAGCAGTGGCAGCCCTTCTTCACGGGCAATTTCGATTACCGCAGCAACGTCAGCGATCGTCTTCGGAACGACGACTCCCACAGGCTCAATCTGATAGACCGAGGCGTCGGTCGAATAACGGCCCCGACTGAAGGCATCGAAATGGACCTCGCCCTCGATGGCGCGGCCAATCCGGGCTGCTATTCGCGGATCGCCCTTGGCCCCTGCTTGGCGCGCTGATTTTCCGGCGGCACCTTCGGTGTCAGACCTTCCGGCAGTGGACCTAATGGTCATGGGCAGTGAACTCCCGTTAATCAGATCACGCTGATACCATTTTGTATGCAAAATGACAATTCCCGGGAATGCCATTGACAGCGCATCCCTAACGCTTTGATTTATCTTTGGTAATTGTTGCTGTGCAAGAGGTCATGGGAATTCCGCGGCAGCGTTTTGTATGCAAAGTGAAATCGCAAGGATGGTCTCAGTCGAAAAATCAACCCGGAGGCAGGGCCGACTTTACGCTCAGTGGCCTCAAAAATCTCCTGCGAAAAGATCTCGTCATCCACTTCCCTACCGAAATGGGTACTGACTTCTGAACTCAAGACATCGCCGTGACAAGGGCCTGTCACCTTGGCAAGATTGGCGTTCGTCGCGCAAAACGAAAAAAGGGTTTGGTCTATGCTGGGGGGGTCGTCGAGTCATTATCCACGCTGGCTTTCATAAAAGTGGCACTACTTTCCTCCAATCGACTCTGTTCGCCGATCGAGGCGTTCTTCAAGAACGCGGTATTGATTATTTCCCCTTCATGACCAGCCATAGTTGGCCAATCTATCTACGTTTCGCCGATCACCCCTTGGGGCACCATCTTAGCCTCCGGCACAAGCTTGGATCGAAGGATCACCTGAATCTGGTTCAAGATCTGGTCGAACAATCTCTGCGGCGATTTCTCGCAAACGGCTCGACGAACACCAAGATAATATCTGGCGAGAGCATAAGTGACCTGAGCGAGGCCGCGCTGGAGAGACTGCGAGATTTCCTATTGGAATTCTGCGACGACGTCACCGTTGTGATTTACTGCAGAAACTACTTCGAGTACCTGGACAGCGTCGTTCAAGAGCACATCAAAAACGGCGCTTCCATGGAGGAGGCAAGAAGCGCCCTCTTATCAGGCATGAACCCTCATTCCGACATTTGCATGCCAGGGTATTTTCCAAACTACCGTATTAAGATCGAAAAGTTCGATAACGTATTTGGAGAACCCAACACAGTTGCGCGCGCCTTCCATCCGGAGGCTTTCCACGACGGCGATCTCCTGAGCGACTTCTGCGCGGCCATTGACTTTGAAGGGATTGCATCAACCCTGAATTGTCTGGAAACCGGCCGCAACGCCTCGCAGAGGATCTTCTTGCGCAATCCGACGTTGATCCGGTCGCTTGGCGACAGCTGGGGATCAGCCTTGGCGGGCTGAACCAAATTGAGCAGGCCCGGAAAGCGCTGGCGCGCGCCATCGAGCTCGCACCAAAAGATCCGCAGAATCACTTCCAGTTAGGCAACCTATTGCTCAAAGTAGGGCGCTTTGCCGACGCCGAGCAGGCTATTCGAGCAGCGCTCTCCTTGTCCCCCGGCGATGACCGGTCCAATGAGTAAAGTCGACTGGACCCGACGACTCTAAAGCGTATTCCGCACGATAATTTTTGTATGCAATATATTTTCGGTTCAACAGCCAGTTGGTAATTGGTCTCCTTAGGCTTTGAAATTTACCGACTTTCTGACGTATTCAGGAAAATTCAAAATCCTTGTCGCCCTCCATATTGTATGCATAATTCATTTTCTGCTTTTGCTCTAATCAGAGGGTCGGCATGACGCTGCATACTGGACGCCACTTCCTTCAGATTCCCGGCCCAACGAACGTACCAGATCGAATTCTGCGCGCCATAGACCGACCCACGATCGACCATCGCGGACCGGAGTTTCAGGAACTGGGCGCCAGCGTACTCGCCGGCATCCGGCGTATTTTCCAGACAGAGTCTCCCGTCATCATCTATCCGGCTTCCGGCACCGGGGCCTGGGAGGCAGCGCTCGTAAACTGCCTGTCGTCAGGGGACCGGCTCTTGATGGCCGAAACCGGGCATTTTGCCAGTCTGTGGCATAAGATGGCCCAGCGCCTCGGACTGAAGGTGGAGTTCATTCCCGGGGATTGGCGCCGCGGCGTTGACCCGGCCGCCGTCGCCGAGCGCCTTGCCAAAGACAAGGCCCATACGATCAAGGCCGTGTGCTGTGTCCACAACGAAACCTCGACGGGTGTCACCTCGCGCGTCGCCGAGGTGCGTAAGGCGATGGATGCTGAACGGCACCCGGCATTGCTCATGGTGGACACAATCTCATCCCTCGGATCCATCGAGTATCGGCATGATGCCTGGGGTGTCGATGTGACGGTCGGCGGCTCGCAGAAAGGTTTGATGCTGCCGCCGGGTTTGAGCTTCAACGCGATCAGCAAGAAAGCCTTGGCTGCCGCCGAGAAAGGCGGCATGGCGCGGTCCTTCTGGGATTGGTCCGATATGTTGGGCCCGAATGAGAAGGGCTTCTTTCCCTACACGCCGGCCACAAACTTGCTTTATGGTTTGCAGGAAGCGATCGCCATGCTCGAAGAGGAGGGGTTGGAGAACGTCTTTGCCAGACACGCCCGCCACGGTGAGGCGACTCGTCAGGCCGTACAGTCCTGGGGGCTTGAAGTTCTTTGCCAGGACGAACGCGAATACTCGGATGCACTGACAGCTGTCGTGCTCCCCGACGGACACGATGCCGATGCCTTTAGAGCGGCCGTTCTGGAAGCCTTCGACATGTCCTTGGGAAGCGGCCTGGGAAAACTCCAGGGCCGCGTGTTCCGGATCGGCCATCTGGGTTCTTTCAACGACCTGATGCTGATGGGAACATTGGCGGGTGTTGAGATGGGATTATCTCTCGCGGGCGTCCCGCACCAAAGAGGTGGAGCTCAGAGGGCTATGGATTATCTGGCTTCCACCTCCGGCAACAGCGCTGCAGAACCGAAATTGCGGGTAAAGGCCTGAAGGAGGCCCGAGGGGAACCCAAGAGTTTATACGAGACCCAAAAGAGCGTGACGCTAAACGCCTAAGATCGATTGCAACGGCCAATTTCAACGGGAGGAAAGAACCAATGTCTATTCGAAAACTGGCACTAGCGATGGGGTTTGCGGCTGCAGCCGCCTTCGCCACAGTCTCCGCCGAAGCGCAAACCGAACTCACCTTCGGTCATGTAGGAGAGCCCGGCTCGCTCTTTGAAGCTTCGGCCAACCACTTCGCCGAGGTTGCCAACGCCAAGCTCGCGGGAACGGGATACAGCGTTGCAACCTACGGATCGAGTCAGCTCGGCAAGGACAGCGAGTTGCTGAGCAAACTGAAGCTCGGCACGGTGGATTTCGCTCTGCCATCGAGCGTGATGTCGTCTGTGGCTCCAGAGTTCGGCGTTTTCGAGATGCCCTATCTGGTAAAGGATCGCGAACACATGAAACGGATCGAGGCCGAAGTATTTTGGCCGCAGATCGCTCCTGCGGCCGAAGCGCAGGGTTTCAAGGTCTTGGCAATCTGGGAGAACGGATTCCGTCACATCACCAACAATGTTCGCCCGATAACGGTCCCCGACGACTTGAAGGGTATCAAGCTGCGGACGCCCAAGGGCGAATGGCGCGTCAAGATGTTCCAGTCCTACGGCGCAAACCCAACACCGATGGCTTTCTCCGAGGTTTTCGTGGCGCTGCAGACCGGGGTCATCGACGGACAGGAAAACCCCTTCGCACAGATTACCAGCGCGAAATTCCAGGAAGTGCAGAAGTACCTGTCCCTGACCGGCCACGTCTACACACCTGCTTACATCACCGTGGGGATGAACAAATTCTCGTCCCTGCCTGAGAATGTGCAGGCACTGCTGAGTGAAGCCGCTAAGGAAACCCAAGCCTTCGTCTACGAGACGGCGGCAAATCTGGAAGTCGAGCTTCTGCAAGTCCTCAAGGACGGTGGCATGGCGGTCAACGATGCGGACAAGGACGCCTTCGTGAAAGCCAGCGCCGGGATTTATGAAGAGTTCGCAACTCAGGTGCCCGGCGGCAAAGAGATGGTCGATAAGGCCCTGTCTCTGGCCAACTGAACCGCGGCTTGATCTCTGGCGGCAATCCTTGGAGCCCCGGTCGGTCTGTCCCTTCCGGCCAGGGCTCCAAGGGCAACCGCAACGACCACTGTCATGGGGGTCGACGATTTCTGCGCTTTCCCAGGCACTCCAGTAAGGGTCCATAAACATTCATGGCTAAGCCTCTGTCGTCCTTCTCACGCTGGCTCGAACGCCTGCTTGTCGGCATCTCTCTTCTGTTGATGGTCGGCCTGACCGCACTGGTCATTATCGCCGTGGTTTACAGAAAGCTCGGCGCATCCCTGTCCTGGTATGACGAAGTGGCTTCGATCATGCTGGCATGGCTCACGTACTACGGGGCAGCCCTTGCAGCTTTGAAGCGCGCGCACATCGGGTTTGATGGCTTCCTGCTTTCCTTACCGCCGCGCATTCGCATGAGCGCGGCTGTGCTGGCCGAAGTCTTCGTTATCGGGTTTTTCCTGATCATGACCTGGACCGGCTGGCAAGTCGTCCAAGTCCTGCAGGGCTCGTCCCTGATCAGCCTGACCTGGGTCTCGCAGCAAATCACTCAATCGGTCATTCCCATAGGTGGAGCGCTTTTCATCCTGACCGAGCTCGTTAGCCTTCCGGCGTATCTGCGAAACTTGATGGACGGCGGCGATAGGATCGATCCGACCGCCCCTAACGTGACGCCCTGCAAGCCAGCGGGGGACTTCCTATGACCCTCCTCCTCATGCTTCTGGGGCTCGTTGCCCTCATCCTGATCAACGTACCGATCGCCGTCGCCCTTGGGGTTGTTGCCGTGGTGGCCATGGTGACGACTCAAGGCCTTTGGATACTGCCGAACGTCGCACTGGTGATGTTCGACGGCGCGACAAACTTTCCGCTGCTCGCCATTCCGATGTTCATCCTGGCAGGCGCGATCATGAACTCAACCGGCCTATCGCGCCGGATTATCGCCTTTGCCTCGGCGTTGTTAGGCTTTGTGCGCGGCGGCCTGGCGATGGTCAACGTGGGGGTTTCGCTCTTCTTTGCGGAGATCTCCGGATCTGCCGTGGCGGATGTCGCGGCCATCGGCTCGATCCTCATCCCGGCGATGCGCAAACGCGGTTACCCCAAAGCTTTCTCGGCCGCACTGACCTCTTCATCGGCCAGCCTCGCCATCATCATTCCACCGTCAATCCCGATGATCCTTTATGCTGTCATGGCGGATAGTTCCGTGGTGCAGCTGTTCGTGGCCGGCATCGTCCCCGGCCTGCTGGGCGGCCTTGGTATGATGGTCATGATCTACTATCTCGCCAAACGTCATAACTGGCCGGTTGAAGAGACCTTCCAGGTGTCCCGTGTCTGGGAGACGTTCAAAGAGGCCTCCTGGGCTTTGCTACTGCCCCTCATTATCCTGGGGTCGATTTTCGGCGGTGTCGTCACGGCGACCGAAGGCGGCGGCTTTGCCGTTCTGGCAGCCATCCTGATCGGCGGCCTGATCTACCGGGAGGTCGATTGGCGGTTCCTGAAGGAAGCCATGGTCGAGGGGGCGATGCAGACTGCGGTGGTCATGCTGCTGGTGGCGGCGTCCGCCCTGGTCGGCGTTTATCTGACCGAGCAGAAACTGCCGCAGCAGTTGGCCAACGGCATTCTGTCTTTCACCGAGAACAAGTACATGATCCTGGCGTTGCTCAACGTCTTCTTCCTGATCATCGGTTTGTTCCTGCATTCGGCGGCCGCCATTATCCTGGTCGTGCCCGTGGTTTTGCCCCTGATCAAAGCCGTGGGTATCGACCCCGTGCACTTTGGCTTGGTCGTTACGCTGAACCTGGCTATCGGCCAACAGACGCCGCCGGTCGCCAGCGTTCTAATCACGGCCTGCTCCATCGCCAAGGCGAATGTCTGGGAAGTCAGCAAAGCCAATGTGCACTTTATCGGCATCTTGCTGTTCGTGTTGCTGATCGTGACCTACGTACCCTGGATACCCATGGCGCTGGTCGAGTACTTCTATCGTTGAGCGGGCGCTGAGAAAGGAAACATAAGCGATGAGCGATGCCATTTTGGTTGAGCGAAAGGGCAACGTGGCGACGGTTACTTTGAATCGCCCGCACAAGCTCAACGCCCTGACCAAACCCCTGTGGCAACGTCTTGGCGATTTATTGATCGAACTGGGCGCAGATGAATCACTTCGCTGTATTGTCCTGCGCGGCGCAGGCGGCAAGGCCTTTTCTCCGGGCAACGACATCAGCGAGTTCGAAACGGATCGGAGCAATCCCGAGCAGGCAAAGGCTTATGGTAAGCTCATGCACAGGACCCTCCAAGCCCTCCGTGACTGCCCGGTACCCACACTGGCGCTCATCGAGGGTATCTGCGTGGGTGGCGGCATGGAGATTGCCGGACTTTGTGATTTGCGCATCTGCGGACGCTCTAGCCGCTTCGGCGCGCCGATCAATCGATTGGGTCTCGTCATGGCCTATCCCGAAATCGAGAGTCTGCGCGACCTTGTGGGCGAGAAGCGGGCGCTTGAGATTCTTCTGGAAGGCCGAATTTTCGGCGCCGAGGAAGCGCAAGATATGGGCATCGTAACCCGCGTGGTCGACGATGATGCGGTAGAATCCGAGGCCTATGCCACCGCTGAAAGAATAGCGGACGGCGCGCCGCTGGTGGCAAGATGGCATAAGAAATTCCTCAAACGCCTGCGAAGCGCGGCGCCGCTGAGCGAGGCTGAGTTCGATGAGGGTTTTGCCTGCTACGGAACCGAGGATTTCGGCATCGGCTATCGGGCGTTCCTGGCCAAGGAAAAACCGGACTTCAAAGGACGCTGATCTATGTCTGGCAAGGCAAAGAACCAAGCGCGCAAGGGGCCGCTGAGCGGCCTTCGCGTGATCGAAATGGCACACATCATGGCTGGCCCGGTTTGCGGCATGATGCTGGCCGACATGGGCGCAGATGTAATCAAGGTCGAAAAGGTTCCCGGCGGCGACGATACCCGACGCATGGTGCCGCCCAAACAGGGCGGTGAGTCGGCGGCTTACATGATGATGAATCGCAACAAGCGTGCGATCGCCGTAGATCTCAAGCAGCCCGAGGGCGTTACACTTTTACGCCGCCTCATCGATGGCGCGGACATCGTCATTGAGAACTACCGAAAAGGGACCATGGAGAAACTGGGCCTGGGTTATGACACTTTGGCCGCGACAAATCCCGGGATCATCTATTGCTCGCTGTCGGGCTTCGGCCGCAGCGGTCCCTTCGCCGACAAGGGCGGTTTCGACTTGATAGCCCAGGGCATGAGCGGCCTCATGTCGATCACCGGCGAGGGGCAAGGACGGCCGCCGGTCAAAGTCGGCGCACCGGTCAGTGACATCACCGCTGGAATCCTAGCCGCGATGGGCGTGCTGGCGGCACTTGCTGAACGCGGACGTAGCGGCAAGGGCCAGATTGTCGATACCTCGCTTTTCGAGGCCGGTATCACCCATACCTATTGGCAGTCCGCGATTTGCTTTGCGACCGGTCAATCTCCTGGCCCAATGGGTTCGGCACATCCGCTCAACGCGCCCTATCAGGCGCTTAGAACGGCCGACGGCTATATCAACGTAGGCGCCGCCAACCAGGCGAATTGGGAGCGCCTTCTGAAAGCTATAGACGCCGAGCCACTCTCGAGCGACCCACGCTTTCTCGACAACGCCAGCCGCATGGCCAACCTGAATACGCTTGTCGAGGAGTTAGAATCGGTGTTCGTCCAGCACCCCACCAACTACTGGATGGAGCGGTTGAATTCAGCAGGCGTTCCTGCCGGTCCGGTTCTATCGGTTGGCGAAATGCACACACATCCCCAGACCATCGCGCGCGACATGGTGGTGGAGTTGCGCCACCCCTCGGCAGGCAGCGTCCGCAGCCTCGGGTTGCCGGTAAAATTCTCGCGCACGCCGGGTGCCGTCGATTCAGCGGCGCCACTGTACGGCCAGCACAATGCCGAAGTTCTGAAGGAGCTTGGCTTGGACGATCGAGCGATCGCCGAGCTCGCCGGCAAAGGCGTTCTTGCCTCCTGACCACGCACGAAGATCGCTGAACGCTTGCTCGACAATGGTCGCGCCTGCTAGCCTCCGGCGCGCGACATTGCCATGCCCATAAAAAGGCGCGACAAATCGGTTGCGCGGCTTGCATCGCCAGGGCTACCACCCCTAACCTGAGTGGAAAAAGATCCGATGCCCCGGGGGGTTGTTCGAGGCGGTTATTTGGGTTCGTTTTAGGTCAGTTCCTTGAGGGATTCTAACATGCGATATGAAGCGCCAAGTTCGATTGAGGGAGCCGTCAAACTCTTGGCGGCCGAAGCGGGTATGGCCCGTGTATTGGCTGGGGGTACCGATCTTCTGGTGCAACTCCGGTCAGGACGCTTCGAACCCGACCTCATCGTCGATCTGAAGCGCATCGACGGAATGCACGACATTCGCGAGGAAAATGGTGGCTACCGGATCGGTGCGGCGGTCAGCGGCGCAGAGTTGAATGAGCACGCAGGCCTGATTGCGCTCTGGCCGGGTGTCGTGGAGGCCGCAGGCCTGATCGGCTCGACCCAGGTTCAGGGGCGCGCCACCATGTCCGGCAACCTTTGCAATGCCTCGCCAGCTGCCGACAGCGTTCCCGCGCTGATTGCCGCTGGCGCCCTTGCGCGGATCGCAGGGCCCGAGGGTGAACGCGATGTTCCTGTGGAAGAGGTGCCCACCGGGCCCGGTAAGACATCGCTGAAGAAGGGCGAGTTTGTGACATCGCTGTTCTTGCCTGGCCGTCCCCCGCATTCAGGCGATGCCTACTTGAGGTTCATTCCACGCACGGAGATGGATATCGCCGTTGTGGGTTCAGGCGTCAGCCTTTCGTTGGATGATGACGGGCGGGTCGCATCTGCGCGTGTTGCGTTGGGCGCGGTCGCCGCACAGGTCTTGTTGGTCGAGGAAGCCGCAGCGGCCATCATTGGCACGAGCCTGGAAGCGGCCGCGTTGGAAAAGCTTGCGAAAGCGGCCTCTGCAGCCTGTAGGCCAATTGATGACAAGCGCGGCACCAAAGAATTCCGGATCAAAGTCGCGGGCGTTCTGACGCGCCGCGCCGCACTGATAGCTTACGAACGCGCGAGGGCAAAGTAATGAAGCAGATGACTGTCTCTACAACAATCAATGGCGACGTGGTGGAGTTTCTCTGCGAGCCGGACGAGACCTTGCTCGATGTTCTGCGCAACCGCCTCAACCTGACCGGCAGCAAAGAAGGCTGTGGCACCGGCGACTGCGGCGCCTGCAGCGTGACGCTGGACGGACGTCTGGTTTGTTCGTGCTTGGTCTTGGGAGCGGAGGTGAACGGGCGCGAGATCGGCACCATCGAGGGTGTCGCCGACGGCGATACCCTGCATCCGCTGCAGAGCAAATTCCTGGAGCATGCTGCCTTGCAATGCGGCATCTGTACGCCGGGCATCCTTGTTGCGGCGAAGTCATTGCTGGAACGCAATCCGGACCCCACGGAGACCGAGGTCCGTTACTGGCTTGCCGGCAACCTTTGCCGCTGCACCGGTTATGACAAGATTATCCGTGCGGTTCTCGACACCGCCGCCGAGATGAGGGGAGCCTGAGCCATGCCCTTGGACAACAATAATCGCGTATTCAAATCTGTCGGCACCAGCCCGCTGCGGCCCGACGGCCTGGACAAGGTCACAGGACGCGCCCGATTCGGCGCCGATGCCACGGCCTCCGGCATGCTTTGGGGCCGGATCGTCCGCAGCCCCCATGCCCATGCCCGCATCCGCTCGATCGATACCAGCAAGGCCGAGGCGTTGCCGGGCGTAAAGGCTGTGGTGACCCGGGCCGACTTTGCGACCGGCCTGGACGGCGACATCGGCGATATCCTGGAAAATGTCATGGCCGGCGAGAAAGCGCTCTATCAGGGCCATGCCGTCGCTGCCGTTGCAGCCACCAGTCCATCGATTGCGCGTAAGGCGGCGAAGCTCATCGTGGTGGATTACGAGGTTCTGCCGCATGTCACCGACGTGGACGAGGCTATGAAGCCGGACGCGCCGGTCTTGAACGAAAAGATTTTCACCGAGGGGCTGGCGAAGAAGCCGACGAAACCTTCCAACGTGGTCAAGCGGATCGAGATCGGCCATGGGGACGTGGAAAAAGGCTTCGCCGCCGCCGATGTGATCATCGAACACAGCTTCCGCACCGAAGCAACACACCAGGGCTACATTGAACCGCACGCCTGTCTGGCAAGCGCCGGACCGGACGGCCAGGGCGAACTGTGGTGCTGCACTCAGGGTCATTTCATGGTGCGCGACACCTGTGCCCAACTGCTGGGCATGGATGTCTCCAAGCTGCGCGTCACTGCCTCTGAGATTGGCGGCGGCTTCGGCGGCAAGACCACGGTTTTCATCGAACCGACGGCCTTGGCGCTATCGCGCAAGGCAAACCGCCCCGTGAAGATCGTGATGCCCCGCGAGGAGGTTTTTGTGGCCTCCGGCCCCACCGCTTCAAGCAGTATCGACATCAAGATTGGCGCCACTAAGGATGGGCGCATTACCGCCGCCGATGCGGTTTTGCGGTATCAGGGCGGCGCTTTCCCCGGCTCCCCGGTGGAGATGGGGGCCATGACAGCTTTTGCCTGTTATGAACTGGAGCATGTTCGCTGCATTGGCTTTGAGGTTGTAACCAATCGGCCAAAAGCGGCCGCCTACCGTGCGCCAGGCGCGCCAATGTCAGCCTTCGCGGTTGAAAGCGTCATCGCCGAATTGGCCGAAAAACTGAATATCGACCCGATCGAGCTGCGTTTGAAGAACGCGGTGAAGGAGGGTAGCCGGTCTTCTTACGGGCCGGTCTTTGGGCCAATCGGTCTGATCGAAACGCTGGAGGCCGCGAAAGCGCATCCGCACTATTCCGCACCTTTGGGACCGAACCAGGGCCGCGGCGTGGCCAGCGGCTTTTGGTTCAACTTCGGTGGTCAGACCTGCACCAGCTTGAACGTCAACATCGACGGCACGGTGACGCTGTCGGTCGGCACGCCCGACATCGGCGGGTCACGGGCCTCGATGTGCCTTATGGCGGCCGAGGAATTGGGTATTCCTTATGAGAGTGTTCGCACGATCATCGCCGACACCTCGTCGCTTGGTTACAACGATGTGACGGACGGCAGCCGCGTGACTTTCGCCAGCGGGCTTGCCACCATTGCCGCAGCACGCAACGCCATCAAGGTGCTCTGTGAAAGGGCGGCAAAGATGTGGGGCATTCCCGCCGACGCCGTCATCTGGGAAGAGGGTTATGCCAAGCCCGCCGGCGCGAATGCGGGTGAGTTCGAGCCGTTATCCCTGGCGGATATCGCCAGGGTTGCCGGGAACACTGGCGGCCCAATCGCCGGGCACCATGAGGTTAACATCGAGACTGCAGGACCCAGCTTCGCCACGCACATCGTCGACGCCGAGGTCGATCCGGAAACCGGACGCACCCAGATCACACGCTACACCGTGGTTCAGGATGCTGGAAAGGCCGTTCACCGCGCCTACGTGGAGGGCCAGTTCCAGGGCGGCGCCGTACAGGGTATCGGCTGGGTTCTGAACGAATGCTACATCTACGGCGAGGACGGCGTGCTTCAAAACGCAGGGTTCCTGGATTATCGCATCCCGGTGGCCTCGGACCTGCCCATGATAGATACCGTGATCGTGGAAGTGCCGAACCCCGGCCATCCTTACGGCGTCCGTGGGGTCGGCGAAACGAGTATTGTGCCGCCGTTGGCTGCGGTTGCGAATGCCGTCTCCGCAGCAGCGGGCGTGCGTCTGACGGAGTTACCAATGTCGCCGCCTCGCATCCTGGTAGCCTTGGAGGAGCGGTAAGCGCGCGGTTGGACCAGCGACGCAAAAGGACCGGTTGAGATGATCAAGGTGGTGCTGCAGGGAAGTCTGAAAGCAGCCGCGGGCGGGCGCAGCGAATTCGCGCTTGAGGCCACCAATATCCGTCAGTTGCTCGATCGCCTGGGAGAAGCCGATCCGGCCTTACTGCCCGTTTTGGAGCGCGGCGTCGCGGTTTCCATAGACGGGCAGCTTTACCGGGACGCCTGGTATCAGGCAATCCCGCCGGACAGTGAAGTTTTCTTGTTCGGCAAAATGGCAGGCGGATAGCCGCCACACCCCGCTAATCGGCAGGATAGACGAACGACAGAACCTCCAGTTCAACATCCCCGCTGGGCTTCTTCCAGATCACAAGATCACCGGCGCCAGCGCCTAACAGCGCCTGGGCGAGAGGAGACACATAGGAAATAAGGCCGGCTTCCGGATCGGCTTCGTCCTCGCCGACGATGCGATAGGCATGCTCTTGGCCCTGGTCGTCGGCAACGGTCACCAATGCACCAAAAGCAATCTCATCATCCGTTTGGTCCGCATGATCGATTCTGATGGCACGTTTGATTCTCTCTTCGAGGTAATGCAGGCGGCGCTCGGTTGTGGCCAGCAGTATTTGGCTATCGATCTCATCTTTGCGAGCGCGCAATGCGGCCAGTTCGTCCGCCGCCTGATCAAGAGCAGCCTGCAGCTTGCGCAGCCCGGATGCCGTCACGTAATTCGGATGAGGGCTTTGCGGTAGATCGGGGAGTTGCTCACCCTGCGATCCATCGTCTTCCTTCACGAATGCCCGACTCATCTGCCTGTCCTTTCTTCTACCGGTAAGAGTCTCGCGCCTTTTGGGGGTCGGTGACAAGGGCATCGCTTGCGGCAAACCCTCGGAGTTATCTATGGTTGGGAATAAAACTCTGGCTGGAGCCTACGCCAAATCATGTCGGACCTTTGCGACCTCACCGCCCTTGAGCTGCAAACGAGCATTGCCAAGAAGGCGATCTCACCTGTCGATTTATGGAACGCCTGCGTAGCAAGGATCAAGACCACCAACACCGCACTCAACGCCGTTGTTACGCTCGACGAGGACGCTGGCCGCAAGGCTGCCAAGGAGGCGGAAGCAAAGGTGGTGCGCGGCGATCCTCTGGGCCCTCTCCACGGCCTCCCGATTGGCATAAAGGACCTGAACGAAACCAAAGGCCTGCGCACGACTTGGGGTTCCGAGCTGTTCGCTGACCATATTCCGGTCCGCGACGATACGCTCGTCACAAGCATCCGTGCGAACGGTGGGATTATCGCGATAAAAACCAATACTCCGGAGTTTGGCGCAGGTGCAAACACCTGGAATCGCGTGTTCGGTGCGACCGGCAATCCCTTCAACACCTCCTTGACTTGCGGCGGCTCTTCGGGCGGCTCGGCCGTGGCTCTCGCTGCATCGATGGTGCCCTTGGCGAGCGGATCAGACCTGGCTGGTTCCCTGCGCACGCCTGCCGCATTTTGCGGCGTGGTCGGCATGCGGCCGACGCCGGGTTTGGTTCCGACCACAGATAGCGTGCTTGCATTTTCACCCTTGGCGGTCGAGGGGCCGATGGCGCGCAACGTCCGGGATTTGCACCTTTTCCTCCAAGCGATTGCCGGCAACAACCATCTCGATCCCTTCAGCCGCCCTGCCGACAGTGGAGCCGGAATCGCAGAACTGAAGCCTGCGAACCTGCGCGGGCTTAAGGTTCGATTCAGCGCGGATCTCGGTTTTGCCCCGGTCTCCAACAATGTCCGAGCCTTGTTCGGAACCAGGATCGCGGCATTGGAGGGGTGTTTCGCGAGCCTGGAGGAGCGCGACCCTCCCATGCAGGGAGCCGACGAGACATTTCAGGTATTGCGTGCCGTTCGATTCATTGCCGCTCACCTGGATCGCGTTCGGAACCATGCCGCCAAGGTGGGGCCGAATGTGACTTCGAATGTCGAACTGGGGCTGACCTTTGACGCCGAGCAGATTGCACGGGCGGAAGCGGCGCATAGCGATCACTACCGGCGCTTCATTCGCTTCATGGACGATTGTGACCTGTTGATTACCCCTGTCGCCGCCGTTCAGCCCTTCGACAAGACCCAGAACGCGCCGACAGAGATCGATGGTCAGGCCTTGCAGAACTACGTGTCATGGCTTGGATTGGCCTTCGGTATAACCATGACCGCTCACCCGGTGATATCCCTGCCCTGCGGCCATGACTCCCAAGGCCTTCCCTTCGGATTGCAGTTGGTTGGGAAGCGACATGGTGACCAACGCCTGCTGGAAATCGCCCTGGCGCTTGAAGACGTTCTGGCAAGCAGTATTGAAACCCGGCGTCCTCTCGTCGATTTTGCTGGGCTCGCCGGATAGCCGGGAACCCTGGCGTTCCAGTCCCCTAACAACGATTCTTTGACGCAGCGCAACTTTCCTGCTGCGATTCTCCAAAATTTGAAATCATTTTCTGTTGAAATTCAATCTTGAAACCATTACTTCATAATTATTCTAATTCGCATGCTGCACTGCATCGACTGTCTGATATAGCAAGGAGAAGACGCACATGATTGGCCGCACCGTTCCCCAGGTAACCTTCAAGACCCGTGTCCGCGACGAGTCTATCGAAGGCCCGAACCCCTACCGCTGGCAGGACGTAACCAGCGACGATTACTTCAAAGGCAAGCGCGTCGTGATTTTCTCGCTGCCTGGCGCCTTCACGCCGACCTGCTCGACCTACCAGCTTCCCAACTTCGAAAAGCTGGCCGAGACCTTCAAGGAGAAGGGGGTTGAGGATATTTATTGTATCTCTGTCAACGATGCCTTCGTGATGAACGCGTGGGGTAAGCAGCAGGGATTGACGAACGTGAAGCTGATTCCCGACGGCTCGGGCGAGTTCACCCGCAAGATGGGGATGTTGGTTTGCAAGGACAACTTGGGCTTCGGCATGCGCTCCTGGCGTTATGCGGCCATTGTTAACGACGGCAAGATCGAATCCTGGTACGAAGAGCCCGGCTTCTCCGACAACTGTGAGACCGATCCGTACGGCGAGTCCTCACCGGAGAATCTGCTGGAGAATCTCGAAAAGCTCGCAGCCTGATCTCAGGGTGTAACGAGGCAACGGTTTTGTTTTGAGCGCCGATCCGCGAGAACCGCGGGTCGGCGTTCTTTCTTTAGCGCGCGCGCCTGCCTATGCTTGCCCAATGACGGCTATAGGCGATAACTCCGAACCATGAAGCGACTCTTCAAACGCTCCGCACGATTCCTGCTTCGTGGCGCCCTTCTTTGTTTCGTCGTCTCGCTGCTCTGGGTAGGGCTCTATCGCATTGTCGATCCGCCCGGCACACCCTTGATGGTGATCCGCTGGGTCGAGGGCCATCCGCCCCATCGTGACAGGGTAGCGCTTAGCCAGATATCACCACACCTGGTGCGGGCCGTGATCGGCGCAGAAGACAGCCGATTTTGTCTGCACAGCGGATTCGATTGGCAGGCGATAGAACGGGCCTGGGATAACAATCAATCCGGCGGGCGCCTGAAGGGTGCTAGCACGCTTACGATGCAGACCGCCAAGAACCTGTACCTTTGGCCCGGCCGAAGCTGGTTGCGCAAGGGACTTGAGGCTTACTTCACACTCCTGGTCGAAGCGGCCTGGAGCAAATCCCGTATCCTAGAGTTGTACCTGAACAACGCGGAATGGGGGCCGGGAATTTATGGCGCTGAGGCGGCGGCGCGCCATCACTTTTCCCGTAGCGCCGCCGACCTGAGCCGCCAGCAGGCAGCCCAACTCGCCGCGGTCCTGCCGTCGCCGCTCAACTGGTCGGCCAGCAACCCCAGCAAGAACGTGCTCAATCGCGCCGCGACCTACCGACAGCGGATGGCCATTGTCGAGCGGGACCGGTTGGACGCTTGCTTGCACGATTGAGCCGTCAACCAAAGGCTTCAATCAACCCTGTAAAATTGGTTACAAGGCCTCACTCTATGTATTATAAGTTGTGGGTCCAATTTAATGGTGCCCATTGATCGGCCCTACTTGAGTGAATGACCGCGGCAGGAATGAGAAGCATAGAATGAGTGGAGCATGGATTTGGATTGAGGACCTGCGCGATGCCCTTCGCCATGACGAAGAACTGCCGCACTACCAAATCCTTAGCAACAGTCTGCGTGACCTTATTTTACAAGGCAATCTCGCACCTGGAACGAAGCTGCCGCCCACCCGCAATCTCGCCGACGATCTGCAATGTTCACGAAATACGGTGATTGGCGCTTTCCAACTCCTCATAGAGGCCGGATTCATTGAAAGCCGTGTTGGGTCTGGCACCTATGTGTCCAAGGTTTTGCCGACGTCCGTGTTGAAGATGCGGCGAGATCAAGCTCCGAAGCATTCGCAGCGCAAGCGTTTCCTTTCCGACCGAGGACAGCGTTTATCTCGCTTCACGCCGCCGTTCAAAGGCCCGCGCAAACCTGCATTCATCCCGGGTTTGGCGGATGGCTCCCTTTTCCCTTTCGATGTCTGGGCACGTCTTGTGATGAGCACACAGCAGGAACTCGGCGGTGCGCTCCTAGAGAGTACAAGCCCAAGCGGATACTGGCCGCTTCGCGAGGCCATCGCAGACCACCTCCATAAGACCCAAGGCATTCGACGCTTGCCTCAGCAGATCATAATGACCGGCCTGTCCGTTCAGGCCGTCGATCTCATAGCCCGTATGCTTGCAGATCCCGGCGACAGCATCTGGGTTGAGGACCCTGGGCCACGGCATCTGCGAGAGCCGCTGCTGGCCGCGGATATGGTCATGGTCCCGGTGCCGGTTGACGATGAAGGTTTGATGGTCGAGCACGGCATAGGGTTGGCGCCAGATGCCCGCCTCGCGGTGGTAAACCCTTCCAGTCACTTTCCGCTTGGCGTCAATCTTTCATTGAGCCGGAAGCTCAAGCTTTTGGGCTGGGCCGCCGAGACCGGCGCTTGGATCATCGAGGACGGAATACCTGAAGTGCGCGGGTCGGGCCACCAACCGGACGATTCTCTGCTGCGTCTGGATACTAGGAGTCGGGGTGGCTACGACCGGGTCCTGCGCATCGGGAGTTTCTCGAGGACCTGCCTGCCGGATATAAAAATGGGCTACGTCGTTGTACCGGAGGATCTCGTAGACTCTTTCGAGCGCGCGCGCGCCGGGGCTGACTACTCGATATCGACACTGATTCAGCCGGCGTTCTCGCGCTTCCTCGATCAAGGCCATTTCACAGCACACCTCCGGCGCGTGCGGACTCATCTCGCCGAACGACATACGGCGATGGTTGAGGGGTTGGGGCAGCACCTCGACGACCTGCTCGAGCCGGTACCCAGTCAGCCCGGTAGCGAGATTTGCTGTTACCTGACAAATGGGGTTGCCGCCAAAGTCAGCGATGGCGACATCGAAAAAGCCTGCGCTTCCGCCGGAATTACCGTGACCGCGGTTTCCAAACACTACCTGGAAGCACGTAGAAAGCAGGGATTGGTTCTTGGATACACAGCGGTACCGGCAGAAAAAATCACAACATACCTTAAGGAACTTGAACAGGTGATCCGAAAGCTGATCGCGACGAGAGCGTAAAAAAAGCCCCGGCCGAGAAGCCAGGGCTTGAACGTCGAGCATACATCAGGATCGTTGACCGATCTTCTCACGAGATATGCCACCTGACCCCCCAAGGCCCAACCTACCAATGTATGGATTACGGCGACTTTTTTGTTTTGCCCAAACATCGGAAATTGGCACGGCATTCTCAGTTTTTAATTCCGTCTTGATCGTCCCCCGTGTGCCGTCTCGTTGTCTCGTCGGTTAGTACTATGCATATATTTTGGTTCTAATCAATACGTTTTTTGTAGTTGTAAAATAGAACCATTGTGTTTGGCTTTTCACTGTCCGGATGAGTCGCATTTGGCCCCGCAATACAATCCCGGCCAGGGCCTGTTTGATTGTGAGGTCGCCCGGATTTAGCGGAGTTCCAAATTTTCAGGTCTGTCTCTCGGCTATTCGTCATGCGGCGGTGGGCCAGGGTACCGCGGCAAGTCGTCCACTAATGTCAACCACTTCAGTTTCCGCGCCGCAAACCCGTGGGCCGAGGGCGACACCTGCTCCGGATCATCCAAACCGGCAATGGCGATGCCGATCGACCGACCCTCGTCGTCCGACATATAGACCTGCGCGCCGCACCTTGCGCAGAAGTGACGGTGACTTCCTGGCGCTGCGGTGAAGTGCCGTACATTGCCCGAAAGCAGTGTGAACTGCGCAGGCGGAACCTGCAGCCAGGCAACCACTGGCGCACCACTTGCCCGTCGGCAGTAAACACAGTGACAGTAATCCGCGACCCCTCCCGCAGTTTCAATGCTGTAGCGCAGATCGCCGCAAAGGCAGCCTCCCTTGAGCAACATCGATTCAATCCTTCCCATTCCCGAATCAAGCGTCAGTCTATTCCTGTCGTATCATTCGACGACAGACGGAAGTCGGCATTTCACTTGACAAAATCACATAATTTCGCTATACGTTTGTTCAATAAACTTCATTTAATCATAAACCTTACAAACGTTTGAGGGCGCTATGTCATACGATGAGGAGCTTAAGCCGGAAGCGGAAAACGATACGCCGCTGAGGGCCGGGCTACCTGCCTGGACCTATGGCAACGCCGAGCTGCTGGAGCTTGAGTACCAGCGCGTGATCCTGCCATCCTGGCAGATTGCCTGTCACGTTTCCGACGTGGCCGCCCCCGGCAGCTATTTCACCCTGCAGCTAATGCGCGACAGCATTCTGATCGTACGCGATGAGACCGGCGCCTTGCGTGCGTTCCAGAACGTTTGCCGGCACCGCGCCTCCAAACTGCTGGAGGGAGAAGGCCGCTGCAAGAAGAGGATCATCTGCCCTTATCATGGCTGGAACTATCGCCTCGACGGCCGCCTCGCGGCAGTGCCGTCCGAAGCCAGCTTCCCTGGGCTTGTGAAAGAAGATCACGGCTTGCGTCAGGTCGACCTTGAGGTACTGCACGGCTTCATCTTCGTGCGTGTCGCCACCGCCGATGATCCCGAAGGTGGGCCCAGCGTCGCCGACATATGGGGTGACTTCGCCAAACTGCTGGCACCCTACGACATTCCCAGCATGGAACGGCTGGAGGAAAGCTGGGAAGATATTTGGGAGGTCAACTGGAAGGTCGCAATCGACAACAATCTTGAAAACTACCACATTCCAATTGGCCACCCCGGATATCACCGTATGCTGGACAATGACCTATTGGGCGAAGCGAACGCCCACGGTGTGGCTTATTCAATATCGCGGATGAAAGATCGACCCTCATCCAACTGGAGCGAACGCCACTATCAGGCGCTATCAGGCAAAGCCTTGTCACACCTGTCCGGCGAGCGCGCCAAACGTTGGATGTTCTTTTCCATGCCGCCCAATCTCGGAATCGACGTCTACCCGGACTGTGTGGATTTCTTCCAGATCCTTCCGCTCGGCCCGAAGCGTTCGAAAGTCCGGACCTTGGTTTACGGCCACGCCGATAGCCGCCGGGAGATGCGCGCGCTTCGTTACCTGAATGGCCGAATAAACGGTCAGGTCGCCGCTGAGGATTTTCAGCTTTGTCACCGCGTGCAGCAAGGCTTGGGAAGTCACGGATACGAACTCGGCCCCCTGTCGGAATACGAAACCTCGGTTCGGCATTTCCATGACTTGATACATGAAGCCGTTCCTGGTTCCCGATTGCCGGAGCCCCCGGCCCCCGGCGAACTTGTGAAGCTGGACCGCGAGCACTATCAGGACTGAATGGCTGGTTCTCCGTCACTGGCTAGGCAGGTTTCCTAGCGCGCAGGTGATGCGGGCAATGTTCGCCGCTGCGCAGGACTTTCAGCATCGCTTCCCAGGTTCGAATGTTGTGATCGACCGTTTCCCGGCCCGCCGCTTCGCAGGCCGGTCCGTAAAGCTCCCCGGCGATGGCGGATAGCTCGCGCTCCGCCACCGATCGGTACCAGGCATTCCGATTGCTGAGCGCAACCTCGACAAACCCAGCGCTTTCGAGCGCTTTGGCATAGCGCTGCGGAGAGGCCATGCCAAAACTCAAGCCCTCCAGTGCTACGTAGGCTTTCATGTCGTCCGATGGTTCGCCGTCGTGACTGATGAGCCAGTCGCTGGCAACAAACCAACCGCCGGGCTTGAGGACCCGGAAGACGTCGGCAAAAAGGGCCTCCTTGTCTGGTATATGGATCATCGAGTCTTTGCTGAAAACGATATCGAAAGCCGTCTCTTTGAATGGGAGCGGCCCAGGCGCCACCTTGCGCAATGTGATGCGGTCGGCAAGGCCAGCGGCGGCAATGCGTGTCTCTGCGCGTTTGAGAACGCCGGCTTCCACATCGATCCCGACGACAGCCCCCGCCGCATAGCGAGTTACCAACTCCATCGCGATTCCTCCCGAACCGCATCCGATATCCAGCACACGCCGACCAGCAAGAGACAGGCCTTCCAGAATCCGCGAGACCTCCTCGCCACCGCCCGGAGAGAGGTAACCTTCGCCCCAAACCACCTCCAGGAAATCGATCAGGCTATCGCTGTACTCTTCCTCATGCTGACCACTCATGGTTTTCTCCCTTTGATCCGATTTCCACCCGTTTCATGGGGCGGCTAGCTCACGTCTTGCGGCATCCCTGGGTTTGGATGCATCGAGTTCCCGGGCGAACCTATGCCCCGCATGCACCGCATGGGCGATCAGCGCCGGCGCCAGACAATCACCGACCCGCTGCAGCAACCTGATCCCCGAATCCCGCAACGCCGCCGGGTTCTGGATAAGCTGCCGGTAGAGTGAATCCTCCGGGCTGCGTGCCGTTACCGTCACAAGCCCGACAGCGGCCAATACTTCTCGACGATCGGAGAAGAGACAAGACACCTCCGCACCCGCGCCATCGAAGGACACAACGGCGCTGCTGGTGCGAAGGGTCACGCCTAGCGATAACAAACGCGCGTTGGTCCGATCCAGCTCCTCGGTGAAATAGGCCCAGGCGGCAGCCGTCCCACCCGTTGTCACAAGCGTTACCGCCCGCCCTCCAAGAGCGAGCTTCTCGGCCAACACCGCCGCCATGTAATAGCGGTCATCGTCATAGATGACGACAGGACCGGGTGGCAGGTCGGGGACCTCAGGTGACATCAGATCGTCCGGCGTCAAAACGGCCGCCGAGTCGAACCCAGGCTGCGGCGCACGGTGCAGTCGGCCGATGCCGTCACGTCGCCACGCCGCCCCCGTGGCGAGTGCCACCACCGGCGCGCCAAATCCAAGCACATCCGCCGCACTCATGCGGCTCGCCGGATAGACTTGCAGATTCGGCAGCCCCTTCATCAGTTCCAAACGATGATCGCGTACCCGTCCCCAGGCCGCGAGGCCCGGCAAGCGGCTTTCACGGGTAACCCGCCCGCCAAGGGTGTCGGAAGCTTCGGCCAAGGTCACCTCGTAACCGCGACGCGCCAAGGCGACGGCGGCCTCCAGCCCGGCGGGCCCCGCCCCGACGACCAGTACGGAATCCTTAGAGCCGGCGGGTTCAATCTGTTCGGGGTGCCAGCCACTTCGCCACTCTTCACCCATCGTCGGATTCTGCGTGCACCGGATGGGGTTGCCGCGCGAGTTCGAGGCATAACAGATGTTGCAGCCAATACACTCGCGAATCTCCTCTGACCGACCCTCCTCGATCTTGCGCGGCAAGAAAGGGTCGGCGATCGAGGGGCGCGCCGCGCCGATGAAATCCAGGACGCCGCGTTTTACCATGCCGACCATGGTGTCCGGTGAGGTGAAGCGACCCACGCCGACCACAGGCTTGCCGAGCAGCTGACGCAGGCCCGCCAAGTATGATTCTTGCGCACCTTCCTCGACGAACCGGGAGCTACCCATCTCCAGCGTGTAGTCGTCCACCACCAGATCCCAGATATCCGCTAGTGGTCCAAGGATCGACAGCATCTCGCGCAGCTCTTCGGTCGGGGCGCCTTTTCCTCCCAGATTCGCCGCCGTAAAGCGCACCGCCAAGGCACGGTCCGGGCCGATGGCCTCACGAGTTTCAATGAGCAGTTCACGGAGGATGCGCACGCGGTTCTCCAGGGAGCCGCCGTACTCATCCGTTCTTTGATTGCTCACCGGCGAAAGAAAGTGATCAAGCAAGTAGGCGTGGGTCGCATAGACGTAAACAAGATCGAATCCAGCCTCGACGGCGCGTTTGGCGGCGTCGCTGTGCCAGCGCCGCAGAGCGCGTATATCCTCCTTGTAAAGAACCCGGCTCTGCACCGGATCGGTACGGGAAGGCAGACTCATGATATCGATAGGCGGCTCGCGGCTAGCGAGATTCGCCACATAGTTTCCGCCATGCCACAGCTCTACGCCGGCCAGCGCTCCTTGATCATGAACAGCCTCGGTCATCCGCGCATTGGCCCGCACATCGCCCGCATCCCAAAGACTGGCGTAAGGGTAGGGCGTGTCGTCCGATGAGGGATGGATGGAGCAGTATTCGGTATTCACCACGGCCCAGCCGCCCGCGGCCTTCATGGCCCGTATAGCCGCCAATGCTTGAGGCCAAGCTCTGCCCATACCTGAACAGTGTGGCACTTGGTAGAAGCGATTGCGCGCCGTCAAGGGCCCGATCCGAACCGGCTCAAAAAGCACATCGTAACGAGGGTCGCGGGTCATGGTGTTCCTGACTTAAGACTTACGTTGCAAAGACGACCTCCAAACACGCCCAATCAAAGCCGTCGGTGATCCGGCTGATAGAATCTGTGATCCACGACCCTTACCGATGCTTCCACCTTCGCCTGTGTAATCTCTTTCACGTAGTAAATCTCAGCGCTCAACATCGTGCCCGGGGTTGCAAAAGCGGCATCGACCGTTGCCAACGCGATGTTGCGTTTGAGAACCGGCGACCAGGTGGCGGATGTAACCTGACCGACTTCTCTTTTCCCATCATACAAGTAAGCGCCGTCTGCGGGTTTGCGGCCCTGGATATCGATCCCAACCAAGCGTTTGGGTGGCCCGCCCTTTGCCCGTTCCTTGATCAGCGCACGACGGCCGTTGAAATGCGGTTTGTCCAGGTGCACCGCCCAACCCAAACCCAGCCCATAGGGGCTGCGCATCTGCGACTCACGTACAGCAAGATGTGCGGGTACGTACTCCGCACGAACCTGAATATGGCCAGCTTCGATGCGGGCCGTATTCAAGGCCCTTGCACCTATAACCCGAATGTAGCGGCGGTGCCTCATCTCCATTATGCGATCCCAAAGGGCGAGGGCATCTTCCGGCGCCACCCAGAGTTCATATCCCAAATCTCCGGTAAACCCGGTCCGGCTGACCAAGATTCCATGGCTGCCAAAGTCGAAGCGCTCTAATCCGAGGTAAGGAAGATTTGCAGCGCCTTCCAAACCCAGGTCTTGCAAGAGCGCGCGCGAAAGAGGCCCTTGCAGGGCCAATCCAGCGATCTCGTCGCTTTCGTCGCGCACCTGACAGTCAAAACCCCAAGCCGACGCCTCGAACCATGTCAGCAGATGTTCGGCGCAATTGATCCGGAAATCATTTTCTCCCAGGCGGAAAATCGTACCTTCCTCGATCACCCGGCCCTTGCCATCGCACCAAGGACTGTATGCCGCCCGACCCGGCGTCAGCTTGGATATGTCACGCGTCATGATGCGATCAACGACCCGGGCCGCCTCACGTCCGGTCAGCCGATACTTGATCATCGGTGATACGTCATAGAGCGAGGCGCCGGTCCGGATACCAAAGTACTCGTCCTGCTCCGAATAGAGCACGCTGGCCGTCGTCCAGCCTTGCCAAGGTTCCCAGGCATTGAGGAGGTTGAGTGGCGCGATACGCGCGTGGAAGGGTGTCGGCTTGAGAACTGGCGGTTCCACATCAACCTCCTTTTGCGCGTAGCGTCTTGTTGCGGGCCTTATGGTGAAGTAGCGCCCGATGGGCTGCATTGGCGCCAGCAGCGCCTTGCAATCCGCCGCCTGGATGGCAACCGGCCCCGCAGAGAAAAAACCCTTCGACTGGCGTGCTGTACTGACCCCAACCGGGCAGGGGTCGCAGAAGATAGATCTGATCGAGCCCCAGTTCGAGATGATGCCAGTGACCGCCGGGTAAACCGTAGGACGCAGCCAAATCCGACGGGGTCTGCATCCTGACGCCCTCGACACAGGCATTGAAGCCTGGATAGGCCTCCCCCAGGCGCCGGAGGATCGATCTCTGAAGTTTCTCTCCCTCTTGCTGCCAACTGGATACCTTGAGGTTCTCCGGGCAGTACTGCGCCGTCACCTGCATGCGGAACGTCCCGGGCTTCTCGCCCGTGGATACGCTCGCTTCGAAAGGCGGATCATCAGGTAGCTCGCCATACTTTGCGCTGTCGTGAGCCGCCTCCAGTGCTCGGATACCGCCGGCGAACACAAAGCGACGGCGCAGCCATCCGGCAGCGCTTCCCTCGGTCTCGGGCAGGCCAGCAAGCGAAAGAGTCAGCGCCGCATTGACCCCACGCCCGCGGGCGTGCTGCAGATTGCGAACCCAATCGGCGTCCAGATGCTCCACACCCAAAAGATCAAGGCAGGAGCGGCCGGGGTGCAGGCTCGATAGGATCAGCGGCGCGCCGACTTCTTCGCCACTTGTCAGACGAACCGCGGCAGCACGATCATCGACAAGCAACACGCGCTCAACTTCGGCTTCGGACCTCAGAACGGCTCCCAAGCTGCGCGCCTGGCGCACCAGCGCACTAACCAAGGCGTGTGCGCCGCCCAGCGGCCGCACAGGCGAACCGCTTGCGCCATCAAAGGCCGTCGCCCAACGGTAAAGGAGCGTGAAGACCGTGTTGGGTGAACGCGGGCCGAAGAGATTTCCCAAGACGCCATCGAAGGCGAACAGGCCTTGCGCGGCCTCTGATTCAAAGACTTCTTCGAGCAAGTCCGCCTCATTCATGGCTATGATCCGCAGAAAATCGCGAAGATCGGCCCGGCCAAGGCGCTTCAAGGAAACCCCCAAGCACAAAAGCTCGAGGCGATCCGCGAGCACCATTTCGGCCAAGCGCGGCGGCGTCCGCTCCAGAAAGGGTTTCAGAGCCGACGCCAAGCGCGTAAGCCGCGCTCTGAAGACCGGCAACCTGTCCGCGTCCTTGGGGCTGAACCGACTCATGACAGCCTGCTGCTGGTCCGCGTCCCCGGCAAAGAGCCTGAAGCTGTCATAGCCTGGATGATGAAATTCCTGATCCAGCCGTTCAGGCTGAACGCTCAGGCCCTGGCTGCTTAGATTCAGACTCCGGAAAACCGAGGGCGAAATCATACCGCTCTGCGCCAGGCTGGGCGCCTGCGGTTGTCCTTCCGCATCAACCTGTGCGGCTAACCCGCCAAAACCACCGCCTGCCTCCAGCAAAAGCGTTGACAGGCCAGCCTTCTGAAGCAATCCCGTGGTCACGAGCCCGTTGATGCCGCCGCCGATGATTATTGCGTCGTACTGCGCCATCAGACGACCCTCCGACCGATATCGACCAGGACTTCCCTCGCGGCATTGGCGCCCGGCGCGCCCATGACACCGCCGCCCGGGTGCGTACTGGAACCGCACATATAAAGACCGCGCAGCGGCCCTCGGTATTGCGCATAACCCGGCAGCGGCCGGTTAAAGAGCAACTGGTCAAGCGTCAGTTCGCCCTGAAAGATGTTACCTTCGGTCAAGCCGACCTCATTCTCCAGATCCCAGGGCGTGCGCACCCAACAATCGAGAATGCTTTCCCGAATGCCGGGACAATGGGCCTCGATCGTGGACAGCACCGTCTCGCCAAAAGCATCGCGCTTTTCCGGCGTCCAGTCGCCATCGGCAAGCTTGGCCGGAACGTACTGCACGAAGACGCTCATATAATGTTGATCGGGAGGCGCCATGGTCGGATCGAGCGTGGAAGGCAAAACGATATCGAGGAAGGGCTTTTTCGACCAGGTGCCGCGCTTCCAGTCGTCGTATCCGCGTTCCATGTACTCCATGGACTCGCTGATCATGATGCCACCGCGCTTGAGGGTCGGCTCGTCCCGCAGCGCCGGAAAGTCAGGCAGCCGGTCGAGCGCTATGTTCAGCTTGCCGCTGGAGCCCCTTATCTTGAAGTTACGAACGCCCTCCAGGAAATCGGGCGCCAACTCCTTTTCAGGCACCAACTTCAAGAAGGTTCGCTTGAAGTCGAGATTTGAGATGACGCGGCGCGCGCGAATCTCCTCACCATTGGCAAGGACCACGCCTTGAACCTCGCCGTCACGGATCAAGAATTGATCGACTTCCGCTCCTGTCCGGATCTCCGCGCCGTGACTCCCGGCGGCGGCGGCGAGCGCCTGACTGATGGCGCCCATTCCACCGACCGCAAAACCCCAGGCCCCAACATGGCCATCCAACTCGCCCATCACGTGGTGCAGCAACACATAGGCGCTGCCGGGTGAATAAGGGCCGAGCGCTGTACCGATGATGGAGTTCCCGGCCAAGCTCCCCTTCAGCAGATCGGACTCGAAGTAGCGGTCCAAAAAATCGCCGCAACTCATGGTCCAGAATTGCATGGCTTGGTAGATGCCATCTTCACCCAGTTGCCCAAACGCCCTACCTAGATCAAGCAATCCCCTGAGATCGCGCGGCTTCATGGACGTCGGGTCGGGCGGTGTCTTCAGCAGCAAAGGGCGGATCAGGCGGCACTGTCGGTAAATATCCCGGTTAAAGGTTTCGTAAGCCTCCGCGTCGCGCGGCGAAAGACGTGCCAGGGAGCGCCGCGTGCGGTCGTGGTCCGCATAGAAACCAACATAGCGGCCATCCCGGCCGAGCGTTGTTGAGTTTTCATATGGAATGATACGCAAGCCGAAACGCGAAAGCTCAAGATCGCGCATGATCTCTGCCCGTAGAAGGCTGCAAACATAAGAGCAGGATGAATAGAGGAATCCTTCGTGGCGTTCCTCACTAACCGCTGCGCCGCCGACAATATCCCGGCGTTCGAGCACTAGAACCGACAATCCGGCACGCGCCAGATAAGCCGCAGCCGTAAGACCATTGTGACCGGCCCCAACGACGATGGCGTCCCATTGCTTCATGCGCGACGTCCCTCAGACTAGGGGACGGCACCTTAACAGCACCGCACCCCCGTGGCTCCGACATCCCACCATTTGTAGGGCAACTCACCCATACTGTCCAGTCGCTGATTGACCCTTCATTCAATGACTTTTGTTAAAATGTAGTTATTTCATTGTGCTAATCGTAATTTGCCCATAATATTCAAATGTGGATTATTGAGGAGACAAGGCCTTTGGCGTACCCCTTGCCCGCATCGGTCCGAAAGCGACAGAAGAGCGTTCGCACGTTCGTGGATCAGGAGCTGATCCCGCACGAAATCTATGCGGAGATGCACGAAGGTGAATTTCCGCCCGGCGTCCAGGCCCGGTTGGAACGGCAAGTCAGCGATCTGGGCTTGCGGGCAATGAACATTCCGCGCGATCTGGGCGGCGGCGGGCTGAGCTTCCTCGAACAAGCAGTGGTATCCGAGCAGATTGGGCGTGTGACCAACGGCCTGGGATGGATCATCACCACGCCCGCCCGCTGTATCGTTGAGGCCGCGACCCCTAAGCAGATGAGAACCTGGGTGGAGCCGACAATCCGCGGCGACCGTAGCGAATGCTATGCGATTACCGAGGCCGAAGCAGGGTCGGATGTCGACGCTATACGTACAACGGCGCGACCGAGCAGCGGCGGCTATTTTATCGACGGCGAGAAATGGCACGTAACAAGCTTCAATCACGCCGATCATTTGATTGTGCAGGCCAAGATCGACGGCGGACCAAACGATGGTGCCCACGCATTGTTCTTCATCGACAAGGACACACAGGGCGTCGATGTGCTGCGCACGCCGGCCTACAGCCACACCTATAGCCACCATCATCCGGTGGTCGCCTTCAATTCGGTGAAGGTACCCGCCGAGAATCTGATTGGGCGGGAAGGCCAGGGCATGAACTTCACGCATGACTGGTTTCGCTACGAGCGTCTCATGATCGCCGCTCGCTGCTGCGGCGCTGCCGAGCGCCTGATCGACGAGGCCAGCAGCTTTGCCAAAGAACGAAAGGCGTTCGGTCGGCCGGTCATCGAAAATCAGTTGATCCAGGCCATGTTGGCGGACAGCGTAACGGAGCTTTGGGCAGCGCGCCTCATGACCTATCGACTGGCAGAGGCCCATGACGCCGGAGAAGACGTGAAGTTGCTGCACGCGCAATGCTCGATGGCCAAGCTCTATGCTTCGGAAATGGCAAACCGGGTCGCCGACAGGGCTGTACAGATATTCGGCGGTCGCGGCTACATGCGCGAGAACGTCGCCGAGCGGTTTTACCGTGAATTGCGGGTCGATCGCATCTGGGAAGGCACAAGCGAAATCCAGCGCATCATCATCGCCGGACAGTTGGCAAAGCGGGGTGCGGGTACGCTAGTTGGGTAAGGATGAAGAGCCGACGGGCGCTGCCAATTGCGTCCCTTTCACTGAACGATTGGACAACGAAACAACTTTATGGGAAGCTTTTGCCATCATGGGCCGCCGACAAAAGGCAAGAGCAGCAGATCAGCAAACCCAACACATAGGCGGCAAGGGAAGGAGGCTTCGATGAAACGGAGAAACATCCAACAGGCGCTGATGACGGCGGGCTTGAACCGGCGCGAATTCGGCAAGGTCATGGCCGCTGCCGGAGCGACGCTGGTCGCGACATCGCCAACCGCGCGGCGCGCTTTCGCCGCACCGAACCTGACGGTCTTTGAATGGTCCGGCTACGACGATCCGACGCTCTGCCAAGAGTTCGTCGATAAGCACGGCGAGCCGCCCAACTACGCGATCTTTGCCGAGGAAGAGGAGGCCTACCAGAAGCTGCGCGCCGGCTTCAAGGTCGACATGTCTCATCCCTGCACCCTTTCGGTAGCGCGCTGGCGGGATTCCGGGCTCTTGAAGCCCATTGATACGAGCCGCGTACCCCGTTGGAACGAGATTCCCTCGGATATGCTGGGGGCCAAGGGCATCCAGCATGACGGCAAGATTTGGATGATGCCCTTCGATTGGGGAAATTCCACCATCATCTACCGAGACGACGAGTTGCCTAACGCAGCGCAGAGCTACAATCTCTTGCTCGATCCAGCCTTGCGCGGCCGCGTTTCGATCTTCGATTCGGTTGACGAGGCCTTCGTCATCGCGGCCGGTATCCTGGGCTACGAAAGCCACATGGATCTCAGCGACGACGAGATGCAGAAGTGCGCCGAAGTGCTGCGCGAGCTACATAAGAATATCCGCTTCTACTGGGGCGACCCGACAGCACTGCAACAATCCATCGCCGCTGGTGAAATTCTCGCGGCCTGGGCCTGGACGGACAGCTACATCTCACTGCGCTGGGAAGAGGTGCCGGTCAAGTTCATGTTCCCGACGGAAGGCCTCTCGACCTGGATGTGCGGTTTCGTGCTGAACGCCGATGGGCCAGGTGACGAGAATCTTGCCTACGAGTACCTCAATGCCACGCTGGACCCGAACGTCGGCAAGGTCTTGATCGATGAATGGGGTTACGGCCACGCGAACGCGCAATCCTACAAGATCTCCGAATCCGATCTGGCCAAGGAGCTTGGTCTAACCGACGACCTGACGAAGTTCCTCAAGGGAACTCGGTTCCAGGGTGAGATCGTGCCGGAGAAGCGCGAGAAGATGATTGAAATCTTCGAGACGGTTAAGCTGGGCGGTTGATCCTGTTCAGAGCTGATCGAAAGAGGAAAGGGCCCGGCTTCTAGTCGGGCCCTTTTTCCAAGGGCAGAGACTGCTCCGGCTCACCCGTCCTGATCGGCGGGCAAGACCACCAATGCGTTATCGGACCAGGTGACCCAGACATCGACGCCGGCTTCGAGCCATCCCTCGACGCTACGGTCAGCATTCTGCGCAGAGACCGCCAGGGGACTGTCGACGCCCTCAAGCTTGACGTAGTAGTGGCTGCGGTCGCCAAGGTAGGCCGCCGCGGCGACCTTGCCGTTGACCGAATGCAGGCCTTGGCGTTCGGGCCGTTCGGTGGTCAGACCAAGTTTCTCCGGACGCACGGCCACCATGATTCTGTCGCCAGCATTCCAGGCGTGGCCATTGGCCGAAGCGTTCACCGCCCCGAATCCCGCGGCCTGAACCGCCAGCCGGTCGCCTTCCAGGCCGCGCACTTCGGCCGGTGCGAAGTTCATCGAGCCTATGAACGCCGCGACGCGTGCGCAATTTGGTCGTTCGTAGAGTCCGTGCGGGTCGGCAACCTGGAGGATCTTGCCCGCGTGCATGACCGCGATGCGGTCCGACATGGTCAGGGCCTCTTCTTGGTCGTGGGTGACAAATACAAAGGTGATGCCTAGCCGCTCCTGTAGCTCTCGCAGCTCAAGTTGCATCTGTTCGCGCAGTTTCTTGTCCAGGGCACCGAGCGGTTCATCGAGCAGCAGAACCTTGGGTTGGCGAATCAGCGCGCGCGCCAGAGCAACCCGCTGCCGCTGCCCACCGGAAAGCTGGTCTGCGCGCCGCTCGGCGTAGCCGGGAAGCTTGATAAGCGCCAGCATCTCCTCAACCTGCTTTTGGACATCCGAGGCAGGCAGGCGCAACTTGCGAAGACCATAAGCTATGTTCTGCCCCACGTTCAGATGCGGGAATATGGCGTAGCTTTGAAACACCATGTTCGTGGGACGCAGATGTGGCGGAACCGCCGACATCGGTTGTTGGTCGATATAGATTTCACCTTCACTGGGCGCTTCGAATCCAGCCAGCATGCGCAGCAAAGTCGTCTTGCCGCAACCGGACGGCCCCAACAGTGAAAAGAACTCGCCGCGACGAATGGTTAAGTCGACGTTGTCCACGGCGCGGACCGCACCGAAGTTCTTGGTGACTTGTTGGATATCGATGAAGCGCGTGATGTCGCTTGTTTGATTTGTCATAGGGGTGTCTGGCCTCCGATGCCACTGCCGCGACGGCGCACCCACTCCGCAAGCGCCACGACAAAGAATGAGGAGAGCAGGATCAAGGCGCCGAGCGCCAGAGTACCCGGCAGCTTATTCGGGAAGCGAAGCTGGCTCCAGATGAACACTGGCAAGGTGCCTTCGGTTGAAGAAAGGAAGAAGGCTATGATGAATTCATCGAAAGATATCGTGAAGGTCAAAAGCAGGCTGGCGACGATACCGGGCATGACCAGGGGGAAGGTTACCCGCCAGAAAGTCATCCAACCGGTCTCACCCAAGTCCTGGGAGGCTTCTTCCAAGCTTTTGTCGAACCCTTCGAGCCGGGACATCAAAACGGCAACCGCGAAAGGCAGGCAAATGAGCGTGTGACCCACCGCCACCGAATGCAGGCCCAGCCCGATTCCGACCTGCGAAAACAGCACCAGCAGTGAAACCCCGACGATAATCTCCGGCATGACCATTGGCAGCATGACCAGGCCCAGAACCGGCCGCTGGCCTCGAAAACTGTAGCGGGTGAATGCGCGGGCCGCGAACATGGCCAGGGCCGTCGAAAGTACGGCAGCGGTAACGGCGACCTTCAATGAGTTCCCAAGCGCTGCATGCATCTGTTCATTCGTCCAGAGCGTTGCGTACCACTTGAACGTCAGATCCTTAAGCGGCAGGGCTATGTAAATGGAGTCGTTCAACGAAAAGAGCGGCAGAAACAGCACCGGGACATAGAGAAAGCCCAGATAGAAAAAGGCATAACCGCCACGCCAACGCCGCCCTGCTTTCTCGAAAGTCGTGACACTCATCCGATGCGCTCCGTCAGCTTCTTGGCAATCAATACGAAGGCACAGGCTATCAAGGTCACGGTCACCATCGAGGCAACCGCCAAAGCTGCGCCCAAGGGCCAGTCGTTGGCCTTACTGAACTGTGTCTGAATCAGATTGGCGATCATCAACCCGCTCGGACCGCCCACCAATGTCGGGGTCACATAGTCGCCGACTGTCGGTATGAAGATAACGATCGAGGCGGCAATCACACCGGGCAACGACAACGGAAAGGTGATGCGCCAGAACCGGGCAACCGGACCATCACCGAGGTCTGTTGCCGCTTCCAGGTAAGAACGGTCGATCTTTTCAAGGGATACGTAGATGGGCAGGATGGCGAAGGCAGCCCAGGCGTGCGCCAGCGTGATGATGACCGCCGTCGGGTTGTAGAGCAAAAACTCAAGCGGTTCTCGTATGACACCAAGCCAGGCGAGGCCGGAATTAATGACCCCGTCATAACCCAGGATAATTTTCCAGGCGAAAACCCTGAGCAAATAGCTGGTCCAAAAAGGCAGGGTTATGAGAATCAGCCAGATAACCTTGCGGCGCTTCACATCGAAGGCAACATAGTAGGCTAACGGATAGGCTAACAGGACGGTGAGCAGCGTCACCAGTCCCGAAATTCCCACCGAACGCAGAAAAACCTTCAGATAGATCGTTCTGGAAGCAATCTTCTCGTAGTTTGCCGTCGTCAGATTGGTATCGATATCGACGTAGTTCTGAGTCCAGAAGCTGTAAAGGACCAGCAGCGCGATAGGCATGGCCAGGAGCGTTACGACGACGAAGAGGGCCGGTGAAGCCAAGGTCAAACCACGCAGCGCCTGGCTTGCTCGGTAGAAACGGCTCAAACGCCGACGAAGGCCGCTTGGCGTCCCGTGACCGGGCTTTGTCATCGCAACATCGCTCATCCATCGCCCTCTGTCTGCAAGCGGTCGCTGTCGTCATCAGTGGAGGTCGCACCGGGTTCAGCACTTGGCCGATCGATATGCTTCGGGAAGAGTTGATGGGCGAAAAGGCGACACAAGCGCTTCGAACGCTCGCGGTCGAAACTTGCCGGAGACAGCAGAAGCTCTAGCCACTGTCCGTCAATCAGCGATCGCAATCCCCTGGCGGCGAGGTCCGGATCAACATCGTACTTACCTTCCAGGACGATCTGCGTACAAAGGCTCTCCAACATTTGCGCGAAAGCGCCGTCAGCCTTGGCGCTGATTGCCATGTAAATGGGCCTCGATTTTGCCTCACCCCAAAAGGCATACCAAACAGCTATTTTTTTGCGATTACAGACCTGAGGATGAAAATCCGCCTGGATCAAAGCCACCAAACGCTGGGCCGGGCTGTACTCCGGTTTTTCGACGGCCCTTCGCCAGAAGGTCAGGTATTCCTGAGTGAGATGCCGCAGCGTTTCGATCAGCAGCTGGTCCTTGCTTTCGAAGTGAAAGTTGACCAGGCCGCGGGAGACCTTAGCGCGCTCGGACACCTTTGAAAGCGTCGTTTCCGCAAAACCGCTGGCCGCTATGCAATCGATCGTCGCAGCGATCAACTGTTGCCGCGTCGCCTCCTTGCGTTCGGCCCGTCTGGTCGGCGCTGTGCCCGCGTTTCTCTGATGCATACTGAGCGTTGATTCCTCCTCTGGTTCCTGGCCCCAGAACACGCCGAGATCATGTCTGGAACAGGAAAACACGGCACCATAGCGACTTTCACCGCCTCAGGCATTCATCTATCATCATGCGATAAAGGCTGAAGGGATCAAAGAAAAATTTTGGCTGAATGTTTGTTCAATTATAGAGCCTGTCGTTCACGCACTCGGGGAAGGTAGGGTTGATGCCGCCAACATGGATCACCGCAGCGTCACGAAGCCTGCAAATGCTCTCTGCCCTCCGCTCCGCTTCACATGGATGCCGCTCGATGCTCGCCCTGCCGTTGGTTGCCGTAATCTCCGGCGACATCGCATCAAAAGCGCTTGCGGGTGGTGATCCTTTTGAACCCTTTCTCGGCGCCTGGCACATGGCCGTTCAGCCAATCGCCAACAGCGCCCAAGGAGAGACTGCAGCCAATGAAGAGCCATGGCTGCAACTTGATACGCAAGGCGCTATTCACGGCTGGACAGGGTGCAATCGCGTTACGGGAAAGCTTCGAAGGACGCATGACGGGATGTTGACCGCCGCTCCGCTTGCCACCACGCGGATGGCCTGCTTCGCCAGGGAGGGCACGTCCGAGAAAATATTTCTCGCTGCACTCGGGAAAATGCGGGACTTGCGTCGTGTGGATGGGCGTTTGGAGTTGTTGGACGGTGCCGGGCGGGTACTTTTAGCGATGGAGCCGTCGCAGGTCGGCCAAGACAACGCGGGCGCCGACAAAAATAAGCCTTTTCCAGGGCGTCTCAAGTGCCAAAGCTGCGGTGTGCCGGCCGCGGATCCGTGATCGCCGCCGACATCACCACAAACACGGTATCGCGTGAGGTCGCTCGCTCTGTTTTTCTGAGTTGAACCTCTCGCGATCCCACTGCTTGGCCCTCGACAATTGTCGTTCGGCCTGTCTCCTAGGCCTCAACCCGCTCCGCGGCGACACCAGCCTCCGAAAGGCGAAACGATGGCTTCAAGGCATAGCTACCATCCCCCAAGAGGAACTGGCTAACCGATAGCACGACAAGGTACAGCGGGTATTCCCATCCGCCGTTTTTGCGACGTGAACACCCAGCCATTGCCGATGTGAACCCAAGTGGCACCCACAAGGATTGGCGTCAGAGCCAGCGCCACCCACCGCGCTTGTATGCCTAGGATCAGCATGACACCGCCCACGACCTCCATCGCGAACACGAGATAGGCCAGCGCGCCGGGCAGGCCGATAGAGGTAAAAAACTGGGCGGTTCCAGGCAACGTGAAGACGATCAGCTTAAGGATCACCGAATGGGCGAGGAACATGATCCCCAGGGAGACGCGTAACAGCAACACCGCATGAGGTCCTAGCTTATTATCGAGGGGCATTGTCTCATCCTCCATTAAATGCATTTGCATGTAATATAGCGAGGGGGCACCACGGCGTCAATATAAATGCAACTGCATATATGTTGACGCAACAGAGCGCGCAAGCTTCCCCAAAGAAAAAGGCGGCGGGACTCGATCCCGCCGCCTGTGGGTTCCGTAACAGCAGCGCCTGCGCAGGTCGCTTGCTGCGGAGCGTACTCAGCCTTGGTTCATGCGATTCTCAACCAGATCGGCGACCACGCTCGGGTCCGCCAGCGTCGAGGTATCACCGAGGTTTGAAGCATCGTTCTCAGCGATCTTGCGCAGAATCCTGCGCATGATCTTGCCGGAGCGGGTTTTCGGCAACCCTGGCGCCCACTGAATCAGGTCCGGGCTGGCGATCGGGCCGATATCCTTGCGTACCCACTGAACGAGCTCCTTACGAAGCTCTTCCGTCGGCTCTTCGCCCACGAGCAGCGTGACATAGGCGTAAATGCCCTGTCCCTTGATATCGTGCGGATATCCAACGACCGCCGCCTCGGAGACCTTCGGGTGGGCAACGAGCGAACTCTCGACCTCGGCGGTTCCCATCCGGTGGCCCGAGACGTTGATCACATCGTCGACGCGCCCGGTAATCCAGTAGTAGCCGTCCTCGTCCCGTCGGCATCCATCCCCTGTAAAATAGCGCCCAGGATAGGTGGAAAAATAGGTCTGTACGAAGCGTTCATGATCGCCGAAGACCGTCCGCATCTGCCCCGGCCAAGAGGTAGTCATGCATAGATTGCCCTCGCAAGCGCCTTCGAGAGGCTTGCCATCGGCATCGACGATCTGAGGCTGCACTCCGAAGAACGGCCGGGTCGCCGAACCGGGCTTCAGGGGCGTTGCGCCAGGCAGGGGCGTGATGAGAATGCCACCGGTTTCGGTCTGCCACCAAGTATCAACAATCGGGCAGCGCTCGTCTCCGACAACCTCGTGGTACCACTTCCAGGCTTCTGGGTTGATAGGTTCACCGACCGACCCCAGCAACCGGAGTGAGGAGCGATCGGTGGACTTCACCGGTTCCTCGCCTTCACGCATCAAGGCCCGGATCGCCGTCGGCGCGGTATAAAAAATATTGACCTTGTGCTTGTCGCAAACCTGCCAGAAACGAGAGGCGTCCGGGTAGTTTGGAACGCCTTCGAACATCAGTGTGACGGCACCGTTGGCCAGAGGCCCATAAACGATGTAGCTGTGCCCCGTCACCCAACCCACGTCCGCAGTGCACCAATAAATGTCACCGTCGTGATAATCGAACACGTACTTGTGGGTCATGGCGCTGAACAGCAGATACCCGCCCGTGGTGTGCAACACACCCTTGGGCTTACCGGTGGAACCGGAGGTATAGAGAATGAACAGAGGGTCCTCGGCGCTCATTTCCGCGGCGGGCGTATCCGGCGACGCCTGAGCACAAAGTTCGTGGTACCAGACGTCCCGCCCGCTCTGCCAGCCTATGTCGCCGCCGGTCCGCTTGACGACGACGCAGTGCTTGATCGACGGACAATTGGCCATTGCCGCATCCGCATTCTTCTTCAGCGGCACCTTGCGGCCACCACGCAATCCTTCGTCGGCGGTGATCAAAATATTGGAGTCGCAGTCCTGAATACGATTGGCCAGCGAATCCGGCGAAAAACCACCAAAAACCACCGAATGAATTGCACCGATCCGCGCACAAGCCAGCATTGCTGCAGCAGCCTCGGGAATCATCGGCATGTAGATGGTAATGCGATCGCCTTTCTTGGCACCCAGTGATTTCAACCCCCCGGCCAGTCGGCAAACCATTTCGTGAAGCTCACGATAGGTGATCTTCTTGTCTTCGCCGGGATCGTCGCCTTCCCAGATAATCGCTGTCTGATCGCCACGCTCAGCCAAATGACGGTCGAGACAGTTGTATGAGGCGTTGAGTGTGCCGTCCTCAAACCACTTGATCGACACATTGTCTGGCTCGAAGCTCGCGTTCTTGACCTTGGCGTACGGCTTGATCCAATCCAACTGCTTGCCTTGTTCGTCCCAAAAGGCGTCTGGGTTCTTGATCGACTTTTCGTACATCTCGAAATATTTGGATTCGTCGATCCAGGCGCGCTGACTTGCGTTGGTTGACACCGGATAGGTCTTGACCTCACTCATGATCGTTTCCTCGTCTAGTTTTCTGCTGCCGCCGCCCAACCCCGAGAGATCATCGGGGATCTTCAGGAACGCCAAAGGCGCCGCAGCCCGTTTCATTCTTTGGCGATTAAAACGGGAAATGTCTCACGAGACAAGGAGGCGCCCGCATCCTGCGTCAATGCGCTTCGGAATCCGCGGGATCGGGCGCGCTAAGATGGACGGCCCCTTCGTCATCGACACGCAACGCAACGGGCTTCAGATTCGAACCGGCGCAGGGGCCGGAAATACAATGGCCTGTCTCCACCTCGAACAGTGCGCCATGGGTCGCACAGAGGATGTAGGAGCCGTCCGCGCTCATGAACTGGTCGGGCACCCAATCCAACGGCGTCCCGATATGCGGGCAGGAATTCACATACCCGAAAAGCGCTTCGCCCTCGCGAACCACGAATATCTCGCACCTCGAATCGCCGCTACCGAAGGTGAACCCCTTGGCTTCACCGTCCTCAATGTCGTGCCGATGGCAAAGGTAGCGCGGCGAAACCATTCCTGGATCAAGCCTTCTTTCTGCCCATTTTTAGGATCAGTTCCCACTGCGCCTTCGTGACCGGCATGACGGACAGTCGGGACTGTCGGATAAGGGGCATGTCAGCCAGCGCTTCGGTCGCTTTGATTTGCGCCAGCGTCACAGGGTTGGCAATCGGCTCCACCATCTTGACGTCGACCATACCGAAACGACCGGAAGGATCGCTGTCATCAGGGTAGTATTCCTTCACCACCTCGACAATTCCGACGATCCGCTTCTCGTTGACGGAGTGGTAAAAGAAACACAGATCGCCGATCTTCATGGCCTTGAGATTGTTCGACGCCTGGTAGTTACGCACACCGTTCCAGTGCGTTGTACCGTCACGCACCTGATCGTCCCACGACCAAGCGCCCGGTTCCGATTTGATCAGCCAATAGGCCATACTGTCTTCCTTCCCTTCGATCGCCCCCAAATTCGCCCCTCTGATGCCTGCAACACACACGGCCTGGGAAAAATCATCGCGCTTTTGTGAGAGACCCAGTGCGCAGGCATGATGCAAGCTAGCGCCTCAAGTGATAACCAAAAGCTGTAGGGAATCAACCGGGTGAGGGACTGCGTCCGCTCGAACAGGGTTTTTCGCCGGCTCCCAATCGGGTAAAGACCAGGCGAAGAGCGGACATGTGAGGAGAGGTTTCCTGATCGGAACGAAATGGCCTGCGCTATTGTTGCTGGCACTGTCGGAGGTCGCCGCGATGGCTCTATGGTTCTCCGCCTCTGCCGTTCTGCCCGTACTGACGGCCCAGTACGATCTAAGTCCCTTCCAGCAATCCCTCTTCACCTCAGCCGTGCAGGTGGGTTTTGTTTGCGGAAGCCTGGTCAGCGCCTTCTTCGGCCTGGCTGATCGCCTAGACGCGCGCCGCTTCTTCTCCGGCGCGGCAATCATAGCCGCGCTGGCCAATGCCGGATTGCTGCTGGTCGAACCCACCTCGCCCATCGTGCCGCTCTTCCGGTTCATCACGGGCGCCGCCATGGCCGGTGTTTACCCAGTCGGCATGAAAATGGCTGCTTCCTGGGCCAAAGGCGATATGGGACTGCTGGTCGGCCTTTTGGTTGGCGCCTTGACGCTGGGTTCGGCGGCGCCACACCTTTTCAACGCGATGGGCGGGTTGGACTGGCGCTTTACGTTGGGCACCGCATCGATGTCGGCGGTTGCGGCGGCCGTCTCTATACACTTTTTCACGATGGGCCCGAATGTCACCGCCGCACCCCGATTTCGACCGGACAACATGCTTTGGGCCTGGCGAATCAAGCCGCTGAGGCTGGCGAACTTCGGATATCTGGGACATATGTGGGAACTCTATGCCATGTGGGCTTGGATCGGTGTCTTCCTTTCGGCGTCCTTCGAGCTGTGGGGCGCAGGGAATGGCAACGTGGGGGACGACAGCGCGACCGCCGCCAAGCTCGCAACCTTCGCCACCATTGGCGCCGGAGCCGTTGGCTGTCTGGCGGGTGGCTATCTTGCCGATCGCATCGGCCGGACGGCCCTGACAATGGCTGCCATGACAGTAAGCGGCGTTTGTGCTTTGACAGTCGGCCTGCTGTTCGGCGCGTCCCCCTGGTTGCTGGTGCCGCTCTGCATCGTTTGGGGTATTTCCATCGTGGCCGATTCAGCGCAATTCTCAGCCGCCGTCGCGGAGTTGTCGAACCGCTTTCTGGTAGGCACAATGCTGACCTTGCAGACAGCGGTTGGCTTCACACTGACCTTGGTCACGATTCATCTGATGCCGGTGTGGGTCGAATCTTTGGGATGGCACTACGCCTTCATGCCGCTGGCCATTGGACCCTTCCTCGGTGTTGTGGCCATGTGGCGCCTGCGTTTGCATCGGGATTCACACCGCATGGCCGGCGGCCGGCGGTAACTACTGAAGGACTCGGACCCAATCATGCAGCTACAAACAGCGACCTGGCAGGAAGTTGAAAGCTACCTCAAGCGTTCTTCCGCCATCATCATCCCCATCGGTTCGACCGAGCAACACGGCCCCAATGGCTTCATTGGCACAGATGCGCTTTGCCCGCAGGTTTTGGCGCAGGGGATCGGTGAGACTACGGGGGCTCTCGTCGCCCCCACGATCTCCGTCGGCATGGCTCAGCATCACCTGGGGTTTGCCGGATCCATAACCCTCCGGCCGTCGACCTTGATGGCGGTCGTGCAGGATCAGGTCAACTCCCTTGCGCGCCATGGGTTCGACCGCATCTACTTCTTGAACGGCCACGGCGGCAACATCGCCACGGTCACGGCTGCTTTCTCTGAAATCTATGCCGAAAGCAGCCTGGGAACGGCGGGACACAATCGGCCGGCGCTGCGCTGCAAGCTCCGCAACTGGTGGGACGCAGAGGGTGTGGCGGAGGTTTCCAAGCGCCGTTTTGGCGCGGCAGAGGGAAGCCACGCCACCTGTTCGGAAGTCTCGCTCACTTACTTCGCTTATCCAGACTTCGTAAAGAAGGTCGCCATGACGCCGGAAATCGCACCGAACGGCCCGATTTACGACGCCGATGATTACCGCCGCCGTTTCGCCGATGGCCGAATTGGTTCGAATCCTGCCCTGGCTTCAGTTGAAGCGGGTGAGGAACTTTACAATGTGGCGGTGCGCGATCTGAGCCGAGATTACCTGGCTTTCGCCCAGGAGGACTAAAACCGGCGACAAAAAGCAACGTCCTGTCGGTTCCTATTCGTTGCGCAACGGACGCGAGAGCAGGCGCTCGATCTGCGGCGCTAACGCAGCCCCTTCGTGAAGGACTGCATGAACGGCTTCGCAGATCGGCATCTCAACATTTAACGACTTGGCCAACCCAAGGACCGCAGGCGCTGAATAGTACCCCTCCGTAAGCAGCGATGACCGGCTCTCACCGCTAGCCACACAGTATCCCAGGCTGAAGTTGCGGGACTGTCGGGAGGTACAGGAAAGCGTGATGTCGCCCAATCCGCTCAAACCCATCAGGGTTGCAGGGCGGCCTCCTTTCGCGACAGCAAGACGGGTTACTTCCGCCAAGCCCCGCGTGATCAACGCGCTGCGCGCATTCTCCCCCAGTCCCAGCCCTTCGACGATACCACAAGCAATGGCCAGCACGTTTTTGACCGCACCGCCGATCTCCGCCCCGATCGGATCGTCGCTCGCGTAGGGGCGAAAGCTCCGCGTACCCAGCTGCGCTGCCAGGGCTTCGGCCCTCGTCAGTGTCGCGGAAGCCAAGGTCACTGCGGTCGGCAGCCCCCGTGCGACTTCACCAGCAAAGGTTGGACCCGATAACACCGCACAGCTGTGTCCGGGCAGCTCTTGGGCCGCGACCTCGCTCATCAGCGCGAGGGTCTTTTGCTCAACCCCTTTTGCAGCAAGCAACAAGGCGGCGTTATTGCGGATGACGGGCCGCAACGCCGCAAGAATGGCGCGGGTGGCTTGCGCTGGGACGACGATTACCAGCAGATCGCAGTCGGCGAGATCGGTCATAAGGGCGGTTGGCGCAATCTCAGGCAACAGCGGTACATCCGGCAGATAGCGCACATTCTGCCCGGCTTGGATCATCGTATCGATCAGTTCTTGATCGCGACCCCACAATCGCGTGTTGTTTCCAGCCGCTGCCGCCACCTGCGCCAACGCCGTACCCCAGGCCCCTGCCCCCACGATGCCGATTGTCGTCATGATGCGCGCTGCTCCGGCCAAGCCATCAAGCTAGCGAGCACCGATGACTGCCACAGGACATGGACAGCATAAAGGCCCGTCAATTCGAATACCGGGATCAGCTCGACCGCAGTCCCGGCGACGGCACCTGCAAGGGCCGCGAGGCCCAACCGTTTGGCAAGATGCGGCAATCTCACCGAACAGAAAAACGGACCCAGGGTGATAGTCGCGCCCAGCGCGCCGGCAATTGCACCGCCTGCGGCCAGGGACTCAGATACGCCGCCGATCTCGAGCGCCACAATGTAGGCAACCCAATAGCTCATTACGCTGCTGGGAAAGATCAAAAGTAACCGGCGTCCCGCGTAGGGCCAAAGCCGACGGAGAATCCAATAGCCGACACCTGCAAAGATCAGCGACAGGACCCAAAACTGCGGATACAGCAGCGCGAGCCAGTTGTCGCCGGGAAAGCCGCCGTTGCCGAAGATTCGCTCAAGCGGGTCGCCGATCCGCACTCCCAGCAAACCGCTGACGCTACCGCCGAGCAAGGCGACCGCCAAGTTCGTTTGTTCTCGAGTCAGGCGCATTTCAGGCGTCCCGGGCAAGGGTTGGATCATCCAGGGGCCAGCGCGGCCGCGGCGCAAAATCCAAAGGATCGACTAGCCCAAGCTGTAAGCGCTCCAACCCGGCCCAAGCAATCATGGCGCCGTTATCGGTGCAAAGCGCCGGCGGCGGCGCATGAAACCCGGAGCCGGCCGCAGCCGCGGTTTCCTCCAGGGCGCTGCGCAAAGTCAGGTTGGAGGCCACGCCGCCAGCCACGACCAGCGGGCCTGGCTGTCCGGTTTCCCGAGCAAAACGCCGCAATGCTCCGGTCACCCGGTCGGACAACACTTCCGCAACGGCCTGCTGAAACTCCGCGGCTAGGTCGCTGACCGCCTGCGCGTCTTCCAGGTTCAATGATTCCGCTTGCTGACGCAGCGCCGTTTTCAAGCCTGAAAACGAGAAATCAAGCTCCGGTCGGCCTTTCATCGGGCGCGGCAAAGTGAAGCAGCCCGCCTTGCCGCCCGCCGCCGCGCGCTCGACCGCCGGCCCTCCGGGATAACCGAGCCCAAGCATCTTTGCCGTCTTGTCGAAGGCCTCGCCGACCGCGTCGTCAATTGTCGAGCCATAGCGGCGATACTTTCCAACACCCTCGACCGCCAGCAACTGGCAGTGCCCACCGGAGATCAGCAAAAGAAGATACGGAAACGCGATGCCATCCGTCAGCCGGACAGTCAATGCATGCCCCTCGAGATGATTCACGGCCAGGAACGGCAGGCGCCGGGCCGCAGCGATAGCTTTGGCGGTCAGGACGCCGACAAACACGCCGCCGATCAGTCCGGGCCCTGCCGTTGCGGCGATACCATCCAACTCATCTAGCCGCATCCCCGCCTCGTCCAACGCTTCGGCAATCAAACGATCGAGGTGATCCAGATGACTACGAGCGGCAATCTCCGGCACCACGCCGCCGTAGGGCCGGTGTTCAGCCAATTGTGATAGTACGCGATTGGACAGAATTCTACGTCCGTCATCCACTATGGCGGCCGCGGTCTCGTCGCAACTTGTTTCCAGTCCCAGAACTATCATCGGGCAAAGATAGGGGCTGTTGCGCTCGGGTCCAAGCCTTCACCGCTTGCAGATCATCCTCGTTGCTCTTAAAGCTACCTCCATGAGTGAAGGAACATTGAAAATTGGCACCCGCGGCTCGCCGCTGGCTCTGGTTCAAGCCGAGGAGGTACGGCGGCGTTTGACCGAGCTGAATCCGGTCTGGGGTGAGGAGGGCCGCACGGAGATCGTGGTCGTCAGGACAACCGGCGACCGGGTCCAAGATCGCCTGTTGGCTGAAATTGGCGGCAAAGGGCTCTTCACCAAGGAGATCGAGGAGGCGCTCCTCGATGGCACCATTGATATGGCGGTTCACTGCATGAAGGACATGCCGACGGTGCTACCTGATGGACTGGTGATTCCGACCATCCTGCCGCGAGAGGATCCAAGGGATGTGTTTTTTGCCCGCAATGGAGAAAAATCTCTTGCCGATCTAAAAGCGGGCGCGGTCGTCGGCACGGCCAGTCTCAGACGTCAATCGCAGGTCCTCGCAGCCCGTCCTGATCTAACCATTGCACCACTGCGCGGAAACGTCGAAACCCGGTTGCGGAAAATGCATGCCGGAGAGGTCGACGCAACGTTACTGGCGGCCGCCGGTTTGATCCGACTGGGCATGGAATTGCCGCCGATCCTGACTTGCGAGGAAATGCTGCCGGCGGTGGGCCAGGGAGCCATAGGTTTGGAGGTGCGTGCGGGCGACAATCGTACGCGAGATATCATAGCGCCCCTAAACGATGTCGAGAGCGCAACAATGGTTACCGCCGAACGGGCCTGTTTAGAGATTCTGGACGGCTCTTGCCATACGCCCATAGCCGGACTTGCTGAACGTACAGAGGACAATCGATTGCGCCTGCGCGCTTTGATCGCCTTGCTTGACGGCACCCAGGTCATACAGTGTGAACTGTTTGGCGAAATGACACAGGCGCGAGAGATTGGCGAGGAGGCCGGTCACATCTTGCGGTCCAAGGCACCGGAAGAGTTCTTCAGTCAGCTTGGGTTCTAAAGCCATGCGAATTCTCGTGACCCGGCCGCAGCCGGACAGCGCAGCGCTGGCAGCCAGCCTCGAAGCCAAAGGTCACGAGGTTCTGGTTGCGCCGCTCCTGGAGATTAGGCCTCTGGATACGCCGATAGACCTGTCTGGCGTCACAGACCTGGTTTTCACCAGCGTCAACGGCGTGCGAATGTTTGCCGAACGCTGCGCCACGGCACGCGACCTCCCGGTCCATACCGTTGGTGACGCCACCGCCGACATGGCGCAAGCCTATGGTTTCAAGCGCGTTTTCAGCGCGAACGGCGATGCCGCGACCCTCAATGCGCAGCTTCAAAGAACGCTGCGGCCCGAAACCGCTCGGATTCTGCATGCTTGTGGCAAGCACCGGGCGTTCGATCTAGCCGCAGCGTTGCGTGAAAAGGGCTTTGCGGCTACCTCGGTGGCTCTCTACGAAGCTCATATGGCGCACGCCTTTCCGCCGTACGTACGTACGGCCCTGGAATCTCGCCAATTAGAGGCGGTATTATTTTTCTCTCCCCGTACGGCCTTGAGCTTTGTATGCTTAGCTGAACGGGACGGCTTGGCGGAGACCTGTACAGGGCTTGTCGCGCTTTGCCTGAGCGACGCAATTGCGCAAGCAGCGAGAGCGCTGGCTTGGGCGGAGATTCTGACGGCGCCTCATCCCAGTCGCGATTCACTCCTGGACTTGCTGAACACGCTAGAACCCAGGTGAAATTCAGAAGCACCAAGGATTAACGGTACGAGGGGCAAGTGGCCATGGACCACAAGGACAGCGGCAAGACGGCGGCGGCTTTGGAAGTTATAGAGGCCTTTGGCGGCATTCGTCCGATGGCGCAGAAGCTTGGCGTCGCCGCAAGCACTGTCCAGGGCTGGAAGGAACGTCTGGCGATTCCCGAGGCCAGGCATGAATTGATTCGCAAAATCGTTGCCGAGGAAGGCATTTCCCTTGCCCCTGAGGTTTTAACCGCAAGCGCCCATCCGCCCGCGGCTGACTCCGCGGGACCGGCGGAAAGCGATGCCAAAGCGTCAAGCGATGCTGGCAGTTCCGACACGGCGTCGGTCGCCTGGACCGGCGCGGACGATGAGGCGGCAGCAATCGCTGAGGCGGAAGTTGCCGATAACATCGCGGAAAGCCCTGAGGCCGCGGCTGCCGGCACGAAGCCGAGCGCGCTCCACGGAAACGGCTTTTCCTTTTCCGCCTTTGTGCTGGGCGCTCTAGCCGTGTTGGTGATCGTCGGCATCACGGTAATGGCGCGCGGTTTGTGGCTGCCAGCGATCGATGGTTCCGTTGGCAATGACCGGTCCTTGGACCGATTCGAGGCCCGAATCAGCAAACTTGAGGCCCTACCGTCGCTGGCGACGGACCTCGCTGAACTGGAGGCTGAAGTCGGCGGAGCGCTGGCTGCGGCCAATGCAGCGCGGGAAGAAGCTGCGCGCGCACTCGCGGAAAGCAGCGGCGGTGTTAGCGAATCAAATCTACAGGCCCTGGATGCCCGCCTTGCCGAACGCCTGCAGGTCGAGCTTTCCAAGGTTTCCGCGCGGCTTGACCGCATCGAGAGCCATCAGGTCGTCCGACCGGTTTCGACCGACGATCTGATTTTGACGCTGTCACTCGGCCGTCTGCGCGAAGCAATCCTGCTAGGCGACGCGTTCAAATCGCTACTGGACAGCGCCCGCAGCGCTGCGGCAAGCAACCGTCCGGCTGTCTCGCTGGAGCTAGCCGCCCTGGAGCCCTTCGCCGTAACCGGCGTGCCCCGTATCGTAACTCTACAGAGGTCTTTTGAAGACACGGCCCAAGCCATCGTCGCAGCGGCGGCGGGCGAAGGCGAAAGCGATGGCCTGCTGGCCGGCATCAAGCGTCGTCTGGCGCGGGTGGTAACGGTCCGGCCGCTATCCGCCGAGGCGACAGGCGATGGCACGGCGGCGCGGGTCGCGCGCGCCGAGAAGGCGCTGGAGGGCGGCAATCTTGCCGGCGCAGTGACCCAAATCGAAGGATTGGAGGGTTTGTCGGCGGAGGCAGCGCTGCCCTGGCTGGAAGAGGCAAGACGGCGCCTGGAAGCCGAGATGCGGCTTGCCGCAGCGACTGAAGTGTTCCTAGCCGAGCTGTCCTCGGCACCAGCAAATAATTGAAGGAGAGGCCAGCCATGCGCGCGATACTCTTCTTCTTCATAAAGCTGGCGATTGTCATCGCAGCGGCGATCTGGCTTGTCGAGCGGCCTGGACGGGTGTCCGTGGAATGGCTGGGCTACAGAATCGATTCCTCCGTAGGTGTTCTTTTGCTCGCAGTATTCCTTCTGATGATAGCCGGGACCCTGCTGTATCGATTCCTGGCAACACTCCGACGGGCACCGGGATCCATTCGTCAGGGCTTGCGCGACGGCAGGCGCGAGCGTGGATATCTGGCACTGACACAGGGCATGGTGGCGGTCGCCGCCGGTGACCCCGAGGAGGCCCGGAAGCTGGCAACCCGCGCCAATCGTTTGTTGGATGAGCCCCCCTTGACGCTGCTGCTCTCAGCGCAAGCTGCGCAATTGAACGGGGATGAAGCTGCCGCCGAGCGCTATTTCTTAGCCATGCTTGAGCGTGAGGAAACTGCCTTTCTCGGCCTTCGCGGGTTGGTCAATCAAGCCTTGAAGGCAGGCGATGAGGACAAGGCGTTGCGCTATACCCGTCAGGCACGAGACCTTCGCCCGGAAACGCCCTGGGTTGCGCAGACGCTTTTCGATCTGGAATTGCGCCATGGAAGGCTTGAAGGCGCGGCGGAAGCACTGGCGCTTGTGAAGAGCAGCAACGCCCTGAGCCACGCAGAGTGGAAAAGGCGGCGCGCGGTCCTGCTCACGGAGGAAGGCCGAACGCTTCTGGCTGCCGGCAAGAACGACGAGGCGGCGGCAAAGCTACGCGAAGCCAACCGCCTGGCGCCGACCCTGACGCCTGCCGCCGCTTTGTTGGCGCAGGCCTGGGTTGCTTTGGATAGCAAGAGAAAGGCGCAGCGTTTACTGAAGAAATCTTGGACTTTGGCCCCGCATCCCAGCTTGTTGGAGCCCTTCTTCGATCTTGCCCCAGGCGAAGCACCCCTGGCTCGCGTTCGGCGCTTGGAAAAGCTAATTTCCGGTCAACCGGACCACATCGTGAGCCATATGTCGGCCGCACGGGCCGCCTTGGACGCCGAACTCTGGGGCGAGGCCCGCCGGCATCTGGAAAAGGCCGCCCAGCTAGAGACGACCGAAAGCGTATGCCGCCTCATGGCAGAACTTGAAGAGGCAGAGCATGGAAACAGCGCTGCCGCGCGGCAGTGGTTCCAGCGCGCCTCGGGGGCTGCGGCCGACCCCACGTGGGTCTGCTCTAACTGCGGTGCCGCCACATCGGACTGGGGCGCCCATTGCCGGGCTTGCGGCAGTATCGACAGCCTTGATTGGCGCGCGCCCGCTTTTGTGGGGGGTAGCCTTTTACAACCCCTTGAGAGCGACGACGAGGCCGTGGATGAGAGTGGCGAGGAGGAAACCGGTGCCACGCGACGGAACTCGACAGCCAAGCCCGTGCTACCACTGGCGGCGGGGCGCTCCGCCGGATAACAGCCCACGATTGACGTACAGCGCGCCCTAGATTAGAAGAAGCCCCGTCGGTTGGTAGGCCGCCATAGCTCAGCTGGTAGAGCGGCGCATTCGTAATGCGTAGGTCGGGTGTTCGAGTCACCCTGGCGGCACCATCCCTTCTTCAAATTCACACTGCCTTTCGGGGTCTAGGGCGCGGCGTCAAGCTCTCGCGTGTCGAACTCGGCGGGGAGGGTGATCTCGATAAGCTCCAGGTCATCAGAGTGCGCCACTTCACGGTGATGAATACCGGGCGGCTGATGAACGCAAGATCCCGGTTCGAGCATTACCTCGCCCACACCCTCGTACCAGAACTTCACCCAGCCCTTCAAAATGTAAACCATCTGGAAATCCAGCCCATGGAAGTGCGCTTCGCCGCTGGTGTGCTTCCCAGGAACTGCGCGTATCACATGTGCGCCCACACGGCCGTCGGTGGCCGCTTTGATCCCAAGGTCCCGATATTCAAAGAAGCCGCGCAGTCCGCCGCCTTCAAAACCGCCGTCCTTAGCATGACTGATGGAAAATTTCACGTCTCCGCCTCCCTGACACTCTGTTGTCAAAAGGTCAGTCTAGCAGAAACATTCCCCCTTACGAGCCAGAGTCACGCCGCAGCGGTCAAGCCCCGCGCCCAACGGCGCCTTCACCCTCTTTGGGCCTCAACTTTGGCGGTTGATCTCATCCAGCAACGATTGGGAGGGTCGGCCATCCACCGGCAAGCCATTGTTGGCTTGGAAGGTGTTGATCGCCTGCCGGGTCCGCGGCCCCATAACGCCATCCGCCGGTCCCGCGTCGTAACCCAAGCGGTTCAATCCGATCTGCGTGTCGCGGACCATAGAGCTCTGCGCCCCGTCCCTCCAAATCGGCTTGCCGAGATTAACGTCGGATTCATCGGTAAGCGCCCCCGTGGCGCCCCCGACCACCGCGCCGATCGCGGCCCCCTCGAGCAAGCTGAGGCCGGTCACCGCGCCCACAGCGGTACCGGCAGCAGCGCCGATACCCGCGCCGCTAAGCGTGCGGTCTTCCGTTGAGCTACCGCAGGCGGCCAGAACGAGTGATGCGGAAACCGCCAGGGGTGCCGTTACTCTTGGCATGAATATGTTGCGCTTCGTCATCTCGGTTCTCCTTACGACAGGTCGTTGCCCGCATCTGATATTATATCTAATCCGGTTAATGATTTCTTCGAGCATTTTCCTTGGTGATTGGACGCAAAAAACAAGGGCCGCCCGGATGGACATATCTGCACCGGCCCGGCATTCTGCCTTGGCATCACTGGACGCCAGGTTGTTCTTGAGCGCCCGGCTTGCTTATCAGAACTCGACACCTGGAGATATTCACCATGCCATCGCTTACGCTTGATCAATGCCGTCAAATCATTGCTGTTGCCTTCGAGAAAGGCGCCGCGCTGAAATTGAAGCCGCTTTCCGTCGTTGTGCTGGATGCGGGTGGTCATTTGAAGGCCTTCGAGCGCCAGGACGGCGCAAGCAACCTTCGCTACCAGATCGCCAATGGAAAAGCTTACGGCGCGCTAGCGGTCGGCATGGGCTCGCGCGGACTTTTCAAGCGGGCCCAAGAGCAGGCTTACTTCGTGCAAGCGCTGAACGGCTTGGCGAACGGTGCGGTCGTTCCGGTTCCCGGCGGCGTTCTGATCAAGGATTCGGCCGGTGAGATTATCGGTGCGGTGGGCGTGACGGGCGATACGTCGGACAATGATGAAATTTGCGCTGTCGCCGCAATAGAATCGGTCGGGTTTACCGCAGATCCGGGCTGATAGCTCCACCAAGCACTGCGGCCGCCGGGGCGGTGGTTGGTCGGCCGGTTTAGAAGCAGCCGCCCTTCAGACTACCGCATCCAAGTAAATTGTCGTAAAAGACAGGAGATGAGAGGATCCATGGACGAATCCGTAACTCCCGCAGCCCCCGGCACCTACATGACCGCCGTTCATTTTCCGACGGCCTTCAAGCAGATTCGCGAAGAGATCTTGGCTGTTCAAGGTGACCTTTCAGAACCGCCGCACCCTGTGGATTTACGTGAATGGATCAAGGAGTCCTGGCGATCAATTGTTGGAATGGTGCCAGTGATCGCCTGGCGTATGGATGCCAAGACCGGGGTGCTCCCCTTGCTCGCAGGCCCCCACTCGAAAGAGCTGGATAGCTTCTACCTCTATAGCGCATCCGGCGAGAAACGGCGCAGCTACAGCCGCGGATTCATCGTCTTGCCAGACGGCAACTTCTGGAACGGCAGCTTGAAGGTCATGAAGGAGCCAGAAGTCGTTACCTTATGGTCGGAAGAGGTTCTGGCCGCTATCACCGCACAGATAGCAGCGGAGAAAAGGGCGCGGGGAGGGGAGCGTGCCGACGGCGGTGGGACCGTTGAAACCTAAGCCTACACGAACTGATCCGAGGAGTTCCCATGCATAAATCACTTATTGCCCTTGGTGCAATGATCATGGCGTTGACAGCCCTGCCGGCAGCGTCCCAGCCCGTTTATTTGGAAGGTGGCGTCTTGCGCGTAACCAGCGGCGATAGTCTGCAGGCCGCCGGGTTCGATATTCAACTCGCCGGGATCTACGCGCCCGAGCCAGGTGTGCTGTACGGCCATACGGCGCAAACAAAACTGGCGGCTGTCTTGGCCGGCAAGTCGGTCCGCTGCAGCCTGACGGGACAAACCGGCGCACAAGGGCGAGAGATAGCCCACTGCACGCTTGGGGATCAGGATCTTTCCGCCGTGGCGGTCAAAGCCGGCGCAGCGCTTGACTGCACAGCGCAGTCGGGAGGGGCCTACAAGGCGATGGAGCAACAGTCAATGCGTGACCGCGTCCCGTTGCCCGCGCACTGCCGCTAGGTTTCTGTTCGACGGAACCATGGGTCTCGGATCATCGACACTAACCCCTCCCCGTGATCATACAATGTTTGCAGCCTTGGCATTGGGTAGGTGTTCGGGACCTGGGTCGGTTCCATTCCATAGAAAGTAGGAAGATTTCGCATGCGTCTTGAAGGAAAAGTCGCCGTCATTACCGGTGCAGCCTCTGGATTTGGCGAGGGAATCGCCAAGCGTTTCGCCGAGGAAGGCGCCGCGGTCGTGGTTGCGGACCTGAACGCAACCCGCGGCGAGGCGGTCGCACAAAATCTCTCTCAATTGGGAGGGCGGGCGGCGTTCCAACGGGCTGATGTTACAAGTCGCGATGATGTCGAAACGATGATTCAGACGGCCCTGGATCGCTTCGGACGCTTGGATATTCTGGTGAACAACGCTGGATTCAGTCACAGAAATCAGCCCTTGATGGAGGTCACAGAGGCGGATTTCGACCGCACCTATGCGGTCAACGTGAAGGCGATCTACCTAGCAACACTGGCCGCTGTTCCGGCGTTCCGCTTGGGCGGCGGCGGCGTGATTATCAACACCACCTCCACCGCCGGGCTGCGCCCGCGACCGGGCCTAACCTGGTATAACGGATCCAAGGGCGCGGCGAACATTCTGACGAAATCCATGGCGGTTGAGCTTGCGCCGGAAAAGATCCGCGTCAACGCTATCTGCCCGGTGATCGGCGAAACCGGCCTTCTGGAAACGTTCATGGGATTGCCGGACACGCCCGAGAACCGCGCAAAGTTCACCGCCACGATACCATTGGGCCGTATGTCACGACCGCTCGATATCGCTAACGCCGCACTATACCTTGCCTCGGACGAGGCAGAGTTTTTGACCGGCGTCCTTCTGGAGGTCGATGGCGGACGTTGCGTCTAGATACAAGACGTTCCGATTTGATTGAGCGTCGCCAGATTGAGGCTGCCGATGCAGCGCGCCGTCGTCGAGGCCTGCGTCAGGACCGGCCCCGAAATCCCGCTGGCAAAGACCGCCACGAAATCATTGGTCCAAAGGTCCAGCGCGGCTGCGATGCCGAATAGCGACACGGAATGAACCAGAACCTGCGAACTGCCGCTCGACGAGAAGATCGCCGTCGCATTCGAATCACCCCGAATATCGATGGTTGAATCCCGCACGACAATGCCGCTGTTGCCGCCACTCAAGAAGATACCAACAGAATTACTACCGCTTGTTCCGATGAACACACTATCCAGCACGAGGTTCGCGACCCCCTGGTTTACTAGAACAGGGGTGCTGGAAGCACCGTCGCTTCTGAAAGCCAGGTCCGTCAATTGAACGTTTGGGCCGGCGACCGTGTTCACCAGCCCCAGGATCGTCGTGTTCGTTGAGCTTTCCCCGCGTATGGAGATATTGCCGGGAATTGAAATCCCACCGGAGCCGCAATCATAGACGCCCGGTTCGACCCAAAGAGCTTGAGGCGTTTGAGACGTAGCAAAACCGGACGCGGCGCTGAGCACACTCTGTAGCTGCGTGCAGTTTTGCGCTTGGGTGCCAACCGGACTAACGATCCAAGTGGACTTCAGCAAGGCCGACGCCACTGCTCCAGGCGCAAACTTGGCAGCCGTAACGGCACCGTTTGCGATAACCGAGGCGTTGATCGAACCCGGAATCAGTTTGTTTGCGCCGACTGAGCCGTTGGCGATGGTCGAGGCATTTATCGATCCTGGAACCAGCTTGTTGGGACCGATGGAGTTGTTGGCCACGGTCGCGGCGTTGATTGATCCTGGAATCAGCTTGCCGGGACCAATGGTGCCATTAGCGATATCGCTCCCATGAACGCAACCGCCACACACGACATCCGACGCCTGTGCGTAAACAGCGTTCGGCGCGAGAGCCGCCGCAATCAAGAGCACGCCAACCCCCAAAATGCCCAAAGTCGGAAAGCTCTTTCCCATAACACCCCCTCGTCCGGGTGGCTGAGCCTTTGCCGGACTATGGGCTGTAAGGGTAAAGACTAAAAAGTCGTTTAAGTGTCTTTTAATGTCCTTTTGTGTCTCTAGCGCCGCTTCGGCTTGGTCAGCAAAAAGGCCCGACGGAATCCGCCGGGCCTTTCCTTTTACCGTCAGCAGATTTTGCCGCCGGTTGTTACTCGCCGCGCATCATGCCCAGGATATTGAGAATCCAGATGAAGAGCGTGATGAAGCTGCCATAGAGCATGAACGCGCCGAAGATGGCTTTCTTCATCGTCACGTCATGGCCATCTGCCTGCAGGTACATGTTCTTGATCATCTGTGTCTCATAGGCCGTAAGGGCAGAGAACACCAGCACGACCACGACCGAGAGGAACAACTCGAAGCCTACGGACTGCACGAAGAAGATGTTCACCAAAAGGGCGATCAGGATACCGATGGTCGCCATTGAGAGAAAGGCCCCCATCGGCGCCAAGTTCTTCTTCGTTGTGTAGCCAACGAGGCTCAACCCGGCAAAGGCCGCCGCGGTGATGAAGAAGGCGCGAACCAACAGCATCGGGTCCACCTGCGCATAGGCGAAGAAGGTGGGTCCCAGCAGCAAACCCCAGAGGCCGGCATAGGCCCAGAAGCAGACCTGTGCCGCGCCAACCGACTTGCTCATCATGATTCGGGGCGCAAACCAGCCCAGGCCAATGACACCGATAAACAGAATCCAGATGCCGCCGCTTGCCAGCGCCATTACAAACTGCGGGTTCATGGCGACGATCATGGCAATGGCGCCGGTAAAGGCCACGCCAAGCGACATATAGTTGTAGACCCGCAGCATGTAGCTGCGCAGCCCGGCATCAATCCCCGCGGCTTGGGCTCTGCCGCGTGAAATGGTTTGAGAATTCGGACCGAGCATCTAATTCTTCCTCCTGCTGCATACCACCTGCTTAACCGCAGATGCCGTTAACCCTTCGGTGACATCACCGATTGAGCCTAAATATTGGTCAAAGCCGTCGTCTGTTCAATAGATTCTCGCACTCCTGTTGCGTAATTTCCATAATATCCCGCGGCATTTCCAGTTATTCGTTGCGCAATAGCGGTGCCGGTTTGATCGAAAGGGCCCGCCAAGTGCCGACGAAACCGATCCCCAAGGTCAAAGCCGCAGCCAATAGTGCCGTCGGGAAGACGGCCATCGGCAGAAAGATAAAATCCGCTTTCATGACCTGCGTCACCACGACATATCCGGCCAAGGAACCAATGGCCGCAGCAATGGCTGCCGTAATCAGCCCCAACAACCCGTACTGCAACAAAAAACTGGTCGCTACACGCCGGCGGGTCGCACCCAACACCTTCAGAACAACGGAATCATAAACGCGGCGCCGGTGACCCGCCGCGAAAGCCCCCGCGAGTACCAGCACGCCCGAAAGGAGCGTCAAGCCCGCCGTCGCTCGTATGGCCACGGCGACCTTGCCGAAGAACTCCGCCGCCTGCGCCAGCGCTTCCTTGACCCGGATAGCCGATACATTAGGGAAGCGGTTGACGACCAGCCTTTCCAAGTAGTCTTCCTGGTCCGGGTCCAAAGTAACCGTCGCGATCTGACTCTGTGGTGCGCTCTCGAGCAGGCCCGGCGAGAACACCATGACGAAATCGATCTGCAGATCCTGCCAGTCGATCTCCCTGCTGTTGGCGATCTCTACCTCGACATTACGCCCCAGGATATTGACCGTAAGGGTGTCACCAAGCACGAGGCCCAACGCCTCCACGACATCGTGGTCCAGTGAAACCAGGGGTGGGCCGTTGTAGTCAGGAGTCCACCACTCACCCAGGACCAACGGGGAATCCGGCGGCATTTCCCGTGACCAGGTCAGTCCGCGATCGCCTTGGAAAACCCAGGCGACATCCGACGGCAGGTCCAACTGGTCCGGTGGCACCCTGTTTACTGCGGTAATGCGGCCTCTCAACATCGGGACACGCTGCATACGCTCCACTCCCGGCACGCTGCGCACGGTTTCCTCGAAGGCCATCGCCTGTTCGGGCTGTATATCGATAAAGTAGAAGCCCGGCGCCTCCTCTGGAATGCGCTCCGTCACTTGACGAGAAAGGTTGCCTTCGATCAATGCGATGGCAACCAGCACCGTCAGGCCCAACCCTAAGGACACGACCACGCTGGCCGTCGAAGCGCCCGGGCGGTGCAGACTGGCAACCGCAAGCCGCAGTTCAACCGTACGAAAGCGTGGCAAAGCGCGCGCCGCGGCCATGACACCCGCAGCCGCGAGACGGAACACCAAAAGGCTACCGACCGATCCGGCAACAAACCCCGCCGCGAACAGGCGGTCCGTTGAGGTGATGATTGCAAGACCGGCAAGTGCTGCCGCGGCCATCAGCGTAACGATCACAACCCATGGGGCCGGCAGACGGCGCTCGCTGCTGCCCTGCTCCCTGAAAAGCCCGGCTGCCCGTTCGGCTTGAGCGCGCCCAAGGGGCCAAAGAGAGAAGGACAGGGTCACCAACAGCCCAAACAGGGCGGCAAGCAGTAAGGGCTGCGGATAAAGGCCGCCCAAGCTTGAAAGGTTAAGCCGGTCGGCCAAGAGAGGACCGACCGCCAAAGGTACGGCTGCGCCGATGGCAAGCCCTATGGCTATGCCAAGTCCGGCGATGGCAAGAATTTGCAGAAGGTATGTCAAAAAGATCTGACGGGCCGAGGCGCCGAGCGCCTTCAAGGTGGCAATCACCTTGCGCTTCTCACCCAGGTAGCTGCGCACGGCGTTGGCGACTCCGACGCCCCCAACCAGCAATGCCGTCAGCCCAACCAGAGTCATAAAAAGGGTGACACGTTCGACGAAACGCTCCATCCCAGGCGCACCACCCGCTACGTCGACGATCCGCCACCCTGCCTCGGGAAAACGCTCCTTGGTCGCATCTATCCATTGCTCCGGCGTCAATCCGTCGCGCGGCTCAAGACGATAGTGGTGGTAGGCGAGGCTCCCCGGCTGCAGCAACCCGCTCCCTTCGAGGCTGGCCAACCCCACAAGCACCCGCGGCCCCAGGGTAAAGGCGCGCGCCGCACGGTCAGGCTCGCGTTTGACCGTACCGCGAACCTCATAGTCGACGTTACCGATTCGCAAGGCATCGCCGGCCTCTATTTCCAGCGCCACCAACAAAGCGGTGTCGACGAGCGCACCCCAGCGGCCGTCTCGATAGGCCAGAAGGTCCGGCAGGTCTGATTGCGGGTCGCTTTTGAACGCGCCATACAGCGGGTAGGCCTCATCAACCGCTTTCAACTCGACTAACCGCTGTCGTCCCTGCGTCGTGCCATCCGGTTGCAGACCGCTGCGCGCCATGGTGCGCAGGTCGGCTGTGCGCGAGAGGCGCTTGCTGCTGTCACGGAACCAGGACTCCTCTGCCGCGCTGGCCTCACGATGGATCAATCGAACCTCAACGTCGCCGCCGAGCAGTGCGCGCCCGTCCGTACGAAGCGATGAAAGCATCGCCTCGGACAACGACCCGACCCCTGCGATCGTCGCTACTCCCAGCGCCAGGCAGGCTATAAAAATCCGGAATCCCTTCAGGCCGCCTCGTAATTCTCGGCGTGCCAGTCTGAAAGGCTGGGCTAGGCTTCCTAGAAGCGACAAGGTTTGCTCGTTCTTTGTGATGCTGGACAAGAAATTTACTGAGCCGCCGCCGACAGACGGCTGTCCGCTTCGATGCGACCGTCCAGGATTCGTACTTGGCGATCACAGCGCTCGGCGAGGGCAGGATCGTGCGTAATCAACAAAAGAGTCGTACCTTGCTTGCGTTGCAAAGTGAAAAGCAGCTCTATCACCTGACGCCCCGTCTCGCCGTCCAGATTGCCTGTTGGCTCGTCGGCCAACAGCAGTCGCGGGCCTGAGGCAAACGCGCGCGCCAGAGCTACACGCTGCTGCTCACCCCCGGAAAGCTGCCAGGGGAAATGTGTGAGGCGCTGACCGAGCCCAACTTGCTCCAATACCTCGGCTGCACGCGCAAAAGGGTCAGGTGCTGCCGCGAACTCGAGGGGCACCGCGACATTCTCCAGGGCGTTCATCGTTGGAATCAGGTGAAAATCCTGGAAAACGATGCCGATACGATCACGGCGAAAGCGCGCGAGCGCGTCCTCATTGAGATTCGTCAAATCGGTTCCATCGATTTGAACTCGGCCCGCGGTTGCCCGCTCCAGCCCGGCGATCAACATCATCATGGAGGACTTGCCGGACCCGGACGGCCCCACGATGCTCACCGTTTCGCCGGCCTCGATTTCGAGGTCGAGCCCGCGCAGTATCTCCACCGGGCCGGAGGCCGCCGACAGGGTCAAACGAACGCCTTCCAACTGAATTACCTTTGATTCTTCCATAACGGATCTCACGGCGTTCGCTCCCAAATAAAGACCCTAACGATTTGGGCGCGAGGTCCGCTAAATCAAGCGGCTATTTCATGGCTATCGCGTCACCGTCTGTCATGGGCTTGTCGAGAGCATAGCCCGCCGCCCTGACCGTGCGGATCAAATCGGCCTCGTCGCCCTCGTTCAACGCCTTGCGCAAACGCCTGATGTGCACATCCACCGTACGCGGCTCAACGTAGACATCGTGTCCCCAAACGGCATCGAGAAGCTGCTCCCGGCTAAATACGCGCCCCGGGTGCTGCAACAGATGGCGCAAGAGCCGATACTCGGTCGGGCCGAGATGAACGTTGCGGCTTCCACGTCGGACCCTATGCGCAACGAGATCCATGATCATGTCTTCGAACTCAAGAGTATCCGCCGCCAAGGCCGGCTGCGCCCGACGCATGACCGCCCGCAATCGGGCGACCAGCTCCGCAGGGGAGAACGGTTTGGTAATATAATCGTCCGCGCCGCTGTTGAGCCCGCGAACCTTGTCGCCCTCTTCGCCACGCGCCGTCAGCATCACCACGGGCACATCTTTGGTCTCCGGCCTGCGACGGAGTTGGCGGCACACTTCGATGCCCGATGTCAGGGGCAACATCCAGTCGAGCAGAATGATATCCGGCGTTTCCTCCTTGACCATAACCAAGGCTTCTTCACCGTCACGGGCCGCAGCCGTTCGGTACCCCTCGCGTTCCAGGTTGTAGCGCAGCAATGTCACCAAGGCGTCTTCGTCCTCAACGATGAGCACCAGCGGTTTGACGGCCTGCGAAGCGTTACGTTCAAGCATCGTGGTTCCCACCCTCCGCCTCCTGGCTGTCTTGCGTGAATACAGTGTAGCTCGTGGTATCGCCTTTGGGGCGCCCTTCGGTCAGATGCTTGCCTGTCACCAGAAAAGTCACGACCTCCGCGATGTTAGTCGCATGGTCGCCGATGCGTTCGATATTCTTGGCTATGAACAGCAGGTGTGTACAGGTCGTGATTGAGCGTGGATCTTCCATCATGTAGGTGAGAAGTTCGCGGAACAGGCTGGTGTACATCTCGTCCACTTCCTCGTCCCGTCGCCACACTTCCGCAGCGCGCTCGACATCGCGTTCCACATAGGCATCGAACACATCCTTGATGGAGGTTTCGACAAGCTGCGCCATACGCGGGATCGCGTACAGCGGTTTGATCGGCGGCAGTTGGTTGAGCGCCAGTGTGCGTTTGGCGATATTCCGGATGTAATCGCCGATCCGTTCCGCGTCGGAGGAAATTTTCAGGGCGGAGATTACATCGCGAAGGTCGATGGCCATTGGCTGGCGAAGCGCCAGCAGCCGGACCACCATTTCGTCGACCTGGTGCTCCAGTCTGTCCAGTTCGGCGTCGTTTGCGACCACTTTCCCGGCCAGGTCGGAGTCGCGCCTCACCAACGCTTGGATTGATAGCGAAAGCTGACTTTCGGCTATCCCGCCCATCCGCACGATCGACTGCGTCAGCAGATCCAACTGCTCGTCGAAAGACCTGACGATATGATCCTTGTGCTCGTTGCCCGTTCCCATGTTCTTCTCCCGCCTCTGCTGGTTCGGCCCTACCAAGTCTATCTTTGATTAGCCAAACCGGCCCGTGATGTATCCTTGAGTGCGTTTGTCCTTCGGAACGGTAAACACGGCGTCGGTGTCACCTTCCTCGACTAACTCGCCCAGATGGAAAAACGCCGTGCGCTGCGACACGCGCGCGGCCTGTTGCATCGAATGTGTGACTATGACGATTGTAAAGTTGCGGCGCAGGTCGTCGATCAACTCCTCGATCCGCGCAGTCGCTATGGGATCAAGAGCGGAACAGGGTTCGTCCATCAGGATCACCTCGGGGCTAACCGCTATGGCCCGGGCGATACACAGGCGTTGCTGCTGGCCGCCGGAAAGACCCGTGCCCGGCCCATCAAGCCGATCCTTCACTTCCTCCCAAAGCCCGGCCTTACGCAGACTCGATTCGACAATCTCCTCGACGTCGGACCGGTTGCGTCCGATCCCATGTATGCGGGGTCCATAGGCGATATTGTCGAAGATCGACTTCGGGAAAGGGTTCGGTTTCTGAAATACCATGCCGACGCGGGCGCGCAGCTGTACCACATCCAACCTGGGATCGTAGATATCTTCGTTGTCCAGATGCAGTTCGCCCGTCACGCGACACCCGTCGATAACATCGTTCATACGGTTCAAGCAGCGAAGATAGGTGGACTTGCCACAGCCGGACGGCCCGATCAGGGCAGTCACCTGGTTGGCGTTTATGTCGAGATTGACGCCGCGCAGCGCATGCTTCTCGCCGTAGTGAACATTCACGTCCCGCGTCACCATCTTCGGATTCGCGGGGTTGGCAAGCGGTGCTTCACCAACGCCTTTGGAAGCCGGTAATTCTTCCTGCGCGATCTCGGCGACCTGCTCCGGCTGGGCCATCTGTTGCTCTCCTACCATTTTCGTTCCAGACGCTGACGTAGAAACACCGCCACGCCATTCATTACGATGAGAAATCCGATCAACACCAAGATCGCCGCAGAGGTTCGTGAAACGAAGCCTCGCTCTGGGCTGTCCGCCCAGATGAACACTTGCGTTGGCAGCGCGGTCGCAGGTTCGGTGATGCCGCCCGGTGCCGAGGTGATGAAGGCATTCATGCCGATCAACAACAGGGGCGCCGTCTCACCCAAAGCTTGCGCAAGACCGATGATAGTGCCGGTCAGAATGCCCGGGATGGCAAGCGGCAATACGTGGTGCATGACAACCTGGTGGCGCGAGGCACCCACACCCAACGCCGCCTCCCGGATCGAGGGAGGCACCGCCTTGAGCGCCGCCCTGGTCACGATGATCATCGTCGGCAAGGTCATCAACGAAAGAACCATGCCACCAACCAGCGGCGACGAGCGCGGCAAACCGAAGAAATTCAAGAACACCGCAAGACCGAGCAACCCGAAGACAACGGACGGCACCGCGGCCAGGTTGTTGATGTTCACCTCAATCAAGTCCGTCGCCCGGTTTCTAGGCGCAAACTCCTCCAGATAGACGGCGGCGGCCACGCCAACCGGAAAGGATATGAGAAAACAAACCATGAGCGCGTAAAAGGAGCCCACCAAGGCGCCCGCCAGCCCCGCCAGTTCCGGGAAGCGACTGTCCGCATTGAAGAACAGCGCCCAGTTGAAGGGCTTGGATATGGCGCCGGAAGCGGCCATCTCGTCATACCAGGCAATCTGCTTGTCGGAGACGCGGCGCTGGCTCTCCGGCGTATCGCGGTCGATCAGACCCTTGTGGAGCTGATCCATCGGATCGGCAAAGGGGTAGGTGACCGTTATCGTCTGGCCGATCAATCGCGGATTCTCCACGACCGTATCGCGAAGCATGTACTGAGCGCCCCGACTCAGCATGTCGTGAAAGTCCCGACCATCACGACGCGAGAGTTCTTGAGAAACCAACCCCTCGAAGCCGCGACGAACAATGCCCCGGAAATCGCCTGACCCCGGGTCTTCGGCCTCGACCTTTGCCGGGTCGACAAACACCTGGAAGGTGACGTGGCTTTGAGTAAAGGCGGGCGAGCCATTCATCATCAGAGATACCAGCAGAACGCCCAGAAGCAAAATCGCCGTGCCAATGGCCGCGATTCCATAGAACTGCAAGCGTCGATCCGCCGCGTGACGGCGACGGCGACGGGCTTCCTGGGCCTTGCCAAACCAATCGAACTTCGCTGTTTGGGGTGATTGCATCGAGGCCATCAGTCGTACTTTTCCCTGTATTTCTGGACGATCTTCAACGCCAACACATTCAAGAACAGCGTGATGACGAAAAGCAGCAATCCGAGCGCAAAAGCGGCCAGCGTCTTCGGGTTGTCAAATTCGGTATCGCCAATCAGCAATGTGACGATCTGCACCGTCACCGTCGTTACGGAATCAGCAGGGTTAACCGTCAAAGTGGCGATCAGGCCCGCCGCCATCACCACGATCATGGTTTCGCCAATGGCGCGTGAAACCGCGAGCAGAACACCGCCGACGATGCCCGGTAGGGCTGCCGGCAACAGCACGTTGCGGATCGTCTCAGCTTTCGTGGCGCCCATCGCGTAGGAGCCCTCGCGGAGCGATCGCGGCACTGCGGCTAACGCGTCATCGGACAACGAAGAAATGAATGGCAAAATCATGATGCCCATCACCGATCCGGCCGCCAGGGCGCTGTTCGGCGCGACATCAAGCCCGAGGGAGTTTCCAGCCTCGCGTAAGGCCGGCGCCACCACCAGAACGGCGAAGAAGCCGTAAACCACCGTCGGTATGCCCGCCAGAATTTCCATGATCGGTTTCACGATTGCGCGGAGCCGGCTGTTGGCGTACTCCGCCAGATAGATAGCCGCAAAAAGCCCGATCGGCGTTGCCACCAGCATTGCAATCGCGGCAATCAACAAGGTGCCCATGAAAACCGGGATGGCGCCAAAAGCGCCCGATCCGGCAACCTGATCGGCGCGGATGGGAATCTGCGGTTCCCAATTGAGGCCGAACAGGAACTCGCTCACCGGCACGCGTTCAAAGAATCGGAAAGCCTCGAACAGCAAAGACGACACGATGCCCAAGGTTACAAGTATGGCCAACACTGAGCAGGTGACCATCAGTCCGGATAGTATTCTCTCCACGGCCTGACGCGCGCGGAAATGAAGGGCGATGCGTCTGTAGCTGACGAACAAGATGGCGGCAGCAAGGCCGAGAGAGGCCGCCAGCATCGACCAGGAGGCAACGGCTTTCCACGCGTTCAGCCGGGCTGCCGCTTCCACCACAAAGGGGTCCGGCTCGCCAAACACCAGACCACGCGAAACCGAGCGTATCTCGGCCAGCAGGAGGTTTTCCTCGCCCTGCAGCAAGCCTTGCAGTTGCTCCGGCGGAAGTGAGGCGAGCAGGGCGGCGTCCAGGATAACAGGCTCGAGCGCCGCCCAGACAAGAACGAACAACAGGCAGGGTACGCCAATCCAAAGCGCTACGAAGCTACCGTGGTAAGAAGGCAGGGAATGGGTGGCGGCGTTGGCTTGGGCCGCCAGACGGACAATGCGGTACCGTCCAAGGATGAAGCTGGCCAGAGAGATCGCAATCAGCAAGATGAAGGTGGTCGACAGCATCTTGAACGGGTCGCTTCCTTATGCCTGTTCGAAAGCTTGAGCAGGCTGGTTCGGGGGTCGTTTGCAAAAGACGCTCACGGCCGCCTTTTAGGGGCGACCGTGAGTTTCCCAGGTTGATTAGTTGGTGTAACGGGTCATGCCCATTGCGCCAATGACTTGCTCCTGCACCGCCTGACGCTTCTCGTCGGAAAGGGCGACCAAGCCACGCTCGTTCAAGTAACCGTCGGAGGCCATCGCTGCGTCGCTCATATACTCGGCAACGAACTCCTCAAGGCCGGGGATCACGCCGCGGTGCGCGTTCTTGATGTACACGAACAGCGGGCGGGAAACGCCGTAGGATCCATCGGCAATGGTGTCAAACGTCGGCGAAACACCCTCGACCTTGATGCCCTGCAACCGGTCCTCGTTCTCGTAGAGGAACGAATAACCGAAGATACCGTACGCATTCGGATCGGCTTCGAGGCGCTGAACGATCAGGTTATCGTTCTCGCCGGCTTCGATGAAAGGTCCGTCCTGGCGCATACGCTGGCAGACGGCTTTCTTTTCGTCCTTGGGCAGCGCATCAATGGCTGCAAAGGTCTCACAACCTTCTTCCATAACCAGTTCGACGAAAGCATCGCGGGTACCCGACGTCGGGGGCGGGCCGAAGACCTGAATCTTCGTGTCGGGGAGGCTAGCGTCGATTTCGCTCCACCTTTGGTACGGGTTGTCCACAATCTGGCCGTCGATCTCGACCTTCGCGGACAGCGCCTGGAAGAGCTGAGCCTTGGTAACGTCGATCTCTGCGCCTTCTCTGGAAACGGCGATGGACAGACCATCGAAACCGATCAGGGCCTCGGAGACGCTGGTGACGCCGTTCTTGTTGCAAAGCTCCCATTCGGATTGCTTCATGGCGCGCGACGCGCCGGTGATATCCGGGTGCGCTTCGCCGACGCCCTGGCAGAAGATCTTCATGCCGCCACCGGTACCGGTGGACTCGACCACGGGGGCCTGCATTCCGGTCTTGTTGGCGAACTCTTCAGCGACGGCCTGAGTGTAGGGGAATACGGTGGAGGAGCCGACAATCTGGATGCGATCACGGGCCTCGGCGGCCTGCGCAACCAGAACGGCTGCTACGGCTGCTGCCGAAAAGATTACAGTCTTTTTCATAATGCGTTTGCTCCGCATGTCTGTGGGAAGTGCTTTCCACGAGGTTCTCATTCAACCGCTCTCGACCCATCGAGAACGTGAGCGGACCCTACCCACTGCCTGCAAAGTATTTACGACACTTCTGTTACACTTGTGTGACAAGACCTGAGAAAAGCGACTTTCCCGGCGCTTTTCCGCAGAGAAGTATCATCGAGTCATTCCGCCGCCTGACTTCCTCGATTGGAACCGGCAAGCGGCAGGTAAACCGTAAAGCTGCTTCCCTTCCCCAACTCGCTCTCGATCTCCAACAAACCGCGGTGGCGATTGACTAAGTGCTTGACGATCGCCAGCCCTAGCCCGGTGCCGCCCAGTTCGCGAGAGCGGGCCGGGTCTACGCGGTAGAAACGCTCCGTCAAGCGCGGCAGATGTTCTCGCGGAATGCCCTCACCTTGATCGATTACCGATATCGCTAGGCTCGGTTGATCGAGACGACGACCGCGACGCGTTGTGCCGTCGCCTACGGGCCATGCTTCAATACGCACATGGCTGCCCTTGCGCCCATACTTGAGGGCGTTCTCTATCAGATTCTGGAAGATCTGCGTCAGTGCTTCGGTATCCCCGACAACCGCAGGCAACTGTGAGTAGGTGCAATCGACGGTTATCTGTCGCTCCCCGGCTCGTATCTGCAAACCATTGACGATGCCGTCGAGCACGGCGCCAACCTCGATAGCCGCCGTCGGCTGGGTATGCTCTTCCATTTCGATCCGCGACAAGCTCATAAGGTCGGAAACCAAGCGCGACATCCGTACCGCCTGATCATGCATGATCCCCAAAAATCGGTCCCGTGCTTCCGCATCATCGGCCGCCGGGCCTCGCAGCGTCTCCAGAAAGCCGATCAGACTGGACAATGGCGTACGAAGTTCGTGGCTCGCATTGGCAACAAAATCGGCTCGCATGCGCTCGGCTCGCTTGATGCCGGTGACATCATGAAGAGTCAATAAAACGACCGATCCCTCCAGGTTTGCTTCATTCAAGCGGACCACGCGCGCGATCATATGACGATCAATCTTGCCGGTGATCGGAAAGGTAACAACCTGCTCCTCGCCACCTGCCAACACCCGATCCACTGCATTGGTCAGTGTCGGATTCCGCAGCAGGCTGGAAATATCTCTGTTTAGAAGACGCTCGCCAAAGATCGCCTGGGCCGCCGGATTCATGCGAACGACACGACGCTCCTCATCCAGCAGGATAAGCGGATCAGGCAGGCTCGACAGGATGGCCTGATTTCCGTTCAGCGCTGCCTGCAGCTCAGCGCGGCGCTTTTGCCGCTCCACGCTGGCGGCGACAATTACGTCCGCCAGGCCCGTCGCCAAGAGCTTCCCGCCGCGATCCGAAGGCGGCGGCGGCAGTTGGCCGGGCGAGCCGCGTTCAGGCAATCCCATTGCACCGAGTGCTTCCACATAGTCTTGCAATTCCGCAATATGGCTGAAGTGACGGTAAAGAAGCGCCGCTACGCCTCCGGTAGCTAACAAAGCGGTCGCCGCCGCATAGCTAGGCGCCAACGAACCCGCGACGACAAGGGCGGCAGAGGCCAGGACAAACGGCGCCGAGAAGACTGCACTCGTACCCAGCCAGTGCCTCAACAGCCTTTGCCGTCGCTGTTTTTGCGTCGGAGTCATGCCTCCGCCCTCTATCCAAAGCAAACCCGTCCCGCCCGCAGCGGATTTGGGACGATTGATAGCAGAAGAATATCACAATTCAATGAAAGCCCGCTCGGCCTTCTGCCCGGACGGACTTTGTGGGATGATACCTAGAGAAACGCCTCAATGAACGAGAAAGGAGCAACGCCATGCCCGCATTCCTTCTGGCCGTTGCCTTAGTCCTGTTGACTGCTGTAAGTACCCCGGCCCGCGCCGCCAACGACGAGGCGCAGATCGACAGCATGATTGAGGACTTGCAAGGTCTGGTCGATAAAGCCGAAAGAGAGAAGTTGGCCGACCCGTGGTTTATCGAAGATCTGCGCGGGCTGATCTCCCGCTACAGCGAAACCTGGCCCGTTGTGCTCCTGGATCATTCCTTCGACAGTCGCGAGGCCGCGCCGAAGGCACCCTGGCAGATTCGCCAAGGCAAGATGCAGATGGACTGGTCGCGCGGCCTGAGGTCCCGTGTTGAGTTGAGCAAGCCGACCCAATCGGACAACGAGGTTGTGGGGCAAATCATCGGCGGGCTCTTGAACCAAGCGCTGACCGGCCAGCAGGCCGCCCCCGCGGACGATCCCACGGTCCCCGCCATCGCCTCCGCGACCCTTGCCGTCTCCAATGCCTTCCATCTGGAGACAGTGATGACCGCGCGGCCGCTGGAGCGCGGCTCGGAGGGCGGACTTGAAATCGGTGTCTTCCAGAAAGACGGAAATGCAGGCTATCGCCTGACCATCGCCCCAACGGCCGACGGCCAAGGCGGCACCCTGGAAATGTTCGTTATCTCGTCGCGTGGAACCTCTCGCCTTGTGGAAACAGCGAGTTTCACCGGCGGATTCCTGGATGATCAGCCGCTCAAGGTAGCCCTCTCCAGAGACCCGGCAGGCCGTATGCGCGCCGCCCTCGACGATGTGGAATTGATTTCCGTTGAAGACCGCAGCTTCCGCGATCCTTTTTCAGGTATCCTGATCGTCAACAAGGGGGGCGACTATGCCCTCAAAACCATGCTCGTAAAGGGCACCGCACCGAATTAATCACCACGCTCTGTCGAACGGCCGGTTGCCGGGGGTCAAACCCCGGGCAACCGGCTATCAGCCTGCAACGCATCGTGCGCCACGAGCGCTGCAGCCGTGACCAGATCATGGACGGTTGAACCCATCGGCACGATCTGAACTGGCTTGCTCATGCCAATCAGCAACGGCCCGATTACCGAACCGCCGCCCAGACGCGACAACAGCTTGGCGGAAATGTTCGCCGAGTGCAGGGCCGGCATAATGAGAATGTTGGCCGGGCCGGACAGACGACAGAAAGGATAAAGATCGCGCATTAACTGATAGTCCAGCGCGACATCCGCCTGCATCTCGCCGTCGTACTCAAAGTCAACTCGCTTGGCGTCCAGTAAGGCCACCGTGTCTCGGATGCGCTTGGCTTTCTCGCGCATCGGCTGGCCGAAGTTGGAGAAGGACAAGAACGCAACGCGGGGTTCATGACCGAGCAAGCGGGCCTGGTGAGCGCTTTGAATTGCGATGTCGGCAAGCTCTTGCGGTTCGGGCAGCTCATGCACCGAGGTGTCCCCGATGAAGACCGTGCGTCCACGCTGCACGACAATGGACAGTCCAAACACAATGTTGCCGGGCTTCGGATCCAAGGCCTTCTGCACATCCTGAAAGGAGATACCGAAGGACCGCGTGAGCCCGGTGACCAACGCATCGACCTCGCCGTTGGCCAGCATGCAAGCGCCAAACACGTTGCGATCCTGGTTCACCATCCGCTGACAATCACGATAGAGCAGCCCTTCGCGCTGATGCCGTCCATAGAGGTAATCGGTATAACGCTCATTGTTTTCAGACAAACGGGCGTTGTGAATCTCCAGGTGCTCGGCCGAAACGCCGATGCTCTTCATCGTCTCCCGAATGCGATGTTCGCGGCCAATCAACACCGGATGCCCATAGCCGGCTTGCTGAAAGGCGATGGCGGCGCGAATGACGCGCTCTTCCTCTCCTTCCGCAAAACAGACCCGCTGCGGATAGTCGCGGACCTGGTCAAATATCTTCTGTAGAGCCGCAGCCGTGGGATCGAGACGCGCGGTAAGTTGGCGCTCGTAGTCGCGCATATGCTTGGGCGGCTTGCCGGCGACGCCCGTCTTGATGGCGGCCTGTGCGACTGCGCGCGGAATGGCCACGATCAGACGCGGATCGAAGGGTGTAGGGATAATGTAATCGCGCCCGTACCGCAGACGGCGGCCGGAATAGGCGGCATCTACCTCGTCAGGCACATCCTCGCGTGCGAGCGCCGCCAAGGCTTCCGCCGCGGCGATCTTCATCTCCATGTTGATGGTCCGCGCCCGAACATCGAGCGCCCCCCGGAAAATATAGGGAAAGCCCAGCACGTTGTTGATCTGGTTCGGATAGTCAGATCGGCCCGTGGCAATAATCGCATCCTCGCGAACCGCCAGGATTTCCTCCGGCAGAATTTCGGGATCCGGGTTAGCCATCGGGAAAATGATAGGCTGATCCGCCATCGATCGGATCATATCCTGCGTCACGGCCCCTTTCGCCGACACGCCAAAGAAAACGTCCGCGCCCTCCAGCGCCTCGGCCAGGCTCCGCCGATCAGATTCCGCCGAATGAGCAGATTTCCATTGGTTCATGCCTTCCTGGCGGCCGTGATAAATAACGCCGCGCGTATCGCAAAGCAGGACGTTGTTCGCCGGAATGCCCATGGCCTTGACGATCTCCGCGCAGGCGATTCCCGCCGATCCGGCGCCGTTGATGACCATCTTGGTTGTCTTGATATCGCGATCGGTCAGGTGCAAGGCGTTGATGAGCCCAGCCGCGGCAATGATTGCCGTTCCATGCTGATCGTCATGGAAGACAGGTATATCAAGCAACTCCTTCAGGCGCTCTTCAATGATGAAACACTCCGGCGCTTTGATGTCCTCAAGATTGATGCCGCCAAAGGATGGGCCCAGGAACCGGACGCAATTGATCAGCTCGTCCACATCACGCGTATCGACGCAAAGATCGATGGCGTCGATATCGGCAAAGCGCTTGAAAAGAACCGCCTTTCCCTCCATTACCGGCTTGGAGGCCAGCGCGCCTAGATCGCCTAAACCCAACACGGCCGTACCGTTGGACACCACCGCTACAAGGTTTCCCTTGGCGGTGAGGTCATAGGCGCTCCCGGGATCTTCCTGGATCTTCAAGCAGGGCGCGGCGACACCGGGTGAATAAGCAAGCGACAGTTCCCGCTGTGTTGTCAGGGGCTTAGACGCCGTGATCTCGAGCTTTCCCGGGCGGCCTTGCGCATGAAACCGGATAGCATCCTCGTAAAGCGTCTTACTTTTTTCTTCTGACATGCCTGTCGTTTCCTCGTTGGTCTTCGATGGATTAGGGGCGCTATCCTAGGACCCGAAGCCGTACTCGCCAAGCCACGTTGTTGACCCATAGGACGGGGGGCTGCCATGTGCTAGGGTCTCGCCTCGCGACCTCAAGACGACAGAGACATACCCCGTGCCAGATAGCGCAAAGAGCAAGCAAAGTACCGCAAGCGCCTCCGCGATGACGCCGATGATGGCGCAGTATCTCAGCATAAAGGAATCTCATCAGGACTGTCTCCTGTTCTACCGAATGGGCGATTTCTATGAGCTTTTCTTCGATGATGCCGTCGCGGCGGCCGAAGCACTCGACATCACGCTGACCAAGCGGGGCCAGCACCTGGGCGAGGAGATTCCCATGTGCGGCGTACCGGTCCATTCTCATGAAAGTTACCTATCGCGTCTGATTCGGCAGGGATTCCGCGTTGCTGTATGCGAGCAGATGGAAGACCCGGCAGAAGCCAAGAAGCGCGGCAGCAAGTCCGTCGTAGCCCGCGACGTGGTCCGAATCATCACGCCGGGTACAATCACGGAGGATGCGCTTTTAGAAGCCCGCGCCAATCACTATCTGGCGGCACTCACGCAGGTCGGCGGCGAGCTGGCTTTCGCCTGGCTTGATATCTCGACTGGCGCGTTCGAAGTCGAGGCCTTGGCCGCCGGCGATCTGGGTTCGTCGCTGGCGCGGGTGGCGCCGCGGGAAGTTTTGCTGCCCGACCGTCTGCTTGAACAGCCGGAGCTTTCGGAAAAGCTGGCCGATTGGCGTGATATCCTCGTGCCACTTCCCTCGCCTCGCTTCGACAGCGCCAATGCCGAAGCGCGACTCAAAAAACTCTATGACGTCGGATCGCTGGACGCTTTCGGTAGTTTTCGGCGCGCCGAAGTCGCCGCTTGCGGCGCTTTGGTCGACTATCTAACCCTGACTCAGAAGGGGCGTCTGCCGCGCCTGATGCCGCCACGACCGTTCCTCAAGGGCAGCCGTATGGTGATCGATATGGCGACGCGGCGGAACCTTGAGTTGACGGAAACGCTGGGCGGCGGCCGAAAAGGCTCGTTGCTGGCGACGATAGACCGGACCGCAACAGGCGCCGGCGCCCGACTTCTTGCTGGCCGGCTGGCGGCCCCTTTAGCCGAAAGCGCGGCCATCGAAAGCCGCCTGGACGCTGTCGATTTTTTGACAACCGAGGAAAGCTTGCGGGCAGATCTTCGGGAGGCGCTCAAGGCTTGCCCCGATCTGGAGCGCGCCCTATCGCGCATATCCCTGCAACGCGGAGGGCCACGGGACTTGGCAGGTGTCAGGGATGCGCTCAACCAGGGTCAGGCCATACGCGCACTGCTCGCGGACAGCCGTCTGAGGTCCGCGCCCGCGATTATCGTCGCGGCGACCCGTAAGCTGGGCGGCCAGGACGAATTGGTTGATCGTCTGGAGCGCGCCCTGGCGCCCGACCTGCCCTTGCTGGCCCGAGACGGCGGTTTCATTGCGGCGCTCTACGCCCCTCAGCTCGACGAACTCCGCGGATTGCGTGATGAAAGTCGGCGGCTGATCGCCGGATTGCAAAGCGGCTACGCCGAGAAAACCGGCATCGCGAGCCTAAAGATTCGCCACAACAATGTGCTGGGTTATTACATCGAGGTGTCGGCAGCGCAGGCAGAAAAAATGCCGAGCGATCCCGAGTCCGGCTTCATTCACCGCCAGACCCTGGCCAGCGCAGTGCGCTACACGACCGTTGAGTTGAACGAACTGGAGCAAAAGATCGCAAGCGCCGGGGACAAAGCCCTGGCCTTGGAGCTGGAGCTTTTTGAAGAGTTGGCCGAACAGGTGCGTGCACGGCTCGATCCCCTGGCGCAGACCGCGGCCGCCCTCGCCGAGCTGGATGTCACGGCCGGCCTGGCGGAGATCGCGATACAGGAGAGCTGGTGTCGGCCGCAAATCGAAGAGTCGCGCGTGTTCGACGTCAAGGGCGGCCGCCATCCGGTGGTAGAGGCCGCGCTTCGCAGCAGCCAAGGCGGGCGCTTCGTAGCCAATGACTGCGATCTTGGCGAAGCCGGTCGCCTCTGGTTGGTGACCGGCCCCAACATGGCGGGAAAATCCACGTTCCTGCGCCAGAACGCCCTGATCGCCCTGATGGCTCAGACCGGCTCCTTTGTTCCCGCGGATTCCTGCACACTCGGCTTGGTTGACAGGCTGTTTAGCCGCGTAGGCGCGGCGGATGATCTGGCGCGCGGACGCTCGACCTTCATGGTGGAGATGGTCGAGACCGCCGCCATCCTCAATCAGGCCAGTGAGCGTTCGCTGGTCATCCTGGACGAAATCGGTCGCGGCACCGCGACATTCGACGGCCTTTCCATCGCCTGGGCGGCGGTAGAGCATCTGCACGAAGTCAACCGCTGCCGGACGCTCTTTGCCACCCACTATCACGAGCTGACCACGCTAACCGCGCGGCTCAGCGCCTTGTCTTGCCATTCCATGCGCGTGAAAGAGTGGGAGGGCGATGTCGTTTTCCTGCACGAGGTCACGGCCGGCACCGCTGATCGGTCCTATGGAATCCACGTCGGCAAGTTGGCGGGCTTGCCGCCCGCCGTCATCGCCCGCGCGGAGGAGGTCCTGAAGATGCTCGAACAAGGTGAGCAGGCCGGGAACCTGGCCCGACTAGCCGACGACCTGCCGCTCTTCGCCGCCAAGGCGGCGCCTCGCCCGGCGGTATCGGAGTCCGGCCCATCAGATTTGGAAGCCCGGCTTGCCACCTGCGATCCGGATGCCCTGACGCCGCGCGAGGCTCTGGAACTGCTTTACGAGTTGCGCAGCCTTTTGAAAGACTAGGACTTTGAGTGTTATTCTGGCAGGTCCGCTGCTCACTCCAGGGGTTGCGGTAAGGGAGACCAAATGGACGTAAGCCTTCTTGACAGCGCGCAGCTTAAAGAGGTCAAAGGTCGGCGGGCTATCATTAACCGCGCCGTCCTCGAGACACGCCTCAAGGAGATTTACGAATCCGGACTGCCGGCAGGCGAAGCGCGCGCTCAGGTCCTCAGCCTCCTGCGCGGGTCCCTTGATCAGGGGCGCGGTGAAGTTCGTCGACGCTTCCTGGAAGAAGGCGAGACCGGCCACGCCACCGTCCGGGCAAATTGCTTTTTGATCGATCAGCTGTTGCGGCTTCTTTACGACCACGTAACGCAGCGCTTGTATCCGCTCCCCAACCCTTCGGCAGGCGAGCGCCTGGCTTTGATCGCTACCGGCGGCTATGGCAGAGGCGAGCTTGCGCCTGGGTCGGATATCGATTTGCTGTTCCTCTATTCCTACAAGCTGACCGCGCGCACCGAGCAGGTAATCGAGGAACTCCTGTACTTTCTGTGGGACTTGGGGCTGAAGGTCGGCCAGGCAGCGCGATCGGTCGACGATAGCCTGCGCCAGGCGCGCGCCGATCTGACCATCCGGACAACGCTTCTCGAAATGCGCTATCTATGGGGCGATCAAGACCTCTACAAGGAGTTGAAAACCCGCTATCAGGGCGAGATTCGGGGGAAGGACCCAGCCCGCTTCATCGAAGCCAAGCTCGGCGAACGCGATCAGCGCCACAAGAAACACGGTTCATCGCGCTACATTCTCGAACCCAACATCAAAGACGGCAAAGGGGGATTGCGCGACCTACACACGCTTTTCTGGATTGCCAAGGATGTCTACCGTGTCGATGAGATTCCAAGCCTGATCGACAAAGGTGTTTTCACCCGCGCCGAAGTCCGTAGTTTTGAGAAAGCGCAAGAGTTTCTCTGGACACTGCGCTGCCAGCTTCACTACCAGACCGGGCGCGCCGAAGAGCGTCTGACCTTCGACTTTCAAACCATCATCGCGGAGGCCATGGGCTATGTGGCGCACGCTGGCACCCAGGCGGTCGAGCGTTTGATGAAGCATTACTTTTTGGTGGCCAAGGACGTCGGCGACCTGACGCGCATCTTCTGCGCAGCGCTCGAGGCCCAGCACAATCGGCGCTCGCGATTCCGCTTGCTGCCCTTGGGCCGCCGCCGGTCGGTTGGCGGTTTTACCATCGACGGCGACCGATTGAGCGCGACCGGCCCGGAGGCCTTCATCAAGGATCCTTGCAATCTGCTGCGCATCTTTCACGTCGCCCAACAGCATGATCTGGATATCCACCCGCAGACTTTGCACTGGGTGACGCGTAACCTAAAACTGATAGATCGGGACCTGCGGAAGGATCCCGAGGCCAACGGCCTGTTCCTGGAGATGCTGACCAGCAAGAAAGGTCCGGAAACAACCTTGAGGCGCCTCAACGAGGCTGGCGTGTTCGGCCGTTTCGTTCCGGATTTCGGCCGTGTGGTAGCCCAGATGCAGTACAACATGTACCACCACTACACGGTCGATGAGCACACGATCTTTGCGATCGGCATTCTGCATGCGGTCGAGCAAGGCCACCTGAAAGAAGAGGTGCCCATAGCCAGCGAAGTGATCCACAAAGTCCTTTCGCGCCGCGTCCTTTATTGCGCCGTGCTGCTGCATGACATCGCCAAGGGGCGCCCCGGCGACCATTCGGAGTTAGGCGCCGAAGTCGCCTTGAAACTATGTCCGCGTCTGGGCTTGAACGAAGAGGAGACGGAAACGGTCGCCTGGCTGGTTCGTTGGCACCTGCTGATGAGCGAAACCGCTTTCAGACGCGACATCAGCGACGCCAAAACGATCCGGGACTTTGCCGACCAGGTGCAATCCCTGGAGCGCTTGCGGCTGCTCTTGATCCTGACGGTTGTCGATATCCGCGCTGTCGGCCCGGGCACATGGACGGCCTGGAAAGCGGCCTTGTTACGCGACCTTTATTGGTTGACCGAGGAGGTCCTTGCCGGCGGCTTCCTGACCGAAGGCCGGGAAGCCCGTATCGAGGTTGCCCAGCAGGCGCTGCGCGAGGGCCTTACCGACTGGGAACCGGCGGAAATCGAAAAACACCTTCGGCGCGGATACCCGTCCTACTGGCTGTCATGCGACACGCCCACCCATCTCCACCACGCGCGCCTGGTGCGCGAGGCTGAGCAGGTCGGCCGCCCTCTGACCGTCGATACGCGGATCGACCGCTACCGGGAAACGACCGAGGTCACGGTTTATACCGCGGATCACCCCGGCCTGTTCAGCCGCATCGCGGGCGCTATGGCCGTGGCCGGGGCTTCGATCGAGGCCGCGCGTATCTTTACGCTCTCCAACGGCATGGCTTTGGACATTTTCTGGATTCATGGGGCGAACGGCGAACCCTTTGAGCGTCCGGATCAGCGCGCACGTCTCTCGGCGGCAATCGAGCGCTCGCTGGGTGGCAAGATGAGGCCCCTCACGGAACTCAAGAAGCGGCAGAGTGTACTCCCCAGCCGCCTCAAGGTCTTCAAGGTCCGACCCCGCGTGCTGATCGACAACGGTGCCAGCGCAGGCCACACGGTTGTCGAGATCAACGGGCGCGATCGCCCGGGATTGCTGTTCCAGGTAACGCTTGCGCTTTCCAAGCTGGGGCTGGTTATTCACAGCGCCCTTATTTCGACTTACGGCGAAAGCGTCGTCGATGCCTTCTACCTACGCGACGCCCTTGGCAGCAAGATCACCGACGAAACCAAGCTGAAGCGCATCCGCGAAAAGCTGCTGGAGGCGTTGCAGGATCCGGACTGTAAGCCGGAGCCTCCTCGAAAGGTCGCGGCGAGGCGCAGACGCCGCGCCGCCGCCACCGCCAACCGCAAGGCTGTCGAAGACATGAAAGTCGAAAAGGCTAAGGAGTCCGAATAACCTGTTTCCTAGGAAACGGTCTGTTCGTCCTCTTCCGTGCCCCTTGTCGCCTGCTTGTCGGCTTTCTTCCGAGCTTTCATCTCAGCCTTGCGGTGCGCCTTGGCCAGCGCTGGCGTTTCGGTCAAAGGCGATTCGGCATTTAACGACGGGTGCTCACTATGCGGATCGTCCATCCACTCGGCCGCCAATGCCCAAGCCTTTATGCCCGGTGGGATCGGTGGAGATTTCCGCTTCTTGATACCCAACGCTACGAAAAGCTCCTCGGTCTTGACGCTACGCGTTTTACTGACGATCGCCGCCCGCACCAAGGCCCGCGCAGCGACCTTGCCGTTAGCCTTTGCAAAGACCTGCTCCAGATACAAGAAACGCTCGTCCCAACAAAGCAGGCGGGTCGTGAGTTCGTAGCGCTCAAGCGGGGTCAAGGAGCGTTTGAAGGAGATGGTCTGTGCAGCCACCACCGGCATCCAGCGACGCTTGCGGAAACCGCCCAGCGTTCCCATACGGGCCATCATGTCCAGGCGCCCCAGATCCATCACCGTCAGGTAGCGGCCATTGTTCATATGCCGGTTGAAATCGAGGTCGTTGAGCCAGACACGCAACCGCAGCACCGAGGGCTCGAACAAACCAAGGGGCTTGCGGAACCTCGCCGCCATCAGAACCCAGAAAAGCCTGAACACCAGGTTCATTCAAATTGATCCTTCAGCCCGCTCTAGAAGTCATCGGCCGCCATGGCCATCAGTGGCTTTTTACCCGCCATGATTTGCTGAAACAGAGCGTTCGACTCCGGCAGTATCCGTGCCATATAGAAATCCGCGGTGTTGATCTTCGCCCGATAAAATCCGCCACCGTCACCTTCCTGTTTGGCCAAGCAAAGCTTGGCTGTGCGGGCCCAAACGTAAGCCAGCGCCACAAACGCGAAAAGCCGCAAGTAGTCGCTGGCCGCCGCGCCCGCCTCTTCGGGATCGCGAAGGCCTTGTTGAGCGACCCAGGCCGTCGCCTGCTGCAAACGACTGAAGGCCTTCGCAAGAGGCAACACATAAATCGCCAGGGCAGGGTCCGTCTGATTTTCTTCGATAAAACCGTGAACAGGGTGGAAAAAACGCCGCAAAAGCCGGCCCATGTTCTGGCCCAGTTTACGGCCGACCAGGTCCAGCGCCTGGATGCCGTTGGTGCCTTCATAGATCTGTGTGATTCTGGCGTCGCGCACTAATTGCTCGATACCTTGCTCCTTGATGTAGCCGTGTCCGCCATAGATTTGCTGTGCCCGAGTGGCGGCATCGAACCCATGGTCGGTGCAAAACGCCTTGATGACCGGCGTCATCAGCGCGACAAAGTCATCGGCCTCCTGGCGGCGCGCCATGTCCGGGTGTCGCTCGGCCACATCCAGTTCCATGCCCACCCAGATTGCCAAAGCGCGGCTGCCCTCGGTCAGCGCTCTCATCGTCATCAGGTTCTTTCGTACGTCCGGATGTACGATAATCGGGTCGGCCTTCTGCTGCGGTTCGGCAGGACCAGCGAGTGAGCGCCCCTGGCGGCGTTCGCGCGCATAGGCGACCGCCGATTGATAGGCGGTTTCGGCAAGACCCAGCCCCTGTATCCCAACGCCAAGGCGCGCGGCATTCATCATCGTGAACATGGCTTTCATACCGCCATGAGGCTCACCGACCAGATACCCTTCAGCGCCATCGAAGTTCATGACGCAGGTTGAGGAAGCCTTGATCCCCATTTTTTCCTCGATCGACCCGCAACTGACACCGTTGCGCTGGCCCAGGTCGTCGCCACTCTCGCCGAGCAGGAACTTCGGCACCAGAAACAGCGATATACCCCTGGTTCCCGAGGGCGCATCCGGAAGCCTTGCCAGCACTAGATGCAATATATTCTCGGTCAGGTCGTGTTCGCCCGCCGAGATGAAGATTTTTTGGCCCGTGATGGCATACCGCTGACTTTCCAGGGGCTCCGCCCGTGTGTGAATCAAACCTAGGTCGGTACCGCAATGGGGCTCGGTCAGGCACATGGTCCCCGCCCAACGACCATCCGCCAGATGTGGCAAGGTGCGCGCCTTGAGATCATCGCTTCCCCAGGTTTCCAACGCATTGTAGGCGCCGTGGGAAAGCCCGGGATACATACCGAATGACATGTTGGTGGAACAGATCAACTCCTGAACCAGAAACTCCAGAGTTTTGGGCAGGCCTTGCCCGCCATAAGTCGGGTCGGCGGCAAGGCCGGTCCAACCGGCGACCCGATAAGCTGCGTACGCCTCCTTGAATCCCTTGGGCGTACGTACAACACCCTTATCGAAATGGCAGCCCTCGCTATCGCCGCTTTGGTTGAGCGGAAGAAGCTCGTTCTCGCAAAAGCGAGCGCCTTCCTCCAGGATGGCGTCCACCACGTCACGCGTGGCCTCCTCGCACCCTGGCAGTGTCGTGACGCGATCGTCATAGCCGAGCAGGTCGTAGAGGCAGAAGCGGATGTCATCGAGGGGCGCTTTGTAGCTCACCATTGGTTCGCTCCGTCCGTTCGTGGTGCCATTGCTAGTTCCGCAGCGGCTTACCGGTGGTCAGCATGTGCTCCATTCGAGCCAGCGTGGCTTCGTTGCGGACCAACCGCATGAAGGCCTCGCGTTCGAGATCCAGAATTCTCGCCTCCGGCGTCGGGGTTGTGTGGTCGGCCTCCGGGCCGCCGATCAGCACGCCGATCAGTTCGTTGACCACGGTCCTGTCGTGCGGCGTGACGAGACCTTTTAGCGCCAGGTCGTGGACGGCGAAGTCTAAAGACGCCATTCCATTTGGCCCCGGCAGCGAAAGTTCCGCGGGATCGGGCGCCCGGTAGCCCTCGGCCAGAACCAGGGCACGCGCCTTGGCCCCAGCCAACAATCGATCCCGATTGAAAGTGATGCCGTCGGTATCCCTCAAAAACCCAAGTTCCCGGGCCTCAAAGGCGGATTTCGCCACCTTCGCGGTGCCTATGGTTTCGAAAGCTTCGACAACGGGGGGCATCGGCCCTTTGGGACGCCGCCGGTCCGCCGCAAGACGCGCCAGCAATTCTGTACAGCCGCCCCAACCGGGGATCACCCCGACGCCGACCTCCACCAAACCCATGTAGGTCTCGGCGTGGGCCTCGATGGCGTCGGCGGCAAGACAGATCTCGCAACCGCCGCCAAGAGCCAAACCCGACGGGGCCGCCACCACCGGGAAGGGCGCATACTTGAGCTTGCGGTATAGTTTTTGGCCTTGGACTACCAAGTCTTCGATCATCGGCCAGAGGGCCGTGTTCGCAGCGAAGAGCGCCAATCCCAAGTTCGCGCCTGCGGAGAAGTGGCTTGCCTCGTTGTAGATGACCAGCGCCCTATGGTTTTTCGGAACGATCTCCAAAGCTTTTGCGATGATGGCGAACACGTCTTGGTCGATGGTATTGAGCTTGGTGTGAACTTCGAGGCAAACCACGCCGTCACCGACGTCCCAAAGGCTGGCCGACGCGTTTCCAGCCATGCGTTCGGTACGACGCTTTACATCTTCCAGCAAAACGACCCCTGGGGGCCGCTCCAGATTCTGATACACGCCATCGGGAAGCAGTTGCTGCAAGGCCCCGTCGTGTTCGCGGTAGAAGCCTTCCTTCCCCGCGGCGGTTTCGAGAAGCACCGGGACGGCCATCTTTTCTGCTTTAAGGCGTTCGACGAACGGCGCTGCACCAATTTCGTCGAGCAGTTGGAAGGGGCCAAGCTTCCAGTTGTACCCAAGGGTCATAGCACGGTCGATCGCGGCAATGTCGCTCGCGATCAGGGGCACCAGAGAGGCCGCATAGCCAAGGGTTTTCGACAGAACGGCCCAGGCGTAGGCCCCCCCCTTGTCAGGGTGGGTTACCAAAGTCCGAGCGGCGTGCTTGCGACCAACCGCCTTGGCGGCAGACAGACTATCCAAGATGGGCTTGCGAACGGGTGCATACTTCCCGGTCGTCAGGTCGACGGCCTCTTTCACCTTGCCGCCGTCGCCGCGATTGATCCGGTAGAAGCCGCCCTTGCCCTTACGGCCGGTGAAGCCTTCTTGGATCATACGCGCGACTACCGGCAAATCCCGGCGCAGCGCATGATAGGGGTCGTCCGACGGCAGATTCTCCGCAAGGCTGCGGTCAACGTGCGGCATCAAATCGATGCCTACGAGGTCCATCAGCCCAAAGACGCCGGTTTTCGGGAAACCCAGGTATTTACTCATGACCGCGTCGGCTTCCTCGACGGAAAGGCCGCGATCAATCGCTTCGGTTACGGCGGCTTGAATCCAGAAGGTACCGATCCGATTGGCCACGAAGCCTGGCGTGTCCTTGCAAACCACGACGCCCTTGCCGAGACGGCGATCAGCAAAATCCATCAATTCTTGCGTCGCCTCGTCGCGTGTATCCGGTCCGCTGACGATCTCCAGCAAGCGCATGTAGCGGGGCGGATTGAAGAAGTGTGTGATCAAAAAATCCCGCCGGAGCCCCTTGGGCTGCCCATCCATGAGGCGGGCCAACGGTAGCGTCGAGGTGTTTGACGAAACCAGCGAGCCGGGTTTGCGGTGTTTTTCGATCTTCGTATAGAGGGCCCGCTTCACTTCCAATCGTTCAATCACCGCTTCGATGATCCAATCACACGCGTCCAGCCGCGCGAGATCGTCCTCGATGTTGCCGGCTTGGATTCGTCGAGCCGCCCGCTTCGACATGAACGGCGCCGGGTCTTCCTTCAGCATTTTTGCCAGCGCTGACTCGGCGACAATACTGCGATTTTCCGCATCCTCGGGCACCAGATCGAGAAGCAGCACTTCCAGCCCGGCGTTGGCAATCTGGGCGGCGATCCCAGCACCCATTACGCCCGCACCGATGACCGCAACTCTCTCGATAGCCATAGTCGCTCTCCCGCCTGTCAGACCGCTTCGAGTATGGTGGCGATGCCCTGGCCGCCGCCGATGCACTGGGTTGCCAGCGCGAACTGCTTGCCCTCGCGTGCCAGAAGCTGCGCGGCCTTGCCGGTGATGCGTGCGCCCGTCGCACCCAATGGATGGCCAAGCGCCAAGGCGCCCCCATCCAGATTGATCCGCGACCAATCGAGACCCAATGCGTCCGCGCAGGCCAAGGCTTGTGACGCGAAGGCTTCATTCAGTTCAATCACGTCGAGGTGCGACGCCTCCAAGCCAGCTCGCTTCAAGGCTTTCTGAGAGGCTGCCACTGGCCCCATGCCCATTAATTCCGGCAAGCAGCCCGCCACCGCGACGGATTTGATCCGCGCAAGGATCGGCAGGCCCCGCGCCTTGGCATAGGCCTCGGATACAACGAGACAAGCCGACGCTCCGTCGGTCAGGGGCGATGAGGTCCCGGCGGTCACGCTGCCATCGTCCTTGAAGGCTGGTTTCAAACCAGCCAAGTCCTGGAGGTTGGCTTCAGCGCGTATACAGCCGTCGTTCTCTATCGTCCGGTTGCCCTGGCCGATAGCAACGATTTCCTCCGTGAACTTTCCGGCTGCCCGCGCTGACGCTGCCCGCTTGTGGCTTTCCAAGGCCAGGTCTTCCTGGCGGCGACGGTCAATACCGTACTTCGTGGCAACGTTCTCGGCAGTTTCGCCCATCGACATGTATGCTGCGGGATAGGTTTGGGCGAGGTCTGGGTTCAGCATCGGGTTGAAGCCCGCCATCGGGATGCGGCTCATGGACTCAATGCCCGCGCAGATGAAAACGTCACCCGCGCCCAAGCTGATCGCCCCCGCTGCCATGTGAATGGCTTGCATTGAGGAGCCACAGAAACGATTGACTGTCGTACCTGCTACGGCAAGGGGCAGATCGGCAAGGAATCCTATTAGTCGGGCGACATTCAGCCCCTGCTCGCCTTCAGGAAAAGCGCAGCCGACGATCAAGTCCTCGATATCGTCCTTTGCAACGCCCGTCCGCGTGACCAATTCCGCGACCACCTGTGCGGCCAGATCGTCGGGCCTGACCCGCGTCAGGTCGCCTTTCTTGGCAAAATGAAACGGCGAACGCGCATAACCTGCGATAACCACGGACCTGTTCATCTTACCACCTCTTTGGCTACTGCTTTGATTTGCGTTCCGAAATCTCTGCGGTCCGGCTCAAATGGTCCGTAGCTTGCCTCTGAATTTCCCGCAGTTCCGTCAACGTTGCTTCGATATCCCGCTTCTGGCTTTCCAGCTGTGCAGCCCGCTTTTCGATCTTTTCAAGCAACACGCGAGTCTGCGCAGTCTGGCTGGGGTCTGCATCGTAAAGGTCCAGCCAGTCGCGGATTTCCTTCAGGCTGAAACCAAGGCGCTTGCCGCGTAGGATCAAGATCAGCCTTGCGCGGTCTCGCGCCGTGAAAACCCTGGTCGCTCCTGCCCGCTCGGGCGAGATCAAGCCCTTGTCCTCATAGAACCGGATGCTGCGTGCTGTAACCGCCAACTCGCTGGCTAACTGGCTGACCGTGTAAAGCTTCCGCATGGCCTAACTCTCCTTGCTCACCACAATGTGGTGCCGATCGCACTAAACGTCAATTCGTTTACGTTTACGTTAAGCATGATCATTGGCGCGTTTGGCGGCCTCCTCGGCAATCAGCTCCTTTTTCGAGAGCTTCCCGATCATCGTTTTCGGCAGGCTGTCGCGAAACTCGACCTCGCGAGGTAACTCAATCGGGGATAAACGAGCAGACAGAAAGGCCAAGAGCGTTTCGGCATCTGTTCCTTGATGGCCCTCGCGCAGCTTTACGAAGGCTTTGGGCGACTGGCCACGGTAGGAATCGGGTATGCCAATGACCGTTACCTCGACGACATCGGGATGCTCGTAAAGCGCCTCTTCGACGATGCGCGGGTAAACTTTGTAGCCGCCACAAAGAATGACGTCCTTGATCCGATCGACGAGGAATACGTACCCATCTTCATCCATGTATCCGACGTCGCCGGTATGAAGCCACCCGTCCCGAAGCGTAGCAGCGGTAGCGTCGTTTTTTTGCCAGTAGCCCTTCATTACTTGAGGCCCCTTGATGCAAATTTCGCCGTTCTCACCAAGCGGGACGCAGGTTCGAGAGTCTTCCAGGTCGCGCACTTCGACCTCGGTTCCGACGAAAGGCAGCCCGATGGAGTTCGGCTTATTTAGGCCAAACACAGGGTTGCAGGTCACAACCGGCGATGCCTCGGATAGTCCATAGCCTTCGACAACCCGGCAGCCGGTTCGCGCTTCGAAGGCCTGCTTCACCTCCAACGGCAAGGGCGCGCCGCCGGAAATACAGAAATTTAGGCTGGAAAGGTCATAACGGGCGATGTCGGGATGGCTGTTTATCGCGTTGAAAATCGTGGGCACGGCTGGAAACAAGGTCGGCTTTTTCCGGTCAATGACACGCAAGAGGTCTTGGAGCTCGAACCGCGGGAGCAAGATCATTTCCGCGGCAATGGCAACGGCCAGATTCATGGCGACGGTCATGGCAAAGACATGGAAGAAGGGCAACACGCTCAACATCCGCTCTTCGCCGTCTATGAGACGGGGGTCCCAGCTGCGCACCTGGCTGCGATTGGCGGAGACGTTCGCGTGAGTCAGCATGGCGCCCTTGGGAATGCCAGTCGTTCCGCCGGTGTATTGCAGGACAGCAAGGTCCTCCCGCGGATTGAGCGCCACCGAGCGAAGAACCGTCCCGCTTTTCAGAAGGGCGTCGAAGGGGACATAGGCCGGAGCGTTGGGAACCTTCGCCAAACTACCCCTTTTCAATAGGGAAAACAGAAGACCCTTTGGAAATGGCAAGGCATCGGTGAACTTGCAGACCACTACCTTTTCCAAGTCGCCGCTGGCGACAAGACCTGCCAATTTGGGCAGCATCAACGTCATGTCGAGGGTGATCATTACACGGCAACCGGAATCGCGTGCTTGCCGCTCAACCTCTGGCTGGCTGTAGAGCGGGTTGAAGTTAACGACAATCGCGCCCGCTTTCAGCGCACCATAGTAACTGATCACGAAAAACGGTGTGTTGGGTAAAAACACCCCAACGCGGTCCCCTTTCTTGACGCCGAGCGCCTGAAGGCCCGCAGCCGCCTGATCCACCAGCGCGCCGATCTCGGCATAACTGTATTTGCGCCCGAGGAAATCTATGCAGGGTCGGGTCGGGTAGGCGGCAACGGCGCGATCCATCGCCACGTGTACAAGCTCAGGCAAAATCTCCTGATCCCACTGGATATCTTCAGGATAGCTGGCGATCCAAGGCTTATCGGTCATGCGCAGCACCTCCAAAAGCAAAGCGCGATGAAAACCGGCTTCACTTCCTAGATTTGGTGAGGCGCAGACACATAAACCAGTGACAAAGAGTCACCATTTCGGGAGCCGAGGACCACAGCAGCAATTGCGCTCAGGTCGAGCACCGGCCTTTCGGCGATTTGCCGAAAGGCCCCCAAGCGCGCGCAATACCGATTAGCGGTTAGAAGCTAATCTTCCCCTGCACCGACAAAATATCGACATGGCTTTCGTACTCGGCGGTAAGGCTACCGCGGAGCAGGTTTTCACCAGCGCCGCTCAGATTGACATCCGAATCTTCCACGAAGATATGGGCATATCCGGCATCCACCGTGAACCAGTCACTGACTTGATAGCTCGCGCCGACGGTGACCCAATAGCGGTTGGCGTCGGGAATACGCGGCGTGCGGAAGTTATCCGGCACCGGCGATTCATCGAAAGCCACGCCAAAACGGAAGGTCCAGTCTTCATCCATCTTGTAGGTCGCGCCCGCTGCGACGAAAACGGAGTCGTCCCAGTTCTCAGTCGTAACGTTGTCCGGCATTCCGTTGTCGAACTGAATTCTGATTTCGTTGAACTTATGCCACATGGTCAACTGAGCTTCGCCCATGACCGACCAGTTGGAGTTGATATCGTACACAAAACCGAGGCTGAAACTGTCGGGAAGAGTCACATCCGCCTGCGCGCCCAAAGTCGGCAGATTGCCAATTCCGGGTACAAAAATATTAACGTCACCTTCCAGCGTCGACTTCACCTGAGAGCGGTAAGCGGCGCCCAATTGCAGTTGGTCGAACGGCTTGACGAGAATACCGAGGTTGAACCCGTAGCCCCAATCATCGCCCTCCAGGCTTGCGTGGCCTTCACCGACTTGCGTCAAGGTCGCATTCGTTAAGTCGGCTTCGATATACTGAATCTGCGCTCCTGCACCGATGGAAACCTTGTCGGTTATCTGCCACCCGATCGCCGGATTCACATTAATCGTCAGCAATTCGGAACGAACGCCATGAAAGCGCCCCACCCAGTCCGGTGAGTACTCCGTCTCCAACCCGAAAGGCGTATTGATAGCCAAGCCGAAGTTGATGTCCTCGGTCAGGGGTATGGCGCCGTAGAACGCCGGCAGCGCCGCACCCGACCCAATATCGTTCTGAGTCGATGGGCCTGTCAGGGCGCCCCCCGCGAAGGCATTGAAACCGCTAGAACTCTTCAATTCTGAAACCGGGCGAATATAGCTTGCGACTGTCAGTGCCTGAACACCTTCAACCTCGGCCAACGCCGCCGGATTGAAAAACATGTAGCTCAAGTCCTCAGCACCCGCCGTCGCGCCTGCAAAGGCATTGCCCAATCCCGAAGCGCTCTGCTCCTTGAGTGCAAACCCCGCCGCGTCCGCCCCCGTGGCTACGAAGGGAAGGCCGGCCAGAACACACAACGATGCTCCGTACTTGATCCAGCTTCTCATTTCACCAAAGTCCCCTGTTTTTATTATAAACCGCCCGCGCAACGAAATCTGACCGTCGGTGTCGATATCCCATTCCATCAATCCGACCGCTCAGCCTTCCCGAAGGCTCGTTCAGAAAACCCAAACTCCTTAACGTACTCATAACTTATCTAATACAATAGTAAAAGAAGTGTGAACAAGCCACTGGATTCGCACAGTTTTACAAACTCGTGCATTTCTGCGAATCGGTTTATGCCGTTTTTTCAGGGTGTAGGGAATTAAGATGGCGGTCGAAAAGGCCCGCGCTCGAATCCCACTGGGGCCAATTCGACCTGTGGGCGGCTTGCGATCAATCCGCCGTTGGTCCTTGCACTGCAACGGGCCTTGGCTGGCATCCGTCGCATCGTGTATCACTCCAATTGGCTGAAATCGCCACGAGCCTGGTCCGCCTTGCCGCGCCCCTTTGACCACATCCCATTGACCGCAAACAGAGAGACCTGCTGAGAGATGACGAGTTATAGAACCTTGGACGACCTTGATCCCGCGGGCCAGCGCGCTCTCGTACGCGTAGATTTCAACGTGCCGATGAAAGACGGCAGGGTAAGCGACGCTTCTAGGATCGAGCGCGCGGCGGTTACAATTCGAGAGTTGCGGGATAAGGGAGCGCGCGTGGTCTTGCTCTCGCACTTCGGACGCCCGAAAGGTAAACGTGTCGCCGAAATGTCCCTGAAACCGGTTGCAGCCAGCCTCGAGGCCATTCTAGGTCACCCGGTCGCCTTCGCCGACGATTGCATTGGTCCGGAAGCGGAAGCCACGGTCGCAGCTTTGGCAAACGGCGAGGTAGCGCTGTTGGAAAATTTGCGATTCCACCCCGGGGAAGAAGCGAACGACGATGCCTTTTCGGATGCCCTTGCAAAGCTCGGCGATCTTTTCGTGAGCGACGCTTTTTCCGCGGCCCACCGCGCCCACGCCAGCGTCGAAGGCTTGGCACGACGACTACCCACGGCAGCAGGGCGTTTGATGGAAACTGAGCTTACGCACCTGGCGCAGGCATTGGAACGACCCGAACGTCCGCTTGCCGCCGTAGTGGGCGGCGCCAAGGTATCAAGCAAGCTGGCTTTGCTGGACAACCTGGTACAAAAGGTCGATGTGCTGATCATCGGCGGCGGCATGGCCAACACCTTCCTGTACGCACAAGGGTACGAGATTGGAAAGTCCCTTTGCGAAAAGGAGATGGCGGGTACGGCGCGACAGATCTTGGAAACCGCAGAAGCAGCGGGTTGCGACGTCTTGTTGCCGAGTGATGTGGTGGCTGCCGAGGCTTTTTCCGTCAATGCCCCCCATAGAACGGTTGCCACGAGCGAGGTCCCTGCGGAGTCCATGATACTGGACGTCGGCCTTGAAAGTCTGGCCACGCTCAAAGCGCGCCTTGCCGACTGTCGAACGTGCGTTTGGAACGGGCCTCTAGGCGCTTTCGAGATAGCGCCGTTCGACCATGGAACCAACGTACTGGCAAAGGAAGTCGCGGATTTGACCCGTGCCGGGAAGATTCTTTCGGTGGCTGGCGGTGGCGACACGGTCGCAGCCCTCGCTCATGCTGGCGTCGTCGAGGATTTTTCCTACGTGTCGGCCGCCGGCGGCGCCTTCCTGGAGTGGCTTGAGGGGAAAACTCTGCCTGGCGTCCGCGCTTTGCGGGATGCAGTGGTTAAGGCTTGATCGGTTACGGCGTCAGCCAGCCAGAAAAACTGAGCATGACGAGAACTGCGACACCCCCGGCAACGCCCAGCAGAATGTTGCGGCGGGTCAGGAAGAAAATCACTAATGCCAGCCCCGTTGCCGTCAGGCGGTAGGTGAGTGGCGTTTCAGTCAACGGTGGTCCTAGCGGCAGGACGATCATGCGGGCAATCAATGCAGCAAGCAGAGCGTAAGCGACCGCACCGACCCACTCGAAAAGATTGCTATCCGGATCAATTCTGCCGGACAACAAGACGCCGATGAACCGCCAGAAGTATGTCGCCAGCGCCCCAACAGTCAAAACGCCGGCGAGAGTCCAGAATCCCAACCCGCTCATACCGATCGCCTCTTGAGTAAACGATCGACGGCGAAAGCGAACGATCCTGCCAGGAACCCAGCAATAACCAGCCCCCAGTCCGGCGTTGCCAGATGCAGCAATGGCCCCAGGACCGCACCGAAGGCGAGCGCCAAAATCTTGGCGCGCTGCCGCAGGTCCGCCGCGAACACGAGCATGAAGTAAATGGGGTTGATGAAAACCAACCCAAGCGTCACATAGGCCGGTAGGCCGCCCGCCATCAGGAAGCCGACAGCCGTTGCGATCAGCGTCGCTGCCCAGAGCGTGATGGCATAACCGAAGAAATAGGGCAGTCTCCAAGCCCGGTCGATGGCGTGTCCGTTGCGCATCAATTCGGCCCAGGCCGTCACCGCGATCCAATGGGACGCCACGTAGTAAACCCATCGTCGGTACCCCGGAACACGTAGAAGCGGCACCAGGGCAACCGTCATCGGCAAGAGCCGGGCATTGGTCAAGGCAACCACAGAAATGATCGCCACAATCGAAGCGCCGACCGACAGCAACTCCACCAAAGCCACCTGACCCGGCAAGGCCCAGCCCGTAGCCGTGGAAGCCAGCCCGAACCAAAGCGGAAAGCCACTTTCACGAACCAGCGCGCCAAAGCCCAGGAAGCTTGCTGCCATGACGACCGCGGGCACACCCATTGCCTCGCGCACGCCGCGCCGCACAGCCTGGCTCTGTGTGTCAAATTGAAAGGAACGTGTCTGCCTCATGCGGCCTAGAGGCTATAGAGGTACGTGTCGTTAAAAAAGCCCCTGAGTTGCATAAGGGTTATCACAGCGCCGCATGGCTTATCCCGCTCGATCCGGACGCGCGTGGCGCTTTCTCGCCGGCCATCACCGGCCGGGTCAGTTTGTTTTCGGGTGGAGCAAGCGGACAGGTCCAATCCGGAGAATAAGCGCATGACGGGTTGTAGGCGAAGTTGAAGTCCAGTAGCAGGCGCCCTTCCCGAAAGCCCAGATCTGCGCTCTTGATTGAATCCAGAAGGTATCTGCCGCCGCCATAGGTTTGCCTTGCGCTGGTTGCATCGCTAAAAGGCATGAAGAGCCCGCCGCCGTAACCCAGCAACCAATAAAGCGTCAATTCCGCCCCAAGGGCGGCCGCCAGCCCTGATGTACGTGCCACCGCCTGCAAGCGCAGCGTACCATCCGCGCCGATCTCCCAGGCCTCCTCAGAACCATCGACCGCCACCAAATCCACAGTGAAACGATACGCCGGATCATAGTCGAAGAAGGGCAGCGGCAGAGCCCTCGCACGCTCCGACTCAACCAAAGGGGATGCCGTGTGATCGCGGATCAGGGCATCGCGACCTTCGCGCCACTCCCTCCACGCAACCTCACAATCGCCTTTCCGGCGTGCTGCTGCGAAGAGCTCCGCCATCTGACGGCGCCAATCCGCAACCGCCAAGATCGGGAACCGTTCAAACAACAAGCTGTTTTCCGGGCGACCCATGCCGTCCATTGCGCTCTCCTTCCTCTCGACATTCGGTTTCGATCCTGCCAATCGTTCCGCCGCGTCGTCCAGGTTCCTCGGTCTTCCTGCGATCAATAGCGCGTGAGGATGCTTGCCTAGAACAGTTCCCGGCGGTCTCATGGAAACGCCTGTTGATGTAGAAAGGACCCGGCGACTGTTTATCAAGGGAGGCGCGGACCGATGAGTATCAAGGCGCTATTGTCCGCCTGTTTGCGTATGGTCGTGTTGTCGATGGCAATCGCGTATTGGCCATCCTTCGCTGTTTTTCCCACCCAGGCGGCAGATCCGGTGCCGGGGACGCAATTTTCGATATCGGCGGAAGAACTACCACAGCCCTATGCCTCGCCCAGCGCTTCCAACAGCCCGCGTCTGGTGAGAAGGCCCTCGAACCAGAAGCCCGACGTTCCAAATGGCTTTGAAGTAACGCTTTTCGCTGAAAACCTGGGCCATCCGCGCAATCTCATTGTGGCGGCCAATGGTGACGTACTGCTGGCCGAATCGCGCCCGGGCCGTATCACCTTGCTGCGGGACAGCGACGGCGATGGTCGGGCCGACCTGATCGACACTTTCGTCGCCGGCTTCAGGTTGCCGCACGGCTTGGCGCTAGCCGAAGGTGTGCTCTATATCGCAGATGCACGCGCAATCTGGCGGCTTCCCTATCATCCGGGTGATGAGAGCGCCCGAGGTCGGGCCACACGCATTACTGCCAAAGGCGCGTTCGGCGATCCAGGCGGTCATTGGACGCGGAACCTGGCAATCCACCCGCTAGACGGCCGTCTGTTCGTCTCCATTGGCTCGGAAGGCAACCTGGCGGAAGAGCCGCTGCCGAGAGCGAGCATTCAAGTCTTCGACCCCGACGGGTCCCGGCAGCGAACCTACGCCAGCGGTCTTCGGAATCCGGTCGGCATTGCCTTCCATCCAAACAGCGGCGCGCTCTACACGGTCGTGAACGAGCGCGATGGGTTGGGTGACGAGTTGGTTCCCGATTACCTGACCGTCGTCGAGGAGGGCGCCTTTTACGGCTGGCCCTACGCCTATAGCGGCAATCACCCACAACCAGGCTTTGCCGATCTGCGCCCCGACTTGGTCGCCGCCGCCCGTTTGCCCGATCTGTTGTTTCGCAGCCATTCGGCGCCGATCGGCTTAACCTTCTATGACGGCGCGTCGTTTCCGCAAGACTATCACGGGGACGCTTTTGTCGCACTCCGGGGTTCGTGGAACGCCGATCTGCCCAGGGGTTATTTCGTCGCCCGCGTTCCCTTCCGGAACGGCCGGCCTTTAGGTGGATACGAGGTTTTTATGTCAGGGTTCCGACTGGACGACAAACCAACCGGCCGGGCTGAAGTCTGGGGGCGGCCAACGGGTGTTGCGGTCACCCCCGGCGGTGGCCTTTTGGTCTCCGACGACAGCGGCGGCACCCTTTGGCTGGTCCGCTGGCGTGGTGAATGAACCCGAAGGCCTGAAAGAAAAGGGGCGGCGCAACACAGGCCGCGCCGCGCCCTCACTGATAGTATGTGAGGCGCTTTAGCGCCATTAACGGTATGAGTACCCGATGAAGAGGTACTTGATCAGATAGCGGCTCCTATCGGAAATATATCCACGCCCATACCTGTCGTAGCACTGAATGCCGCCGATCTTGGCCGGATGCCCGCGCCAATATCCCTTGGTTGCGACCTTGTGGCACTTCTTGCTGTGGCCATAAGCGTATCCGTGCCCGTAACCATGGCCGTGATTGTGGTGGCCACCGTAATATCCATAACCGTTATGATGGCGCCTGCCGCGTTCATAACGCCCATGCTTACCGTCATGGTCGTGACGCCGGTGGTATCTGCGGTCGCCGGACCTATCGTGATCGCGCCGACGGTCATAGTCGTGATTGCTGTGCTGGTTCTGATAGCGGTCACTCCGACGGTCTTCACCGCGATCCGCCGCTGCGTCGCTGGGAAGGGCAACGCTAAGCGCAAATGCCGAAAGCACACCCAGGGCCATCCCTTTTATTGTCTGCGTCTTTGCATTCATCGTTATCTCTCCTTTCGTCGAGCATCGAAGCGCCCATCCCCGGCCTCCTAACCTAGTGGTACGAAACGACCCCTGGGAAACATCCCCTTGCGCGGTTCTGCGTCGTTGGAGAAGTGGGCTTATCGGCCCGGCTGCAAGCGGCGGTAAGCCATTGCTTCTGCGATGTGGAGGCGCCGAACCGTGGGCGAGGATTCTAGATCGGCCAGCGTGCGTGCGACCCGGAGCACACGGTGATACCCGCGCGCCGACAATCGCAGCTGTGCCGCCGCTTCCGTCAGCAGGCGGCGGCCTTCAGAATCCGGGGCTGCAACTTCTTCGAGCAGTCGTCCGTCCGCTTCCGCGTTGCTTCGTGGTAGGTCTGCCGCCTCGCCAAGGCGGGCATAACGTTCCCGCTGCACACGGCGCGCCGCCGCCACCCGTGCGGCGACGGCCGCGCTATCTTCGGCAGGTGGCGGGAGCGACAAATCGGCCGGGCTGACGGCCGCGACCTCGACATGCAGATCGATGCGATCAAACAGCGGACCCGAGATGCGGGCTTGATAATCCTGGGCACAGCGCGGTGCGCGGCTACAGGCCTGCGCCGCGTCGCCCAGATAACCGCAGCGGCAGGGGTTCATGGCCGCGACAAGCTGGACCCGCGCAGGGTAGGTGATGTGGGCATTGGCCCGCGCCACGGTCACGCGACCCGCCTCCAGCGGCTGGCGCAAGGACTCCAGAGCCTGGCGGCTGAACTCCGGCAATTCATCCAGGAAAAGGACCCCTCGGTGCGCTAACGAAACCTCGCCGGGGCGCGCGCGCAGACCGCCGCCGGTCAGGGCCGCGATGGACGCCGAGTGATGCGGCGCCCGATAAGGCCTAATGCGCAGCAGCCCACCGGCGGCCAGGGCCCCGGCGACCGAGTGGATCATGGAAACTTCCAGCGCCTCGGCAGGCTCAAGCGGTGGCAGGAGGCCCGGCAGGCGCGCCGCAAGCAACGACTTTCCTGCCCCTGGGGGTCCCAGCATCAGCAGATTGTGACCGCCCGCCGCCGCCACCTCCAGTGCCCGTTTGGCGCTTTCCTGTCCTTTGACATCGCGCAGATCGAGTTTGCGCTCCTCGCTCGGCGCCAGGGTTGGCGTCGGGGCGGTGAGAAGCTGGCTACCCTTGAAGTGGTTGACGAGGCTCAGCAGATCGCCCGCGGCCAGCACGTCCAGACCCCCGGCCCAGGCGGCCTCGCCGCCTTGCGCGGCAGGGCAGATGAAACCCTTGTCCCGCCCCAGGGCATGCACCGCCGCCGGCAACACGCCGGCCACGGCGCTGATGCGCCCGTCCAGGGCCAACTCGCCCAACGCCACGAATTCGGTGATCTCCTCGGCCGGCAGAACCCCCATGGCGGCCAGCAGGGCGATTGCAATGGGCAGATCAAAATGACTGCCTTCCTTGAGTTGATCGGCGGGGGCAAGATTGACGGTAATACGTTGCGGCCGCAGCGCCAGACCCAGCGCGGCAAAGGCCGCCTTCACGCGCTCCCGGCTTTCCCCCACCGCTTTATCCGGCAATCCGACGACGGTAAAGGCGGGCAGGCCCGCCGCAAGCTGCGCCTGCACATCGACCTCGATCACCTCGATACCCAGAAACGCGACCGTGCCGACGCGCGCGACCATGCCAGACCCCCCGGTTAGAATTTCCGGCCCTCTTCGGAGGGCTCGTTGCCCTCGCTTCTACCATGGGGCGTTAAAGTCCGCAAAGTTTGCGCGCCAGTGTCATTGAGCCGCTTCATCTTACCCTGCGCCCATGTTTTACTGTCGCGCGGGGCAAGCGTGGGGGAGAAGGTATGGAGCCGGAACACAGGGAAGCCTTGAAGCTGTCGGAGGCTGGGCGCTTCAGTGATGCAGAGGCACTGCTGCGCGACCTGATCGCCAAACGGCGCGCTGGCGGCAAGGCCCATTTGCAGGACCACTTGCTGCTGGGCCTCAGCCTTTTCAACGCCGGGCGCTTCGAGGACACCGTCGCGGTTTTCAAGGAGGCAACCACGCTCTTTCCGGACGAACCCAGCGTCTTCGAGAACCAGGGCGTGACGCTGATCCGGCTCGGCAGAATCCAGGAAGCCGTACAGGCCTTGGAGAAGTCACGCTCACTCGGCAACCGCACGCCTAACTTGATGGATGGCCTCGCCAATTGTTATGGACGTCTTGGCCGCTTGGCAGAGGCGCGCGCGGAGGGTGCCGCCGCCCTGCTGGCCAAGGACCAACAGGCCTGCAAGGAAGGAAAGGCCTTCCCGCTACCCAAGGAAGCGCCTCCGCTTTTCGATCCGACCCAACCGCATCGGAACATTATTTCCTTCAGCTTGTGGGGCAGCGATCCCCGCTATACGCAAGGCGCGCTCCGGAATGCGCTGCTGACGCCGGATATCTATCCCGGTTGGACCGCGCGTTTCTATGTCGATGACAGCGTCCCCGAGACCGTCACCAAACAGCTAACATCGCTTCGCGCCGAAGTTGTTCAGCGACCCAAACCCAAAGTTTTCTATGAGGGTCTTTTGTGGCGCTTCGAGGTGGCAAGCGATCCGGAGGTGCGGCGTTTTCTAGTGCGCGACGCCGACGCCGTCATCAATACCCAAGAGCGGGCCGCCGTCGATGAGTGGCTGTCCAGCGGGCGCTATTTTCACATCATGCGCGACTGGATCAGCCATACCGACCTGATCCTGGCCGGGCTATGGGGCGGCGTGGGCGGCGTTCTGCCGCCGGTCACCGAGCTGCTCGCCGCTTTCCGAAACTTCCGCGCCGCGTCACCGACGTTCGATCAAGACCTGCTGCGTTTCATGGTTTGGCCGACGGCAAGGCTGAGCTGCCTGATTCACGACAGCCATTTCGATTGCCTGGACAGCCGCCCCTTCCCAAAGGTGGGGCGCCTGCCGCCGGGCATGCATGTCGGACAGGACGCCCGCGCCAGAAAGATTCGCAAGCCACGCCGAGAAGACAGTCGCCGCTAGTTTCCGCGCCTTGCGCGGGCCGTCCTTCACTTACGGCCGTTTGCGCAGAAGCCCGGCTATAGCTAGACTAGCGGCGCGCCCGTTTTATGAGGCGCTGTATAGGGGGGGCCTGTCGCATGGGCAAAAATGCCGCTGCCGGTACAGGGAAGAACCACGCAAAGAAATCCTTCCGGCTGATTCTCGTCAAACCGTCGCATTACGACGACGACGGCTATGTCATTCAGTGGCTGCGTTCGGCCATTCCGTCGAACACGCTGGCGCAGCTCTACGGCCTTGCGCGGCTGTGCAAGAACGAAGACATCCTGGGGCCGGACGTAGAGGTCACAATCGACGCCTATGACGAGACCAATCGCGTGCTGCCGATTAAGCGCATGCTGCGCAATCTTGCAGACGCGGATGGCGGTATGCTCTGTTTGGTTGGCGTACAGTCCAACCAGTTTCCGCGCGCCATCGATGTCGCCAGGCCCTTCAGGGACGCCGGGCTGCAGGTGGGGATCGGTGGCTTTCACGTCAGCGGCTGTCTCTCGATGCTGCCGGAGCTACCGCTCGATATCCGCCAAGCCCAGGAAATGGGCATTTCGCTTTTCGCCGGGGAGGCGGAAGGGCGGTTCGACCTCATTCTCAAGGACTGTTACGCCGGAGCCCTGAAGCCGCTTTACAATTTCATGGCCGATCTGCCCAATCTGGAAGGCGCGGTCGTGCCGTTCCTGCCCGCTGACGTGGTGGCACATACGGCGGGCGCCAACACCTCTTTCGATGCCGGGCGCGGCTGCCCTTTCCAATGTTCCTTTTGCACGATCATCAACGTGCAGGGCCGTAAGTCTCGCACCCGCTCGCCCGACGACGTGGAGGCCATCGTCCGCGAGAATCTGGAGCAGGGCATCAAGCGATTCTTCATCACCGACGACAACTTCGCGCGCAATCGCAGCTGGGAGGAGATCATGGATCGCCTTATCCATCTGCGCGAAGAGGAGAAGCTCACGTTCTCCATTGTCATTCAGGTCGACACGCTCTGTCACAAGACGCCGAACTTTATCGAAAAATGCGCTCGTGCAGGCGTTAAGCGAGTCTTCATCGGCCTGGAGAACATCAACCCGGACAATCTTGTCGCCGCCAAAAAGCGCCAGAACAAGATCTGGGAGTATCGCAAGATGCTGCAAGCCTGGAAGGCCCAGGGCGTGCTGACCTATGCAGGGTACATTTTAGGATTTCCCGAGGACACACCGGAGAAGATCAGGCGCGATATCGAGATCATCAAACACGAACTGCCCGTCGACCTGCTTGAGTTCTTCTTCCTGACACCCTTACCGGGCTCGGAGGATCACAAGACCCTCTATTTGAAGCAAGTCTGGATGGACCCGGACATGAACAAGTACGACCTCAACCACCGTACGACCCATCATCCGAGCATGTCGGACGCCGCGTGGGAAGCCATCTACGCCGAGGTTTGGGAGTCTTACTATGCGCTGGATCACGTCGAAACCATCATGCGCCGAGCGGCTGCCTGCCGCATGAATGTCGGCAACCTGATGTTCCTGATGCTCTGGTTTTACGGCTGTGTATCGATCGAAAGGCTGCATCCCCTGGAAGGTGGCTGGTTCCGGCGCCGGGTGCGCAGCCAGCGACGCCATGGAATGCCGATCGAGTCTGCCCTGACCTTCTGGCCCAAACGCTTTGCCCAAGTCCTGCACAATCAGGCGTCCTGGCTGTTGCTGCTTTACCGCTTCGGCATGATTCGTCGCCGTATCAAGAAAGACCCCAAGGCGCGGGACTATATGGACGCTTCTTTGCGGCCCGTCACCGACGAGGAGGAACTGGAGACCGAGTTGATGCAGACGCACATTGATGCGCTGCCTAACACTTACGGCGCGCCGCACCGCAAGGTTGCGGCCGGCGTTTGAGCCGCTGACTACGCGATCAATAAACGCCGGTTTCGCCTTCGGGGTTTGAGAAGGGTGTAAAACTCTCCTGATCCCGGCTTTCCCGGTAATGGCCGAGCGCCCAATGGACCGAAGGGAAGGCTATTTCCTTCCAAGGAACCTCAGACCAATCGAAAAGCGCCACCTCCTGGCTTTCCGGTCCGGCCTCGAAACTGGGCTCGGCGAGACTAGCGCGATAGATAAGCTGGACCTGACTGATCCGCGGTATGGAATAAACGGCCAGAAGTCGTTCGATCTGGATTGCCGCCCGCGCTTCCTCCCAGGCTTCGCGGCGGGCCCCGGTCTCCGGGTCCTCATTCAATTCCATATAGCCGGCCGGCAAGGTCCAGTAACCGATGCGCGGCCCGATGGCGCGGCGGCAGAGCAGTATCCGATCGCCGAAAGTTACGACCGACCCCACTACAACCTTCGGATTCTCGTACTGGATGAAGCCGCAATCGCTACAGACCAGGCGTTCCTGATCATCGCCCCGCGGCACACGCCGCTCGAATTTCCTCTTGGCCTTGTAGTTTTCGTCGGTTGTCATGCCGCACAGTCTGGCCGAGCCCGGAAGCGCTCGCAAGTCCGTCGATCCAGGGACTAGCTCCGGTTCGGCTTGATCATGCGCCCCATGTCCTCACCCCCGCAAATATGCAGGTGAAAGTGCGGCACCTCTTGGCGAGCGTCGCGGCCATGATTGGCGATTATTCTGTAACCCGGTTCATCCAAGCCCAAATCGCTGGCGATGCGACCGACAGCCCGCGTAAAGGCAAGTATTTCGAGGTCGCTGGCCTGTTGCGAAAAATCGACGTACGACTGGTACTCTCCTTTGGGAATGACCAAAACATGCGTCGGCGTTTGCGGATTGATGTCCCTGAACGCTAGAACGTGATCGTCCTCATAAACCTTGTCGCAGGGAATTTCGCCGCGAACGATCTTGGCGAAGATATTGCTGCTGTCATAGCTCATGGTTCACGCCTTCTTCCTACTAGCCTTTTCCGTCAAGCCGGAGGTCGCGGTCCGCTCCTCCAGCTTCTCCCACACCGACTGCGGGTCAAGGTCGCGCGCTGCCCAAAGCACCATCAGGTGGTAAAGCAAATCGGCGCTCTCGCCCGCCAAGGCCTTTTTATCTTCAACCAAGCCGGCGATGATCGTTTCCGCAGCCTCCTCGCCAAGCTTTTGTGTAATTTTCTTAAGCCCCTTTGCGTAGAGCTTTGCGGTATAGGAACTCTTGGGATCAGCGCCCTTACGCGAAAGCACTACGTCATGGAGGCGGTCCAGGATATGGTCGCCGCTACAATTGCTGTTATCCATCACGTCCCCCTCTGCCTTGGCTGGCCGCACGGCTATTCCCGCCGACTGCAAGGCGTCTTTTGCTTCCGCGATAGTATGTTGACCAAAATGAAAAATCGAGGCCGCCAGAACGGCCGCCGCATGACCATCCCTAACGCCCGCGACCAGATGCTCAAGCGTACCGACACCCCCGGAAGCGATCACCGGTACGCGTACAGCGTCGGATACCGCTCTGGTCAATGCCAAGTCGTAACCGATCTTTGTGCCATCCCGGTCCATCGAAGTCAGCAGGATCTCGCCGGCGCCAAAGCTTTCCATCTTTCGCGCCCACTCGACCGCGTCAATGCCCGTCGCGTTGCGACCGCCATGCGTGAAGATCTCAAACTTGCCCGGACTCACTTGCTTCGCGTCAATGGCCACCACAATGCACTGGGTGCCGAACTTTTCCGCCGCCTCGCGCACGAACTCAGGATTGGTTATCGCTGCGGTATTGATCGAGACTTTGTCGGCGCCCGCCAGCAGAAGTTTACGGATATCCTCCAGCGTACGTACACCTCCGCCCACCGTAAGCGGCATGAAGCACTGTTCAGCCGTGGCGCGCACGACATCTAGGATAATGCCGCGATTCTCGTTGCTGGCCGTGATGTCCAGAAAGCAAAGCTCATCGGCCCCGGCGGCGTCGTAAATTCGCGCCTGCTCGACCGGATCCCCGGCATCACGCAAGCCGACGAAGTTCACGCCCTTCACGACACGTCCGTCTTTAACGTCCAGACAGGGGATTATGCGGGCCTTCAACATCACGCGGCCTTTCGAGCCAACGCCAGGGCCGCTGCCGGATCCAACCTGCCGTCGTAAAGGGCCCGACCGCAAATCGCGCCCGCGATGCCGCTTTCCTCACGCGCCTTGAGCGCCCGTATGTCCTCGATGGAGGCAAGACCGCCAGAAGCTATGACCGGAATACTGACGGCTTTGGCAAGAGCTTCCGTCGCCTCCAGGTTGATACCCTGTAGCGCGCCGTCCCGGTCGATATCCGTATAGACGATGGCGGCCACACCCACGTCCTCGAACCGGCGCGCCAGTTCGTCGGCCTGGAGACTGCTCGCCTCCGCCCAGCCCTCGACCGCCACAAGGCCCGCGCGCGCATCGATACCGACGACCACCCCTCCCGGATGCGCTTTACAGGCCTCGATAACCAAGGCCGGGTCGCGTACGGCGATGGTGCCAAGAATGACCCGCGTGATACCTGCTTCCAGCCAGCGCTCAATGGTCGCCCTATCCCGTATGCCGCCACCCAATTGCATCGGCAGAGTGACACGGGCGCGGATCGCCTCGACGGCTGCCGCGTTCACGGGCTTGCCCGCAAAAGCGCCATTGAGGTCAACCAAGTGCAACCACTCGAAACCCATGGCCTCGAACTTGGCCGCCTGATCGGCGGGATCGTCATTGAAGACGGTCGCTTGGTCCATCTCGCCGCGCAGCAAACGCACGGCTTGGCCGTCCTTCAGGTCAATGGCCGGATAGAGAATCATGCGGCCGACCCTTCTTCCTGATCCAGCGACTTCGTGAAGTACAGTCCACCGACCCAAGCGCCATCCGCCCGCGCATAACGAGGGTGGTGCCCCCATTGCTTGAAACCAAGGCTTTGATAGACCTGGATGGCACGCTCCTGGGTTTCGCGCACGTCCAGGTTCAATACTTTGACTCCCGCGGCGCGCGCCGCGACTTCGATGGCCTCGATCATTTGCCCGGCCAAGCCATGCCCGCGGGCCCAGGGTGCCAGGAAGTGCGAGGTGATCTGCCCAACCTCGGCTTGGGCCTCGTTATTGCGGGCGTTGCGCTGAAGCTGGGCCGATCCGGCGATGACCTTGTCGAGCCTGGCAACGAAGAGCTTGCGCTCGGGAACCAACAGAACGCCTTTCCAGTAGGTCTCGAGAGTCTGACGAGGCGGGGGTGAAAGCCAACCGAAACCGCCGCCCGCATCAATCGCTGCCTCGGTCGCATCGCACAGGTCGTGCAGATCACGTCCGGACAGACTCTCGATCCGCTCTACAGCGGTGAGAGGTTCGATGGCGGATAGGCGCTCACTCATGGTTTCCACTCCAGAAAATTCCCCAGCAGGTGCAAGCCCGCCGCTTGACTCTTCTCGGGATGAAACTGCGTCCCGATGATGTTATCTCGCCCGACGACGGCGGTAACCGAGCCGCCATAATCGACCCGCGCGAGGCGTAAAGCCGGATCCTTGGGCAAGAGATGGTAGCTATGCACGAAGTAAACGTGGGTCCCCTCGGCCAAACCGCCAAGGACCGGATGGTCCGGTCTGTCGATCACAAGTTCGTTCCAGCCCATGTGCGGTATCTTGAGAGCCCGATCAGCAGGGCATAGCGCAACGACTTCCCCGGCAATCCAATCGAAGCCCGCCGTGTCGCGGTGCTCGCGCCCGACACTCGCCATCAACTGCATGCCCACGCAGATACCCAAAAACGGTTTGGCCTGGACCATCGCCGCTTCTTGCACGGCGTCCATCATGCCTGAAAGCGCATCCAAGCCCCGGCGGCAATCGGCAAAAGCGCCAACACCCGGCAAGACGACGCGGTCGGCCTTGCGAACCACGTCTGGCTCACTGGTCACGACGACCTCCATCCCCAGCCCTCGGTCCCTGGCCGCGCGCTCAAGAGCCTTTGCTGCCGACCGCAGGTTCCCGGAGCCGTAATCTATGACGGCGACGCTCATTGCTTTCCCCTTCGAGGCGGCTGGCCTAGAGCAAGGTGCCCTTGGTCGAAGCAATCTCACCATCCAATCGCGGATCGATTTCGACCGCCTGCCTCAGGGCGCGCGCAAGCGCCTTAAAGCTCGATTCGATGATGTGGTGGCTGTTCTCGCCGTAGAGATTCTCCACGTGCAGCGTAATGCCGCCATGCTGAGCGAAGGCCTGGAAGAACTCCCGGAAGAGCTCTGTATCCATTTCGCCAAGCTTGTCCCGCGTGAAACCCACTTTCCAGATAAGATAGGGCCGGCCGGAAACATCCAAGGCACAGCGTGTCAGAGTCTCATCCATCGGAATGTAGGCGTGGCCATAACGGCGAATGCCCGCCCGGTCGCCCAGAGCATTGGCCACGGCCTTGCCCAGCACGATACCGCAATCTTCCGTGGTGTGATGGCCGTCGATATGGAGGTCACCTTCGCAATCCAGTTCGATGTCAATCAGGCTATGCCGTGCGAGCTGTTCGATCATGTGATCGAGAAACCCGATACCGGTCGAAACGTCGTACCGTCCGGTTCCATCCAGATCCACCTTTGCGGTGATCTGCGTTTCCTTGGTCTGGCGCTCCACCCGCGCCTGGCGCTGTGTCTTCGCTGCTTCGCTGCCCATCGTCCTTTGCCGCCTCTCCTCGTCAGGCTACCCCCAATGATGGCGGGACTTTTACCAGCTTGCGTGGCACTTGGCCACGGCACAATCGCATCCTGACGCGTTACGTGAAAATTTGTCTTCAAAGCACAAGGCCTGGTTGATCCGCCGCAGCCAGTCTGCTTTCTTTCCCTTAAGAAAAACAAAATAAGAACGACTGAAGGGGGGATCATGCCAAGATACCTTTTACGAAGCCTTATTCTGGTGCCATTTCTTGCCGTAGCCGCATGTCAATCGACCGCGCCAAAGATCAATGCGCCCTTGCCGCAGCCATCTAACCCGGTTGCACCGCTCCCGGTGCGCGAGAATTTGGCGCCAATAGCATATGACGGCACATTGGTTGACCTACCGAGAGGCGCCAATATCGGCGGGTACGAGTTTGTGCTCTACGAATGCTTCGCGGCTGATACCCACATCATTTGGGAACCGGGTCGCATCAACGACGACGACGCTGAGGTCTCTACGGAAGTGGAGAAGGTTCTTTGGAACAAGGGGTTGAACGTACCGGGTGGTTCAGGTGGACTTTTTACGCAATCCTTCAATCGCGCAGAGAGCCCCCTGTTTCTGCTTGGTGCAAAGGTCAAAAATATCTCGGCATCGCTTTGCCGGGACTGGGATACCTGGAAAGGCGTTTGGAGCGGCAAAGAGAGCGGTAAAGCGCTCCTTTCCATAGAATGGCAACTTTTCTCGGTTTTCGAGCGGCGCGTGGTGTTCGAAAAATCACTGCCGGGTTACTACGAAATTACGGAACCACGGGAAAGTCAGAGTTTTCTCTTTTCACTGTTCGTCGGCGCGATAGCGGACTCTGCGCAAACTCTTGTCGCTGACGAAGCATTTATCGGCACACTGCGACGCAACACCGGGCTTCAAACCGCAGGCGCCGAACCGACCGAGCCGCTTATTCTGGAACAGCGGAAACGCTTCAATGCGCCGGCCGCGGAGCAAATCGAAGACATCCGTGATGGCGTGGTCGTCGTCGGAGCTGGAAGGGGACACGGATCCGGCTTTTTCATTACACCGACGCTTCTTCTCACAAATTACCATGTTGTCGGTGAATCCAGAGAAGCGCCGATCGAGTTCCGAGACGGCAGGCGAGTGATCGCTACGGTGCTGCGGCGTGACGCAAGGCGTGACGTCGCCCTGTTACAGCTACAAGAAGGTGAAGGAAAACCTCTCCCTGTTCGTACTGAACCGCTCGCCGTGACCGAGGAAGTGCTTGCGGTCGGTGCGCCGCTTGTTGAAAGCCTATCCGGGACAGTCACTCGTGGAATCGTGAGCAATTTCATCCTAAACCAGGAAGGTTTGCCGGTTATCCAAGCGGACGTCGACATACAAGGCGGCAACAGCGGAGGAGCGTTGATCGATGCCAACGGAAACGCTGTTGGGATTTCTTATGCCGGGGTAGACGGCGGACGTTCGGGAACGTCGATAGGTGTCAATTTCTTCATCCCGATCCTGGAGGGCCTGAAACACCTGAACGTGCAATTGAATTAGCCTTCCTTGGTGTTTGTTTTCATGTGATCGCTTGACCCGGCGGCGGTGTCGGGCCATCTATGCCGGGTCATGAGCGAACAACAAAGCCAATCCGGTCCCGTCTGGCATGGGACAACAATCCTTTCGGTCCGCAAGGGTGACCGCGTGGTCATTGCGGGCGACGGGCAGGTAACGCTAGGAAACACCGTTATCAAGTCCAACGCACGCAAGGTACGACCGCTGGGCGACGGACGCGTGATCGCTGGATTTGCAGGCGCGACCGCGGACGCCTTCACCTTGTTCGAACGGTTGGAGGCGAAGCTTGAAAAGCATCCCGGCCAGCTCGTACGCGCTTGCGTCGAACTTGCAAAAGACTGGCGCACCGACCGCTATCTGCGCCGCCTGGAAGCGATGATGGCGGTGGCCGATGCGGAGCATTCCTTGGTACTGACCGGTACCGGCGACGTGCTGGAGCCGGAAGATGGCCTGATCGGCATCGGTTCCGGTGGTTCCTTTGCACTGTCGGCGGCCAGAGCGCTTATCGACATCGACGGGCTGGAGGCCGAAGCCATAGCCCGAAAAGCCCTGAAAATCGCAGCGGAAATTTGTATTTACACCAATGACTCAATCGTCGTCGAAAGCCTTCCGGCCAAATAGCGGAGAGCGTCAGGCCTCCGCCGTGAGCGCCTTCTCGCCCCGCGAAACGGTTTCGGAACTGGACCGCTTCATCGTCGGACAAGCCGACGCCAAGCGCGCCGTCGCCATTGCGCTCAGAAACCGCTGGCGGCGACAGCAGTTGCCCGAGGCCCTGCGCGAGGAGGTTCTGCCGAAGAACATCCTCATGATCGGCCCGACCGGCGTCGGCAAGACCGAGATCGCGCGCCGGCTGGCCCGGCTCGCCAATGCGCCCTTCCTGAAGATCGAAGCCACCAAGTTCACTGAAGTTGGTTACGTCGGTCGCGATGTGGAATCCATCATCCGCGACTTGGTGGAAATCTCGATCACCATGACACGCGAACGTCTGCGCCGCGAGGTTAGCGCCAAGGCCGAGTTGCAGGCCGAAGAGCGTGTGCTGGATGTGCTGGTGGGGGAGAATGCCTCGGCTGAGACACGCCAGAAGTTCCGCAAGATGCTGCGCGAAGGCAGTCTGGACGACAAGGAGGTCGAGATTCAGGTGGCAGCGGCCGGTGGCCTGCAGATGCCAACGCTCGACGTTCCCGGCATGCCGGGCGCTCAGATGGGCATGATCGATCTGGGCGACATCTTCGGCAAGGCGCTGGGCGGCGGCGGTACCAAGCCGCGGCGGCTGAAGATCAGCGACGCGATGACGGTTCTGACGGAACAGGAGGCCGACAAGCTGCTCGATGAAGAGCGGGTGAAGAGCGAGGCCCTGCGTGCCGTCGAGCAGAACGGTATCGTATTCCTGGACGAGATCGACAAGATCACCGCCCGCTCGGAAGGCGCGCGCGGCGGTGCGGACGTGAGTCGCGAGGGCGTGCAGCGCGATTTGCTGCCTTTGATCGAAGGCACCCAGGTCGCGACTAAACATGGGACCGTCAAAACCGACTTCATTTTGTTCATTGCCTCGGGCGCCTTTCACCTCGCCAAGCCCAGCGACCTGTTGCCCGAGCTACAGGGGCGGTTGCCGATCCGCGTTGAGTTGCAGCCGCTGACCCGCGAGGATTTCAAGCGCATCCTGACGGAGCCGGAAGCCAGTCTCATTACCCAGTATATCGCCCTGATGGGAACTGAAGATGTGACCCTGAGCTTCACCGACGACGCCATCGACGCCATCGCCGGCCTATCCGCCGAGATCAACGAGACGGTTGAGAACATCGGCGCGCGGCGCTTGCAGACGGTCATGGAAAAGCTGCTGGAGGAAATCTCCTTCACCGCAACAGATCGCGGTGGCGAGACTATCGAAATTCAGGCAAGCGACGTACAGGACCGCGTTGGACATCTGGTCAAGGACGCCGATCTCTCTAAGTTTATCCTCTAGCTGGCCTTACGCACCACCAGGGCGACACCGACGGCGGCCACCAGCATTCCTGCCAGTGCGAGCAGGCCCAGGGTTTCGCCGAAAATCAGGAAGGCAATCACCGCCGTACAGGGCGGCACGAGGTAGAAATAGCTGGAGACCTTCGATACCTCGCCCATGCGGATCATGAACATCAGCAGGCTGACGGCGCCAATTGACAGGACCAACACCAACCAGCCCAGCGCGAAGATAAACTCGCCGGTCCAGACCACCCGCATATCCTCGGTCGTCCAGGCGACGAACAGGGCTGCGACCGCGGCGACCCAATATTGCAGTGCGGTACCACTGCGCAGGTCCGCAGCCATGCCGAATCGCTTCTGGTAGATCGTCGAGGCGGTAATGGCCAGCAGCGACAAGGCGCAAAGACCAACCTCGACAAATCCAAACCCCTCTTGATCGGGCAAGGACGCCGGATCGATCTTTTCCACGACCACCAGAAAGACGCCGATTACACCCAGAACGAAGCCCAGCCACTGCCGGCGCGACACCCGCTCGCCAAGGGTCAAGCCGGCGAGCAGGGCAACGGTCAGGGGCTGCAGGCTGACGATCAACGCCGAAGGCCCGGCGGGCATCCCGCGTGAAACCGCAACGAAGACCCCGCCCAGGTAGACCGCCTGGAGCAGCAGTCCAACGACGGCGATATGACCCAAGGCTTTCCAGGAACTGGGCCAGGGCGCGCCCGTTGCCAGCGCCAGGAGAGTCAACAGGGTGCCAGCGGCAACAAACCGCAGGGTCAGGAAGGTCATCGGTTCGGCATAGGGTACGCCGAGCTTGGCGCCGATAAACCCGGTCGACCAAAGCAAGACAAACAAGCCGGGCGCCGTCAGACCCAAAAGCCGCTTCGTCCGCTCGCCTCCCGGAAGGTTAGCCATCAGGTCCGCTCATTACCGGCATCGACCAGAAGCAGCAGCGACTGCAGTTTTTCTTCGGAAAGCTCTCCTATGCGTTCGGCGAGCCGGTTTGCCAATAGCGTCGCGGTGGGTGTCAATCCACTGGTATCCACCACCACCCGGGGGTGCGATATGTCGGCAAGGCGCTGTATCTCTTCCGCGTCGTCCCAGATGATGCCCAGGTACTGGCAAACCCGGTGGACGAAGCGGCGGTTTGGCCTCCCGCGACGACCGTGCTCGAGCGCCGAAAGATAGGCAGCGGAAACTCCCAACCCGGCTGCCATCTCTTGCAGGGTCTCGCCGCGCACAGCCCTTAGGGCGCGCATCTTTTCTCCGAAAGGTGTCATCGCTGGGAGTTTAGCCGCGCAGACGCTTCAGGAGAATGTAAAAGGCGCCGCCGCCGCCATGTTTCGGCTGCGCCCGTGCGAAAGCGACAACACGGCCCCTATTGGGTTCGGCATTAAGCCACTCCCCCAAGCGTTGGCGCAGTATTCCGTCCTCCGAGCCCAAACGGCCCTTTCCGGTAATGACCAGCACACAACGCTTGCCTGCCGCTTGGCTGGCGGCAAGAAAACGGGCGAGGGCGTCCTCGGCTTCAAACTGTCGATGACCGTGTAGATCGAGTTTAGCCTCCAACTCGAGCTGGCCTTTGCGCAGCCGCTCCGCGTTGCGGCGGTCGATATCGACCAGCCGGCCCGGTTCAAGCTGCGGCGGCGTCTTACGGCGCAGGGCGGCCGACGGGCTTGCCACATGCAAGGGTTCTCTACTTTTCGCAACCTTTGGCTTATCCGCGGGCTTTTTGGCGGGCGCGGCCTCTGTTGCCGACGCCGTTTCATCGCTCTGGAGGGCGGGTTTCTTTCGTTTGCTTTTAAGGGGCGCCACGGTCTCGGCCACGCGAAACCAGAGAATCTCATCCTCCGGAGACAAGCGCGGGCCCCTGGCCATTGTCAGCCCTCGTCGCCGGCGGCAGCGCCAACCAAAATGACATGCAGGCGTTTGGGGCCGTGCGCGCCCAATTCGATCCGCTGTTCAATGTCTCCGGTTCGTGAGGGCCCGGAGATCATATTAACCGTTCTTGGCATCACTCCCTCGCCAAGCTTCGCGCGCAAGCGGTCGAAAGCTTCCTCGTAAGGCCCGACAACCTCGTCGCGGCGCAGCACCACGATGTGGGTTTCCGGAAGGAAGGCCAAGGTGACCGGGCTCTCTGGGCCGGATGGCAGCACCAGCGTTCCGGTTTCAGCAACACCCGCAAGCGCCCGGGTGACGGACACCGGATCCGGTTCTTCGGCCTTGCCGAAAGCCACCGCAAGAAGCGGCTGCGACGACCAATCGAGATCGGCGAGGTCCTTGGCGGGCGCAACCTTCAACTCGGGCGGCAGATTGTGCGATTTAAGGTATGCCGCTATTGCGTCAGGGACCTGCGCCATATCGCCGATCTCGTCGAAACTGGTTTGCACCTTTTCCGCCATCTGCCGAAACAACGCCACCTTTCTGGCCGCACCGCCATCACTGCGGGCCGGGACCAGATTGCGGTCATGTGCCGACAAACGCGCACCAACGCGGTCTCGACGGTCCATTTCGGAGCCGGTGACCTTTAGAGCGCGGCGAACCGCCGCCAGTATGTTGCTACGCGGGCCGCTCATGAGGCAGGCCTTTCCGACCGTTGGCGCTCCGCCCAAAGCTGCTGAAATGTCTTGCCCTCCGGCGCCGGAAAGTCGCGGTGTTTCGTCCAGCCGCCACCCAACAGCAAGGATTTCAAGCGCCCCTTGCGCCCGGCAAGCCGTGCCATCATCGCCGCAGCGATGCGCCCGCCCAGATGATAGAGACGGGGGCGCGTCGCAAAGAACCGCCAGGCCGAAAGCCCGGACCGAACCGCTGCCGGTGATAGGTGCTTCTCGAACTCCCGCTCGCGCCAGTGGCGCATAAGCTTCGGCAAGGGAATTCGCATCGGACAGACGCTCTCGCAACGCCCGCAAAAGGTCGAGGCATTGGGCAGTTGTCCGGCCTTTTCGACCCCAATCAGGCTGGGGGTCAACACCGCACCCATCGGCCCGGGATAGACCCAGCCGTACGCATGGCCGCCAACCGCGTGATAAACCGGACAATGGTTCATACAGGCACCGCAGCGAATGCAGCGAAGCATCTCTTCGAACTCGGTACCCAGCATCGCGCTACGGCCATTGTCGAGCAGAATGACATGATAGGCCTCCGGACCGTCGGGGTCTTCTGCGCGGCGCGGCCCGGTGGAAAAGGTCGTGTAGGACGAAAACTCCTGGCCGGTCGCCGAACGCGCCAGAACGCGCAGGATCGTGCAGGTATCCTCCAGGGTCGGGACGATCTTCTCCAGACTGGCGATAACCACGTGGACCTTGGGCAAACTCTGCGTCAGATCGCCGTTCCCCTCGTTCGTAACGATGACCGAAGTCCCGGTCTCGGCGATCAGGAAATTAGCGCCGGTGATGCCGACATCCGCTTCCAGGTAGCGTTGTCGCAGCATTTCGCGCGCCTCGGCGACCAACAATTCGGCCTCATCCAGCTTGCGGTCGTCTGGCAGGGTTTTGTGGTGGTTGCGGAAATCAGCCTCTACCTGTTCGCGCGTCACATGAACCGCCGGGGCAATAATGTGGCTCGGCGGCTCCTTGCGAAGCTGGATGATGTATTCACCCAGATCGGTTTCCACGACCGTCAGCCCTTCGGCTTCCAGGTGATCGTTGAGCCCGATCTCCTCGGAGATCATCGATTTGCCCTTGGTTACGGTTTTCGCACCCGCGGAGCGACAGATCTGAGCCACGGCATCTCGGGCATCGGCCGCCGTCGCGCACCAGTGCACCGTGCCGCCGGTGGCAATCACTTTTTCCTCATAGCGCTCTAGGTAGAGGTCGAGATGAGCCAACGTATGGTTCTTGATGTCGCGCGCAGCGTCGCGCAACGCATCGAACTCCGGCAGAGCGGCGGCGGCGGCGGCGCGCTTGTCGATAAAGCCGGTCTTGACGTTCGCGAGCGCCTTTTGCAGTTGCGCGTCCTGAAGCGCCGCGCTTGAGCGTTCCTTGAAAGCATGGCTCTGCGACTGCATCAGTTCCGCTCCTCACCGATTGCGGGCTGCTCGATATGTCCTGCTAGAACCTCCGCGACGTGGCGCACCTCGACTTGAGAGCCCAGGCGCTTGAGCTTACCCGCCATATTCAGCAAACAACCAAGGTCACCCGCCAGCAAGAGTTTTGCGCCGCTGGCTTCGATGTCCCGCACCTTGCTGGTCACCATTTCATTGGAGATATCCGGGTACTTGACGCAGAAAGTGCCGCCAAAGCCACAACAAACCTCGGACTCGCGGAGTTCGGTCAACTGCAGGCCTTCAACGCTGTTTAGCAGTTTCCTGGGTTGATCCTTCACGCCCAGCTCGCGCAGGCCCGAGCAGGAATCATGGTAAGTCGCGTGCGCGGAAAGCCGTGCGGAAACGCCTTGAAGACCACGTACATCGACCAGAAACGAAATCAGTTCGTGGGTTCGTTCGGCCAGGTGCCGGGCGCGCTCCCGCCAAGCATCGTCATCCTTGAAAAGTGTGGGATAATGTTCACGCAACATGGCGGCGCAAGAGCCGCTGGGCGCAACCACATAGTCGAAGCCCTCCATGGCTTCGATAGTCGCGCGCGCCACGGCCTGAGCATCCTTGCGATCGCCAGAGTTGTAGGCGGGTTGCCCGCAACAGGTCTGTGACTGCGGCACTTCTACCACGCAGCCGGACGCTTCCAGCAACTCGACAGCAGCGAAACCCACACTGGGCCGTAGCAAGTCGACCAGACAAGTCACGAAAAGGCCGATGCGTGGTTTGGAATCACTCATATCGTGGACCTTTCCTTCAACATTCCGCCGCACCCGTTCACTGCTGGTTGATGGGGCGGACAATGGTATGACCACTTTACAAATGCAATACCATCTAGCTATCCGGTCGTGATAGTCGCTGGGCCACAGCCTGCGGCAATAGCAACCAGTACTTTCCCGTTGCCTTCATTCTCCCAGCCTCGGCCAATGCCGGTTCGCCCGAGCCGAAAAAGAAATCTCCCCGCACAGCGCCCTTGATGGCGCTCCCGGTATCCTGTGCCACCATCAGCCGCCCGCGCGGCTCGGATTCATCAGGAGTTGCAACCACCAGCCACAGCGGCGCACCTAAAGGTATGACGCTGCGGTCCACGGCTAGCGAGCGACGTGGAGTCAGTGCCACCCCCTGCGTTCCGATGGGGCCTTCACCATTGACGATGCGGAAAAAAATGTACCTATCATTGCGCGCCATTAGTTCGCTGGCTCGATCAGGATTGGCGCGCAGCCAGTCACGAATGCCCTGCATCGAAAGGGAATCCCGCGGCAGCTCGCCGCTCTCTATAAGTGCCCTTCCGATGGCGTAGAATTCACGACCGTTGGACGCTGCATACCCTAGTCGCAGTTCGCTTCCGTCCGGCAGTGTCGCAACGCCCGACCCCTGAACTGAGAGAAAGAAAGCATCGACTGGATCGTCGAGCCAGATCAGTTCCAACCCTTGCCCGGACAGCTGCCCCGCATTGATCTCCGCACGGCTGTAGTAGGGAATCAAGCGTCCCTGCGCCACTCTTCCGACCAGGGTTTGCTTTGGCAAATCCGCACCAAACGCGCTGAGATCGACCGTCACGCGATCTTGCGGCGGTTGATAGAGCGGCACGTCGTACCCGGCCAACGGCACAAGGCTGGCCCGGACCTCCGCTTCGTAGTATCCGGTGAACAAGCCGTCCGATTGGCCGCCTTCATCGACAACCGCGAAGGGCTGGAAACGAGATTCGAAGTAGGTCCGCACAGCATCGACCCCGGCATCGAGTGCCGGGAGGTCGCCGCAGGCTTCGCGCCAGTCACCTGCTGTCATGGCTAACGCCTCCGGTTCCATCACCCGCTCGAGCGGAAGCGTGCTCAATCGCTCGCAAGATCGGATCAACGCCGGCAACGCCTCGGTCTGGCGGTCCTCCGACCATCCTGGCAGGTCATCAAAGTCGAGAGGCAGTAGGCGCGCCTGGGACCCCAGGTCAATTCCCGGGGGAGGCGTCGGTGTCAGGTACTCGGTAGGGGTGACGGTTTCCTCCGGCTGCTCCGTCTGTGGCTCGTCACAAGCCGCCAGCCCGACCAAGAGGAAACCCAACAAAGAAAACCATGCATAATGGCGCCTGGTCTTCTCTCGGCAATCAGTTGCCGCCATCGGTAGCGACCAGCGACCAATTCGGGTCGCGGCTCTTGGTGTTGCGTGCAAACGTCCAGATATCCGTGATGGCACTGACCTTGTTGGGGTCACCGTCAAGAATCCGCCCTTCCTCATCCTTGAGAACATTTATCTGCTCGGAAACAAAGGTGATGGTGACATAGGCGGTACGGTCGCGCAGCTCAGCATCGGTGATCTCAGCCTTCTGCATTCCGACGAAAGTCGTTTCCAGCGTTTGCTTGTCGGCCTCGCGCGCCTTGATTGCACCGGCAAAGTCGTCATAGACATCGCGGGCCAACAACGGGCGTAGCGTCTTCGTGTCGCCGGCAGCAAAGGCCGAGATGATCATTTCGAAGGCCGCCGTGGCACCCTGCAGGAAGCGGCCCTTATCAAAATCAGGGTCGGCAAGAGCGATCTGGGTCAACCCGGCTTCAGCAGCCTTGGACACCCCTTCACCCGAAAGATCCGGCTTGGCGTTCATAGCCGACTCTCGCCGGTCATTGCCAGGCAACTGGATCACGGAATCTTCGTCTTGAGGGTGCGCCGTCTTCTTTCCCGGACCTTCTTCGGTGCCTTCGAAGCCAGTCAGATCATTCGGCTCATCAAAGCCGGTCCGCCGACCCAAGACGCCTCGTAACCGGAAAAACAACACGCCGGCAATCACAGCCAGAATGAGGATGTCTATGAATTGAAATCCGTTCATGGGGTTGCAGTAATGCCCCTCTTCTCCCAAGTTTCAAGCCGGACCGCCATGAACGGCGGTACAGAGTACGGCTGCACAGGTTATCGTAGCCCTTCCTGAAGATAGGGCTTTTGTTGCATTCTACCAGACCTTCCACAAATAAGAACTACACAGACAAAGAGCAAGCATGCCAATCCTATTACTTCTCGCCATCATCGCTGTTCCGCTGGTTGAAATCGCGGTCTTTATCCAGGTAGGCGAGGCCATCGGTCTCATGGCGACGCTTGTAGCGGTGGTGTTGGGAACGATGGTCGGCGTGGCCGTGGTCAAGCAACAGGGCCTAGCCGTCTTGACGCGCGCTCAACAGCAGATGGACGCCGGCATCGTGCCCGACCGCGAGTTGTTCGACGGCGTGTGTCTGGTTGTCGCCGGATTCTTGATCCTGCTGCCGGGCTTCGTTACGGACACCCTCGGCGTGCTTTTGCTTTTACCGCCTATACGCGACCTATTGCGAAGCGGTACCGGGCGGTTCGTGAAGGTTCGACGCGACGGCACCCCACGCAGGCCTAGTCCGGGCGGCGGGGTAATCGAGGGCGAATTCGAAGAGGTCGACGAAAACGCCCCCCGTGGTGAAGGGCCTCACGATAGTGATCCAAGGTCGCTACCATGATTCTTTTGCGTCATGCCCAGTCGCACTTCAATTTGCATTTCGGCAAAACCCGGCAAGACCCCGGGATCGAGGATCCCGAGCTGACCGAGGAGGGCTTTCGGCAAGCCCGGGCCGCCGCGGAACGTTTGGCGACCGTTGGCTTCAGCCGCATCCTATCTAGCCCCTATACGCGAACACTACAGACCGCCTCGATTCTGTCGGAAGCGCTGAAACTACCGATAGAGATCGAGCCGTTAGTGCGCGAGCAGGCCTATTTTAGCTGCGATATCGGGTCGAGCCGGTCGAAACTCGCCGCCCGTTTCAGCAGATTGAATTTTTCCGATCTTGAAGAGATTTGGTGGTCCCCAGGGCCGGAAAGTGCCGCCGACCTGCAACATCGCTGCATTTCTTTCGTCGCCAAAACCCGAACCTCCCCCGACACTGACAAGACTCTCGTTGTCAGTCATTGGGCCTTTATCCAGGGCCTTACCGGCGAAGGACTTCAAAACTGCCACCATCTGACGTTCGACCCAAGCCGGCCCTGACCGCAGATTGCCGTCGGCTGCTTGCGCCCACAGCATCAGCCGTGCTAGCAGAACGCCAGGAAACCCGTTCAGGAGAAGCGAACCCTCATGGCTGACGAAGCGCCCCGCAGCGCCATTCCCTTTTCAATCAACAATCAATACGTGCGCGATCTCTCTGTGGAGAATCCGAACGCGCCCATGATTTACGGATCCATGAAGAGCTCTCCGGAAATCGGCATTAATGTCAATGTCGAGGCGCGGCGCTTGCAGGAAACGAGCTACGAGGTGGTGCTTTCGCTGCAGGTCGAAGCAAAGTCCGGTGACCAAGCCGCTTTCATGATTGAACTGCAGTATGGCGCACTGGTGACGGTCTCTGCCGAGATGGACGACGAACGTCTACAGCAGATTCTGTTGGTTGGAGTCCCGCACCATTTGTTCCCCTTTGCGCGCTCAATCATATCCAGCGCCACCATTGAGTCAGGCTTCCCGCCGTTGTTGATTAGCCCGATCGACTTCCGCCAGTTGCTGTCCAAGCAGCAGGCTGCCGGGGCCAGCGAGAACGGCTCTGCGGCGAAGGCTTCGACCGAGCAGGGCGACGCGCCGCAAGGCTGACAACACTACTTTTTAGCCCAGAGCGGGTCCTTGAGTTTCTCAAGCATTTGCGCGTGCGCATCGCGTTCCGCCTGGGTGGCTGCGTGGGGTCGTGGCTCACGAAACCTCCGCGCCTCGGCGTTCTGCACCTCGGAAGAAACGGTCGAGACGCTGGCCAGGGCCAAGCCCTGTTGCTGGCCACCCCTTAGTTCGAGATAAACCTCCGCCAAGAGCTGGCAGTCCAGAAGTGCGCCGTGGTGCGTTCTGTGTGAATTGTCTATCCCAAAGCGGCGGCACAGCGCATCGAGGTTTGCCGGTGCGCCCGGGAAGCGTTTGCGCGCAATCTGAAGCGTATCAATGGCCTGAGTTGAGGGTAAGGGCGGCCTCTCAAGCAGCGCCAACTCGGCGTTGATAAACCGCATATCGAATTCAGCATTGTGGATGACGAGCTTGTCGTCCTCAATGAAATCCAAAAACTCCTGCGCGATCTCGGCGAACTTGGGGTGCTGTCGCAAAAACTCTTCGGATAGACCGTGAACTGCGAAGGCTTCGGCGGGCATGTCGCGCTCGGGATTGATGAAGCGACGCCAATGACGCCCGGTCTGCACGTGATTCACCAACTCCAGGCAAGCGATCTCGACGATCCGGTGTCCTTCGGTGGGATCGAATCCCGTGGTTTCCGTATCCAGCACGATCTCGCGCATCCAACCTACCTCTATTCCATTCCCATGCCGTATTTCGGCGGCCAATGCCGCGACTCCAGCCCCCTGGCAAATTTGACGATACGTTTGAGACGCTTCAAGGCCCATCCCTTGGAAAGCCCATTTTTCAAAACGAAATCCGCACGACGTTGTTTTTCGTGGTCGCTGACCTGCTGCGCCAGAATTGCGTCCAGCCGCGCCTGGGTCATCTCGGTTCGTTTGAGCACCCGTCCGCGCTGCACGAAATCCGGCGCTGTCACAACCAGAACAGCGTCCACCCGCGTCTCCGCGCCCGTTTCGTAAAGCAGGGGAATATCCAACACCACCAGCGGATGCCGCATGCGCGCCTGCCGCCGCAAGAAGGCTGCCGTTTCAGCCCGCACCATCGGATGCAAAATAGCTTCAAGCCGACGTAGTGACGCGGGGTCCTGGAAAACCTTCGCACCTAATGCCTTGCGATCAATGCCACCATCTGCGCCCCGGGTGCCGGGAAAGGCCTTCTCGATAGTCGCGACCGCCGCGCCTCCCGAAGCCATCAAGCGGTGTACGGCCGCATCGGCATCATGGACGGGCACTCCCATACGGCGCAGCATTGTGGCCGTCGTGCTCTTTCCCATACCGATAGAACCTGTGAGGCCAAGGATAACCAAGGCCTATCCTCCCAGAACGAAGGCCCTGAGGTCCTCCGTCACCTCCGGTTCAACGCCAAACCAGGAGGCAAAACCGGGGCGCGCTTGGTGGAGCAGCATGCCCAAGCCATCGACGATTCCGTTGCCACGCATCCGCGCAGCGGCAAGCATGGCGGTCTCCAGCGGCGCATAGACGATGTCATTGACCGTGGCTGTCGACGGCAGAGCCGCCAAGTCTATCTCCAGGGGCGGTTGGTCCTGCATGCCAAGCGCCGTGCTGTTCACCAACAGATCGCAATCAGCAAAGGCCGTGCGCCAATCTCCCCAGGGCACGACCCGAACGCGGTTTCCAAACTCATCGGCAAGCACGGCCGCGCGCGCGGCCGTGCGATTGACGATACGAACCTCCGGCACGCCCTCGTCCAATAGCCCCACCAGCACCGCCCGCGCCGCGCCGCCCGCGCCCAGCACGCACGTCGGCGCCGCGCCGGCCCGCCATGCCGGTGCGTTTTGCTTCAGGTTGGAAATAAAGCCAAAGGCATCCGTATTGCTGCCGACGAGGTGCCCCTCAGCATCCACGACAACCGTATTCACTGCACCGATTCGCCGGGCGAGCGGGTCCAGGCGATCACAGAGATTGAGCGCCGCCTCCTTGTGGGGAATGGTTAGATTGCACCCGCGAAAGCCGAGCTTTGGTAGCGCAGACAAAGCTGCACCAAGGTTGTCGGGATGAACGGCTAAAGGAAGGTAAGCGCCGTCGAGCCCATGTTTCCTCAACCAAAAACCATGTAATCGCGGTGATTTAGAATGTGTCACCGGCCATCCCATCACGCCGGCCAGCTTGGTCTTTCCGGTCAATATCTGGTCTGTCATCGCGGCACGACCTCATGGTTTCTCAGAAAATCGAGCAAAGGCAATAGTGGCAACCCCAAGATGGTGAAAAAATCGCCTTCGACTTTCTGGAAGAGCTGGGCGCCGCGTCCTTCAAGCTGATAGGCCCCAACGGACTGCAGCGCCAGGTCGCCGACTGCAGCAAGATAATCCTTGATAAAGACATCATTGAACGGCCGCATTGTCAGGCGTGCCATATCGTTATGATGCCACAAAACCTCGCCGCCCCGCATCACGGAAACGGCGGTCAGGAGTTCATGGCGTTTCCCGGCGAGTTGCCGCAGATGGTCTGCCGCTTGGGTCATGTCGCCCGGCTTATCGAACCAGACCTTCTCGCACACCAGCATCTGATCTGCACCGATAACGAGGGCTGCCGGATGGCGCCTGGATACGTGACGGGCCTTAAGTTCAGCCAGGCTTTCCGCGACCTGTAGGGCGTTGGCGCCTTCGGCGCGCAGCGCTTCCTTAACCTCCGTTTCATCAACCGGCGCCGGTTCCGCTACAACCTCAACCCCGGCGTCCGCAAGCAGCCGCTGCCGGGAGCGGCTGGCGGAGGCGAGTATCACGGAGGGACTCATGACGCATCGACCTCCCGATGCTTGGCGAGCAGTGAGAGAATCGCAGCGGCCGTCTCCTCGATGGAGCGACGCGACACATCTATGATCGGCCACCCCTGGCGATTATAGAGCCGACGGGCGTCGGCCACTTCTTGCCTAACGGCTTCGGGGTCCACGTAATCGCTTTCGCCATCCTGATCCTCGTCTATTCGCAAACGATTGCGGCGCACCTGTACGAGGCGGTCAGGATCCTTGGTCAGCCCAACGATCAACGGCTTTTTCAGGGAAAAAAGCGGTTCGGGAAGCGGAAGGCCAGGAACAATCGGCACATTGGCTGCGCGAATACCACGGTTGGCGAGGTAAATGCAGGTTGGGGTTTTTGAGGTGCGCGAAACGCCAACGAGGATCACATCGGCCTCGGCCAGTTTCTCACTCTGCTGGCCATCATCATGACCTAGAGCATAGTTGACCGCTTCGATACGATCGAAGTATTCGGCATCAAGTGCGTGTTGAAGCCCCGGACGGCCGCTGATAGTTGCTCCGAAATAGGCTCCTAGCGTGTGTATGACCGGCTCCAGAACCGGGATACAGGGAACGCCCATTTCCCGACAGCCCTCGACGAGGCGTTGCCGCAAGACGTCGTTCAGGACAGTCATTAGCACCGGGCCGGGGGAGTCCTGGATGCCCAGCAAGACCTTTTCCATCTGTCCTTTGGTGCGAACCAAACTCCAGACATGCTCCCGTGGCTCCACATTCTCGAACTGAACCAGGCAAGCCCGGGCTACGGAGTTCAGCGTTTCCCCCGTGGAATCGGACACCAAATGCATATGTCGAACGATATTTTTCTTCATTGAACCGACTTCATTCATGGTGCCGAAATCTTATCCCCATCAAACGTGCATTACCGGGACAAATCGCTGTCTGTGCACAGGCGCTCCAAAACAATCCCTCAGCGCCAGTGGTGCTATCCTCAAGGCTGCCTGCTGGGTGCAAAGAATACAATGCTCTGGATAAATCCAGCCTTTGCATTTACTTCGTGCAAGTCATGCCCATCTTTCCATGGCGACACTAACACCAACGACTCGCCAGGGTTTCTAGCGCGGTGAAATTCGCTCCCCAGACTTATGCACCAAACAGGGTCATCAAAACGAGAGTCCATATCAGGCTGTGCGTGAATCGCTAACAACTCGCAATTACCGTGATTCACAGCCCCTACTACAACAACCACCTTTCTTTTTTTAGAAAAGGATTCTTTGTTGAAGGGAAGATTATGAAGCAACAGGAACAAGCTTTGGCTAATAGGAACGAAAAGACCCTTCTAGCCGTGCTAAACGGTAAATCCGCCAAGCAACCGCCGATATGGTTGATGCGCCAGGCTGGCCGGTACCTGCCTGAGTACCTGGCGACACGGAAGACCGCCGGATCCTTTCTGGATCTTTGCTATACGCCGGAGTTTGCCGTGGAAGTAACGTTGCAGCCGATCCGACGTTTCGGTTTTGATGCGGCAATCCTGTTCTCGGATATTCTCGTGATACCCGATGGATTGGGCCAGAAGGTTTGGTTCGAAGCGGGTTCAGGTCCGCGGCTTGATGCTCTGGAGACCCTCGGTGCGATTGATCGATTGAAACCGGAGGGAATGACCGAGCGCCTGAGCCCGGTCTACGAGGCCGTGAGAGGTTTGCGGGCGGCACTGCCCCCGGAAACAACCTTGATCGGCTTCTCCGGCGCTCCCTGGACATTGGCGACCTACATGATCGAGGGCGGAACCAGTAAACAATTCACGCGGGCAAAAACCTGGGCGTTCTCCGATCCGGATGGTTTTGGAAAGCTCATTAGCCTGCTTGAGGATGCCGTGGTGGCGCACCTTTGCGCTCAGGTCGAGGCGGGCGCCGAGGCGTTGCAGATTTTTGATTCCTGGGCGGGTGCCTTGCCGCCTGCTGCCTTGAAACGTTGGTCGCTGGATCCCCTGGCTAGGATCGTTGCGCTAGTGCGCGAGCGCCATCCGAATGTGCCGATCATATTGTTTCCCCGTGGTGCCGGGGAGTTCTACCGGGATTTTGCGACACACAGCGGCGCACAGGGACTTTCACTTGATAGTGGATTATCCTGTCGGTGGGCCGCGGAGACTCTTGATCGAAACGTTGTGCTACAAGGTAATCTTGATCCCATCTACTTGGTTGCGGGAGGGACTGCGATGGAAGAGGCGGCCCTTGCAGTGCTAGAGGAGCTTTCCGGCAGACCTTTCATCTTCAATCTTGGTCACGGCGTCGTTCCCGAGACACCGCCCGATCATGTCGCCCGGTTAGTGGAGTTGGTGAAAGGCTGGTCGGGCGGGAAGGACTGATGGTGATATGAAGGGTTACGTACGAGAGGTTTGGCCGCAAGGTCATCCAGACCTGCCTGAGTCAGGAATTGGCGTTTTGCTGGTCAATCTCGGAACGCCTGCGGCGACCGACTATTGGTCTGTTCGGCGCTACCTGTCCGAATTCCTTAGCGATCGCCGTGTCATAGAGCTTTCGCCCTGGCTTTGGCAGCCGATCCTCCAGGGTATCATTCTCACAGTGCGTCCCGGGAAAAGCGGCCGCGCCTATGACGCTATCTGGGACCGTGAGACGAATGAGAGCCCGCTGCGGCGTATCACCCGTGAGCAGAACGATGCCCTGGCCGGCAGGCTAGGCGAAAAGTATCCAAGCGTTCAGGTGCGCTGGGCCATGCGGTATGGCGTGCCGTCACTGAAATCCGAAATTGGAAGCCTGATAGAGAGCGGTTGCAGACGAATTCTCCTGTTGCCGCTTTATCCTCAATACAGCGCTGCAACGACAGCCACGGCCTGCGATGAAGCCTTTCGTGTCCTCATGAAACAACGCTGGCAAGCGTCGCTACGGGTCACGCCGCCATACCATGACGATCCGGCCTACATTTCAGCCCTGGTTGCGTCGTTACAAGGCATGTTGGAATCGCTCTCCTGGGAACCGGAAGTCGTCCTGGCTTCTTTTCACGGTTTGCCGCGCGAATGTCTTGAGAAGGGCGATCCCTATCATTGCCACTGCCAAAAGACCGGGCGACTGCTTCGCGAGGCGCTGGGTTGGAGAGAGGAAAAGCTGAGGGTTACCTTTCAGTCGCGGTTTGGTCCGAAGGCCTGGCTTCAGCCCTATAGCGACGAAACGGTGAAGCAGCTTGCCGGGGAGGGCATAAAGCGTCTGGCTATCCTGAGTCCCGGCTTTGCCGCTGATTGCCTCGAAACACTGGAGGAGGTGGCGATTGGTCTCAGGGAGACCTTCCTGGCTGCAGGGGGTGAGGAATTTTGCTATGTGCCCTGTCTCAATACGCGAGACGACCACATGGATTTCCTTGAGGGTTTGATCGAACGTGAGTTGAGCGGCTGGCTTTAAATCTCCGGCGGGAAGTCGGGGACAAAGAATTGTGAGGTGGTTGGACGATGTCGGAAATTCTTGGAGCTGGCTTCCTTTGGTTCAAGGCGATCCATGTCATCTCGGTCATCGCCTGGATGGCTGGTCTGCTCTATCTTCCGCGCCTGTTCGTCTATCATTGCGACGCCGAGAAGGGCTCGACCCAATCCGAAACCTTCAAGGTCATGGAACGCCGCTTGCTGCGCGGGATCATGAACCCGGCGATGATCGCCACCTGGATCTTCGGCTTGCTCTTGATGGTCGATCTGGAAGCCTGGCGGGAGCCTTGGTTTCACGCCAAGGCACTTCTAATCCTGGTCTTGACCCACCTCCACCACCTCTATGGTCGCTGGCGCAAGGATTTCGAGCGGGATGCCAACGAACGCTCGCCCCGGTTCTACCGGATCATGAACGAGGTACCCGCCGTGGTGATGGCGATCATTGTCATCCTGGTGATCGTGAAGCCCTTTTGATCACGCCTTTGACTGTTGAAGCTGCTTCCTCCCTTTTCAAATAGTTGACCTGAACCCCTGTTTTGCGTTATGACCGCCTGCAAGTCTTCTTCCGCCGATCGCTGGCGGCTTTCCCACGTGACAGAGTAAAACCACGCGAGATCATCGACGATATTCTAAGAGCGGGCTTCCGTTCCACTTCCCTGGCCCAAGCGCCCGCACAAGACACCCCCCTTCAATGACCTGAAGCCCCTCAAAGAGGTTTCCAGCTTCCAGCCCCCACATAGCAAGATCGCTCAAAACCATGAACCTCCAAGAACTTAAAGAGAAAACTCCGATCGAACTTCTGGCTTTTGCCGAAGAGTTGGAGATCGAGAACGCGAGCAACCTGCGCCGTCAGGACATGATGTTCGCGATCCTTAAACAGATGGCCGAAAACGACGTGGCGATTTATGGATCGGGCGTCTTGGAGGTGCTGCAGGACGGCTTCGGGTTCCTGCGCTCGCCGGAGGCCAACTACCTGCCAGGTCCGGACGACATCTATGTGAGCCCAAGCCAGGTCCGCCGTTTTGGTTTACGCACCGGCGATACGGTCGAGGGGCAAATCCGTTCGCCAAAGGATGGAGAGCGCTACTTTGCGCTCTTGAAGGTCAACACCATCAACTTCGACCCGCCCGATGCAACCCGTCACCGCATTAACTTCGACAACCTGACGCCGCTCTATCCCGATCAGAAGCTCACCCTTGAGATCGAAGACCCGACCATCAAGGACATGACGCCAAGGGTGATCGATCTGGTGGCGCCGCTCGGCAAGGGCCAGCGCGCCTTGATCGTGGCACCGCCGCGTACTGGTAAGACGATGATCCTGCAGAATCTGGCCAAAGCCATCGCGGCCAATCATCCCGAGGTCTATCTCTTGGTGCTGCTCATCGACGAGCGCCCGGAAGAAGTGACCGACATGGATCGTTCGGTCCAGGGTGAAGTGGTGTCCTCGACCTTCGACGAACCGGCGCAGCGTCACGTGCAGGTTGCCGAGATGGTGATCGAGAAAGCCAAGCGCCTGGTCGAGCATAAGAAGGATGTGGTGATCCTGCTGGATTCGATCACCCGTCTGGCACGCGCTTACAACACCGTCGTGCCGTCCTCGGGCAAGGTTTTGACCGGTGGCGTGGACGCCAACGCACTACAGCGTCCCAAGCGGTTCTTTGGCGCGGCGCGAAACATCGAGGAAGGCGGTAGCCTGACGATCATCGGCACCGCGCTGATCGACACCGGTAGCCGCATGGACGAGGTTATCTTTGAAGAGTTCAAGGGTACGGGCAACTCCGAACTGGTCCTCGATCGCAAGCTTGCCGACAAGCGGACCTTCCCGGCGATCGACATCGGCAAGTCCGGCACTCGTAAGGAAGAGTTGCTCGTCGACAAGGGCACGCTCTCCAAAATGTGGGTGCTGCGGCGTATCCTGATGCCGATGGGCGTGACGGACGCGATGGAGTTCCTCGTGGACAAGCTCAAGCAATCGAAGAACAATGCAGACTTCTTCGACAGCATGAATCAATAGCTTCCCGGGTGTGCCTTTCTCGGTTGCAGATTGACCGTGCAGGCAGGCGAGGGGAGCAGGTGAACCGAGGATGGTTGAACGCGGCAAAGAAGGAGACGGCGGGCTACCTTTCGGGGGGTTGGAGCCCAGCTCGGCCCTTTCCCGTGCCGGTGATTTGCTGCGCGAGGGCCGAACCGGAGAGGCCGAAGCGGTTGTCGCCGCCGCGCTGGAATCCGTCCCCGGCCATGTCGAATTGCTTGCCGCCCTTGGTGAGCTAAGACTGCGCCAGGGTCGCGCTGCCGAGGCGCTCGAGCCTCTGAAAAAGGCCGCCAAGAAAGCACCGCAGGCCCTCGCCTTACAGAACAATCTTGCCACCGCGTTACGCCTTTGCGGAGAGGCCGTTACGGCTGAGCAGGTTATCCGAAAGGCGCTTGCCGGGGCCGGGCGCGACCCCGCGGCGACGGCGATGCTGCACGCAACGTTGGGGTCGATCCTATTGGAGCGGGGCAAGCCGGGCGACGCCTTGGCAAGCTTCGATAAGGCCGCCGCCGGTCAACCAAACAACCCGCAAGTTCAGGTCAGTCGCGGTATCTGCCTGCGGGACCTGGGGCGCACCGACGAAGCGCTGGCAGCGTTGGACAAGGCCCTGGCTGCCCATCCCGGTTTCGGATCGGCTTTCTATCAGAAGCTTTTGGTTCTGGAGCGAGCCAGCCGTCTGGAGTCGGCACAGTCCGTCGCGGCCATCGCCCTGAAGAAAGTACCCGATCATCCCGGCGTCCTTTTGACGACAGCCCGTCTGTACCGGAGGCTTGGCCGCAAGGACGAGGCGGTCGCAATGCTGGAAGGCATGAAGGCGACCGGCGATTTCGCTTATGAGCGGCCCTTCCAGTTGGGCCGGCTATACGACGAAATGGACCGTCCGGCAGACGCCTTCGCAGCCTTTTCTGAAGGAAACCGCCTGCAGTCCGAGACGGTGATTGGCCGGGCAACGCGCAAGGAGCGTTTTCTGGAGCGTATTGCAAAGCTCGAAGAAACCGTCACCGCCGAATGGGTGGCCGGTTGGCAACCCTTGGCGCAGCCCGACGATTGGTTGCGGGACCCGGTGTTTCTGGTCGGATTCCCCCGCTCGGGCACGACATTGCTGGATCAGATTCTAAGCGGTCACTCCGACATCGAGGTGATTGAAGAGCAGCCGCTGTTGGAATCCCTGCGCAAGAAAATGGATAGCGGCGACCCGGGTTATCCGGAGCGGCTTTCGACGCTGTCGGTAAAGGACGCGGGGCGTTTGAGAACGCTCTATTCCGATGCTTTGAAGGAGGCCCTTGCCCAATCAGGCTGTACGGGAACAACGGCTATCCGGGTCGACAAGTTTCCCTTCAACCTGCTTGACCTGCCCTTGATCATGCGTCTGTTCCCGCAGTCAAAGGTTATCATGGCCTTGCGGCACCCTTGTGATGTGGTCTTGAGCTGCTTCATGCAACAGTTTCAGCTCAACAATGCAATGGCGCATTTCTTGAATCTGGAGGATGCCGCAGAGCTCTATGCGCGGGTTATGGCTTTGGGCCGTCGTTACGAGACGCTGTTGAGTTTACCGCTGCACCGGTTGCGCTACGAGGACCTGGTGACCGACACCGAGGGCCAGGCGCGCAAGCTGCTGACATTCCTGGAGCTGCCCTGGCAGGCCTCCGTCCTCGATCACGTCGCGACGGCAAAGGCGCGCCATATTGCCACGCCCAGCTACGAACAGGTCACACAGCCTATTTACAAGCACGCAAGCGGGCGCTGGCACCGCTACGAAGAACAGCTTTCGCCGCTGCTCCCGATACTTCAGCCCTCCATAGACGCTTACGGCTACACGATCGATTGAGGTTGGTTGGGATGTAGGGCCCCGCCAGGCGATTTCAGGCGGGGCCCTGCGATTCACTGAGATCAGGGCAGGAAAACCGTAGAGCCGGTGGTTTTGCGCCCTTCCAGATCGCGGTGCGCCTGAACGGCCTCGGCAAGCGGGTAGGTCTGGTTGACCTCTATCTTGACCGCGCCGCTGGTGACCACGTCGAAGAGTGCCGTCGCGCTCTCCACCAGATCCTCTCGCGAGGCGGTGTAGGTCATCAGAGTTGGTCGGGTCAGATACAAGGAGCCCTTTGCTGCCAGCGTACCCGGGTTGAATTGGGAAATACCGCCGGAAGCGTTGCCGAAATTCACCAATAGACCGCGCGGCGAAAGGCAGTCGAGCGACCCTTCCCAGGTATCCTTGCCCACACCATCGTAAACCACGGGGACACCCTTGCCGCCGGTCAGTTCCTTGACGCGCTCGACAAAATTCTCCTCACGATAGTTGATCATGTGATCAGCGCCGTGGGCCTTGGCCAGCGCCATCTTTTCGGGCGACCCGGCGGTGCCGATCACGGTCGCGCCCAGTTTCTTAAGCCATTGGCAGGCGATCAGCCCGACGCCGCCGGCGGCGGCATGGAACAGAACGGTCTGGCCAGCCTCGACCCGAAAGGTACGGCGGATGAGATACTCCACCGTCATGCCCTGCAGCATCATGGCGGCCCCGGTCTGGAAATCGATGCTGTCGGGTAACTTGACCAACCTATGCCAAGGCATGTTGCGGGCTTGGGAGTAGGCGCCCAGGGGCGGATTTGCATAGGCCACCCGGTCGCCCTCCTTGAACTGCGTGACGCCCTCGCCGAGAGCTTCGACAGTGCCTGCGCCCTCCAGGCCCAGGACCAGGGGCGGCTGGACCGGATAAAGCCCGCTGCGGTGGTAGACGTCGATATAGTTGAGGCCGACAGCGGCATGCTTAACCCGCACCTCGCCCGGGCCCGGGTCGCCGAGGTCCACCGTTTCATAGGACATGACCTCGGGGCCGCCGGTTTCTTTGATGATGATCGCTTTTACCATGTGTTTTATGCCTCGATTAGATTGGTTTCAGGAAAGCTGTTGCTTGAAGAAGGCTGCGGTTCGCGCATTCGCGGCTGCTGCGGCCTGTGCGTCGTAATGGGCGCCGCCTTCGCGGGCAAAGGCATGATCGTTCCCTTCGTAGACATGAAGGGTGACGTTCGGGTGGCCCTTCAAACCCTCGCGGATTTTGACCTGAGCGTCCTTGGGAACGAATTGATCCTCGGAGGCCATGTGCATCAGGAGCGGCTTGGAGATGTTTCCGGCCTCGCCGAGCAATTCATCAAGACCGACGCCGTAGTAACTGACATTGCAGTCGGCGTCCGAGCGCGCCGCCATCAGAAAGGCCATCTTCCCGCCAAGGCAGTAACCGACCGAACCGACCTTGCCCGTGCTGGCTGGGTGATCACGGAGCGATGCCAATGTGGCCTTGAGGTCTTCCGTTCCTTTGTCCGGGTCGAATTTCCCAAACAGCTCGAAGGCTTTGTTCCACTCCGCCTCGGTTTTATCGGTGATATCGACTTCGGGCTCGATACGCCAGAATAGGTCCGGACAGCAGGCGATGTAGCCCTGCGCGGCGAGGTTGTCACAGATGTCGCGCATGACGCGATTGACGCCGAAAATCTCCTGAATAACCAGGATGGCAGGCGCAGGGGTTTTGGTCGGAAGAGCGAGATAGGCGGAAAACGCACCGTCGGGACAGGAAACGGTCATCTTGGTCATGGGTCCAGATCCTCTAAATGTCGTTGTCGTGGTCATGTGTTTCCAGGGGAAGTCTAGCCCCCCGGCGCAAGCTTGTCAGCCGAGCGGCAGTCCAGGGCGCCCGGCTTCGAGATCAAGGAGCAATTGCTTGTCGCGGACGCCACCGGCTGCGGAAAACCCGGTCAGCTTTCCATTGCTTGCAAGCACGCGATGGCAGGGTATGACGATGGGTATAGGGTTGGCGCCGCAAGCGCCGCCGACGGCGCGCGCAACGGAAGATGTTGCTGCGGCTATTTCGCCATAACTGCGCGTTTGCCCATAAGGAATGGCGTAAAGGGCTTCCCATACGCGTTGCTGGAAACGGGAACCCGCGGGGGCGAGAGGAAGGTCGAAGTCCCGAAGTGTTCCGGCAAAGTAGGCGTCCAGCTGTTCGCGGGCTTTTCCAAAGAGCGGCTCAAGGCTGTGATCGCACCTCTTCTCCGGGCTTGCTGATGCCTTGCTAGACCAATAAAGGCGTATGATCGCACCATCCACAGCCTGGACCGTAATCGGACCCAGCGGGCTAGCAAAGGTGGCTTGGGCTGGATGCATGGCTAATCTCCAAGCGCCGATTCCAGCGCCGCGGGATCATGCATCGGTAGCGAACAGGTTTGATTACGGCAAACGAAAGCAAGGGGTCTGTCATCGGAGGGGCTTTTGCCGGCTGCCGGATGTTCCGGCGGTAGGTTGAATCCGGGCGATATCTGCTGGAGGACAATGTCGGAGTCGCCACTGCGCCGCACAATCTCCATAAGCGCCTTTGTCGCGGGCGCGTCGGGGCTGCCGACCACCACCACTTGGATAGCGTGATTGAGTAGATCGGATCCGTTTATCAGGCTGCAAAGGGCGAAAAAATTCCGCTCCAGCTCGCCGGTAAAAGCGGCAATGCAGGTGGCCGCGGCTTGCCGATAGGCATCCTTGCCGGTCAAGTGGAAAAGCTGAGCATAGTTGCGCACCATTACGCCGTTTCCCGAAGGTGTCGCTGTATCGTGGGCATTCTTGGCACGCACGATCAAATCATCGGCGTCGGCGGCGGTGGTGAAGAACCCACCCTTTGCGTTATCACGAAAGTGCGCCTCGACTGAAGCAACCCAAGTAAGTGCCTGGTCCATGTAGCGTGGATCTGAATCGATTTGATAAAGCGCTAGAGCCGCGTCGATCATGTTTGCGTGGTCGTCCAGTGTTCCTTTGTGTTTTCTGACGCCTCGCCGCCAGGAATGAAACAAACGGCCATTTTCATCTAGGGTCGTGGCGATAAACTCGAAAGCCTTCCGCGCGGCATCCAGCCAATCCTGCCGCTCGGCGGCAAATCCGCTCCTGGCGAGAGCCGCGATCATCAGGCCGTTCCAATCGCTGAGCACTTTGTCGTCCCAACCGGGCCAAACACGCTGGTCGCGGGCTTGGCGCAGTGTCTGCCGCATGGCGAGCAGGCGGTCTTCCTCCTCCTGGCCCAGCCAGTCGGTGGAGTGGAGCCGGTTGAGAATGTTTTTGCCTTCCCAGTTGCCGGTCGCGCCGACATCGTAGACCCGCTTAAAAAGCGCGGCGTCATCCGGCTCCAACAGGTCATCGATTTGCGATTCCTGCCAAACGTAGAATCGCCCCTCCTCACCCTCACTGTCCGCGTCCAGGGTTGCCGCAAAGGCGCCAGTGGGCTGGCCGTTCGCGTCTTCGGCTATCATCTCGCGCAACAACCAGGAAACCGTCTCCTCTCGCCGCTGAGCAAAGAGCGGAGACCCGGTTTTCAGATGAGCCAAGGTAAGCAAATCTAGGAGTTGGGCATTGTCATAAAGCATCTTCTCGAAATGCGGCGCCAGCCAACGCTCGTCCACGGAATAGCGAGCATAACCGCCGCCGAGATGGTCGTAGATACCGCCCTGACTCATGCGCTTGAGCGTCAGAAGCGCCGCATCGCGGCAGGCGGTGTCGCCGTTTCTTTGCCACTGACGCCATAGCAGTGTCAGGGCCGTTGGCTGAGGAAATTTTGGAGCCCGCCCCAACCCGCCGTTCACTGAATCCATTTCGCGCAGCAACCGGTGTGCCATCTGCTGTTGCTCGGCATCCGTGATGGCACCGCCAGGGGCCGGGTTTGCAAGGCGCTCGAGGGCCTGACCGATGGCCTGGACATTAGTTGTGATTCTGTCGGTGTCGTTGACATAGGCTGCCGAGACAGCCTGCAGTATTTGCGGGAAGCCCGCTCGACCGTAACGGGGCTCAGGCGGAAAGTAAGTGCCACCCCAGAAGGGCTCCGCAGCGGGCGTTAGGAACATGGTCAGCGGCCAGCCGCCGTGTTCGCCCAGAACCGCCAGGGCATTTTGGTAAATGGCGTCGAGGTCGGGCCGTTCCTCGCGGTCGACCTTGATGTTGATGAAATGCTCGTTCATCACACTGGCGATGGCTTCGTTCTCGAAGGATTCGTGGGCCATGACGTGACACCAATGGCAAGCCGCATAGCCAACGGAAAGCAGGATCGGCTTGCCGGTTTGCTTTGCCAGCGCCAAGGCTTCAGGGCCCCAAGGGTGCCAGTCGACCGGATTGTGCTGGTGCTGCAGCAGATAAGGGCTGGTTTCGCCGGCAAGGCGGTTTTGTTGCATCGGGTTCCTTCTTCGTCTTCGAATGGCGGTCCGGCGTTGCCGAAGCGACCGCACGGCGGCTAAGGTCTGCCTACTCAACCTATTTTTGGCCGCTGTGGTCCGGAAACAACCGTAAAATAGGGTGGGATGCTATTTTTAGCCGACTTAGGTGGAAAGAGGGGGCTTGAAGTTATGCAGATCAAGATCGACATCGATTGCACACCCGAGGAAGCGCGCAGTTTTCTAGGACTTCCCGATGTTGCGCCGATGCAGGCTGTGCTGATGAAAGAAATCGAACGTAGCATGACCAGCAGTTTGCATGCGATGGAGCCAGAGCAGCTTTTCAAGACGTGGTTGCCAGCCGGATTGCAGGGATTGGAGTCCATTCAGCAGGCGTTTTGGAAACAGATGGCGGGTGCGACAGGCACGCCGACGGACAAGAAGAAGGACAAGTAATGAAGAGTGTTGATCCAAGCCGCAGTAGGCCTGGCGATGCGGCGGCATACTACCGCTGTCATGTATTCTGTTGCATAAACGAGCGACCGGAAGGGCACCCGAGAGGCTGCTGTAAGGAAAGAGGCAGTGTGCGTTTGCGGAACTACATGAAAGCACGCGCTAAGGAATTGGGTATTGATGGGGTTCGGATCAACCAGTCGGGCTGCCTTGACCGTTGTGAACTGGGGCCGGTGATGGTCATCTATCCCGAAGGGATCTGGTATCGTTATGACACACTCGAAGACGTGGACGAGATCCTTCAGCAACATGTAATCGGCGGCGGTCGGGTGGAGCGCCTTCTTTTGCGCCCTGAAGACGGGCCGAAGTAGCGGCGGATTTCCGGACATCAGGATTTCAGGGGTGGCGTATAGGCGCCTTGGAAGCATGGTTAGCGATACCATTTTTGCGATGTCGAGCGGGGCCGGTCGTGCAGGCATAGCGGTTGTCCGAACGTCGGGCCCGCGGGCCGGTGAGGCCTTGAGCGCGATGCTCGGCGGCAAGGGATTGCCGCAACCGCGCCGGGCGCTTTTGACTGCGGTGGTCGACCCAAGAGACGGCATCACAATTGATCGCTGCGTGGTCCTCTGGTTTCCGGCACCCTCTAGCTTTACCGGTGAAGACGTTTTCGAGCTGCATTTGCACGGCGGTCGGGCGGTGCTCGATGCCGCGCTTGCCGCGCTTGCCGCCTTTCCCGGCCTACGCCCCGCCGAGCCCGGGGAATTCACACGTCGTGCCTTCGACAATGGTCTCCTCGATTTGACGGCGGTCGAGGGCCTGGCGGACCTGATTACGGCGGAGACGGAAGCACAGCGGCGTCAAGCCCTTCGCCAGTTGGAGGGGGGGTTGTCGGCCAAGGTACAGACTTGGCAGACTCGTTTGGTAAAACTCCTCGCGGAGATTGAGGCCTGGATCGATTTTCCCGACGAGGATTTGCCCGAGAATCTGGTTGCAGGGCATGCCCGTGAGGTGGAGAAACTTGCTCTGGAGATTGAGGGCGCCCTCGCGAACGGGCTTTCTGCCCGACGGCTTCGAGAAGGAATCACGATCGCCATCATTGGTCCCCCGAATGCTGGAAAATCGAGTATTATCAATAGGTTAGCAAAAAGAGACGCAGCTATTGTGTCAGAGATTGCGGGCACCACGCGCGATGTGGTGGAGGTGCATTTGTCGCTCTCTGGATTTCCGGTGACCGTTGCGGATACGGCCGGGCTGAGGGAGGCTGAAGCGGGCGAGCTTGACCCGATTGAACGTGAAGGTATTCGGCGCAGTCGAGATAGGGCCAGCTCCGCGGATTTTCTGCTCGGCGTGTTCGACCTCCGGGATTTTCCGGAGCTCGATCGCGAGACCTTGGGATTGCTAAGTGAGAAATCCTTGGTGCTGCTGAACAAAGCCGACTTGGCTTCGGAGCCGGATGCGTCGCTTCTTCAGTGGCAGTCGGGTATAGCGCCGGAAGTTATCTGCATCTCTGCGGTATCAGGGGCGGGATTTAATACCCTGGAAGCGGCCCTTGAAAAGCGCTTGAGAGCCGAGCTGAGCGACGCTCTTGCGGCCCCGGGCTTTTCTCGATTGAGGCATGAGCAATGCCTGAGAGACTGTATTGTCGCACTCAGAGGCTTCGATCCGCGCGCTGAGGTGGAGCTGCAGGCGGAGGAGCTGCGGATTGCCCTACGAACGTTGGGGCGGCTGCTTGGGCGGGTCGATGTCGAAGACTTGCTCGATGTGATATTTCGCGATTTCTGCATAGGTAAATGAACGCGGTAAGGTTGTCGGTGGGTTTAGGTTCTATGTTTCACGTGAAACATTGTGATGGTTTCATCGCACGCCGGTTTTGACAGCGATGGCGGACTGCCTTATCTAGGCGGCATGAAGCGGATTCTTTCATATGATGTGATCGTTGTCGGTGGCGGCCATGCCGGCTGTGAGGCTGCTGCGGCGGCAGCGCGTATTGGCGCGCGTACGCTGCTGGTAACCCATAAACCAGAAACTATCGGCGTCATGTCTTGCAATCCCGCAATAGGCGGGCTTGGGAAAGGGCATCTCGTTCGGGAAATCGATGCGCTGGATGGCTTGATGGGTCGGGCAATCGATCGCGCAGGCATTCAGTTCCGTGTATTGAACCGCAGCAAGGGTCCGGCCGTGCGCGGACCGAGGGCGCAGGCGGACCGGCAGCTATATCGTGAAGCCGTTCAAGCGCTTCTGGCCGATCAGGAGGGCCTTGATACGCTGGGTGCAGGGGTTGAAGACCTGCTTCTGTCGGAGTCAGGCCGGTGCATGGGCGTATTATTGGGTGACGGAAGGACGGTGTATGCCGGTGCGGTGGTCCTGACAACCGGCACGTTCCTGAAAGGAGTCATACACCGGGGCGAGACGCGCTTTCCCGCCGGTAGGTTGGGAGAAAAGCCGGCTGTAGGGTTGTCCGAAACACTCGCACGGTTCGGTTTCTCGCTAGGGCGCCTGAAGACCGGGACGCCGCCGCGTCTCGATGGACGAACGATAGATTGGGACGGTTTGGAGAAACAGGAAGGGGACAGCCCGCCGGTGCCCTTCTCGACGATGACGCGCAGGATTACGACGCCGCAGGTTAATTGCGCCATTACGCACACCAGCGATCGCACTCATAGCATCATCCGGGCGAATCTGCATCGCGCGCCGATTTATTCGGGCCAAATCGAAAGTGTGGGCCCGCGCTATTGCCCATCGATCGAGGATAAAGTTGTTCGGTTCGCTGACAAGCAGCATCATCAGATCTTTCTGGAACCTGAAGGGCTGGACGACCATACGGTTTATCCAAATGGTATCTCGACGTCTCTGCCGACGGAGGTTCAAATTGCGCTTCTGGGCACAATTCCCGGGCTGGAGCGGGCGGAGATACTGCAACCAGGGTATGCGATAGAGTATGATTACGTTGACCCAAGGGAACTGATGCCGACCTTGGAAACGCGAAAGATTCCAGGGCTTTATCTGGCAGGACAGATCAATGGTACGACAGGTTACGAAGAGGCGGCGGCACAAGGGCTGATGGCTGGGATCAATGCGTCGCTCAATTGTGGCGGTGTTCAACACGATGGCGCCGTGATTGACCGCGCGCAAGGCTATACGGGCGTGATGATCGACGATCTTGTGACCCGCGGTGTGACCGAGCCCTATAGGATGTTCACTAGCCGGGCGGAGTATCGGCTTCGGCTGCGTGCTGATAACGCGGACCAGCGACTCACGGAGTTGGGCATTGCCTGGGGATGTGTAGGGTCGGGGCGGCAAGCCGCCTGGTCGCAGAAGCAGCTGCGTTTGGCCGCGGGCCGTGCGTTGGTCGGGAGCTTGAAGGTGACTCCGGACGCGCTCGCGAAATATGGGATCGAAGTGAATCGTGACGGCCAGAGGCGCAGCGCTTTTGATCTGCTTCGCTATTCGGATATCACGCTGGAGCGATTGACGGCGGTTTGGCCGGAGCTGGGTGAGCTCAAAGGGGATGTCGCGGAACAGATCGAGATCGATGCCCACTATGCGGGCTATTTGGAACGGCAAGATGCCGACATCCGGTCCTTCCGCAAGGATGAATCCTTGGTTCTGCCGCAAGATCTGGACTTCCTGTCCATACCAAGTCTTTCCAAGGAGATTCAGCAGCTCTTATCCCGGGCCCGTCCGGCAACCTTGGGCGCGGCCTCCAGGCTGCCCGGCATGACGCCCGCCGCGGCCGTGGCTTTGCTGCGGTTTGTTCGTCGCAAGCAAACAGCGGCCTGAGGACGCTGGAAATGGCGCCCCCAATGACGCCGGAAGAGTTCTCGGACCTTGCCGGTGTTTCACGTGAAACAATGGAAAGGCTGCAGACCTACTTGGATTTGCTGCGGCGGTGGAACAAAGCGATCAATCTTGTCGGTCGGGAGACCCTAAAGGATCCCTGGCGCCGCCATTTTCTGGATTCGGCGCAATTGTGGTCCCTGTTGCCGGGTGATGCGCCGTCGCAAAGAATTGTGGATCTGGGAAGCGGCGCCGGGTTTCCTGGGCTGGTGCTGTCGATCATGGGGGCCAGAGAGGTTCATCTGATTGAGGCCGACCAGCGGAAAGTAACCTTCATGCGGCATGTTTCACGTGAAACAGGCGCGCCGACAGTCTTCCACAATGATCGCATCGAAGCTCTGACGCCCTTCACGGTGCCGGTTGTAACCGCCCGGGCCCTGGCACCCCTGCCGAAGCTTCTTGGCTATGCTGCACCATTTTTACAACAAGGCGGAATTTCTCTTTTTTTGAAGGGTCGCGAAGCAGAGCAGGAATTGACCGCGGCGGCAACAGAATGGAAGATGAAGGTCAAGCGCCACCGTAGCAAGAGCAGCGACGAGGCGATCATATTGGAAATAGGGGATCTTGCCCGTGTCTCGTGATCAGAAAACCAGCGACCAGGATAAACGGGCACGGGTACTCGCCATAGCCAATCAGAAGGGTGGAGTCGGAAAGACGACGACCGCTGTGAATCTCGCTACCGCGCTGGCTGCTTGCCACAAGAAGGTGCTTATCATCGACTTGGACCCGCAGGGAAATGCCAGCACCGGACTGGGCATCGATCGCGCCCATAGGCAGCGGGACATTTATCGCGTGCTGCTCGATGACATGGTAATGGCCGACGCCGTCACTCCGACGAAAGTGCCAAGGCTGTCGTTGGTGCCGTCGTCCTCGGATCTCTCCGGCGCTGAGTTGGAGTTGGTGGAGACCGAGAGGCGCGTCTATCGACTGAAGGACGCCTTTCATAGCGTGTTAAGAGATTTCGATTATATTCTGATTGATTGCCCGCCGGCATTGGGTCTTCTTACGTTAAATGCATTGGTTGCGGCGGACGGTTTATTGGTTCCTTTGCAGGCCGAGTTCTACGCCCTGGAGGGGCTAAGCCACTTAATGCAAACCGTCGAGCGTGTGAAGCAGCTATACAATCCAGAGTTGAAACTGCACGGCATCGCCGTGACCATGTACGATCGTCGCAACAATCTATCGGATCAGGTTGCCGACGATGTACGTGAGTATTTCGGCGATCTTGTTTTCAAAACAGTTATACCGCGCAACGTGCGCATGTCGGAGGCGCCGTCTTTTGGCTTGCCGGCCCTGCTGTATGATTGGCGCTGCCAGGGTTCACAAGCCTACATAAAGCTGGCCGCGGAGGTTTTGAAGCGGGATGGCGAGCGCTTCCGAAAGCCAGCGGCGGCACTGTAAAAAAGGGGGTGGTACGATGGCGCAGACACCGAAGAAACGCGGTTTAGGGCGTGGATTGGCAGCGCTCTTCAACGAGGAAGGCGCAGAGTCGGCCGTCCGCGAAGCCGAGGCGGCGGAACCCAAGAAAAGTAGCAAGAAAGGCGCCTCCGCAGCCCCGGCCTCAACGCCGCGAACAGGCCAGCTCGTTCCCGTTGAGCATCTGGAGGCCAGCCCGTTTCAGCCGCGCCACAATTTCGATGAAGATGCGCTGGATGCCCTGGCGCAGTCCATAAAAGAAAACGGCCTTTTACAGCCTATACTAGTACGGCCGCACGCGACAAAGAAGAACCGCTTTGAGATTGTCGCGGGTGAGCGGCGCTGGCGGGCTGCGCAGCGCGCGCAGCTGCACGAGGTTCCGGTCATCCAGCGCGATTTCGACGATGCGCAAACCTTGGAAATTGCCATCGTAGAGAACGTCCAGCGTCAGGACCTCAATGCGATAGAAGAGGCGGAGGGTTACCGTCGCCTCCAGAGTGATTTCGGCAACAGTCAGGAAGCCATTGCCCGGGTGGTCGGGAAAAGCCGCAGCCACATCGCCAATGCCTTGCGGCTCTTGTCCCTGCCAAATGCGGTGAAAGGCATGATCGAAGAGGGGACCATCAGCGCAGGGCACGCACGCGCCTTGATCGGCGCTCCAGATCCGCTGGCGATTGCCAAGCGCATCGCGTCGCAGGGCCTGTCCGTGCGAGAGACGGAGCGGCTGGCACAAGCGATCAAGCAGCCCGGCAAGACGCTCAAGAAGGTACGCGGCGCGGTCGAAAAGGATGCCGACACGATTGAGTTGGAGCGGGAACTGCAGGCAGCGCTTGGTTTGAAGGTTTCAATCAATCACAAGGGCGAAGCCGGCGACTTGGTCCTGCACTACACGACATTGGAGCAACTCGACGACCTGATCGCACGTCTGCAGCGCCCGGGGCGTTGACCCGGAAGGGACCGGCGGCTTGGAAGGAAAGCCGCACCCCCCCCCAGTGGGAGTGCGGCAATTTTTTTCGTAATATCAAATAGTTACAATCACACCGACTTGGCGAGGTTCCGGAGCACGTAGTGCAGGATCCCGCCGTTGGCGTAATATTCGACCTCGCCTGCAGTGTCGATCCGGCAGGTGAAGACAACCTCTTCCTTGCTGCCGTCGGGGCGATGCAGCGTGCAGGTGATATCCTGGCGTGGCGTGATGCCTCCTTCGATGCCGGTGAAGTCGAAAGTCTCCTCGCCGGTCAACTTCAAGGTATGGCGACTCTGACCTTCCTTGAACTGCAGCGGCAAGACGCCCATGCCAACAAGGTTGGAGCGATGAATACGCTCGAAGGATTCGGCGATGACAGCCTTGACGCCCAACAGGCGGGTGCCCTTCGCGGCCCAGTCTCGAGAGGACCCGGTGCCATACTCCTGTCCCGCGACGATCACCAGCGGCGTGCCTTCCTGGGCGTAGTCCATGGCGGCATCGTAGATTGCCCGCTGCTCTCCGGTCGGCACGTACTTGGTATAGCCGCCCTCGACACCCGGCACCATCTCATTGCGAATGCGGATATTCGCAAAGGTGCCGCGCATCATCACTTCGTGGTTGCCGCGTCGGGCGCCATAGGAGTTGAACTCCGCCGGCCGAACCTGATTGGCCAAAAGATACTCGCCCGTAGGACCGTCCTTCTTGATGGAGCCCGCCGGTGAGATGTGGTCCGTCGTGACGGAATCGCCAAGAATGGCAAGGGGTCGCGCGCCCTTGATATCCTGGATCGGATCGGGGTCCGCACCCATGCCCTCAAAAAACGGCGGATAGGCGACATAGGTGCTGCCGGGATCCCACTCAAAGGTTTCTCCGGTCGAGGTGGCGATAGAACGCCACTGTTCGGGCCCCTCATAAACGTTGGCATAGCGGGATTCGAACATCTCGCGAGACAAGGATTTTTCCATTGTCTCGTGAATTTCCTTATTTGAGGGCCAAATATCCTTCAGGAAGACGGGGTTGCCCTCCTTGTCCGTACCCAGCGGATCATTCAGAAGGTCAGCCTTCATTGAGCCTGCGAGCGCATAGGCCACGACCAGGGGCGGCGACGCCAAATAGTTTGCCCGACAGTGCGGGTTGATGCGCCCTTCGAAGTTCCGGTTGCCGGACAGAACCGAACAAACCGTCAAATCGCCCGCTTCGACAGCGGCGGAAATTTTCTCAGGCAAGGGGCCGGAGTTGCCGATGCAGGTGGTGCAGCCATAGCCGACCAGGTTGAATCCCAACCCATCGAGATCAGTCTGCAAACCGGCCTTCTCCAAGTAGTCGCTGACCACCTGAGATCCGGGCGCCAACGAGGTCTTCACCCAGGGTTTAACCTGGAGGCCCTTGGCCAAGGCCTTGCGTGCTAATAGACCCGCACCGACCATGACGCTTGGATTGGATGTATTCGTGCAGGAGGTGATGGCGGCGATGACCACGGCGCCGTCGTCCAGCGTGTAGGCTTCGTCCGCGACCGCTGAGCTTCGCCAGAAACCGTCAGCGGAATGCTCGGCCGCCGACGGGCTTTCAGCCGCGAAAGTTCCTTGCGCGCCGACGGGATCAACGCCGCGATCCTTCGCCACATACCGGGAAAAGGCCCCGGAGGCGGCCGAGAGCGCTATCCGGTCCTGTGGGCGCTTTGGTCCGGCCAATGCCGGCTCCACGGTCGAGATATCCAAGCCTAGGCTATCGCTAAAGACAGGGTCGGGCGTGCTTTCGTCGTGCCACATTCCCTGCGCTTTGGCATAGGCCTCAACCAGCTTTACCCGAGCCTTGTCGCGCCCGGTGAAATCAAGATACCGCAGCGTCTCGGCGTCGATCGGGAAGATCGCGCAGGTTGAGCCGAACTCCGGCGACATGTTGCCAAGCGTGGCGCGGTCGGCCAGGGTCAAATGCTTGAGGCCGGGACCGTAGAACTCGACGAACTTACCGACGACGCCCTTTTTGCGCAGCATCTCCGTGCAGGTGAGCACAAGATCGGTGGCAGTTGTGCCTTCCTTCAACTCGCCGGTCAGCTTAAAACCAACGACGTCGGGGATCAGCATGGTTACCGGCTGTCCGAGCATGGCGGCTTCTGCTTCGATACCGCCGACGCCCCAGCCCAAGACACCCAGCCCGTTAACCATGGTCGTGTGGCTGTCCGTGCCCACCAGAGTATCGGGATAGGCGATATTCTTGCCGTCAATCTTGGTCGTCCAGACGGCTTGCGCGATGTATTCGAGGTTCACCTGATGGCAAATACCGGTGCCTGGGGGCACAACCGAGAAGTTATCGAAAGCTTTCTGGCCCCAGCGCAGGAACGCATACCGTTCCTGGTTTCGCTCGAACTCGCGTTCGACGTTCTTTTCAAAAGCGCCTGCGCCGCCGAAATAATCAACCATCACAGAGTGGTCGATGACCAGATCGACCGGCGAAAGCGGGTTGATTTTTCGGGGGTCGCCACCCAGGCCCACCATCGCTTCGCGCATTGCCGCCAAGTCCACCACGGCGGGGACGCCGGTGAAGTCCTGCATCAACACGCGCGCCGGTCGGTAGGCGATTTCGCGATCATCCGGGCTGCCGCCCTGTACACGGGCAGCCAGCGCCTTGATGTCATCGACACTGACACTGTCGCCATCCTCGAACCTCAAAAGGTTCTCAAGCAATACCTTGAGCGAATACGGCAAACGGGATAGGTCGCCAAGTCCAGCCTCGGCGGCCGCCGGAAGGCTGTAATATTCGTACGACTGTCCCTCGACCGAAAGACTGCGGCGGGTTTTGAGGCTATCCTGACCTAACTTCACGGAGGAAACTCCCTTCTCTTGGCTGCGTTCCAAGACGTGAGAGTGCCACGGGCTCTTGTAAAGAGAGGGACAGCACACGCACGCCAGGGTGGCGCGTCGGTTCATCTGCTCGCTAACATACTAAAAAGCGCGCGCAAGTCCAGTTGCCGCGCTGCAGCATTCAAAAGGTTGTAACGGATTCTTTAGCGATCCGGCGTCTTGCCGAAGGTCTTGTTCTCCCGCGAAACATTGGATCCTGAGTTGTTGCTGCTCTTGGCTCCCGCGGACCCACCTCTCAAATCCTGCAGCAAGCGGCCGATGAAACCGCCGACGCTTGAGTCGCCGGATTGGTCGTCCCGGGCGCTTGGCGCAGAAGGTGCAATAGCGATTTCGCTGCCCGGCAGGGCGCCGCCCGGCGCCCCCTCGGATGCGGGCTTCATAAAGGCTGCCCAGGTTGTCGCTGGCAAGCTACCCCCTGAAACCCGCTTCATCGGCTTGCCGTCGTCGTTGCCGAACCAAACACCGGTCACGAGATCGCGCGTATAGCCGATGAACCAAGCGTCACGGAAATCCTGACTGGTCCCAGTTTTTCCAGCGACCGGTCGGTCTATTCGTGCGGCCTTGCCCGTACCCCACTCGACGGTTGCCCGCATGACATCGGCCGCTTTGGCTAGGGCCTGTTCGTCGATCAAGCGCTCGGTTGGTTGCTCATCATGCCTGAAAAGAACGTGGCCGTTTGTGTCACGCACCTCGACAATACCGTACGCCCACGCTCCGAACCCATTGTTTGCCAGCGCAGCATAGGCGCCTGTCAACTCGATAAGTGTCACCTCTGACGTTCCAAGCGCCAGTGACGCGTCGCTGGTCAAGGGTGTGGTTATGCCCATTTTCTGGGCCTGGGCAGCCACATTGCGCACGCCAACGGCCTGGGAAAGGCGGACGGTTGCCGTGTTCAGCGACAAGGCATAGGCCTCTCTCAAGGTGATTTCGCCGCGATACCGCTCGTCGTAGTTCTCCGGCGACCATTTGCCGATGGTCACCGGCGCGTCGAGGATCTGCGCGTCCGGGTGCCACCCCTTCTCGAAGGCGGCAAGAAACACAAAGGTCTTAAAGGCAGACCCTGGCTGACGCAGGGCTTGGGTCGCTCGGTTGAACTGACTTTCCTGATAATCGCGGCCGCCAACCATTGCCCTGACGGCGCCATCTGGTGTCAGCGAAACCAATGCGGCCTGCTGGACACCGCGATCACCGCTTGCCCCCTTCAAGGCGCTTTCCACAGCGCGTTCCGCCAGGCCCTGTAGCCGTGGGTCCAGCGTCGTTTGCACGATCAGGTCGCGGTCGGGGAAACCAACAAAATTACGCACCTCGCCAATGACCCAATCGGTGAAATAGCGCGCGCGCAGACTTTGGCGTGAAAGTTTGCGGCTTTTGTTCTTGTGGGCTTCGACCGCTTCGGCCTGGGTGATGAACCCGGCCTCGACCATCGCATTCAGAACGACTTTTGTCCGAGCATCCGCCGCGCCGGCATCGCTGGTCGGCGACAATCGGGAGGGCGCTTTGAGTAGTCCCGCCAACATTGCCGACTCATAAAGCGTCACCTCGGTAGCGGATTTTCCGAAGTAGCGGCGTGCGGCAGCGTCGACGCCATAGGCGCTTGCGCCCAGGTACACGCGGTTCAGATAAAGCGTCAGAATCTGGTCCTTGGAAAACTTTCGTTCCAGCCAGAACGCGAGCATAAGCTCCTGTACCTTTCGCTTCAGGGAGCGCTCAGGTGAGAGAAACAGATTCTTGGCAAGCTGCTGGGAGATAGTGGAGCCGCCTTGAACAAGCCGCCCTGCCTGCAGGTTCGTCAACATTGCGCGCGCCAGCCCCAGAAGATCCAGGCCTGGATGTTCGTAAAATCGCCGGTCTTCGATCGCCAGTACGGCCTGAGGCAGGTGCGGAGGGAGTTCCTCGACCCGTAAAGCCTCGCCGGTCAATTGGCCGGAGGCCGCCAGGATGGAGCCGTCTTTTGCCAGCAGAGTGACGGCAGGCTGGCGCTCAAGCACGGCCATCCGCGACACGTCGGGAAGATCGTAAGCATAGTAAGCCAGCAACCCACCTAGGCCGACAGCGCACCAAACTCCCAGCACAATCAGCCAGCGCAGCGCCCGGCCAAGCGTCAAGCCGCGCTTTTGCTTGCTCTTCTTTCGCGGCTGACCGCGCCCAGAGGCTTGGGGCGCTCGACGCGACGTGGAACGTCCGCCGCCGGGCCGTTTAGTCCCGGTCGTTCGTCGCGTTTGGCGGCCCTTGCTCTTATCGTCATCACGTCTTGCCATACCATCAAGGTCTAGCGGAAAGGGGGCCGACAGGCCAGGGGCAAGAATAAGACGACAGAGGGAATCCGCGGCCTTTCAACCGGCGGTCTTTTGTTGCAAAGTCGCGCCATTGAATTTCATGGACCACAGGGAGAGTGGCGATGGCTGAGACCGTGACCTTAACAGCCGATCAGCGCGATCAGTTGACGCGCATTTCAACAGCGACCCTGACGACGGTTCTGCTAAAAAAAGGTTTGCGGAACAATTACCTGCGCGGCCCGTTGCCCTTGATGGAAGATCAAGGTCGCATTGTCGGTGAGGCCTTCACGATGCGATTCGTGCCGATGCGCGAGGACTTGGCGACGCCGGAAAGCTGGTCGTCCCCGCGTTCGACCCGCGCCGCGATCGAAGAGATGCCGGACGGCGCCGTAGTGGTGATCGATGCCATGGGCGTCGACGATGCGGGCGTGTTTGGCGATATCCTCTGCGCGCGCATGGCCGTGCGCGGCGTGGCCGCGCTTGTGACAGACGGTGTACTCCGCGACGGCGAGGGCGTGGTCAGCAGCGGTTTGGCTGTCTGGTGCCGTGGCATTGCGGCGCCGCCTTCCATAGCGGGCCTGACCTTTGTTGGATGGCAGGAGCCAATAGCCTGTGGCGGCGTTGCGATCTTTCCGGGCGATGTGATCGTGGCTGATGGCGATGGCGCCGTGCTGATCCCCAAGGCTATGGTTGCCCAGGTTATCGAGGCCGGAGCGGAGCAGGAACTCTTGGAAGCCTGGTTGCTTTCCGAGGTTAAGGCTGGCGCCAAACTTCCCGGGCTTTATCCGCCGAACGAGGAAACCCGCAAGCGTTACGAGGCCTGGAAAGCAACACAAGAGTAAAGGCAAGAGATTGCGCCGGTTGTCGTGCGTTACTCGCCCGGTACGCCCTTGGTCGTTGAATACTCCCAATGCAGCTCTTCATCTGGATGAAGTTGGCTGCGGATTGCGTGAGCGGCCATAGCGGCTTCTGAGAATCCGCACAGGATCAATTTTAGCTTGCCAGGATAGTCGGCGATATCGCCGATGGCGTAGACGCCCTGCAAGTTGGTCTGGCAGGTTTCGGGCGTCACAGTGATGTGGCCGTGCTCCAGCGTAAGGCCCCAGTCGGCGATTGGGCCCAGGTTCATCGAGAGACCAAAGAAAGGCAGCAGGACATCCGCATCCAAGCGGCGTTCGTTGCCCGCCAAATCCGCGACGATCACGGCTTCCAGTAGACTGCCATCGCCCTGGAGCCCTCGGAGCTGATAGGGGATGACCATCTCAACCACTGACCCTTGTTCGGCGAGTTGGTTCAAACGGGCAACGCTCTCAGGCGCGGCCCGGAACTTTGGGCGGCGGTGGACGACATATACCTTCTCGGCCAGTTCGGCCAAGGAAAGTGCCCAGTCGACGGCCGAATCGCCGCCGCCGGCAATCACGATGCGCTTACCGCGATAGTTTTCGCGCTGGGTGACCATGTAGCGCACGCCTAGTCCGGGCCCCGCGTTCTCGTAACACTCGATCCCCGCCAGTGGGGGGCGATTCGGCCCGAAAGCCCCGACGCCACCAGCGATCATGACGGCTTTGACAAGAAGCCGAGTCCCTTTGGAAGTTTCCAGGAGCCAGCGTCCATCAGTCTGCTGCTCCAGGCCCACCACTTGCTGCCCATAGTGATAAACGGGGGCGAAGGGTACGGCCTGCTCGGCTAGCTTTCCGATGAGATCGGCAGCCATGATCTCCGGGTGGGCAGGAATATCGTAGATCGGTTTTTCCGGATACAGAGCGGAGCATTGGCCGCCAGGACCGTCCAACGCATCGATCACATGCGCCGTGATCTTGAGCATTCCCAGTTCAAACACTGCGAAGAGGCCCACCGGTCCTGCGCCGATGATAGCGACTTCACCTTCCTGGACGTTGCTCATCCTGGCTGTTCCTTTGTTTCTGGTCGAAAGTCGATGCTGATGCTATGCGATAGGCTAGGATGCGGAGCGATTCAGGGCTTTGCAAGTCTTGCGGCGACAGGTCGCGCTGTCACGGCGGCATCAACCGTGACTCTGTCGCCCTGGGCTTTCTTCCCTATTCATTGCAGGGGCCACCGATCAAGGGATAAAAGAGGCTATGATCGATCCGAGCGACACCGCAATCCATCAAGAGCAGCTACCCGACGAAGCGGCGACGGTTGCCTTTGCAAAGCGGTTGGCGCGCCTGGCGGCGCCTGGCGATGTCTTTGCGCTCTTCGGCGATCTGGGTGCGGGGAAAACGGCCCTGGCGCGTGCCTTTATCAATGCATTGCCCGACGAGTCCGGGCAACCCTGCGCAGAGGAGGTGCCGAGCCCGACCTTTACCCTTGTCCAGCAGTATCAGCGCAAGCCCGGACTTGTATGGCACTTTGACCTTTATCGGATCGAGGAGGCGGAAGAGGTCTGGGAGCTTGATTTTGAGGATGCGTTGGCCAGCGGTATCAGCCTCATCGAATGGCCTGAACGGTTGGCAGGATTGTTGCCAACGACGGCCCTTCGGATTCTGCTGGAGGTTGCGCCGTCCACAAGCGCTCCCGCCGGTCGGCGGATCAGCCTCTATGGGGCCAACACCTGGAAGGATCGCTGGGCCTCCCTCGATGAAGGCGCATGAACCGATAATGAAAGAAAACACGAAGGAGATTGAGACTATGAGGCCTAAGCGCGCAATGGTTCTGGCGGCCGGGTACGGCCTACGCATGCGCCCTTTGACCGACAAGACTCCCAAACCGTTGCTGCCGGTTCAAGGTCGCAGTCTTTTGGAACGCATCCTCGACCGCCTGGCCGAAGCCGGTGTCGAAGAGGCCGTCATCAACCTCCACCACCTCGGAGAGCAAATCGAGCAACGTCTAAGCGATCGCAAGAAACCCAAGATTCGATTCTCTTGGGAGCGTGAAATAGTCCTGGAAACCGGTGGTGGTGTCGCTAAGGCCCTGCCGCTATTGGGCGATGAGCCGTTTTTTGTGATCAATGGCGACGTGCTGTGGCTGAATGGTTATCAGCAAGCGCTGCACCGGCTGGCCGATGCATGGGAGGCACGGCAAATGGACGCGCTGCTGCTTGTCCACTCGACACCATATGCGGTCGGGTATGAGGGTAAGGGTGATTTCTTTCTTGCGGCTGACGGACGTCTTTTGCGCCGCTCGCCCGAGGAGGTGGCGCCGTTTGTTTTCGCAGGCATTCAAATTCTACATCCGCGCCTGTTCGAAGGTGCTCCTGAAGGACCCTTCTCGCTCAATCGAATCTATGATCGTGCGGCGGAGTCCGAGACGCTGTTTGGGCTGCGTCACGATGGCGAGTGGTTCCATATCGGCACACCTGGAAGCCTGAAGGAAACCGAGGAGCTGTTTGACTCCCGAGACTTTCCCATCGTTCTCAGATAGGGACGACATGAGCGACGAAAAAACGCGCCCCAATGTCTTCACGCTGCCGCCAGAACAGCCCTTTGCGGATACGCTGGCATTGGGGCTGAGCGCGCGCTTTGCGAAGCACCCCGAAAGGCTTGCCGATGTCTTGCTGCTGCTGCCGACACGCAGAGCCTGTCGAAGCTTGCAGGAAGCCTTTCTCCGGGTTTCCGAAAACCGGCCACGCTTACTTCCCCGCCTTCTGCCGCTGGGCGATCTCGATGAGGAGGAGTTGACCCTGACAGACCCGTTGGGTCTCGATCCAGAGGCGGAAACGACTTTACCACCGGCCATGTCGCCGTTGGCTAGACAGTTCCATTTGGCGCGGCTTGTTGCGCGGTGGCGTGCTGGTATCGCTGGTGGGGGCCAAAGCGGTGGAAGTGATGCGCAGGACCTAATGCTGGCCGCAGAACTTGGCCGCCTGCTGGATCAGGTTGAGACCGAAGGGCTCGATTTTTCGAGGTTGTCTCAATTGGTGCCGGAGGAGCATGCGGATCATTGGCAGGCGACCTTGCGGTTCCTGGAGATCGTAACCCAGTTCTGGCCGGAAATCGAAAAGGAAGCTGGTTCCATCGGGGCGGCGGCAAGAAGACGGCGCCTTCTTGAGTGGCAAGCCAAAGCATGGCGCCGCAATCCACCCCGGCACCCCGTCATCGCAGCGGGTTCCACGGGAAGCATTCCCGCGACGGCCGATTTGCTGTCAGTGATCCAGGGCTTGCCGGAAGGTGAGGTCGTGCTGCCGGGTCTGGACATCGATTGTGAGGCCGAGACATGGGAGACCATATCCAAGGATCCAAGCCATCCGCAGTTTGGAATGGCCAAGCTTTTGAAAGGGCTGGGTGTTGCACGTACGGACGTACAGGTATGGAACGGTGCTTCCGTGGGTGGTGAGCCTTACGGGCGAAGCCAAGTCGTAAACCTGAGCCTCTCCCCTGCGGAACTGACCCACCGCTGGATTGACAAGGGAGTCCGCTTTGAAGCCGAGAATGTCGGACGCGCCTTCACGCGCGTCCAGCGCATCGACTGTCCCGGCCTTCGGGAAGAAGCGATAGTGGCAGCATTGGCTTTGCGTCAAGTGTTGGAGGAAGAGGGCCGTACGGCTGCGCTCGTGACGCCGGATCGTGATCTGGCACGGCGGGTGGCGGTGGAGCTGGATCGTTGGGGTATCAAGATCGATGATTCCGCAGGACGGCCGCTCGGCGGCACACCAGTCGGCGCTTACCTGCGGTTGGTCGGACGTCTGCTGGCAGAGGGGCCGTCGCCGCTTTTGCTTCTGGCGGTGCTGAAGCACCCCAGGGCCGCGGCGGGCATGGCACCGGCTGGATTTCGCAAACGCGTTCGCAGCTTCGAGAGGCTGGTGTTGCGCGGACCGCTCCCAGCGGCCAGCCTGCCGCAGCTAAAGGGTTTGCTCGATGATGCTCTCGCTCTGGCGATTGCCGAGGGCGGCGAAAAGGAGATTGCCGAGCTTCGCAAGCTAGAGACTTGGTTTGCCGGGCTCTGCAAACTTCTGGAGCCGATTCAACGGGTCCGCCCCGCCAAGCAGCCGCTTGAACTCCTGTTGAAGGATCACACGGCCTTGGCAGAGGCTTTGGCACGCAGCGACGACCTAAGCGGGCCGGATCAACTTTGGAAGGGCGATGACGGTGAGGTCGCCGCGACCTTCTTGCGCCAGATGCTGGAGGCCGCGCACCTCTATGGCGAGGTGCGCGTCAGGGACTATGCGGAGGTCTTCGATACACTGCTGCAGGGGCAAACTGTTCGTCCGCGTTACGGCCTGCACCCGCGATTGTTTATCTGGGGCCCGATGGAAGCGCGCCTGCAAAGGGCGGATCGGTTGATCCTAGGCGGCCTGAACGAGGGGACCTGGCCGGGGGATGCCGATCCGGGCCCCTGGATGAGCCGGCCCATGCGCGCAGCCTTCGGGTTACCGTCCGCCGACCAGTCGATCGGGCTATCCGCACACGATTTCGCCCAGGCGATGAACGCCTCGGAAGTTTTTTTGACCCGCTCCGAGCGCGTCGGGGGGACGCCGACGGTTCCCTCGCGCTGGCTGCTGCGGTTGGATACCCTGCTGGCGGCTTTGGACGTACCGGCGGACCTATTGACCAGGGATGCTGCTCAATGGCTGAACTGGGCCGAGGCGTTGGACGCCCCAGAAAGCGTCACGCCAGCGCCGCCGCCGGCGCCGAGACCACCCGCCGAGCGCAGACCCCGCAAGGCTTCCGTTACGGCCATCGAACGATGGTTGCGCGACCCTTACGCCTTCTATGCGGGCTCTGTGCTGGGATTGCGCAAGCTCGACGACCTTGATGCGGAGCCGGGCGCCGCAGAACGCGGCACCTTGATTCACGAACTTCTTGAAGGTTTCACCAGAGATTATCCGAAGGCCCTTCCGGAGAATGTGGAAGCGGAATTGGAGCAGCGGATGGGATTGCTCCTCGACAAGTTGCAGCGCAGGCCGGCTTTGGCGGCTTACTGGGAGCCGCGATTGCAGCGCATCCTCGAATGGGTTGTTGAGCAGGAAAAGCAACGGCGGTCCGCAACCCTGGGGATTCATGCAGAGCTGCGAGGGAGCCTTGAACTCAAGGAGGCAGACGGTTTTTCGTTGTACGGCAAGGCCGACCGCATCGAGACGTTGAAAAACGGTTCCCTGGCGATTCTCGACTACAAGACTGGGACGCCACCGAACAAGAAAGAGGTCTTGGAGGGACGTGCACCGCAGCTTCTGTTGGAGGCGATTATGGCAGAGGCCGACGGTTTCGCGGGCTTGCAGGGCCAAAAGGTCGAAGAACTGGCCTATTGGCATCTGTCGGGCGGCGGGACGAAGGGAAGCGAGACATCGATCCCTATAGACGAAGCCCTGGTGGCCGAAACGCGTCAGCGCCTGGTCTCATTTGTGCTTGCATATGCTGATCCGGACAGCCCTTTTCTGGCCCGACCGCGGCCGGGCTTTGATCTGCGCTTCAACGATTATGCCCATCTAGCCCGCATCAAAGAGTGGGCCGCCGACGGTGGAGAAGGCTAGCATGAGCCAGTCACTCCAAGGCGCGACGAAAGCAGCCTACGACAAGACCAGCGCGAACCAGAAAGTGGGCGCTGACCCAACGTTGTCGGTATGGGTTGGTGCCTCCGCCGGCAGTGGCAAGACCCAAGTCCTGAGTGATCGGGTCTTACGGCTATTGCTGGCTGGATCGTCGCCGACCCGCTTGCTTTGTCTAACCTTCACCAAAGCTGCCGCAGCGGAAATGGAAAAGCGCATCGCGGGTCGGCTTTCCTCCTGGACGGCGGCATCGCTGGGTGATCTTGAGCTGTCATTGGAGAAGCTTCTGGGCCGGTTTCCGCTCCCGGAGGAAACGGCCAGGGCGCGCAGTCTTTTTGCGCAGATGCTGGATGCCCCAGGCGGCCTTAAAATTCAGACCATCCATAGCTTTTGCCAATCGATCCTGAGTCGTTTTCCGTTGGAGGCGGGGATTACGCCGAACTTCGAGGCACTCGATGAACGCAGCGCCCAGGAACTGCTGGCGCGTGCGCGCGAGGAGGTGCTGGAGGCCGTTTATCGCGCCGCGCCCGCGTCTGAACCCTGGGCTTTTGACCTCCACCAAGCGCTGCATTACCTGGCGGGCGGGTTGGGCGAGGAGGATTTTGCCAAGCTGTTGTCGGGGGTGACATCGCATAAGGACCGGCTCCGCTTAATGGTGGAAGGCTTCGGCGGCCTGGAGCATGCCGTGGTCGAAATCTATCGGCGTCTCGACCTCACGCCTGATCTCACGCAAGAAGCGTTGGTGGCCGAGGCGGGCGCCGAGGGTAACTTTAACCGGGCGGGCTTGACCCGGCTCGCCGAAGCCTATGGCAACGGCACCCCATCGGAGCAGACTCGGGGCGCTGCCCTTGCCGACTGGTTGGCCGGCGGGCATCTCGATCCGCAATCTATTGCCGGGTACTGCGTTCTTTTTCTCACCAAGGATGGGGAACCGAGGAAGAGTCTCCTGACCAAGGCGCTCCATGAAGCTCATCCGGAGCTGTTGGAGGTGGCGCAGACCGAAGCGGCTCGGCTGATAGCAGTCCGACAGCGGGCGGCAGCGTTGGGAGAAGCCGTGCAGACAGCGGCTTTGTTGAGGCTCGGCTGGCACATGACGGAAGCCTATCAGCGCGCCAAACGCGCAGCCGTTGCGCTGGACTATGACGATATGATCCTGCTGGTACGCGACCTGCTTGATCGCCCGGGTGTCTCTTCCTGGGTTCATTACAAGCTGGACGGCGGCATTGATCATGTCTTGGTCGATGAAGCGCAGGATACCAGCCCGCCGCAGTGGCAGGTAATTGAGGGATTGATCGAAGAGTTCTTCACGGGCATGGGTGCTTCGGAAGATCGCAGCTCGGGTGAGCTCCCGCCGCGCAGCCTATTCGTCGTCGGCGATCCGAAGCAATCGATCTTCGGCTTTCAGGGGGCTGCGCCCAGATTGTTCTCCGAGAAGAACCGAACTTACGAGCAGCGTGCCCGTGAGGCGGAGCGGCCGTTTGCGAGCCTGACGTTGGATATGTCCTTTCGCTCAACCCAACCGATCCTTGATGCGGTTGACGCCGTGTTCGACCGGGACGGCATGGAACAAGGCGTCAGTTTCGACGAAAAATGGCGGCCTCATAAGGCCTATCGCGCGGGTCAAGCGGGAAGCGTCGAGCTCTGGCCACCTGTCGAACCCGAAGAGGAAACGCCCCTGGATCCCTGGGCTCCGCCTCTGGTGCCGCAGGAGCGCAGACTGCCCCGTACCCGCTTGGCCGAACTGATCGCGGCGAAGATCCACTATTGGACCCGCGACCCCGCTGGAAAATCGGATCCGGCTTGTCGGTTGGCAGCGCGCGATCGCCGACTACGCCCCGGCGATTTCATGGTTCTGGTCCAGCGGCGCAACGCTTTTGTTTCAGAGTTGGTTCGCGCCCTGAAATCCCGTGATGTGCCGGTGGCCGGTGTTGATCGAATGCGCCTCATGGAACAGTTGCCGATCATGGATCTCGTCGCTTTCGGCAACTTCCTCCTGTTGCCGGAGGACGATCTGACACTGGCGACGGTCTTGAAAGGCCCGTTAGTGAACTTTGACGAGCAACAGCTTGCCGAGCTTTGTTGGGCGCGTAAGGGCAGCCTATGGCGCGCGCTGGCGGCCCGCAAGGATGACGATCCGGCCTTTGCGGTCGCGTTCGAATTTTTGTCCGAGCAACTGGGAAAGGTCGATCATCTCGATCCCTACGAACTCTATCAGGGCCTCTTGAGCGCGAATCAGGGGCGCCGGCAGATTCTTGCGCGCCTTGGGCCGGAGGCTAATGACCCGCTGGACGAGTTTCTTGCGCTGGCTTTGGAGTACAGTCGCCAACACGCTCCGAGCTTACAGGGATTGCTGCACTGGCTGAACGCCGACGGGCGCGAAATCAAGCGCGACCTGGAACAGTCCCAAGGCGTCGTCAGAATCATGACCGTGCATGCGGCCAAGGGGCTGCAGGCGCCAGTGGTCTTCCTGCCGGACACCTTTGGGTCCGACAAGCATGATCGCAGCCTGCTTTGGCTGGAGGGAGCGACCAAGGGCGGTAATGAACCGCCACTTTGTCTATTGCCGGGCGCTAGCAAGCAACGCAGCGCCCTCAGCGCTGCACTCCTGGCGGACAAAGAGACCGAATCCCTGGAGGAGCGTCGTCGCTTGCTTTACGTGGCAATGACCCGCGCCGAGGACAGGCTTATCGTTTGCGGCTACAAGGGCAAGCAGAACAATCGCCGAGAGCCCTGGTATGATCTTGTAAAAGCGGGCCTGGAGGCGATGGACCCACCCGCAGTCCAACAGGAGTTCGATTTCTCTGAATTTCTGGGAGAGAACGGGTGGCGTGGTCCCGGGCTTGCGGTCTCGTCGGACCAGCAGGCCGCGCCAAAGACAGACGCCGGTACCACTGTTAGAAGTCGTCCTGTTGCTTTACCAGATTGGGCGCTGCGGAAGCCTCAGAAGGAATCGAGTCCGTCACGGCCTTTGGCGCCCTCGCGTCCAAGCGAGATCGAACCGGCGGTAATCTCGCCGCTTGGCACAGACGAAACAAGTCGCTTCAAGCGCGGATTGCTGGTGCATAGGCTGTTACAGACCTTGCCCGACTTGCCAGAAGAGCAACGCCGGGTCCGTGGACTGGCCTTCCTTCAACAGCCGCTTCACGGGCTGTCGACGGAAGACGCCGAAGCGCTGCTGGCGGAGACGCTGGCGGTCATCGCCGCGCCGGCGTTTGCGGCGGTTTTCGGACCTGGCAGTCGTGCGGAGGTGCCGGTCACAGGCTGGATCGAAAAATCGGATGGCACGCATGATGTCATTTCCGCGCGGATCGATAGGCTGGTGGTGACGGACAGCGAAGTCTTGATCATCGACTATAAATCCAACCGGCCCGCCGCCAAGACCGAGGCCGACGTGCCGAGAGTTTACCTGCACCAGATGGCGAGCTATCGCGCATTGCTGCTGAAAATTTACCCGGACAAGGATGTTCGCTGCGCGTTGCTTTGGACGGAAGGACCGCGTCTGATGCAATTGACGCAAGCCAGACTTCTCGAGCACGCTCCTTGACGCTCGTGGGTATGGATTTCTATATGGAAGGCGAGGCGGGTCGCTAACAAGGCCCGACAATAAGAAGAACGACCCACCAGAAAGGAGTGCCAGATGAGCACCACGAAGATTAGCGATACCAGTTTCGATCAGGACGTTCTGAAAGCAGAAGGTCCGGTGATCGTTGATTTCTGGGCCGAATGGTGCGGGCCTTGCAAATCGATTGGTCCGGCCCTCGAAGAGATCGCCGCAGAGAAGCAGGGCGCCGTGACGATTGCCAAGCTGAATATTGATGACAATCCGCAAACTCCGCAGAAGTACGGAGTCCGTGGGATTCCAACCTTGATGCTTTTCAAGAATGGTCAGGTTGCCGCCACCAAAGTCGGCGCGCTTCCCAAACAACAGCTGCTCGCTTGGGTCGAGGAAAACATCTGACCGAACCTAGTCTTTAACCATTCGACAACATCCCCGGAGCAATTGTGTGCAATCTGTTGCTCCGGGGGCGCACTAGTCGGAACAATTCTTACTTTCTCTCTATTTGCTTTACGCAGCGTCTCTTTTCGGGTTTCTATTCGGTAGCTTTTCTAGCACTAGGCTGGATTGGCCGCTTAGAACCGCTCCCTTATTGTCTGGGACCAGCGGCCAAGAAGTGTGTTCCCGGGAGAGGTTTTGTATTTTGTCTTTTTTTAAGATTTTGAGTTGTGGGAGAGTGCGACCTAGCGTCCTCCTTACAGGCTTTTTCGTTATGTTCGCGGTGTTGCTTCTAAGCGCACCCGTCCACGCGCAGGTTCCTCCGGAAAAGCCGACGCCGCCCGCAATCAGTAAGCCCATGGCCGTTACCGTTTATGGGGGGCGGCTTTTGAACGGTAATTTCTCCCGGTTGTTCTACGACCCTTTCAGTGCGGATGCGTTGAACACGGGGTTGGTCGCAATAACAGGATCCTACCGAGTTCATCGTTTTGACTTCGGCCTCTCGTTTGAAGTCGAGGCGGGCGTTGCGCAGCGGTTTGGGGACGAGGACCTGACCGAAATCTGGGCGGCCGCCGTTGCACGCTGGGACCGCTTTCCGTGGAACGACTACGTTTATACGACGCTGGGCGTTGCCTTCTGGGGGCCGAACTATTCGACCAAGATTTCGGATCACGAGCAGAGCCGCAACAGCGGCAAGAAAACCCATTGGATGAACATGTTCTCGCCCGAAGTCACTTTCGCTCCGCCCGACCAGAAGGACCTCGAGCTGGTCCTCCGCCTACACCACCGGTCGGGCGTATTCGGTCTCTACAACGGAACCGACAGCGGCTCTACCTTCTGGACCGCCGGGGTGCGTTATCACTTTTAGGCCGAAAGGTCCGGCAATTCGTTCAGGGCCAGAACACGTCCGGCCAGATATAGGGATCCGCAGATAAGAACCCGGCCGGGCGGCTCGGAGCTGTTTGCTGCGGCCTTGGTGAGGGCCCGAAGCGCGTCCGGGACCGATGGGAAGGCCGTGGCGTCAAATCCCGCTTCCCTAGCGAAGGTGGCCGCTTCTTCAGCGCTCAACGAGTTTGGTTCGCCGGGAATCGCGACTGCTTGCAGGTTATGGGCGCTTTTTGCCAAAGGCGCTAGGAAGGCCCCGGCGGCCTTGGTGTTCAGCATTCCATAAATCAGGTGAAGCGGCTTGTCCGACCAGGCGCCCAGTGTTGCGGCCAAAGCTTTCCCGGCGCTTTCATTGTGTCCACCGTCAAGCCATAGCTCCCAGCCGTGAGGCAACAGCGAAGCCAAGGTCCCAGCCGTTATATGCTGCAGCCTTGCGGGCCACTCCGCTGAAACCAGCCCAAGTCCCCGTGCTGAAGCTGAAATCTCAAATCCCTGCTTTTCCAGCAACCGGGCAGCCATGAGCGCGACACCCGCATTCTCCGCCTGATGTGTACCGTAGAGGTTGGGCCGCGGTACGACCTCCTCAGTGCCATTGCAGGTAAAGACCAAGCCTTCGCCGTGAGACTCGATCTTCCAATCGCTACCGAAAGCATGCAGTGGGGCGGCGATAATCTTTGCGTGGCGCGCGATGGTCTCCATCGCCAACGCGGGTTGTGGCCCAATCACGGCGGGAACGCCCGGCTTTAGGATACCGGCCTTCTCGAAGGCGATGCTTTCCAGTGTCGTACCCAGGTACTGCATATGGTCCAACGATACCGGTGTAATGATGGAGAGCGCTGGATGAGACACAACGTTGGTCGCATCCAACCGACCACCCAAGCCGACTTCCAGCAGGAGGATGTCTGCGGGCTCCTCCGAGAATGCGAGAAAGGCGGCTGCGGTAGTGATTTCAAAGAACGTAATCGGCTCACCGCCATTGGCTTGCTCGCAACGCTCCAAAAGGTCCGACAGTCGTGTTTCGTCGATCAGCTTTCCGGCCAGGCGAATACGCTCATGAAATCGAACGAGATGCGGAGAGCTATAAACATGGACACTCAGCCCCGCCGTCTCTGCCATGGCGCGTAGGTAGGCGATGCAGGAGCCCTTACCGTTCGTGCCGGCGACATGTACGACGGGAGGAAGCGACCGCTCAGGATTCCCCAGAAGCGTAAGTAAGCGCTCCAATCTGCCAAGCGATAGATCGATTATCTTCGGATGTAGATGGAGCAGCCGCTCAAGGATGACGTCACTTGGAATCGTGTTCGTCTTCAAGATCTGCCTCGCTGCGCGCCGCCTTATTGGAATCCTTCATCTTCTTTTCCTCAGAAGACGATTTGCTCGCAGTTTTCTGACCTGACCCGGCACGTGACGCCTTTTCCGGCTTCATCAACAAAGAGAGGACGCGGCCTAAATCTTCCTTGAGCTCACGGCGATCCACGACCCGATCAACCATCCCGTGTTCCAAAAGATACTCGGCAGTCTGGAAATCGGGAGGCAGCTGCTCGCGGATGGTCTCTTCAATGACGCGCCGACCGGCAAAGCCGATAATGGCGCCCGGTTCCGAAAGCGTAATGTCGCCCAGCATCGCAAAGGAAGCGGAAACACCGCCAGTCGTTGGGTCGGTCAACAGCACGATATAGGGAAGCCCCGCCTCTTTCACCTGATCCAGTGCGATGATGCTTCTTGGCATCTGCATCAGGGATAAAATTCCCTCCTGCATGCGCGCGCCGCCCGACGCCGGTATCACCAGCAAAGCGGCTTTTCGCGAAACGGCCGTGCGCGCCGCGGTCAGCAATCCCTCGCCAACGGCCATACCCATCGAACCACCCATGAAGGAAAAGTCGAAACAAGCTATGACGGTGGGCAAGCCCGCGACCTCGCCGTGTGCAACGAGGATCGCATCCTGCTCACCCGTCTTGCTCTGCGATTCCTTCAGGCGGTCGCTGTATTTCTTACGATCACGGAACTTCAACGGATCAATATTGATCTTAGGCAGATCAACCCGGGTGTAGTCGCCGTCATCAAACAACATCGCCAAGCGGTCTTTTGCCGCGAGCCGCAAATGATGATTGCAATGGGTGCAGACGCGAAGGTTCTTTTCCAGTTCCTTATGGAAGATCATCTGTCCGCAACTTGGACATTTATCCCAAAGATTGTCAGGAACCTCGCGGCTTTTCACCAGCGCGCGAATCTTTGGGCGAACGTAGTTGTTGATCCAGTTCATGCTACCCCTTAAAGCCTTTCCGACACCCGGCTTAGCGCTTTTTGTCTACGAACGGCCGGACCGAACTCCTGCGGCCAAACCTTTGACGAAGTCTAGCACAGTATTGATCGTAGCTGGCTGTGCCTTGCCGTCTTCGTCGAGCGTGGCCTTGAGGCAGTCCACCAACGCGGAACCGACAACCGCAGCATCGGCAACGCGGGCGATCTCTCGCGCCTGCTCGGCGGTTTTGATTCCAAAACCAACCGCGACCGGCAGGTCGCTATGCCGCTTCAACCTGGCAACTGCCTCGGCCACGTCTGTAGCGGCGGCGGAGTGTGTTCCGGTAATCCCAAGGATCGAGACATAGTAGACAAACCCGCTGGTGTTCTGCATCACCTTTGGCAGGCGCTTCTCGTCGGTTGTCGGCGTTGCCAGCCGGATAAAATTCAAACCGGCTTTTAGCGCCGGAATACAAAGCTCGGCATCCTCTTCAGGGGGAAGGTCGACAATAATAAGACCGTCCACGCCGCTGTCTCTGGCTTCATTCAAGAAGCGTTCGTTGCCGTAGGCGTAAATCGGATTGTAGTAGCCCATCAGAACCAAAGGCGTTTCCTGATCTTGCTTGCGAAACCCGCGAACCATTTCCAGGGTCTTGGCAAGCGTCATGCCGCCCTTGAGCGCACGCAGGCCGGCAGCCTGAATGGCGGGGCCATCCGCCATAGGATCCGAAAAGGGCATGCCTATTTCAATGACGTCGGCGCCTGCCGCAGGCAGGCCTGAAAGAATGGCAGACGCAGTTTGCAGGTCCGGGTCGCCGGCCGTCATGAACGTTACGAGTCCGCCTCGATTCTCCGCCGCCAGGCTGGCGAAACGTTTGGTCAGGCGTCCGGAATCGGCATGGCTTTCGATCATAGCTGTCTGGCCCCTTTCCTGCGCTCTAGAGCTTAACGCCAAGGTGTTCTGCGACACTGAAGATATCCTTGTCGCCGCGACCGCAGAGATTCATCACCATGATGTGGTCGTTGCTTAGGCCGGGGGCGAGCTTCGAAACCACGGCTAGGGCGTGTGCCGGCTCGAGAGCAGGCAGAATGCCCTCCAACGCAGAACATAGCTTGAAGGCCTCCAGCGCTTCCTGGTCGGTGACGGCGAGGTATTTGACGCGCCCTTGTTCGTGCAACCAGGAATGCTCGGGCCCGATGCCCGGATAGTCGAGCCCGGCGGAGATCGAATGTGCGTCGAGGATCTGTCCGTCTTCGCTTTGCAGCAAATAGGTTCGGTTGCCGTGCAGAACGCCGGGCCGTCCACCGGTCAGCGACGCGGCGTGCTTGTGCGTCTCCAATCCAAGGCCCGCCGCTTCCACGCCGAACATCTGAACACTCGGGTCGTCAAGGAAGGGATGAAACAGGCCCATGGCATTGGATCCGCCGCCGATCGCTGCGACCAGACTATCAGGCAAGCGGCCCTCACCTTCCTGTTCTTCCAACTGCCAGCGTACCTCCTGCCCGATCACGGACTGGAAATCACGGACCATCGCGGGATAGGGATGCGGACCGGCCACGGTGCCGATGATGTAGAATGTGTCCTCGACGTTTGCGACCCAATCCCGCAACGCTTCGTTCATGGCATCCTTGAGGGTCCGGGTTCCCGATTTCACCGGCACGACTTCGGCCCCTAGCAACTTCATGCGAAAGACGTTGGGCGCCTGACGCTTGATGTCTTCCTCGCCCATGTAGACGACGCAGGGCAGATCGAAGCGCGCGCAAACGGTGGCCGTGGCCACGCCATGCTGCCCGGCACCGGTTTCAGCAATAATGCGCTTTTTGCCCATGCGCTTGGCGAGCAGCATTTGGCCCAGGCAGTTGTTGATCTTGTGCGCGCCGGTGTGATTGAGCTCATCGCGCTTGAAGTAGATCTTGGCGCCGCCCAGATGGTCGGTCAGCCGCTCGGCGAAATACAAAGGACTGGGCCGCCCGACATAATGCTTGAGGAAGTACTCGAACTCGGCCCAGAACCCGGCGTCATCCTTGGCGGCCTGATAGGCCTTTTCGACCTCCAAGATCAACGGCATCAAAGTTTCGGCGACGAAACGACCGCCGAAGATGCCAAAGCGCCCCTGTTCATCGGGGCCGGCGCGGAATGTATTGGGTGAATGAGACATGGTTCTCGAACTTTCCTAGATCACGCGGGCGCACTCTGCCGCAAGACGGAGATCGCTGCAAGACGCAGGCTACCGCCGGTTGCCGATCAAACGGCCGGATTCAAAGCGATCGGGCCTTTTGTAGGAAGAGGGCGATGCGCTCCGGATCCTTCTGCCCGGGTTTTACTTCAACCCCTGACGACACATCAACCGACCTTGCGCCGGAAACCTCAACGGCCTCGGCTAGGTTCTCCGGATTGATGCCGCCTGCCAGCATCCAGGGGCGCGGCCAACTTTTGCCCGCCAGGATACGCCAGTCAAAGGCGACGGCATTGCCTCCTGGAAGCGCATCGGCCTTGCCTTTTGGCGCCTTAGCATCGAAGAGCAGCCTGTCGGCCACCGGCAGGTATGCCTCGACGCCCGCGAGGTCTTCGGGAACCGAGATCTTCAGGGCCTTCATGACGGGCCGGCCGTAACGCTCACGAATGTCGGCGACGCGGGCCGGCGATTCATCGCCATGCAACTGAATCATATCCAGCGGAACGGCGCGGGTAATGCTGGCGAGAGTATCATCGTCCGGATCCACAAACAGCCCTACGCAACCCGCCCGCCCCGCAGCATGGCGGGCCAATTCGGCAGCCGTCGCCGGTGTGATCGAGCGGGGGCTGGGTGGATAGAAGACGAAGCCGATGTAACGCGCGCCGCCCTTCAGCGCCGCGTTCACGGAAGCCGCGTCCCTAAGACCGCAAATTTTTGCCTCTATAGCCATGGCGCATAGGTAATGCAGCAAACCCCATCCGTCCAGTGGTAGAGAGGGGTTCCCGGGCTGATCGGCCCAAGCATGGCCCTACTCTGGCGAGACCCAGCCACTGATCTGGCGGAAGGCGACGGAGAGCGTGGAGATGAAGGGCAGCACCATCAAGAGCTGGGCAAATGAAAAAAGTAGGATGACCGAAAGCGGCAAGCCATAAGGCTTGGCCGGATCGTGCCCCAGGGTATCGGCCAACATGGCCGCTACCATCAAGGTGACTAGAACGACGGGAACACTGGTCATCAACGCCACGATGAAGATGCGAAGTGTCTGGCCTTTGGTCTGGCGCCAGGAATCGCCCAGACCGTAACGCTCGCCCAATGCGCTGGCTGGAAAGACGAAGCAAAGCCTCAAATAGACGGCCGCCGAGGCTGCGAATGCCAATGCCAGAATGATCGGGAAGGCGGCGTCGGCCAGCCCGGAATCGCCAAGCGCTGCGATCAGCAAGGAGAGCGGCGTCGTCACCAGGAGTACGGACAGAAAGACGATAAGCCAGACGACCCAGAACCAGATGTAAAACGCCAAGTAGGGGCGCCCGACGCGCGGAAGCGATCCCGGCGCCTCGCCCAGCAACTGGAATCGGTGCCAGGTCACGGCGGCCAACGTCATCGGCAGAACGGCCAAGGGTAGTGCAAAAAACCGCGCGGGATCGTCGAGTGGCAGGTCCTTCTGCAGCACAGCCAGGAAGCTGGTCAGTAGCGCGGGCAGAAAAAGCGTCCGCAAGACCGCGCCGGGATGCTTGAAGATCGATGCGAAGACGGCCCGAACGGCTGCGCCGATATCCAGGTTTGCAACGGGCCCGGGCGGCGGTCCGGCATGGCCTGAGGAACGATTTGAGGGAGCGCCGGGTGACAAACTCATACCGCTTCCAGTTCTGCGCGAATACGTTTGGCCGCGCTGGCGGGGTCGGGGTCACCGGTGATGGGACGCCCTATGACCAGATAATCGGCACCCGCTGCGACGGCTTCCGCGGGTGTCATGACCCTTTTTTGATCACCGCTCGCGGCCCAGGAGGGCCTTATTCCAGGGACGACCAATGCGAAATCCGGACCGCATGCCTTGCGCAGGATTGTGATCTCCTTGGGGCTGCAAACCACGCCGTCAAGACCACTTGCCTTGGCCAGCTTGGCCAAGCGGACGACCGCCTCCGCGGTGTTGCCTTGCTGGCCGATCTCCGCCAGATCGGCATCGTCCAGGCTGGTCAGGACCGTCACGCCCAGCACCAGCGGTCGATCCATCTCCAAATCCTCTGCCGCTTCTCGGGCCGCTTCCGCGGCGGCCTCCATCATCGCGCGGCCCCCCGAGGCATGGACGTTCAGCATTTGCGGATGGAGGTGCAAGGCTGCCCGTACGGCGCTGGCAACCGTGTTCGGGATGTCATGGTATTTCAGGTCCAGAAACAAGGGATGGCTGCCAACGCAAGCGCGCACGCCGTCAGGTCCGTGGCTGGTGAAGAATTCCTTGCCAATCTTGAAACCGCCAACGCTCCCGCGAAGATCGCTGACTAGCGCCGCAGCGCGTTCAAGGTCTTGGGTGTCGAGTGCGACCAATACGCGCTCATGGGGCGTGAGACGGCTCATGCTACTTCTCCAGGCCGGTTGCAGAACTCAATGATGGCGCTTGGGACCCTGGCATGCCCGTCAGGGGAATTGCTGTCAAGCCTCCTCGAGTGTCTCCAGATAGGGCAGTAACGGGCCGAGGTGCTTTTCGTAGCGCTTCCACCGACCGAGGCTTGATTGATAGACGGGTTGGCGGACCTGCCAATGGCTGGCGGTCTTTACCTCGTGCGACGCCTCGTGGTGGCTCAAAACGGCCGGGTCCCAGGGCAGATCTAGGAAAGAGAGCAAGCGTCTTGCTTCGCGTTCGGTGTCCTCCACCAATGCTTCGTAATCAAGGTCGAACATCGGCAGGGGCAGCACGTTTTTCCAGTGCGCCATGAGGCGACGGTAATCCTGATAAGCCGCGCCTAACTCTTCAAGGTCATAGGCGAAGGGTAAGTAGCCACCGAATGACTGGAAAAAGATCGACAGGCAAGTGTCGGCTGGGTCCCGTCGGCAATGTATGATGCGCGCGCCCGGTAGCACCAGCGCTATCAACCCCAACCTTTGGAAGTTGTGTGGCATCTTGTCGATGATTCTCTCGGCCTCAGGTCCGGCCATGGCGACGACATGATCCAGATAAGCGGCGCCAAGCGCTTCGGCCTCCTGCGCCACGAGCGTCAAGGGGTCCTGGGGAGCATGTTTGGCGATCCGGCTCATGGCCCGGGCTTCCCCGACACCGACAACGGACGGATGGGCCGCCAGAATCTGCTCCGTCAAGGTCGTTCCCGAACGCGGCATCCCGACCACGAAGACCGGTCTGCGGTCCATTGCGCCGATACCCTGCTTCGCCTTGAAAAGGGCGGCATCGTAGCGTGCTATCAGATCTTCGTTCTCGGCGCGCGCCTCATTTCGGTCGTACTGATACTCCGGCCGCCGGAGACGATTGCCCTCCGCATAGAAGGCGAAGGCGGAATCATAGTTGCCACAATCGGCTTCTGCTTTACCGAGCGCAAAGGCCAGGGCATGTCTGTCGTCTCCCTCGGGACGCGCATCCTGCCAAAGGCGATGCATTTCCTTTAGCAGAGGGTCATCGGCCTTAAACTTCTGTATGTGAGCGATCCGATTGATCGCCGGATAGGTGTGAGGATCAATCGCCAGCGCTTTGCGCAGCAATGTCCCGGCTTCTTCAAAGGCTCCGAACTGCTGGGCAAGGCCGCCGCATTTGGTCAGGAGGCGGGGGTTGTCGCCGAACCGGGCGACGGCTTCCTTGAGCAGCCTCCAGGCGGCTTCATCCTGATCAAGTTCGACCAGCACGTCTGCCAGCCCTTCCCAAGCCGTTGCCAGTGACGGGTCGCCCTGCAGCGCGGTGGTGAAGGCGTCGTGGGCCTCCTGGAACTTCTGGAGCTTTAGCAGGCTGTTGCCGAGATTGTTGTTGAGAGCCGGGTGGGCCGGGAAATGCTCAAGGGCCGACCTGAACTGGCGGACGGCCTCTTCATGTTCGCCGCTCTTGCCCAGAAGCTCGCCTAGATTTGCGCGCGCGGCCACAAAGTTTGGGTCAAGGGCAATTGCTTTTTCAAGCTGAACGCGGGCCTTCCCCGTTTGGTCAAGAGCCAGCAGGATTTGCGCCAGGGAACGGCGAAAGGCAGCGTTGCTCGCCTGTACGGCAACGGCTTCCTCCAGAACTTTCAGGCCCTGTTTACTGCGCCCGGTCAGATGCAGAACGGTCCCCAGAAGATGCAGCGCGTCTGGATTTCGGCGGTCCAGCTTGAGCACCTGACGATAGAACCCTTCGGCTTTCTTCAAATCGCCGGCACGCTGCAGAGCCGCGCCCTTTTGTAAGAGGGTTCCAATCTTGCTCTGGTTCATCATGGGCGCAGTTTTAGGCTCCGGGTCACGAATGGCGGGTTCTGTTCGGGCGTTGCGGGGAAGCGCCTTCGATCAGGCGCGCAGGCTCGTAGCTTGGGCTTTGGGAAGGGCAGCCGTCGCCGAGGCAGTTGCAGGGCCGGTCGTATCTTGCTCTTGTTCCCGCTTCAGGCGGGCGACCTCGGCATTCAGTGACCGGACTTGCCGCTCTGCTTGGCGCGCCCTTTTACGGCTGGCGCCTGACGAAACCCACATCGCCCCTGCGCCAATCACAAACCCAAGAATAAGCGCCAGTATCATGACGAGATACAGTGGACCGGATAACGATAACTCAAGCGGCCAGACATCGATCTCTACGACCTGACGGTTCGATAGCACAAAGACCACGATAAGTATCGTGACCGGAATGGTTATGATCCAGGATATCCGCTTCACCCTAGGCTTTCCCGCTTCAACTCAATGACGCCCAAAGCTAGCAGGCGAGCAGCGTCTTGGGTAGAGCCCTTACCAGAAACCGCTTTTACTAATCGTTCAAAAGTTCGCGGAGCTGTTTGCCTGTCTTGAAGTAGGGCACGGCCTTGGCATCGACCTTAACCTTGTCTCCGGTGCGCGGGTTGCGGCCAATACGTGAGTCACGTTGCTTGATCGAGAACGCCCCGAATCCTCGCAATTCGACGCGGTCGCCGCGTGTCAAAGCTTGGGTGATTTCCTCGAAAATAGTATTGACGATGCGCTCAACGTCGCGGTGGTACAAATGCGGGTTCATTTCCGCGATACGCTGAATCAGTTCCGATTTCGTCATGCTGGCGTCTCCCCTGCCAGGTGCCGCCCGATGACGGGCGTGCCTCCCTTGATTCCCTTATTATCGGCTTATCTGGAACGACCCCCAAAATCCGCTCCAACAAAGCTTATTCAGCGACGCTGCCAGAGCGGAGCCGCACAGTCAACCCTAAGTACTTCTTTTGGAAGGATTTTCCCAAAATACAACGTGGTTTCTCCGATATCGTGGCTCCTATGGAACAGGGAAAGAAAAGGCCCCGTTCCATCGCTGGAAGGGGGCCTGATCTTCAACGGGACATCACAGCACCGGATGTAACCCGGTCGCCGTATGCCTTAGGCGTCGCTCTCGTCCTCGCCTTCGGCCTTCTCATCAGCCTTATCGTCAGCTGCGTCATCGGCCTTCTTGGCCTTCGTTGCGGCTTTCTTCGGCTTTGCGGCGGCCTTCTTCGGCTCTGCCTTTTCTTCGGCACCCTGCTTGGCCTGTGACAGAGCGGCCCCGAGGATTTCGCCCAGGGAAGCGCCGGAATCGCTGGACCCGTAGGTGTCCATCGCTTCCTTCTCTTCCTCAATCTCACGCGCTTTGATCGACAGCGAGAGCTTGCGGCTCTTGCGGTCGACGTTGGTGATCTTGGCATCGACCTTCTCGCCAACGGCGAAGCGGTCGGGGCGCTGATCGCTACGGTCGCGTGCCAGGTCGGCCTTGCGGATGAAGCCGACGGCTCCGTCTGCGATGGCAACCTCGACACCGGCGTCGTTCACTTCGGTAACCGTGCAGGTGACGACATCGCCTTTCTTGACGCCTTCGACGGCGCTTGCGAAAGGATCGCTCTCAAGCTGCTTGATTCCGAGGCTGATCCGCTCCTTGGTGACGTCGACGTCCAGGATCTTGACCTTGACCATTTCTGCCTTGGTGAAGTCCTGAATGGCGTCTTCGCCGGACTTTTCCCATGACAGATCGGAAAGGTGCACCATGCCGTCGATGTCGCCGGGAAGGCCCACGAACAAACCGAACTCGGTGATGTTCTTGATCTCGCCTTCGAGTTCCGTGCCGACCGGGAAGTTGTCCTGGAAGGACTCCCATGGATTGTCCATGGTTTGCTTCAGGCCAAGGCTGATACGGCGCTTCTGCTCGTCCACGTCAAGCACCATCACTTCGACCTCCTGCGAGGTGGAAACGATCTTGCCTGGGTGGATATTCTTCTTGGTCCAGCTCATCTCGGAGACGTGCACAAGACCCTCGATTCCGGGTTCCAGCTCCACAAAGGCACCGTAGTCGGTGATGTTCGTGACGCGGCCGACGAACTTCGTTCCGACCGGGTACTTCGCGGCGACGCCTTCCCAGGGATCAGCCTCAAGCTGCTTCATGCCCAAGCTGATACGCTGTGTTTCGGAATTGAAGCGAATGACCTGAACATCGACGGACTGGCCAATGGCCAGGACCTCGGAAGGATGGTTGATACGCTTCCAGGAAATATCCGTGACGTGCAACAGACCGTCGACGCCGCCCAGATCAACGAAGGCGCCGTAGTCGGTGATGTTCTTGACCACGCCCTGCAGGACCTGGCCTTCCTGAAGATTGGAAACGACCTCGGCGCGCTGCTCGGCGCGGGTCTCTTCCAACACGGCGCGGCGTGACACCACGATATTGCCGCGGCTGCGGTCCATCTTGAGAATCTGGAACGGTTGCGGCGTGCCCATTAGAGGGCCGACATCGCGCACCGGGCGGATATCGACTTGGCTGCCAGGCAAAAACGCCACGGCGCCGCCCAGGTCGACGGTGAAACCGCCCTTGACCCGGCCAAAGATTGCGCCGGTGACGCGCTCGGCGGCCTCAAAAGCCTTCTCGAGTTGGTTCCATGACTCTTCCCGGCGGGCCTTCTCGCGACTCAGCATGGCTTCACCGTTGCGGTTTTCCATGCGTTCGAGATAAACCTCGACCTCGTCGCCAGGCTTTAACTCGGCCTGCTTTCCGGGGCTGCTGAATTCCTTGAGCGCGACCCGGCCTTCCGATTTCAGGCCGACGTCAACCAGAACGTCGTCGCCTTCGATGGAAATGACGGTCCCGCGCAGCACGCTGCCTTCCAGGCGCTCGGTCTCACCGAGGCTCTCGTTGAGCAGTGCTGCAAAATCTTCTTTTTTGGAGGTGTCGCTTGCAGTGTTGGCCATTGTGAAATGGCTCCTTTTGGAACAAATCGCAACTATTCGGGCCTACCGGTTTTTCCGGCGGTCTTCCCGGCTTCGTTCCCGCAAAGGCTTTTGCGGGGGGAACGGTCGGGCGGTCGATCGAACAGCTAACGCGTTACGGAACCCTTTCCTATGTTCTTCGTGCCGGCTCGCGGGGTTCCATGCGCGAGAGCACAACAGCAAGAGCCTTTTCAAAAACGGCCTCTATGCTGAGATCGGTCGTATCAAGAAGAACGGCATCTTCGGCTGCGACAAGCGGAGCAGCGGATCTTTCGCTATCCCGGCGGTCGCGTTCATGCATTTCTTCCAGAACGCGGGCGTATATAGCCTTCTCGCCGCGATCTAGCAACTCTTTATGGCGTCGGCGCGCACGTTCTTCTGCGCTCGCCGTCAGGAAAAGCTTGGCTTCGGCCTCCGGGCAGACCACCGTGCCAATGTCCCGGCCATCTAAAACCGCACCTTCCTTGTTCCCTGGCGGCCGGGTGGCGAAGCTTCGTTGAAAGTCGAGCAGAGCTTGGCGCACGGGAATAAGAGCCGCGACTTTACTGGCGCCTTGCGACGTGGTTTCGCTGCGTAGGTCCGCGCGTGTCATATCCGCGGGAACCAAAGCACGAGCGACGGCCGTAGCGGTCTTCTCGTCTGCTGGATTACCGCCTTCGCTCAACACACGCGAAGCGACAGCGCGATAGAGCGCGCCGGTATCGAGATAGGCAAAGTTCAATCGTTCGGCAAGCCGCCGCGCCAAGGTGCCCTTGCCCGCACCGGACGGACCATCAACCGCGACGATCATCAGGGAGCTCCCGTGGTGATCCGGGCGCCGAGATTGTTCATCAGATCAACGAACCCGGGAAAGGAGGTGTCGATTGGCGATCCATCGTCGATACGGACCCCTTTTTCACTGATTGACCCAAGCACGAGAAAGCTCATGGCGATACGGTGATCGAGTTCCGCTTCGATAAGGGCGCCGCCGGTCACGGACCCACCGGTCCCGACGACCGTGAGCCAGTCCTCGCCCTCTTCCGTCGTAACGCCGCAGGCCTCCAGGCCGCGCGCCATGACAGCCAGGCGGTCGCTTTCCTTGACCCGCAGTTCGCCCAGCCCCTGCATCTCCGTACGTCCCTCGGCGGCAGCGGCGGCAACTGCCAGGATAGGGTACTCGTCAATCATGGACGCGGCCCTTTCGGCAGGAACGCAAATTCCTTGTAGCTTGGAGGCGCGGACCAGCAGGTCGGCCACCGGCTCTCCAGCCGCATCACGCAGATTCTCGATAGTGATGTCGCCGCCCATTTCACGAAGAACCTCGATCAGGCCGATGCGCTGCGGATTCATGCCGACGCTCGGCAGCCGCACTTCCGACCCTGGGAGTAAAAGGGCTGCCACCAAAGGAAAGGCGGCGGAGGAAGGATCCGCAGGCACCGCCACAGAACAGCCTTTCAACTCCGCCTGACCGACGAGCGTGATTCGGGTCCCGTTATCACTTGGCTCAACGGTAAGCTCGGCGCCGAAGGCGCGCAGCATACGCTCGCTGTGATCGCGCGTCGGCGTGGTTTCGATGACGCTGGTGTTACCTGCAGTATTCAGACCCGCGAACAAAATTGCCGATTTGACTTGTGCCGAGGGTACGGGAAGCGTGTATTCCACCGGAATCAAGGCGTCGCTACCGATCACCGTCATCGGCAGTCTGCCGCCTTCGCGCGTTTGGAATTCGCCGCCCATAGCCCGCAGCGGCTCGATGACGCGCCCCATGGGCCGCTTGCAAAGAGACGCGTCCCCGGTGACGACGGCGGTCAGTGGATGGCTTGCAAGGATGCCGGATAACAACCGCGCCGACGTGCCTGAATTGCCGAGATCCAACACACTCGAAGGCTCACGCAAGGATCCCACGCCCCTACCCAGAATGCGCCAGCTACCATCGGCTTGCCGCTCGACCATCGCACCCAGTTCACGCATGGCCGCCGCTGTCGCCATGACGTCCTCGCCTTCGAGCAGGCCTGTCACCGTGGTTTCCCCCAGAGCCAAGCCACCCAGCATTAGCGCCCGGTGTGATATTGATTTGTCACCCGGCACACGTGCGTCACCCTTCAAAGCTCCTGCAGGCGCCGCGTTCAACATCGTCATTTCCCGTCAAGCCTTCCTGGCAGGCGTCCCCGCCGCATTCATGGAAAGGATGGGCCGTCTAAAGCCTTGATTTAAGCGCTACCGCGCTCCCGACCTCTGGCCGGCAAGCTGTACCCGGAAAACGCCAATCCGACAAGCTGCCCGCGACAGGTTGTGCGGAAGGATGGATTTATCTTTTGACAGCCGACGGAGATCATGGCAATTGGCCAAACTATCCGGGGCGTAAAACCGCTGGCAGCGAATGCCGGCCAAGCCGTGTCGGGAGCGTTCAAAAGAGACTGAGTTAAGGAGGGTATCCTCGTGGCGAAAGCAGATTGGGGAACCAAGCGAGTGTGTCAGTCGTGTGGCACCAAATACTACGACTTCAGCAAGACGCCAATCGTCTGCCCCAAATGTGAAACGGAGTTTGATCCCGACGCGTTCTTGCGCGCGCGCAGAGTCAAGCCGTCGACACCCCCGAAACCGAAGGCAAAACCGAAGGTGAAGGATCTCGACGACGAAGAATCGGATGAGATCGATGATCTCGAGGATGACGAGGACGAAGGCGACCTTTCTTTGGATGAGCTCGCGGAAGAAGAGCTCGACGACGATATCGCGGACGAGGACGAGGATGATGTCGAGGGCGGCGGTAAGGTGAAACCGACCCTGGACGCCGAAGATCCGGTCGATGACGAAGACGACGAGCTGGATGATGGCGATCTCGACGACGACGACCTTTTGGCTGACGCCGACGAACTCGACGACGGCGACCTCGAAGATGATCTGGACATTGACCTGGATGATGAGAAAGAGGAACGATGAGCCCGCAGACGCTCGCCGGAATTTTTTCGCTTGAAGTGCGGCCTCACGCCCACTAGTTTCCGTTTCTCCCAACCTGTGGACCCCCGGTTCGCAGGCGTGAACCATAGGGGGCTGTAGCTCAGTTGGGAGAGCGCTACAATGGCATTGTAGAGGTCGTCGGTTCGATCCCGTCCAGCTCCACCATCAAAACCCCCGGGCCAAACCCGGGGGTTTTGTTGTCTCTGAAACGCTCCGGGCGCACGGCCGGATTGCTCGGTGGGTTATGGCAATGCCAACTTGCCGGACGTTGGAGGCGTCGCACCTCGCGTATCCCGGCCATCGGATTCTATGATTTCGTCATCACTGCTTTGCTCATCACTCTGATCTGCGGCGCCAGTATCCTGTGACGAGGGCGGTTCAAGTTCTTTGCTCTTGGACAGATGCCGGCTGCGACGAAGCAAAGCCGAGGCTTCGCGTTGACACAGCCCAGCGATCGTCACTGCAAGGATGATCAGGGCGTAGGTGTCGAATGCCGGATAGCCGAACCACTGGATCAGGCTGTCGTTGTTTTCAGCGCGCAGCACAGGGTAGGGCATCGCACAAAGTATCCAGGCAAGCAGGATACGCTCTCGCCAGCGCCAATCGCGCGGTCGGCGGGCGCAGGCCTCCAAACCGATACAGAAAGCCGGTAGCAGGAGAACGAAATTATGGAGCCATCCGAGCGGCGACAATAAAAGCGCCAAAGGTAGGCACAGCGCGAAACCTTGGTCGAAGATGGGTTTCGCGCGCTCCGTACCAAGTTTCTGTTCGATCGAAGTGACCATGCGGCCGAACTTCCACAAGGCCCGAAGGGCAAAGATTGTTGCGGCGAGGATCAGTAATGGCGTCAACCAGGCGGCCTCAATCAGCGGCGCGTTGGCGGAGTTTCCAAATAGGGGCGCTAGAAAGCCCACCAAGGACCCGTTCCAACCCGCCCCAAACCAGTTCACCGCTCCGAGTGCCGTAAAATAACCCTGCAGCACGGCGATATCGATGATGACGGCAGGGATAAACAGCCCAACAAGCGTGGCCAGTATCGCGGTTGCCAGGATGCGCAGGCGACCTAGTGAAAGCAGATAGAATGCAAGGACAATGAGTGCGGGCATTAGCGATACGGCTAGACCGAGCGCAAATCCAGCACGCTCGTCGCGGCCATCGCGGGCCCAGCCCCAACCCAGCGTCAAGAACAGCAGGGTGACGAAACCAGTTTGTCCGATGACCAGGGATACCCACGTTGGATAGAAGAAAATCGTCGCCGAGAGCAACAACGCAAAGCGGTGCGGCCCGGCTTGTAGGTTGGTATCGGTATGAAATCCCCCGAGACGCTCTTCAATCAGCAATAAGCTCGCTATGCCCGCCAGAACGGAAATGGCGACCCAGATCAGGAATGCCGTCGCCGCCTCAAGGTGTGCGAAAGGCGCTAGGAGCAGGAGCACCGTTGGAGATTCCAAGGTCTCATGCCGACCGGCTGTCGTGCGCGAGATGCTGGTGATTTGTTGGAGGTACTCTGCTTCGGCCAGGGGGGCGCTGTAAGGGTCCTGACCGGCAAGCATCTGTGTGCTGGCCAGGGTAAGGCGCATAAAGTCCGTGGTCCAAGGGGCCTGCAGGCTCGATTGCAGCGACGCGACGTAACCCCAGGCCGCAATTACCGTAAACATACCTACGATCAGGTAAAGAAATGGCCGTCGCGCGGTGGCCACTTCCGCCATCCGGGCTCGCTTACGGCTATCCTGACGTCCAGTAAGCACGATCACGGCTTGCTCTGGCTCCTCTATTTGCCGGCCCCCACCCCCTAATTCTGATGGGTTTTTGCCGATCTATAGAATTAGTCCAAGATTTCTAACAAAAGCTTAACAATGCCAATTTGAGGGCAATCGGATCGGACCTTGACCCGTTTAACCGGCTTCACCATCTTTTATTAGTCACCGCCGGTATGGGGTGACAATCGGTTGCTGCGTAGCGGACGCTGGTGCGTCGCCATAATCGTCAGAGCCGATTGGACCCACATCCTTGCTCATGCGGAGGAGGATTTTAGACTATGTCGCGCTTATCCTTATTTAATAGCCCGTTGTTGCTGGGATTCGACGAGTTCGAGCGCACACTGGACCGCATCAGCAAGGCGGCCGGGGACGGGTATCCGCCCTACAACGTAGAACAGGTTGGCGAACATCGACTTCGCATAACGCTGGCCGTTGCCGGATTCCAGCCGGATGAACTGTCAGTCCAGATAGAGGACAAACAGCTTGTGATCCGTGGAAAGCAATCAGATGACCAGGAGCGCATCTATCTGCATCGAGGCATTGCCGCCAGGCAGTTCCAACGCAATTTTGTTCTGGCCGAGGGGATAGAGGTTACGGGCGCCACGCTCGATAGCGGGTTGTTGCACGTAGAACTGTTGCGCCCATTGAGCGAGCCCGAGGTCAAAACCATCGAAATCAAGTCGAATCCGAAGACCAAGCCGCAGACGATCACAGGCAAGGCAGCGGAATGAGCGAGCGCTCACGAAGACGGCTAGAAAAGGAGCGTGAGATATGAGAATGCAATCGGAATCCAAGCCAACCATGTCGCAGCACGAGCTTGCCACCCTTGGGCTTGAGTTTATTGCTTACATGAAGCCGGTGGTGGTCGAAGGGCAGCCGTTGGTTGCCATTCACTCCGCCAATGGCGAAATGGTTGGTCTTGTACCCACGCGCGAAGCGGCGTCCTTGGCAATTCGGGAGAACGAACTGGAGCCGGTTAGCGTTCACTGACTGGATCGAGAAAGGATCCCAGTCCGGTAAGCTTCGGCAATCCCAGGCGCTTGTGAAAATAGATTTGCCGCGCCAGCCAAACGAACGGCGGCGTTTCGAGCAGTAGATTCTGCGCCAGATCAGGCGGTGCCCGGTCTGCAATGAGACGCAAAAGGCGTTTGAAGGTAAAATTGGATAGGCGCCGCGCCATTATGCGTGACGGCTCGAGCCCTCCATCTTCGAGGTAATCGGCGACCGCCATTCCGGCTTGCCGCCCGCTGTCTAAGGCGAGATGTATACCGCCTCCCGTGAGCGGCGACACCCAGCCCGCCGCGTCGCCGATCAGCATGACTTGTTTTGCCGCGAAAGGCGAAATGGGGCCGCCAGTTGGAATGATACCGGCGCGGCGGCCCACGGTCTTGGCTTGTGAAACATCGGCAAGGCTCTCAAGCTTTTTCATGATAAGACCCCAACGGTCTCGCGGCCGTTGCCCCCGTGGATCGCGAAAGGCCATTCCCACTTGCGTGACGCCGCCCACACCGGGTACGGCCCAGGCGATGTATCCTGGCGCTAGCCGGCGGTCCAGAAAGCAATGGAGAGCATCATCACCGATGCCGCTCAGGCCAGATACATGAAGCTCCATGCCGGTGAGCCAGCGGCGGTTCCGAGCGAGGCCGAAGGCTTTGGCAACCTGCGAGCGGGCGCCGTCGGCCCCTATAAGATAACGGCAGGTAAGCGGTATTTCGCCTTCAACAAGCAGGCCGCCGCGTTGGTATCGCGCAGTTTCGAACACGCGGCCGGGAATAATATCAACCCCGCCGTCCCGGGTGCGCTGGGCCATCCAGCGTAACAGGGCGCCGGTTTCGGTGGTCAGGAAGTAGTAGCCCGGTGCAGATAGCGCCAGTCGCTTCATGCTGGGGGCATAGAGAAGAACGTCGTGAATCTTATGAACCAGCGGTGCGGGCGGGCACAGCAGTTCAGCGGCCTCCTTCACCAGAATTCCTGTGGTGTGAGGTCGCGCACCCGGTTCCTTCTGCTTTTCGAGAACGGCTACCTGCTGCCCACGTTGAGCCAACGCCCGGGCGGCCGATAGCCCGGCGAAGCTGGCGCCAACAACAATCACATCATAGTCTCGACGCCATTTCATGGATAAACCTGCCTTGCGTCCTTTGGAAAGGGCGCAAGGTTGGCAGGCGTGTGTGTCGTCAAGAAGGCCCGCTTAGGGCTAAACCGGGACGCGATCTTTTCGTGCTGCTACCGGCGTTGACGAAGCTAGGCGGCTTCGCTGCCTTCGGGCTGCGACAGGATCGCGAAAAGGCCATCACTGGAATCGGCTCCACGCATCTTCTCGCAAGTGCCCCTGTCGCGTAAGATCCGGCTGACTCTGGCGAGGGCCTTCAAGTGATCGGCGCCAGCGGTTTCCGGTGCGAGCAACACACAGATCAGATCGACAGGCTGTTCATCGATGGAATCGAAGTCGATCGGCTGCTCCAATCTGGCGAACAAAGCGTAAAGACGATCGAGATCGGGAAGCTTGCCATGCGGGATGGCAATGCCGTTTCCGACGCCCGTTGTCCCTAAGCGCTCACGTTCTGTCAAAACTTCAAAAATCGCCCGTTCGGGGCGCCCTGTAAGCTGTGCCGCGCGTTTTGCAAGCTCTTGCAGGGCTTGCTTTTTGCTGCTCACGCGCAGGTTGCAGATTACACTATCGGGGCCAATCAGCTCAGTGAGCTCCATGGTTCGCGCCTTTGCTATAAAGGTTATTTCGAGCCATTTCCCTGTGGGTCGATCCATCCGATGTTTCCGTCTTCACGGCGGTGGACCATATTCAGACCCCCATGGCTGCTGTTGCGGAATAAAAGAGCGCCCAAATCACCCAGATCCAAACGCATTACCGCCTGACTCACGGTCAAGGTCGGAACTTCCGTCGTCATTTCGGCGACAACCAGCGGCAAATCCTCTGCCACCTCGTCGCTGCCGTTCTTTCCGATAGACTCCTCGGCCTCGTCGCCAAGAAGAATGTAGTGCTGCGCCTGCAGCGTTTCCGTTGCTTCGCGATCCGTTCGACGATGGTCGCGCAGCCGCCGTTTGTGGCGCCGCAGGCGTTTGGCCAAGTGCTCAGCCGCCGCATCGAAGGCGGCGTAAGGCTGATCAGCCTCGGCCGTACCGATCGCATCGACCTCGTGACCAATATGCGCGGAGATGGTCACCTTGAAGAGGTGTGCCTCGCGGGAGATGGTCACCGCAGCTTCGATTGCATCACCGAAGTACTTGTCGAGAATAGTGTCTAGCGCCTCCTCGACGTGCTTGCGAAAAGCATCGCTCACATCGACATGACGGCCCTGTACAGAGACTTGCATGACGTTTCCGGATTGTGGTGTTTGGCTCTCAGCAAATGAGGGTTCCAATGCTCCCCCTCCAAACGAGGCCGCGAACATAGGGGCGACCTTTCGATGAGTCAATACTAAGCGCTGACTGGCCCCTCTGGTCAAGCCACAGTGCTCGATTCTTTACGATTGAGTTGTTCTCATCCTCTTCTCCCTTCGCCGCTGGGGCGCGCTTGGAATCCGCAGTAACTCTCGATATTTGGCAACGGTACGCCGTGAGATCAAGATACCGTCAGCACACAAGTGCTCGGTGATGGCGGCATCAGAAAGAACGCTATCGGGTCGTTCCTCCTCGACCAATCGCCTTAGCCGCGCCCGGACTGCCGTCGCTGAGATCGTCTCACCCTCGCTTTTTAGCCGTGCGGAGAAAAAGAAGCGGAGATCGAACAATCCCCGCGGTGTCTCAACGGTTTTGTCGGCGACGGAGCGGCTGACGGTTGATTGGTGAAGCGCGAGGACACCGGCAATCTCCTTCAAGGTCAAGGGTTGGAGGACCTCAGGGCCTTGATCCAGGAAGAGGGCTTGCCGTTGGAAGATAGCTTCCGCGACGCGCATCAGCGTCCGCATTCGCTGATCCAGCGCGCGGGTCAGCCATCGGGCATGGCGCAAGCGCTCGGCTAGATAGTCCTTGTCCCGGCGTCGCTGCGCCGCGCTTCTGATCTCGCGTACGTAGCTTTCGTCAAGCAGCACGCGCGGCAATACGGCGTCATTCACCCTGATCTGCCAAACTCCGTTGAGCCGTTCCACCAATAGATCAGGCGGCGGCGTAAAGCGCTGCGGCGGCTCAAAATCACTCAAGGGTTTCGGGTTCAAGCGCCGAAGCGCCGTGACGAGTGGCTTCAGCGCCGAAGTATCGAGGCCGCAAGTTTTTTCCAGGGCCATGTAATCGCGTTTCGCCAGGAGGGAAAGGTTATCCAGCAATCTATCGGCGGCTGGCGACCAGTCGTCCCGCTCCTGCCATTGAAGGCGTAGGCACTCACCCAGATCGCGTGCGAAAATACCGGTTGGTTCTAGTTTTTGCAGGCGGCTTAATACACTTTCTACGTGCTTTGGGGTGCAAGAAAGATGGGTCGACGTGTCCCGCCAGTCCGGCATCAGGTACCCGCGTTCATCCAGGAGCGTCATAAGGTGAAACGCTATGGCGCTATCCCGTGGTTCGCTGAACGAAAGCCTGATCTGTTGGGTCAGGTGGCCGTAGAGCGTAGGCGTGTCGGCAGCATTATCTTGCCAGTTGGAGGTATCTTGCGTCTGCCCACCCCACGATTCCCGACGTGTACCGCCGCCGCTTGATCGTTTTGGCAGAGCCTGGCGGAGAAAGGGGTTCCCCTCAACTTGGGCCGCGACAAAACCAGCGATCTCGAGGTTGTTCATGCGCAGCAATTCGACCGATTGGCGCATGCGGGGCGTCATTGCAAGCTGCTGACGCTGGCCTTGGGTGAGTGAAAGGGATTGGCGCGTCGCCATTCCGATCAGAGGCTGAAGCGGTCACCCAGGTAGACGCGTCGCACATCCTCGTGTGCCACGATCTCCTCGGGCGCGCCTTCCATAAGGACCTGCCCTTCGTGGATGATGTAGGCCCGGTCGACCGTGCCGAGTGTTTCCCGGACATTGTGATCGGTAATCAGGACGCCGATACCGCGGTCTTTGAGGTGCAACACAAGCTCTCGTATATCGTTGACCGCGATGGGGTCGATGCCCGCAAGGGGTTCGTCGAGCAGAATGAACTCCGGGTTGGACGCCAGCGCGCGAGCGATCTCAACGCGGCGTCGCTCACCGCCCGAGAGGGCCAGCGCGGAGGTCCGACGCAAATGAGTGATCGAGAATTCGGCAAGCAACTCCTCCAACCTAGCCTCCCGAAGGTCGCGACTGGGTTCGACGACTTCAAGCACCGACCGGATGTTCTGCTCCACCGTCAGGCCACGGAAAATAGACGCCTCCTGAGGCAGGTAGCCCACGCCTAGCCGGGCGCGGCGATACATCGGCAAGGTGCTGATATCCAAGCCGTCCAACATCACCCAGCCACTGTCCGCCGTGATCAATCCGGTGATGATGTAAAAACATGTTGTCTTGCCGGCGCCGTTTGGGCCCAGCAGGCCAACCGCCTCGCCGCGGCGCAGCGAAACGGAAACGTCGCGTAGAACGGGGCGTTTCTTGTAGCTTTTTCCGATGTTGACGGCTTCGAGGCCGGACCCGACCTCCGATCCAACCCGCGATCCAATCTCTGCGGCGCGCGCTTCTGGTGCCTCCGCGCCGTTGCCGGCCTTGCCTGCGGGACTCTCGTGCCTGTCCGTCATTCGTTATCCCGTTCTTTTTTACCCGGCCCGCCGGGCCAATTTTATAACCTCAAGGGCACAGGCAAGCACAGGGTGCCCGGCCGGCGCTCAGTTTACTGAGTCCCGCTGGGGGCGGAACCCGGAATCAACAGACCCCGAACCTGGCCGGAGCCACTGGCCGAGCCTTTGAGTTTGCTTACCCCGGTTGCCAGATTGACCTCGGCGAAGCCCCCGTTCAACTGGTTGCCGTCGCTGGTAATCCGAACATTCCCCTCGAGTGTGGCAAGCTCATTGCGCGCGTAATATACGCCGCTATCGCCGCGCGCGAAATCCTTCGGTGTAGAGACTCTGACGTCGCCCTCTGCCTCTACACGGTCGATCACCAGATCCTTGCCTTCCTTGCCATGCTCGCTGGCTTCGACCAGGAAAGCCCGTAACAGGTCCGCGGCGACCCGCTGATCTCCCCTCACCACTGTTGCGTCGCCACGAGCAACGGCAATTTTGTTGGCCTCGTCGTATTCCAGGCTCTCCGTGGCCGTGATCAACTCGCTCTCTGTCTTCAGGGAAACGTCCGACCCGGATATGATGATGCTGTCCTTCTTCAGGTCGTAGACGGCTCTGTCGCCCTTGACCTGTTCGCGGTCCGTCGTAATACGCACGTTGCCGCGCGCCTCGATACGATAGATCTGGCTCGCGACCTGAACCGTTTTATCGTCGCTCGCCTGATAGTAGGCGATCAGTTCGTCGGCTCGAACCTCGGTGCTGCCTTGCGCCGCGCGCGCGTTGCCGCGGGCGATATACTGCTTTTGGTCGCGGTTCCACTCAATGCCTTGATCGGCGGTGATTTCCAGAGGGCCGCTCTGGCCGCCCAGCCCAAAGCTCTGTGCAAGCGCATCGCCGGCCGTCAGGAGCAACAGGCCTATCAAAAGTCCCCAGGCAGTCCGAAGTGGGCCAGTCATTTTTTCTCGCTCTCCCCAGTGTCATAGAGAATCACACGGCTCTTCCCCAGCAGGAAAATACGCGCGCCCTCATCCAGCAGTCTAAACCCCTCTCCCGTCAAGTTACCATCCGGGCCATGGCCTTCCACGGGCGAGTTACTAAAAGCTGTACCAGCTTTGATCCCAACCGACACCTCCTCGGTCGTCATGACGAAATCGTCTTCGTGGTTGAGATTCACCCGGCCTTTGAGATCCATGGTTTGCCGGCTTTGGTTGTAGACACCGCTTTGCGCATCAATGGTGACCCACTTGCCGTTCTCAAGCATCAGCTCCGCTTTGGGATTGTCGAGGTCGACAACCTCGTCGTTATCCGGCTTCTGGGTTGCCAAATCCGCGGTGACACTGAAGGGTCGATTCTCCTTGTCGAAGCCCTGGTACTGCGGATTGATCATCTGGCGGCTATTGAGATCGTCCGCGGTTATCCTTATCGACGGAAGGGTAAAGCGAGAATCGGAATCCCAGAACTGTGGCCAGACAACAATGAGCAAAACCAGGCCGACGGCGACGATCGGCAGGGCCAGCTTCATGAAGATGACGAAAGAGCTGTAACGGTTGCCGGGCGCATGGCGTCGCGGCGCCGAGTGCGCGTCCGACTGGTTCGCGCCAACTCGGCTATTAACAGGAAATCTGTTGGCGGTTTCGGCCAAGTCTCGCTGATGCTCCTTACTATGAACCACCGGGCTTTGAGTGGCGGCTTAGTTGTCAGGCGACGCCTGCGCGCAAGCAGTCATGCATGCGCACGATACCGATGGGACGATCGTCGCCCACCACGAACAGGCTGGTAATCAATCCGCGGTTCATCACGCCCAGCGCTTCTGCGGCAAGCGCCTCCTTGCGGATGGTCTTGGGCGCGGCTGTCATCACCGCACCGGCGGCTTGCGATAACAGCGCATCGCCCATATGGCGGCGCAGGTCGCCGTCGGTAATGATGCCTGTGAGACGCCCGGCATCGTCGACGACGCCGATACAACCAAAAGTCTTCGTGGTCATGGTCACGATCGCCTCGCTCATGGGGGTGTCGCGGTTGCAAAGCGGCAACTCTTCGGGACCATGCATGATGTCGACGACACGCACCAACTTACGGCCCAGGCTTCCGCCCGGATGCAGAACATGGAAGTCATCCGCCGAGAAACCCCGTCGGTCAAGTAGCGCGACCGCCAAGGCATCGCCCAGCGCCAGCATCAAGGTTGTCGATGTCGTCGGCGCCAATCCCATCGGGCAGGCTTCGGCTGTCTTGGGAAGCAGCAAACAGGTATCCGACTGTTCGGCAAGCTGGGAATCGGCGCGCGCGGTCATGCCAATTAATGGAATGCCGAACCGCCGCGTAAAGGCGATAATGTCAGTGAGCTCCGCCGTGTTGCCCGAGTTGGACAGCGCCAGGACCGCGTCACCCTGGGTTATCATGCCAAGATCGCCGTGGCTGGCTTCGCCGGGGTGTACAAACAGCGCCGGTGTCCCCGTGGAGGCTAGGGTGGCGGCAATCTTGCGTCCGATATGGCCGCTCTTACCCATGCCGGTCACCACTAGGCGACCGCTCAGTTTATGCAGAAGATCCACGGCGTCCGAAAAATGACTATCCAGGGAATCGGCAAGGGCGCGCAGTCCGTCGCATTCCGTGTGTAACACGCGGCGGGCTACTTCCAGATCGCCCTCGCGTGCGGCCGTATCACCGTTGTCCGCTTGATTGTGCGGCTCACTATTCATGTTGGTTCCGTTCGTCATATTGTTTTTGCGCATTCGGATGTCCGTGACGCCACGTTGCCCGTTGCGCAGTTCTGGCGCCAGCTTACTCCAAGCACGGCGGCTAGGCGAGATTTAGGCCGTTGGCCGTAGATTCCAATGCTTGATTGCAAAAACGAGGGGTCGTGAAGTCGGTTTCTCGGTTATCCAATGCCGTTCAAGCGTGCGCGAAAACATCCACGTCGGGCCAACCGGCAAGATCAAGCTCAGCGCGCCAGGGGAGGAAATCGAAACAGGCTTGCGCGAGCGCCGCGCGATCGTCGCGCCGCAACATCGCGTCCAGGTGTTCCCGCAAGGCATGCAAATGCAGGACGTCAGAGGCCGCATAGGCGACTTGGGCGTCATTCAGTTCGGCAGCACCCCAGTCAGATGACTGCTGTTGCTTGGAGATCTCCACGCCAAGAATATCGCGGCAAAGATCGCGCAGGCCATGGCGGTCCGTGAAAGTACGCACGAGCTTAGAGGCAACCTTGGTGCAGTAGACCGGTCGGCAGGTTACCCCCAGGTCGCGACGCAGAACGGCAAGATCAAAGCGCGCAAAGTGGAAAATCTTGGTTACGCCAGGGTCGCCCAGCAGTTTCTTGAGATTCGGAGCGTCGTATCGTGGCTCGGGAAAATGCACAAGGTGTGCTGTCCCATCGCCCGAAGACAACTGTACGACACAAAGTCTGTCACGATTGAGGTTCAAGCCAAGGGTTTCCGTATCCACCGCCAGGCTGTTTCCGAAGTCTAGCCCTTCCGGGATATCGAAGCTGTGAACAGTGACCGACATGGGCGGGTTTCCCCCTCGACAAAGCCCCAACAGGGTCAAGAGACTAACATTCGCAGCGAGATAGCGAAATGAAAACGCCCCTCAATCGGGCTATCCTGAAGGGGCGTGACGAACTCTTGTAATTGGTGCCCAGGAGAAGACTCGAACTTCCACGACCTTTCGGCCACAGGTACCTGAAACCTGCGCGTCTACCAATTCCGCCACCTGGGCATCTAGCGAGGCAGGAAGATGTTCAAGGGCGGCGCTTCTGTCAAGCCTTGTTTCGGTAAATAAGCGCGCCGCCTCGCCGGTTGCTGCGCCTAGGGCCTTTTCCTAACCCGAACGGCTGTTGTATACCCACCGCACGGAATTGGTTTGCCAGAGACAGCGAACCGAAGGGTTATCCGGGCACTGTTTGGACAGGGAGTACAGGAATGGGCACGCGGCAGGTAACGGTCTTCGGCGGATCGGGCTTCATCGGCCGCTATGTCGTCGAGCGCTTGGCCGACCAGGGTTGGGTTGTCCGGGTTGCCGTACGCAATCCGCGTCGCGCCGATTTCCTGAAGCCTTTGGGAAATGTTGGGCAGATCGTCCCGATGCGGGCCCCTCTTCAAGATGGCAATGCTGTGCAGGCCGCCGTTGAGGGCGCCGACGCCGTCATCAACCTCACAGGCATTCTCTATCAGCAAGGTGCTCAAACCTTTGCGGCCGTGCAGGCTGAAGGTGCGAAGCTCATTGCCGACGCGGCGGTGGCGGCGGGCGTGGGCACTTTCGTCCATGTTTCCGCGATAGGGGCTGATGCGCAATCGGCCTCCGCTTATGCCCGGACCAAGGCGGCGGGCGAGCAGGCGGTGCGGGATGCCTTTCCTGAAGCGACGATTCTACGGCCCTCGATCGTCTATGGCCCAGAGGACGATTTTTTCAACCGCTTCGCTGTGATGGCGCGGTTGTCTCCGGCGCTACCCTTGATCGGCGGCGGCAGAACGCGCTTTCAGCCGGTTTATGTTTGTGATGTGGCGGATGCTGTCGTGGCGGCGCTGACGTTGCCGGCGGCGCGGGGAAATCTCTACGAGTTAGGGGGGCCGAAAACCTACAGCTTCAAGGAGCTGTTGGCCTATATTCTGGAGGTTACAGGACGGCGTTGTTGTCTTGTGACCCTGCCGCGCAACATGGCGCTCCTCAAGGCGAGCGTGCTTGAGAGGCTTCCGGGCGCTCCCTTGCTGACCCGGGATCAGGTTAAGCTACTCGACCACGACAATGTTGTCAGCGAAGGTGCGGCAGGTTTGACGGACCTAGGGATCACGCCGACGGCGCTAGAAGGTATTGTTCCCGAGTATCTCCTGCGCTACCGCAAAGGCGGTCGCCTGACGGCCGACGCCGCCTAGCTTGGCGGTGCTCCACTACACTGGCAATAGCCCGCTGTTGCCATAGACCAGCCAGAACAACAGGCCCGCGAGGCCAAGGCGATACCAGACAAAAGGTGTAAAGCTGAAGCGCTTCAGCCAAGCCATCATCGCCGCAATTGCAATGAGAGCCATAACGAAAGAAAGGCCCGCGGCGATCAAGGCATCGGCGGTTAGTTGCGCATCTTCGGCTTTGGCAAGATCCAGGCCTGCGAGCGTGCCGGCCCCCAAGATTGTCGGGATGGACAGCAAGAGGGAGAAGCGCGCTGCCTCTTGCCGTTCGTAGCCCAGAAATCGTGCGGCGGTCATCGTGATTCCAGATCGGCTGGTCCCGGGAACCAGCGCCAACACCTGCGCGAGTCCGATGATCAGGGCTTGCACTACGGTGATGTGCTCCAATCGCCTGACCGTCAGACCGATGCGGTCGGCGAAGTACAAAAGCAGGCCGAACCCGAAAGTCGTCCAGGCGATGATCTCTATGCTCCGTAGGCTACTGGCAACGAGGTCCTTGGCGACGAAACCGACCACCACGACCGGCAGGGTGCCTATGATAAGCGCCAGCGCCAAACGCGGCATCGGCCCGCGCCCCCCCGCAATCAGCTTGAAGAACCCTGCTATCGCGCCCGATAGGTCGCGCCAGAAGTAAAGGCAAACGGCACCCAGGGTGCCAACGTGGACCGCAATGTCGATGACGAGGCGATGTGCGTCGCTCTGAGACAGTCCGGGAAGGCCTTCGGCATCGAAGACGGCCCAGGCCAGGATCAAATGGCCTGAAGACGATATTGGCAAAAACTCTGTGATTCCCTGAACGAGCGCCAGGATCAGGAGATGCAGAATAGGCAAAAGATCACCTTTCGCTTCCTTGTAAAAATATACCGAGACCGCGGAAGAAACCCCTTTGCTGTTCCCAGGATCGGGCTCCGAGTCGCTGTTCGGTCATTCGATTACACCACCTCCAACGGCTTCGCTAGGCGGAAGAACGTACCAAAACGGGACTAATAGGATAAATTTCCGTCAGCCGATCCGCTGAAGGCGCTGATGACGGGATGTGGGCAACAACAATTAGTCAACAATCATGACCTATTAAGGGATTTCTCCTGGATTTGACCACTTTCTTCCCTTATAGAAAGGCAGAGCGCCTGATTTGAGGCCACAAAGTTACGGATAACTCGAGGGCGGCGAACTCAAGCTCGCAAAGGGCTCAGATGCAGAGTTCGTGATGGCTCCGTTGACGCGCCGACGGCGTGTAGACCACCGCCGACAAAAAGGGGAAGGCCAAGAATGGCAAACAAGATGCTGCGCTTCGTTGATCTCGAAAAATCCATGCCCGACAAGCGCGAGGCCGATAGTCGCAGGCAGGATTTCGATGAGATCTATGAAGATTACATACCCGCCGCCGCAGCAGAACAGGCTGCCCGCTGTTCCCAGTGCGGCGTGCCTTATTGTCAGGTTCATTGCCCGCTCCACAACAACATTCCCGATTGGTTGAAGTTGACGGCGGAAGGCCGGGTTCAGGAGGCCTACGAACTTAGTCAGCAGACTAACAACTTTCCCGAAATCTGTGGCCGCATATGCCCCCAGGACCGCTTGTGCGAGGGAAATTGCGTGATCGAAAAGGCTGGGCACGGGACGGTCACCATCGGATCGATCGAGAAGTACATTACCGATACGGCTTGGGAAGAAGGTTGGGTCAAACCAGTCCGCCCATTGGCAGAAAAGCCGCAGTCCGTCGGAATCATCGGTGCGGGACCGGCCGGGCTGGCTGCTGCCGAGGAGTTGCGACGCCAGGGTTACAAAGTAGAAGTATATGATCGCTACGACCGCATCGGCGGGTTGATGGTCTACGGCATTCCAAGCTTCAAACTTGAAAAGGATGTGGTCGCCCGCCGAGCGAAGCTGATCGCCGATGCCGGGGTGATCTATCACACAGATTGCGCTGTCGGAGAGACGCTCGCGTTCGAAGAGCTTCGCGAGAAACATGACGCCATTCTGGTAGCAACTGGTGTTTACAAGGCGCGGGACATGAAGGCGCCAGGCATTGGTCTGGACAATATCGTCCCGGCATTGGATTACCTGATCGCCTCGAACCGCAAGTGTTTGGGTGACGCGGTGCAGGCTTTTGATGACGGTAGCCTCAATGCTGCTGGCAAGCGGGTTGTTGTTATCGGCGGCGGCGATACGGCGATGGATTGCGTGCGTACCGCCGTGCGTCAAGGCGCCGAAGCGGTCAGCTGTCTTTACCGACGTGATCGGGCCAACATGCCCGGATCGCAGCGCGAGGTCGCCAATGCTGAGGATGAGGGTATTGATTTCCAGTGGCTGTCGGCACCCGAGGCCTTTCTGGGCGAGAGCGAAGTTTCCGCCGTGCGGGCGCTGAAGGTGCGGTTGGGCGCGGCCGACGCGACCGGACGTCAGACTCCGCAGCTTGTTGAAGGGTCACAGTTCACGATCAAGGCGGACCTCGTGATCAAGGCGTTGGGTTTTGACCCGGAAGACCTCCCAAAGATGTTTGACGTTCCCGAATTGCAGGTCACCAAATGGGGCACGCTCAAGGCGGATTTCAGGACTTTCGAAACGAGCCTGGAAGGCGTTTTCGCCGCAGGCGATATTCTTCGCGGGGCATCGCTCGTGGTCTGGGCCGTGCGTGATGGGCGTGATGCGGCTGAACAGATTCAAAAGTTCCTGGAACGGAAGGCCAGCCGTCGCGAAGTGGTTGCGGCGTGAGGAACCAGGAAGGGATGGGATAGCAATGTATCGTCTCTACGACGACCCGATCTCAGGCAACGGTTACAAGGTACGTCTGGCGCTGGCGCAGTTGCGCATCGACTATCGGTATCACGCTCTGGATGTCCTAAAGGGCGAGACCCGGCAGCCGACATTTTTGACCAAGAACCCGCTCGGCAAAATTCCGGTCCTTGAGACACCCGACGGCCGCTTTCTTTCAGAATCTAACGCGATCCTGTGGTATCTGGCAGGCGCCCATCCAGCCGGCCGGTCATTCGGCCCGGCGACGCCGGATGAAGAGTATGAAACGCTGCGCTGGATGTTTTTCGAGCAATACAGCCACGAGCCGAATATTGCCGTTGCCCGCTTCTGGCGTCATCTCCCGGAGATGAGCGAGTTGCAGCACAAGATGCTGCCCGAGCGTTTGGAAAAGGGTTACCAAGCCCTAGCGGTAATGGAGAAGCACCTAACCGGCGCGGATTACTTCGTGGGTAACAGATACGGCATCGCAGATATCGCGCTTTATGCCTACAGCCATGTCGCCGAAGAGGGCGGGTTCGACCTTTCAGTATATCCGGCGCTTGGCGCCTGGCTGAAACGAGTTGCCCGTCAGCCAAACCACGTCGCCATTACAGATGTACCAGCCGCCGCCGGAACCGCGGCTTAGTGTCCGGGAGGGACCAGAAGAGATGGAACAGAGCCAGGAAGTGAACCGGCCGACGGAACAAGGATCGCAGTTTGTCCAGCAATGGAGAAAGGATGCCACGGTATTGTCCGAGCAGGGCCTTTATGACCCTGCCGAGGAGCACGATGCCTGTGGCGTTGGCCTAGTTGCCGCCATTGACGGAAAGCCCCGCCGCGAGGTCGTTCAGGCTGCCATTGATGCGCTGAAGGCCGTTTGGCACCGGGGCGCGGTGGATGCGGACGGCAAGACGGGCGACGGCGCCGGCATTCATATCCAGATTCCGCAAGATTTCTTCCGTGAGCACATTTCCCGCACAGGACACGAGCATCATGGCGAAACCATCGGTGTGGGCATGGTTTTCCTACCGCGCACGGATCAGGCTGCGCAGGAGCGCTGCCGTGTGATCGTGGAGCGTGAAATTCTCAATTACGGCTACAAGATTTACGGCTGGCGTCAGGTGCCGGTGAACACCGATGTGATTGGCGACAAGGCGAATGCCACGCGCCCCGAGATCGAGCAGGTCATGATCTCGAACCGCAAGGGGGCGCTGGACGGTCAGTTCGATATCGACCTCTATGTGATTCGGCGCCGGATCGAGCGGGCGATGAGCCATGAATCGATCAAGGAGTGTTATATCTGTTCGCTGTCCTGCCGCTCGATCATCTACAAGGGCATGTTCCTTGCCGAACAACTCGACACCTTCTATCCCGATCTTCGAGATGCCCGGTTCAAATCGAACTTTGCAATATTCCACCAGCGCTATTCGACCAACACTTTTCCGACTTGGTGGCTGGCGCAGCCCTTCCGCGTACTTGCCCACAACGGCGAGATCAACACGCTCAAGGGCAACGTCAACTGGATGAAGGCCCACGAATGCCGCATCGCCGCGCCGGCCTTTGCGGATACCATTGATGACCTGAAGCCGGTCGTCCAACCGGGCAGTTCCGATTCAGCCGCGCTGGATGCCGTTTTCGAGTTGATGGTCAGGGCTGGCCGTGACCTGCCGATGGTCAAGACGATGATGATCCCGGAAGCCCTGCGACCGGACGATTCCATGCCGCAGGTGCACAAGGATTTGCTCAGTTACTGCAATGCGGTCATGGAACCATGGGACGGCCCGGCGGCGATCTGCGGATATGGCGGACGGTGGGCGATAGCCGGAATGGACCGCAACGGGTTGCGGCCTTTGCGCTACACGCTCACCGGCGATGGGCTGCTTTTTGCGGGCTCTGAAACCGGTATGGTTCGCATTGACGAGGCGACGGTAATCGAAAAGGGCCGTATTGGGCCCGGCGAGATGCTGGCGATTGATTTGAAACTGGGCAAGCTTTATCGGGAAGGCGACATCAAAGCCTATCTCGCGAGGCAAAGACCCTTCGGCGAGTGGACCAAGAACACAACGGCGCTCGATGACTTGGTGCGCCGCGCCGCAAAGGGCGAAAGTGCGGAATTGAGTCGCGAAGAGCTGCGCCGCCGCCAGCTATCCTTCGGTCTCACCATGGAGGACATGGAGTTGATTCTCCATCCCTTGGTGGAGGACGCCAAGGAGGCGGTAGGCTCTATGGGCGACGATACGCCGCTTGCGGTTTTGTCGGATCGTTACAGGGGGCTGCACCACTTCTTCCGGCAGAACTTCAGCCAGGTGACCAACCCACCTATCGATTCTCTGCGCGAGCGGGCGGTGATGACGCTCAAGACCCGGCTTGGCAACCTCGGCAACATCCTGGACGAGGACGAGACCCAGTGTCGGCTGCTGCAGCTCGACACGCCGGTGCTGACCAATGCCGAGTTTGAGGCCATGCGCGGCTACATGGCCGAAACCGCCGCTGAGATCGACTGCACTTTCGACCCGAAAGAGGGCGAACATGCGCTGCCGGACGCCTTGGCGCGCATCCGCAAGGAAGCCGAGGATGCGGTGCGGGCGGGCAAGGAGCATGTCATTCTTTCCGACAAAACGATGAATGCCGAGCGCGCAGCCCTGCCGATGATCCTGGCGACCGGAGCGGTGCATACGCACCTGCTGCGCCAGCAATTGCGCACCTTCACCTCGCTCAACGTGCGTTCGGGCGAGTGCCTTGACGTGCATTACGTCGCCGTCTTGATCGGTGTCGGCGCCACGACGGTGAATGCCTACCTCGCACAAGAGGCGATCGCGGACCGTTTGAGCCGCGGTCTGTTCGGCGAGATGACACTGAGCGATGCTCTGCAGCGCTATAAGAAGGCGATGGACGAAGGTCTGCTGAAGATCATGTCCAAAATGGGAATTTCCGTTCTTTCATCGTATCGCGGCGGCTGTAATTTCGAGGCCGTCGGTCTGTCTCGTACCCTAGCGGACGAATACTTTCCGGGTATGACCAGCCGCATTTCCGGCATCGGCCTGACGGGCATTCAGCAGAAGGTCGCGGAGATGCACGCCCTGGCCTTCCGCAAGGATGTGGTCACGTTGCCGGTGGGAGGCTTCTACCGCTATCGCCGGGGCGGCGAGGCGCACGGCTGGCAGGGAAAGCTGATGCATACCCTGCAAAGCGCGGTGGCGAGCGATTCCTACACCGTCTTCAAGCGTTTCTCGGAGGGTCTGCGGGAACTGCCGCCGACGTCGCTACGCGACTTGCTTGATTTCAAGAATGAAGGTCGTCAACCCGTGCCGCTGGAGGAGGTAGAGTCCGTCACGTCCATTCGCAAGCGTTTCGTTACGCCGGGCATGTCGCTGGGCGCCCTGTCACCCGAGGCGCACGGTGTTTTGAACATTGCGATGAACCGCATCGGGGCGAAGTCTGATTCCGGTGAAGGCGGCGAAGACCCGGCGCGCTTCAAGCCGCACCCTAACGGTGACAACGAAAACTCTGCGATCAAGCAGGTAGCCTCAGGTCGTTTTGGCGTAACAGCCGAGTATCTGAACCAGTGCCGTGAGATCGAGATCAAGGTCGCCCAGGGTGCCAAGCCCGGTGAAGGCGGCCAGCTTCCTGGTTTCAAGGTTACCGAGATGATCGCCAAACTCCGTCATGCGACGCCGGGCGTCATGCTGATTTCGCCACCACCGCACCACGATATCTATTCGATCGAGGATCTGGCGCAGCTTATTTACGATCTGAAGCAGATAAATCCGGATGCGCGGGTCTGCGTAAAACTGGTCGCGCGTTCGGGCATCGGAACGATTGCGGCCGGCGTTGCCAAGGCAAAGGCAGACGTAATCCTCATTTCCGGGCATAACGGCGGCACCGGTGCCAGCCCGCAAACCTCGATCAAGTACGCTGGAATCCCTTGGGAGATGGGGCTTTCGGAGGTACACCAGGTGCTCACACTCAATCGTTTGCGCAATACCGTGCGCCTGCGTACGGACGGTGGTATCAAGACCGGGCGCGATGTCGTTATTGCCGCTTTGTTGGGCGCCGAAGAATATGGTGTCGGCACGGCTTCGCTGATCGCCATGGGCTGCATCATGGTGCGTCAGTGCCATTCCAACACCTGTCCGGTCGGCGTCTGCACTCAGGATCCGCGCTTGCGCGAACGCTTCAGCGGCTCCCCCGAGAAGGTGGTGAACCTCTTCTCCTTTATTGCCGAGGAAGTGCGCGAAATCCTCTCATCCCTGGGTGCGCGGTCTCTCGACGAGATTGTTGGGCGAACCGATCTGCTCAAGCAGGTGAGCCGGGGCGCGGAACACCTGGACGATCTGGACCTCAATCCTCTGTTGGTAACGGCGGAATCGCACGATCTGCCGGTGACCTGCACGATGGAGGGCCGCAACGAGGTTCCCGACACCCTGGACGCGCAGATTCTCAACGATGCGCAGCAGCTCTTCCGGGATGGCGAGAAGACCCAATTGCAATACAACATCCGCAATGTTCAGCGGGCCATCGGGACCAGGCTTTCCGCCCACATCACCCGCCGGTTCGGCATGACCGGACTGCAACCCGGCCACGTGACACTGCGGCTGCGCGGTTCTGCAGGCCAGTCACTCGGAGCCTGGGCCGTTCAAGGCCTGAAGCTGGAAGTGCTCGGCGACGCCAACGATTACGTGGGCAAGGGGTTGTCCGGCGGCACTATCGTAGTGCGACCGTTGGCCTCCAGCCCATTGGAGACCGAGCGCAATACGATCATCGGCAACACGGTTCTTTACGGCGCCTCGGCCGGGGAGCTCTTCGCTGCCGGTCAGGCCGGGGAACGTTTCTGCGTCCGCAACTCCGGCGCGACGGCGGTGATCGAGGGTTGCGGCTCCAACGGCTGCGAATACATGACCGGCGGTATGGCCGTGATCCTGGGTTCGGTCGGCTACAACTTCGCAGCCGGGATGACCGGCGGTATGGCCTTCGTCTATGACCGCGACAACGTCCTGCCGGTCCGCATAAACGATGAGAGTGTCATCATGCAGCGCATCGAGGTTCCGCATTACGAAGCGGTGCTGAGGGGATTGGTCGAACGCCACGCCACCGAAACTCAGTCGCGCTATGCCGAGCGCTTGTTGATAGACTGGGAGGCCGAGGTCGGGCATTTCTGGCAGATCGTGCCTAAGGAAATGCTGTCCCGGTTGGAAATCCCGGTGCGGGCCAGCGAGGTTGGCGAAGCGCGCGCCTGAACAAAAATCGTCCGGTGGTGAACCGCCGGACCTAAGGGAGGTGTTGCCATGAAGCTACAAGGGTCCTGCCACTGCGGCGCGGTGCATTTCCGCCTGCGATCTGCGCATCCCTATCCCTTCAATCGCTGTTATTGCTCGATCTGCCGCAAAACCCAGGGGGGCGGTGGCTATGCGATTAACCTCTCCGGACAGGCGGCCAGCCTACGGGTCGAGGGTGAAGAGTTCATCTCGGTTTATCAGGCTCAGGTCGGCGTTGCCGCCGATGGGTCGCCCGAGATAAGTCCTGCCGAGCGTCGCTTCTGCAAGCGTTGTGGAAGTGGTCTTTGGCTTTGGGACCCGCGCTGGCCGGACCTGATCCATCCCTTTGCTTCTGCCATCGACACCGAGCTGCCTGCCGCGCCGGAACACACACACCTGATGCTGGGCTCCAAGCCGGAATGGGTGCCCCTGGACAGCCGGCCCCAAGACCGCTGTTTCCAGGAGTACCCGGAAGAATCAATTGCCGACTGGCATCGGCGCGTGGGGCTGGAAGTGGAAGTCGGTTCCGGCAGCCAGTAGGTTTTCGAAAGCGGCTTTCAGGCCAGTCCTCGCGCCAGGGCGTCGGAGAGTCGACGGGCGAACTTCGCCGGATCGGGCAGGCTCTCGCCTTCCAGGATACGCGCTTGATCGAGCAACAGCCAAGCGGCCTCCTCGACAGCGGCGCCGGCACCTTCGCCGTTGTCGCTGGCCACACGAGCGGCCAGACGCTCAATCACCGGGTGCTTGGCGTTGATCTCCAGAATCCGCTTGCTCACCTGATCCAACTGCTTGTGCTGGCGCAACAAGCGTTCCAAATGCATATCCATATCGCCTTCGTCGGCGACCAGACATACGGCTGACGACTCCAACCTCTCGGAGGCACGAACGTCCTTGACCGCGTCCTTCAAGGTCAGCTTCAGGAATGCCAGAAGAGCGTCGAAGCCCTCGGGTGTCGCCGATTTTTCACCCGCCTCGTTCTCTTTCTCCTTACCGGCAATGCCGGAGAGGTCCGCACCGCCGCGGGTGACGGATTTTAGCGGCAGGCCCAAAACCTCACCGACGGCTGTCACCCAGAACTCGTCCACCGGGTCAGCCATCAACAGGACCTCCACGTCCTTGGCGGCAAAGCCTTCCAGCTGCGGGCTCTGGCGGAGCGTCTCCACCGAATCTCCTGTGATGAAGTAAAAGGCTTTCTGGCCTTCCTTCATACGGTCCTTTATCTCGGCAAGGCTGGTCCAGCCATCGCCCTGGGTCGAGCGGAAACGGGCGAGGCGCAAAAGCCGCTCCCGGTTGGCGTGATCTTCGTAGAGCCCTTCCTTCAGGACGCCGCCGAAGGTCTCCCAGAAAGCGCTGTAGCTATCCGGTTTTTTCTCGGCCTTCTCTTCAAGGGCATCGAGCACACGCTTGGTGACGCTCCCGCGAATCTTGGACAGCACGGGCGAATGTTGAAGCATCTCCCGCGAGATGTTGAGAGGCAGATCCTCGCAATCAATTATGCCGCGCAGGAATCGGAGATAAGGTGGCAGCAAAGCCTCGTTATCATCCGTTATGAAGACGCGTTTCACGTAAAGTTTGACGTGCTGGCGGCGTTCGGGATGGAAAAGATCCACTGGCGGTTGGCTGGGAATGAACAGCAATCCGGCGTACGACAGCAGCCCCTCGACCTGGAAATGCAGCTTCATCCAGGGATCGTCGAAGGCGTGCGCGGTGTGGTGGTAGAACTCGCGGTATTGGTCGTCCGTGATTTCACTCTTGGGTCGCGTCCAGAGCGCCGAGGCGCTGTTTAGTTGACGCGGTTCCTCCTTACCAGGCTCCCGCAAATGGATCGGCACGGCGATGTGATCGGAGTAGGCTCGAACGATGCGCTCCAGACGCAAGGGGTCGAGATACTCCTTTTCCTCGTCTTTCAGGTGCAGTGTGATGGTCGTGCCACGTTCGGGAGCCACATCGCTTTCGGCAACGGTAAAGCCACCCTTGCCGTCAGATTCCCAGCGCCAGCCTTGCGCGTCACCGGCCTTTCGGCTCTCCACGACGACACGGTCCGCTACCATGAAGCTGGAATAGAAACCAACGCCGAACTGACCGATCAGATTGACGGCTCCCTGGCCGTTCTCCTTCTTGGCCTGTTCCAGCCCGGCCATGAAGGCTGCGGTGCCGGAACGCGCGATGGTGCCCAGGTTGGCAACCAGGTCATCATGATTCATGCCGATGCCGTTGTCTGAGATCTTGAGCGAGCCGGCCGCACTGTCGGGATGTATTTCAATAGCCAGCGGATCGCTCCCCGCCGTCAACTCCGGCTGGGTCAGCGTTGCGTAACGCAGACGATCGCAGGCGTCGGAGGCGTTCGAGATCAACTCGCGCAGGAAGATCTCTTTGTTCGAGTAGAGCGCCCCGGCGACAATCTCCAGAAGTCGGGAAACTTCAGCCTGAAAGGCAAGCTTTTCCTCGCTCATGTTTTCCTTTCCCTCAAAGCGTTATGGTTGTCGAGCAATACGGTTGTTGGATAGAGGCTGATATGTGCGGTCTGTGCCGCGCATGCAAGGAGGGAGTTTTGAGATCGGCGGCCTTTTCCCAGCGTCGTGGTGAACGGGAAGCCCTACTGGCCGAGATAGAGGGCGATGTGCGGGAAACCGCCCGACAGACTGGCCTTAGTCGCTTGCCCGATGTTGTGCGCACTGCGATCGCATGCGTGCCGCGGCACTGTTTTGTTCGGCCGAGCGATAATGCTCACGCCTATGAAAACCGGGCGCTACCCATCGACCACGGTCAAACCATTTCTCAGCCCTATATTGTTGCTGTAATGACAGCGCTCTGCGGCGCGGGGCCCGGCAAGCGTATCCTGGAGATTGGCACGGGCTGCGGCTATCAGGCAGCCGTGTTGGCGGAAACCGGGGCCGTCGTTTATTCGATTGAGGTCGTGCCACCGCTTGCGAGGTCTGCCGCGCAAACGCTCGAAGCGCTTGGCTATGGATCGCCCGATGTAGTGTTAAGGGAGGGCGACGGTCGTCAGGGGTGGCCGGAAGCAGCGCCATTCGATGCGATCCTCGTCGCCGCCGCGGCGGAAAGAATGCCGTCTGCATTGGGCGAACAGTTGGCTGTTGGGGGGACGCTTGTGTTTCCGATGGGGCCTGCCAACCCGCGGCGGCCTTTTCCGAGCGGTCAGACTCTGTGCGCGGTAGACAAGCAATCGGATGGAAGCTTCCGAACGCGCAAGCTGATTCCGGTCGCGTTCGTTCCTCTCGTAGCGCCGGGACGCATAAGTTGATCTGCCTTACGACAAGGCTTGCGATCTAAGCGAGAAGTCTTGATCCTTTGGGCGTTATGACAGAATCCGAGCCCTCAAACCTTTCCCCAGGCGGTCGCGGTATTACCGCATTGCTTGGTCCCACCAACACCGGAAAGACTCATCTAGCCATCGAACGCATGCTGGCGCATCGATCCGGAATGATTGGGTTTCCTCTGCGTTTGCTGGCGCGGGAGAACTATGATCGCGCGGTCAGGTTGCGTGGGGCGCACCAAGTGGCGTTGATTACGGGTGAGGAGAAGATCTTGCCGCAGGGTGCCCGGTATTTCTTCTGCACCGTCGAATCAATGCCGACGGATCGGCAGGTCGAGTTTCTTGCGGTCGATGAAATCCAACTCTGCGGCGACCCTGAGCGCGGTCACATCTTCACCGAACGTCTGCTTCATGCGCGCGGCATTGCGGAGACGATGTTTCTGGGCGCATCGACGATAAAGCCGTTGCTTCAGCGTTTGGTTCCCGAAGCCGAAGTCGTTTCGCGGCCGCGCTTTTCAACGCTGTCCTATGCGGGTGAGCGCAAGCTGACCCGCCTGCCGCCACGATCGGCGATCGTCGCCTTTTCGGCCGCCGATGTTTACCAGATTGCCGAATTGATACGCCGCCAGAGGGGTGGTGCGGCTGTGGTGCTCGGCGCCCTTAGTCCGCGCACCCGAAACGCGCAGGTTGCTCTCTTCGAAGCGGGGGAGGTCGACTATCTGGTAGCAACCGATGCAATAGGCATGGGTCTCAATCTGCATCTTGACCACGTCGCCTTTGCCCGGCTTGGTAAGTTCGACGGTCGCGAAATGCGGCGCTTGACACCGGCGGAGATTGGGCAGATTGCCGGCCGCGCCGGCCGCCACATGAGTGACGGCACTTTTGGAACAACGGCTGAGCTAGGCGGCTTGGACCCGGCGCTGGTGGAGGCTGTCGAGAGCCATCGCTTCGACCCATTGCGCTCTTTGGCTTGGCGCAATCGCAGCCTCGATTTTTCCAGTGTGACCAGGCTTTTGAGCAGCCTCGAGGCGCTGCCGGGTCGTGCGGGTCTTTACCGAGCGCGCGAGGCGGAAGATCAATTGCACCTCGCCGCCCTGCTCAAGGACCCGGCGGTTGTCAGCCTGCTTTCCGATGAGGCGACCATAGTGTTGCTGTGGGACGTCTGCCAGATTCCGGATTTCCAGAAAACCCTGACGGATCAGCACAATCGCCTGCTTGCGAGAATCTTTCAGACGCTGCTGAAGGGCGCGGGGCGCCTGCCGGAGGACTGGATCGCGGGCCAGCTCAAGGCGATCGACCGCACGGACGGGGAAATCGATAGCCTAACGGCACGCATTGCCCGGGGACGGGTCTGGACCTTCATTACACACCGGGGCGACTGGCTGGATGATAGTCAGGGTTGGCAGGATCGGGCCCGGGCTGTCGAGGACCGCCTTTCCGACGCCCTTCACCAACGCTTGACCCAGCGGTTTGTGGACCGAAAGGGAACGGCTCTGCTGCGGCGTCAAAGGAAGGCGTCGGCCTTACTCGCAGGTGTACGAAAGGACGGCGAGGTCGTTCTAGAAGGGGAAGCGATAGGCCGTCTTGTGGGCTTTACTTTTCAACCGGCTGAGGACCTGGGGCCGGAAAACCGTAAGGCTGCTGAGTCCGCGGCGCGCCGCGTTTTGGCAGACGAAGTGCCGCGCCGTGTTCTGCAGCTCGAGCAGGATGACAATGGTTCATTCTTGCTGGACGGCGAAGCGCGCCTCACCTGGCGCGGACATGTGGTCGGTCGTTTGGTCAAAGGCAGGGACAGGCTGCATCCGGCAGTGCAAGTCGACGAAGGCGATCTGCTGGATGGGAGTATGCGCGAGCGGATGCGACAGCGGCTGGAAAGCTGGGTCGGGGTGTTCCTGCGGAACCGGCTTGGTCCGCTGTTTGATCTGGCGGAGGCGGATGTGAAGGGGAACGCGCGCGGCCTCGCCTACCAGCTTGTCGAATCGCTGGGTTGCCTGCCGCGCCGCACGGTCGCGTCGCAGGTTCGAAAGCTTGTTCGAGGCGAGCGCCAGACCCTGCAAGCCGCTGGATTGCGCATTGGCGCGGAATCATTGTTCCTACCTGCGCTGTTGAAGCCAGAGTCGCAATCCCTCAAGGCGCTTCTTTGGAGTTTGTGGGAGGGAGTGCCATTGCCACCGCTTCCTGCGCCCTCTGAGATCTTGTCCGACTCGCCGGCGGCCGAATCGCTGCTCTTGGCCTGTGGCTGGCGCCGAATTGCCGGTCGCCGTTGGACTTTGGCCGTGCGTGTGGACGTGCTTGAGCGTTTAAGCGCCGCACTTTACCGAATGAAGCCGGAAGGTTTGTTCTGTCCGACACCAGCATTGACGGAAATCGTCGGCAATGATCGAGAGGCGCTTTCCCGCCTGCTTCCTGCATTGTCCTTTCAGATGTCTGGGGATCCGTCACGGGGTTTGGAAACGCTGGCCTTCGCCCCAAAAGGGCATCGCGGGGTCAAGCGCAAAGCTCGACAGGCGGGCAAGATAACACCCGCCGCGCCCGGTGCTGGCGTGAACGAAAAGAGTCCCCAGCGATCCAGAAAAAGCGATGGCGGCCAAAGCCTTCGAAAAAGGGATTCAACGCCCAAAGGGTCGCAAAGAGGGATCAATCCGGACTCTCCCTTTGCAAAGCTGGCTGAACTCTACAAACGTTGAGACGTGATCAAATGACGATACAAAGCCAACGCTTGGATAAATGGCTCTGGGGAGCTCGCTTCTTCAAAACCAGAAGTTTGGCGACGAAGCAGTGCCATGCCGGCGGGATGCGCGTCGACGGAACCTTAACTCTAAAAGCGCATCACCTGTTAAGGGGCGGCGAGGTGCTGACCTTCCGTCAGGGCGACCATATTCGGGTGATTAGGGTTCTGGCCTTAGCGGAGCGCCGAGGTCCGGCCAGCGAAGCACAAATGCTTTATGAAGACTTGTCGCCGCCCGAGACTCAAACACGCCTCCCGGCAGACAGGGCCTTGGCCAGTGGCGCACGGGACCGTGGCAGCGGGCGGCCCACAAAGAAAGATCGCCGGCAGATCAGCAAACTAAAGGAAGATTTGTAGCGGACCCTAATCTAGGACACTCAGGACGCCGGAAAGGGCTGACTGGAGTTCGGACTTGGAGGCGCCAGCCCGCACCATGCTGCGAAGCCCCAGGAACGCGGCAAGCATCCCGCGCGCAAGCATCGCTGGCTTCTGCTTGTTTCCAATCTCGTTCTTTGCTTGCGCCTCCGAGATTTTCCGAGCCAGAAATTTCTCGGCCTCTTCAAACCCCCGCCGGACCACGGCGGCAACCTCCGGGTCATGCGGCGCCCGTTCAAGCGCCGTGTTGGCCAGGAAACATCCACGGCGGTCCTTGTCGCTGAGGTAGGCATCGATTGCGTGCTGAAACAGCAACTCCACCGCCTTCCGCGGAGAGGGCTCAAGGTCCAGCTGCGCGAGTTGTGCCGACTGGCGTTGTTGGCAGTAACGTTCAAGGGCTAGCAAGAACAACTGCTGTTTATCACCAAAGGCGTTGTAAAGGCTGGTCGCTGTGATACCCAACTCAGCTGTCAGGTCTCGAATCGACGTAGCTTCGAATCCGCGGTTCCAGAACAGACCTACAGCCTGGTCCAGAGCCTCATCCTTGTTGAAGGCCATAGGGCGTGCCATCGGACGACCGTCTCTCCCAATCGGTTTCCGTGTCGCTTACTAACCAGCCTTTTTCCAGGTGCGTTGTGTAAAGGACGCATCCACCGGAGTTTGGGCTAGATGATTTGCATAGTTGGAGATGGACTTGTGCGCAACGAAAAGTATGATCTCCAGGACTTGTGATTTCTCAAAACCAGCTGCAATGAAGCGTTCAGCCGCATCATCTCCCACCCACCCGCGCGTGGCAACCATCCTTGTGGAAAATTGTCTCAATGCCTCCAGGCGGGGGTCGTCGATCGCGGTTTCATTGCGGATCGCAGCAATGACGTCCTCATTGACCTTTGCTTTTGCCGCGCCGGTGGAATGTGCCGCCACACAGTAGTGACAATCGTTCGCGCGGCTGATGGTCAACCATAGGATCTGCTGCTCGGCGGGCGAAAAGCTGGAGCCGTCTGCAAGCATCTGACCAAGGGTGAAGTACCCCTTCAGGGCAAGCGGCGATTCCGCCATCATGCCGACCAGATTTGGCACAAAGCCAAACCTACCGGCAGCGCCCTCCAGCAGAGGTTTGGCATCGTCAGGCGCTGTTTCTTGCGTATGAACCTTGAACTCGACCATTTGATCCCCGCGATTCGACTGCGTGTACCTGAACGCGCAGGTTTTGGAACAATCGTTAATTTAACGAGTGTCGTTCGCAGGCTGAGCGCCGTTAATTCACGTTTTCGTGATCTCGGAGGCTTGGGCGCGCGTGACCAGGGGGCATGGGGCCAGGGGGCATGGAGCCAGGGACAATGGGTCGAGCGCCCACGAGATTGCTCAGGTTCTGGTGAAAACCAACGAGAGGTTGTTTGCCGGCATCTCAATGACGTCGCGCAATTCCAATCCGGCTAGGCTCGCCTTCGAAGTCACGGCCTCCAGATCGCGAACGCCCCAGGCGGCGTTTTCTTCCCGCAGCTGTCGATCGAAGGCGGCATTGCTGGGCGCGGTGTGTTCCCCGCCCCGCTTGAAAGGGCCATAGATAACCAGAAGCCCACCGGGGGACAACGTCCGCGCAGCACCGCTCATCAAGGCTTCACAAGCAGTCCAAGGTGCGATGTGGAGAAGGTTGCAGCAGAACAACGCATCGGCGCGCGATAGCGGCCACAGGTCGCTGTGAACCTCCAAGTTCAACGGCGGCATGATGTTCGGGCTATTGGCTTCCTCGCTATGGGCTGCAATGGACGCTCGCATCGCCGGGTCTGCGTCGCTGGGCTGCCACACAAGAGGAAGCAGTTGAGGCGCCATCCAGGCAGCATGCTCGCCGGTGCCGCTGGCCACTTCCAGCAGAATGCCCTCGTGCGGCAGGACCTGGCGCAAAACCTCCAAGATTGCATCCCTGTTCCGCCTCGTGGCGGGCGCGTGCAGCTTCACGTTACCGCTGTCCTCACCTGATCGATCTTGAAAATGTCGAGCCATGAAAACCGACCCTAGGCGGTCCTTTATTGCCGTGCAAGACACTAGAGGCTACCTCTTGGGTCAGAGATGACATGAACAGACATGGCATGAGTAAGCCAAGAGGTGAGATGCACGATGATCCAGAAGCTGAAGAAGATTTTTGCGAGCGCCCCCGTTAGTGAGCCGGAGAATGCGTTTGAGCCGACGGAGCTGGCCTGTGCCTGCTTGTTGACCCATGCGGCCCTGCAGGACGGCACCTTGGAGCCGCAGGAACAGGAGGCCATGGCGCGGCTATTGGGTCAGCGATTCAAGCTGGACAACGTGAAAGCAGAGGCGCTTCTGGAAACCGCGCGGGGACATGTGGCGCAAAGCGTTGAAATGTATGGCATCACCCGCGATATCAAGGATGCGCTCGCCCATGATGAGCGCCTTGGATTGATGGAAATGCTCTGGCAGGTCGTTTATGCCGATGGTGAGTTGCACGACTATGAGGCGAACTTGATGCGCCGCATTGCCGGCCTCATTTATGTATCTGACCGTGAAAGTGGTGAGGCGCGTAAGCGTGCGTTGCGCGCATTGGGCATCTTGGAATAGCCAAGGCAATGTTCTAGAAGGATCAGGTTCTACGGAATGCAAACAGCGGCGTGAGGGTTGATCCCGAACGCTCCAACAGCCGAAACCGAGGGTAAGGGAATGACCTATATCGTCACGGAAGCCTGCATTAAGTGCAAATACATGGATTGCGTCGAGGTTTGTCCCGTCGACTGCTTCTATGAGGGAGCCAATATGCTGGTGATCCACCCCGATGAGTGCATCGACTGCGGCGTCTGTGAGCCCGAATGCCCGCCGGAGGCAATCTTGCCGGATAGCGATCCTGAAGCCGAGAAATGGTTGGAGCTCAACAAGGACTACAGCGAGTCCTGGCCCAACATCACGCGTAAAGGCGAAGTGCCGACGGACGCGGATGACTATCGGGACGCCAAGGATAAGTTCGAGAAGTTTTTCAGCGCCGACCCCGGGCAGGGCAGTTGAAGTAGCCAGCCCCCACGCATCAATCGACATAGCGCTGGGGATTAGTCCCGGCAGGTGCGGAGCCCCAGCCGTCGCGCCATTGGATGCTGCGCCGCAGCATCAGTTGAAATCCGGCGCGTTTACGGGTATGATGGTTTAGTGACAAACCGGAAGTATGGCCCTCCGTCCGTTCGGGCTGGCGAACCGGTCCCTGGGCAGCGCAAGCGCATAGAGGAACAGCGGTTGCGTATCATTCATCGTGTTTATTCGGACCGGCGCCGTCCTTAAATGGGGGGCGCCATAAAGGTCTGGTGACGCGTTAATCGGCAGCAAAAGCCGTTGCGTCATCGCTGTAGGTTGACCGAAACCAATTCGGTCCGGATAGAACTGAGGGACGAAAGAGACCCCGCATTATGAGCAATGAAATGGAATTTTCCGCCGGTGATTACGTGGTTTACCCGACTCACGGCGTCGGTCGGGTTACCTGCGTGCAGACCCAAGAAATTTCAGGCGTTTCGCTTGAACTCATCGTGATCAAGTTCGACAAGGACCGGATGACGCTTCGGGTCCCTGTAACGAAGGCGCAGAACTCTGGCTTGCGTAAGCTTTCCAGCCGCAAGCTGATGGATGCCGCTCTGCAGACCCTGAAGGGCCGCAGCCGCGTGAAGCGGACCATGTGGAGCCGTCGCGCGCAGGAGTATGAAGCCAAGATCAACTCGGGTGATCCGGTGGCCATCGCCGAAGTCGTGCGTGATTTGCACCGTGGCGACGATCAGCCGGAGCAGTCTTATAGCGAACGTCAGATGTATCAGGCTGCAGTCGAGCGTCTTGCCCGCGAATTGGCGGCGCTGGAGAAGATCGACGAGATCAAGGCAGCAGAAAAACTGGAAAAGCTGCTGTCAGCCGCCTAAACGGCGCTTGATCGCAGCGCAAGGGTCCGTAGGCTAGAGGGACCCGATGGATTCGGGCCGGATGGAAGAAAACTCCATCCGGCTCTTTTCGTTCGATCAGGAGCGCTCGTTGGTCGAAGTTAACCCGACAAAGGCTGTAACAACAAACCGGCAGAAGTTTGCCGTGCTCAAGGGCGGTCGCCGCGTGTGGGCGGTCGGTAGCGTCCACGGCGAGGCAACGCGCCTGATGGCACTCCACGACATCCTGGCGGACAAGCTGCAACCGGGCGATCAGTTGGTTTACCTGGGCAACCTTATCGGCCGCGGGTCGCAAGTCAGCGAGACCTTGGACGAAGCGATTTCGTTTCGCCGTCTTTTTCTTTCGCGCCCGGGCGCTTTGGTCTGCGATCTAGCCTATCTGCGCGGCAGCCAGGAGGAGATGTGGCAAAAGATGCTGCAACTCCAATTCGCAACCGACCCCAGGTCGGTGTTGGCATGGATGTTGCAGCAGGGCGTCGGGGCGACCATTGAGGCTTACGCAAGCACGCGCGCCGAAGCTGAACGCGCCGCCAGTGGCGGTGTCATTAGCATCACGCGGTGGTCCGGCCAGCTTCGCCAGCAAATGCAGAAGCACCCGGGGCATTACCAGTTTTTCGCCGCCCTCCGGCGCGCTGCCTTCACCGACGACGGCGCCCTATTATTCGTCCATGCCGGCATAGCGCCCGAGCGTCCGCTGGACGCCCAGAAGGACACCTTCTGGTGGGGCGGTCAGGGTTTTCAGCGCATCTCCGAGCCCTATGGGAATTATCGGCGGGTTGTTCGGGGTTTCGCCGCCGATCATCCGGGCTTATTGCTGGAAGACCATCGCGCAACACTCGATGCTGGCTGCGGCTTTGGTGGGCCGCTCATCGCCGCCTGCCTGGATAGCGAAGGCGCGCTGCAGGATTCCATTGAAGTTTGATCGCCGTCTAGTATTCGGCGATCAGCTTGATCTTTTGCCCGACGAGAAGTTGCTCGCCCGCGGCTAGACCGTTTAGCACGCGCAACCGGTCTTCCCTGTGGTCTGGAAATGGAAGCGTTGCGGCCAGTCCGGACAGGGTTTCCCCTTTTCTAACCTCATGAATACGGATGCGGTAGGGCTGGATTGCCGCGGCTTCGGCTTCGCTCAACCTGCGGAAGCTGTAGGTCGTTTCCCTCAAGTCATTCGCCAACGCGGCGGTCTGCGCGGTGGGCGTGAAGAAAAGGAACCGGTAAATGCTATCACTGTCCAAGCGGACAGCCAGAAGCCGCAGGTCCCGTGGGCCTTGGCGCGTGTTGATCCGGCTGGTCGCGGTTGCCGCGGCCAGACCGTTTATGGTGATGCGCTCAAAATCCTTCAAATTGAGTTTGGCGGCCCACACCCGGGACAGGTAATTTCCAACCTCGGTGTTCTGCGCTTCCTTCTTTGGTGCGTTGTCAAAGGCGATCGCTGCGCCGTCCGGGTGCCTTGCAATCACTGAGGACGGCGTATTGGTCAGCCGGAACCCTGCCGGCACCTCGAAGGCGAAACGTAGCTCCGGATGGATAAAGCGCTGCCCTCTGACCAGGCCCTGCGCCCGGCTGTCGCCGTAAACCATACCGTCGATTTTTGCGTAATAAATGTCGCGGGCTTGGATCGGGTCTTGAACTTTGATGCCGCCAGCCCTGGCTGCCGCCTCGCGTATCCGGTCGGCGGTGCGCGGATGGGTTTGCAAGAGGTTGAAATTGTCGGCGGCTTCCGGCTTGCCGGACAGCGTGGCCTCCAATCGGTCGTTTGCCTGCAAATTCTCCAGGAATCCCGCCATCGCATCCGGGTCGTAGACCGCGCGCGACATGTAGCGGATGCCGAGCTCGTCGGCTTCGGATTCCTGCCCGCGCGAATAGCTGGAGAGCGCGAGTTGGGCTGCCGTGCCGCCGGCGTTGGCGGCGGCGCCGCTGCCGGTCAAGATGCCGACTGCGGCAACGCCCACACTGGCCAGTACCGTCGAGCCATAACGCTCGGCACTGTGTCGGGCCGTGACATGACCGATTTCATGCGCCAGCACACCGGCAAGCTGGGCCTCGTTTTCCGCCAGCCCGACGAGCCCTCGCGTCACATAGACGTAACCGCCCGGCAGCGCGAAGGCGTTGACGATCGGCGAATCAAGCAGAGTGAAAGTGAAGGTGGCGTTCGGTGTCTCGGAGGTTTTGACCAGAAGTTGCCCGATGCTGTCGATGTAGGCCTGCAGAGCGGGATCGTCGTAACGCCCGCCGAATGCGCCAACCATCTTCGGATGTTCCTGCGCCCCCAGATTAAGCTCATCTTCCGAGGACATGCCGCCGGTAAAGATGCTCCGACCCGTGCCGGGCGCGGTACTGCAAGCGGCCAGCGTTACCAGCAGCAACCCGGTTGCGAGCAGTTTGGACAAGGAAGGGCTCATACGGGACATCATCAATCTAGAATCTCCAGCTGTTCAGGGTGGTCAACCTTCAATGACGGGCCATTATAGGCGCTCAACCACCCGCGTACACGCACCAGCTTGCCCGCCAGTGCCGTCAAGTCGATGCCCGCGTCGCGAAAGGCGCGCCGGTCGGCCGAGGCGATGCGAAGACTGAAGTCGCTACGCCAGTCCTCACCAAAATTGATATAGGTCGCCGACTTGGCTTCGTGAACCGCCGCCACGCGGCCCGCGATGATTTGAAAGGAATCGATCAGAGGCCAGAGGGCGTCGTGATCGTTGGCCTTGCGCAACCCGTAAAAAGGGTGGCTCCAGATACCCCGGCCGCTGGCCCGCGCCGCCCGCTCGATGCTTAGCATCTGCGCCACGCCGGCGCGGTTGTCCGAAAAGCTGTAGACCCGGGCCAATCCCATCTCCAGCAAGCGACCCTGAATCCAGAGACCTTCGCGCGTTACCAGATGGGCCAACCTACGGTCGTGTCGGTCACGTGTGGCTCCGTCGCCTTCAGCCAGCCCGACCTCGCGTCCCAGGGTCAAGACTTCCAGCGCGACCTTTGCTTCGGGCGCCAGCGGCCAGGCGGTGAACCCGCGCCGCCCCAGTGGCAGCTTGGGGGCCTGAATCCCGACCAACCGCACCTGCTTTCCGGTCGCCAGAACCAGGGTATCCCCGTCGATCACCTCGATCACGCGTCCCCATTCAGCGACAGACAGGTCTGATGGAAGTGTGAGTTCATCCTCCGGGCTCTGTGCGGCGCTTGTCATATCGGAAGCCTGTGCCAGGGCGACGACAAACAAAAGGGTCAGCAGCCGTCTTGTCACCAAAGCAGGGTTTTTCCAATAGCCTCTCCACTGCAAGGGTGCAAAAGCCCTACGGCCCCGATATGCTTTGCCAACGCTATGAGGCAAGCTTCGATGAGGGATGCAAACAAGGTGCAACAAGACCTCTTTCCGTCGATTGAGCCCTATGACCAGGGATATATGCCGGTCGACACCCACCACTCTATCTACTGGGAAGTTTGCGGCAACCCGAAGGGTAAGCCGGTTATCTTCCTGCATGGGGGCCCGGGGGCCGGTTGCGGGCCCGAACACCGGCGTTTCTTCGACCCGGCGCACTACCTGATCGTGTTGTTCGATCAGCGCGGCGCCGGTCGGTCACGACCTTATGCCGAGATCAAGGACAACACGACACAGCATCTGATCGCCGACATCGAGTTGCTGCGCGAGACGCTGGGGATTGAACGCTGGATGGTGTTCGGCGGCTCCTGGGGCTCGACCCTGGCGTTGGCCTACGCCCAGGCGCAGCCCGCGCGGGTGAGCGAACTGGTGCTGCGCGGCATCTTCCTGGGTCGCGCGCCCGAGATCGATTGGTTCCTGACCGGAATCCAGCAGATTTTCCCCGAGGCCTGGGCCGATTTCATGGCCCCCCTGGAAGCGGTTGAGCGGAGCGACATCCTGGCCAGTTACTATCGCCGCCTGAACGACCCTGACCCGGCTGTCCACCTACCCGCCGCCCGGGCCTGGGCCCAGTACGAGGGGCGCTGCGTGACCTTGTTGCCCTCCGCCGATACCGTTACCGCCTTTGCCAGTGCGTCCAAGGCGCTGGCCCTGGCGCGTCTGGAGGCCCACTATTTCATACATGGCGTTTTCCTGGAGCCTAACCAGTTGCTGGACCGGATCGGCGCCATTCGCGATATTCCCGCTGTGATCGTTCAGGGTCGTTACGACATCGTCTGTCCGGCGATCTCGGCACACGACCTGAAGACCGCCTGGCCCGAAGCGCGGCTGGAGATTATCCACGATGCGGGTCATTCCGCCTTGGAGCCGGGGATCCGCCGCGCGCTGGTCGGCGCGACCGAATCCTTCAAAACCCGGTTGTGAAGGCACCACGGGTTCAGTAGGGTTTTGAGCGCAACCAATAACAACGAGGAGCCTAGGGGGAAGATGGGACACTTTAAGAGTCTGACCATTGCGACGGCCCTGGCGGGCCTGCTGGGTGCAACCGGCTTTGCGGGACCGGCGGCGGCGCAGGAGTCCGATCCCTCCCTCCTTGCGCTGGGCGTGGGTTGGTACGACTTCAATCTGGGCGACGACGAGGCGGCCGATTTCCGGATCGAATATCGTCACGGGCAAGGCTTCTTTGACATCTTGAAGCCCTTCGCGGGATTGGAAGTCACCAGTGACGGTTCGGTGTGGGCGGGCGCCGGTCTGGCGCTTGACTTCAAGCTTGGGAATCATGTGGCGCTTACCTTGAGCTCGGGACCCGGCTATTACAGCGAAGGCGACGGCAAGGACCTCGGCAGCGAGCTTGAGTTCCGCTCCCAGGCCGAGCTTTCCTATATCTTCGACGACAAGGCGAGGCTGGGCGTTGCCGTCAGCCACCTCTCGAACGCCGGTATCGGCGACCGCAATCCCGGCACCGAGGTCCTCAGCCTCTATTACATGGTGCCGCTGCACAGCCTGACCGGCAACTGACGGCGCGGGGCGGCCTGACCTGGCCTGGCTTGGGCAGTTCATGAGCGGTCGCCGAGGAAGGATGCCGCACCAGAAGGCTCGACGTGGCGGGCCGCCTTCTTGTATAACCGCCGCCATCCGGCTGCTGTCCCCGTAGCTCAGCAGGATAGAGCATCAGATTCCTAATCTGAGGGTCGCAGGTTCGAATCCTGCCGGGGACGCCACTTTTCATTCCTGCTAGCCTGCCTTTAAGCGCGATATCGGACAGACTTCCTCCAGAGTAGAATGCTCTCTCTACTGGCGGAGGGTGCGATGCAGGACTTTCTGCTCTTCGTCGCGGTCGGTTTCTTGGCCCAGCTAGTGGACGGCGCCATCGGCATGGCCTATGGCCTGACCAGTATGAGCGTGCTGCTGGGTCTGGGGGTGGGACCAGCCACGGCCAGCGCCAGCGTTCATGTGGCAGAGGTATTCACCACTAGCGCTTCCGCTCTCTCACACTGGCGGCTCGGCAACATCCGTCCGCGCCTTGTTGCTGCACTCGCCTTCTCTGGCATGCTTGGCGGCGCGACCGGGGCCTACGTCCTTGTGATATCTCCCGGTGACGTGATCATGCTGACGGTTAGTGCCTACCTTCTGGTGATGGGCTGCATTATCCTGATCAAAGCGTTGCGGCCACGTCGGAGCGACAGTGGGCAGCCGATGCGTCACATGGTTTTGTTGGGTGCTATCGGCGGGTTCCTGGATGCGGCTGGCGGCGGCGGATGGGGGGCGATCGTCACTTCAACACTGGTCGGGCGGGGACTAACACCGCGCCTTGCCATAGGTTCCTCCAACGCGGCCGAGTTTTTCGTCGCATCCGTAGTTTCGGTCACGTTCCTTGGTACCATAGGTCTACAGCCCTGGCCGATCATCGGAGGTCTCATTGTGGGCGGTGTCCTGGCCGCTCCGGTCGCTGCCTATGCCGCCCGGTATCTGCCAGAGCGCTTGATCATGACCCTGGTCGGCGGCGTCATCGTTCTCTTGAGTTTCCGTCAGGTCGTCACGACATCTTCTTGGCCCTGATACAGGGTGTAAGCCGTCTCATCGAGCGTGCGCTACAGAGCGGGAGATTTCCAAGGGAGGATTCTTTGGTTTGGCTGGAACTGACGGCGGGCCTATTGCTGCTCCTGGGCGGCGGCGAAGCCTTGGTGAAGGGAGCCGTTGAGGCGGCGCAGCGGCTCAACGTCTCGCCCCTTCTGATCGGGCTGACACTCGTCGGTTTCGGAACTTCAACCCCGGAACTCGTAGCCAGCCTGGAGGCCGCTTTCATCGGTGCCCCGGGAATCGCGGTCGGCAACATCGTCGGCAGCAACATCGCCAACATTCTGCTGATCCTGGGAGTCTCCGCCGTAATCCTGCCGCTCTCGATAACACCGGCGGCGTTCCATCGTGACGGCACGGTGCTGGTCGGGGCGAGCCTACTGCTCGTGGCGGTCAGCATTCTGGGCACGCTGTCCAACCTAATCGGGATTGTCTTCCTCGGCCTGCTAGCGGCTTACACGGTTTGGACCTTCTTGGCGGAACGCAGGCGAGAGGACGCCTCCGCCCGCATGCATTTGGCCGAGGGAGAGGTTTTGGCGCCACGAAAACCGGGAGGCATGGCTCTGCCTTTTGCCCTACTGGTCGCCTTTGGGGGAATTGCGGCCGTAGTGGTGGGTGCCAACCTACTGGTCGGTTCCGCTGTTGTTTTGTCACGGGAACTCGGCGTGTCGGAGAGCGTAATCGGCCTGACTCTCGTCGCCGTGGGCACCTCCTTGCCGGAATTGGCGGTTTCGGTGCTAGCGGCCATCCGCCGCCAGGGCGATGTGGCGCTCGGTAACATCGTCGGCAGCAATATCTTCAACATCCTTGGAATCGCAGGCGTGACGGCAACCGTCGCACCGGTTCCCGTGCCGCCGGAGATCAAGGCCTTCGACATCTGGGTCATGCTGGCGACCGCCCTGCTGCTGGTGTGCTTTGCCGTCACGGGCTGGCGTATTAGCCGCCTCGAAGGCGCCACCTTCTTGGCTGGCTATGGGATCTATCTCTGGATCCTGATCTAGGCAGCCGGGTAATGATGCCCCCGACTTCCCAGCAGTTGATTGAGGGTCAGGACAAATTTCTTGAATCCAAGGTTGGTTCGCTAAACTCACATAGTGAGCCCCGCTGGTTAATTGCAGAGCATCGAAAATTCGGTGTTAGAGCCCTGGTAACCTTCGCCGCCTTTTCTGCAGAACGATGATCCGCTTTTTGCGTTAGTGGCAGTGTACGATGCCGACTTTCCGGTCCATGTGGCAGCATTTTCCGGGCGGCGAGCTTTTCCGACATCCCCCGCCATGTTCTAGAACTTTGCTCTGAAGCACGGGCGTTGACATCTTGCCCGCGCTTACATGATTTGGTCCAAGGCTGAAGACCGCAACTAAGGCCGCAAATAAAAGCACTCTCATCCAACCCTCCGTGATTTTAGATCCACACAAAATTACCACCAAGCGTTGTTCAATTGTATTAGATAATGCCGTTATGATTATAAATCGCTCGGCGCAACGGCCCTGCTTTCAATCGGCGCTTCTGGCGGCGAATGCCCGGCCGATCAGGTGAAACAGGGCGTCGCCGACACGGCGCTGAACCACATCGACCTGGCGGGCTTGGCGCAGCCCCCTTGGGCGCGAGGTTGCCCGCGTCGTTCTTCAGGCCGCGCGCGTGGCGGTGACGAGGAAGGTTTCGCAGGGGATAGCGTACCCGCCCGGCACTTTGAAATCTTTGAGGTCTCCGGCGACCTGATTGACGAGAGCAGCTTTCTTGTCGGCGGCAATTGCCGCCACTTCGCCTGCGTAGGGCATGCCTGCGATGTCGGCTAGAATTGACTCCTCGGCCGGTCCCATCCGCCTCAGAATCGTAAAGCATTCCGACTTCACGTCTGTGAATCCCGCCTGACCCGCCAGGACGGCAATTTCGTCCGTCTCATCGAATGAAAAGGGCGCCAGAGCGCGCTCTCCTGCGCGGCGGCTGACAAACTTGGTGAGGGCTCTCGAAAGCGCCGCACCATAGGGACTGACTGACTTCCAGACCGTTAACGCCAGGCGGCCACGAGGAGTCAGCACACGCGCCATCTCGCGCAATGCCCCGGCCCTGTCCGGGAAAAACTGTAATCCCTGTTGGCAAAAGACCAGATCGAAGCTTGCGGACGCGAAGGGCATGGCGCAGACATCGCATTGCCGCCAGTCTATGACCAATCCCTTTTGTTCGGCCACCGCCGCAGCAACGCGGAGCATCCCCGCGTTCTGGTCGATACCGGCGACGAGACTGCCCGGCGGCATTGCCGCAGCGGCAAGACGGGCCACAATCCCCGTTCCACAAGCGACGTCAAGCACGCGCGCACCAGCAGTGACACCAGCGCGTTCGAGCGTCGCTTCGGCAAGCGCCTTGAAGATTGCGGGAACCTTTTCAGCCTCGTAGAGGTGCGGCGCATCGCCCTCCAGCTGGAAGTTTTCCTCTCTGGCCATCATTCACATCCTCCCAAACATGCCGCCCTGGCGAGAGGGCCCTGTCTTTTTTCTTCCCACCATACATTCCGGTTATCGAAATGACAGGGGAACGGCATTTCACGCGAGGCGGTGCCTTCCCTACCTTTGCTCATCAGGTTGCCCGCGTCCGGCGCAACCGGCTTTGAGCAAAGGAGTTTACTGCCATGACCCACTTCGCTATCGGCCGCGGTTCGCGGTTTCTTGTCGCCGGGCTGCTGCTCGGCGCGACGGCCCTGCTTTCGCCCGGCGCTTCCGCCGGAGAATGCCCGACCGACCAGGTTAAACAGGGCGTTCGCCAGTCCGGCGAGACCGAGCCCAAGGGCGTTTCCGACACGGTGCTGAGCCATATCGACCTGGCAACCCAGGCGGTAAAACTGGAAGACACGCAGTTCCGTATGCGCCGTCTTGTTGTCGAGCCCGGCGGTGTCGTGCCTTGGCATTCGCACGGCGAGCGTCCGGCGCTGATCTACATCGTGTCCGGCGCCATCACCGAATACTCCAGCAACTGTGCGGTGCCGATCGAGCACAAGGCCGGCGACGCGGCCAAGGAGTCCGTCGGGCTGGCGCACTGGTGGAAGAACAACAGCAACGAACCTGTGGTGCTGATCTCCAGTGACATCCTTCACGTCAAGAAGGACGACGCGAAGGTCATGTAATCGGCGGTGACATCAGGACCGCGACTCAGCCGTCAACTCGGCTTCCTGCGTCATCCCCTTCTACTCGTCCGTTGTTTAGCGTCCGTGGCGCTCTTGGTCCTAGCAACTTCGGTTCTTGCGACTGGGCGCCACGCCGCTTCTTGTTGCAAGGAATTGCGCCATGTCCAGCATAGCCCCCGTTTCCACGCTTCCCCCGACCGTCAGAGGCAGCCAAGCAACTGCACGCCGCATCCGGGCGCTCGTGATCGGCGTAATCAGTTTCTTGACCTTGATCGATCTTTTCGCCGCCCAGGCAATCCTGCCGAGCCTGGCGGCGGCCTACGATGCGACGCCGGCGGAGATGGGGGTCGCCGTCAACGCCAGCACGTTCGGTATGGCGGTCTCTGGGTTGCTGGTGGCGCTCTTTAGCCGCCGCATCAATCGCCGCAAGGGTATCTGGGTGAGCCTGTCACTCCTGGCGGTCCCGACGCTGCTGCTGGCCACCATGCCCGATCTGGCGACCTTCACGGTCCTTCGTGTCCTGCAGGGCGTCTTCATGTCGGCCTCCTTCACGCTGACGGTCGCCTATCTGGCGGAGCAATGCAGCGCCGAGGAGAAAGCGGGCGCCCTGGCCGCCTATGTGACCGGTAACGTCGCCAGTAACTTCCTGGGTCGACTGATGTCGGCGGCCATTGCCGATCACCTTGGGCTTTCAGCCAACTTCGCGATCCTTGCGGGACTTAATCTGGCGGGTGCTCTGCTGGTCTTCTATAGCCTGCGTGGAGTCACCCCTATGATGGCGGATGCCGGACCGCGCCCGCCGATTTTCGCGGCCTGGGCTGAGCATCTGCGCAACCCTCTGTTGCGCCCGGCCTTTCTGCTGGGATTCTTGATCCTGTTCGTTTTCATCGGCACCTTCACCTATGTGAATTTCCTGCTGGTCGCCGAACCGCTGGCGCTGGATGCCATGCAGCTTGGGTTTGTCTACTTCGTCTTTCTACCCTCCATCATAACCACCCCCCTGGCCGGTCGCGCCGTACAGCATTTCGGGTCGCGGCCGACCTTCCTGGGTGCGCTGGCGTTGGCGCTTTTCAGCTTGCCGCTGTTGCTCTTGCCAAGCCTATCTGCGGTCCTGCTGGGGCTTGTGCTGGTCGCCGTCGGCACCTTCTTCGCCCAGGCGGCTGCAACCGGATACGTCAGCAGCGCCGCAACCGGTGACCGCGGGGCGGCTAGCGGACTCTATCTGGCGTCCTATTACTGTGGAGGTCTTTTCGGTAGCGCTGTCCTGGGTCAGCTCTTCAGTTTGTTCGGCTGGCCGGCAACCGTTGCGGGATTGGCTGTCGCGTTGCTGCTGGCGCTGGTATGCGCGACGCGGCTGGCAACGCCCCGCAGTCTTCGTTGAGGGTTATCGATTCGGATTCAAGCGGCGCTTAGCCGCGCGCCACTCGCGGGCGGCGCCCACTTATAGGATTTGACCGCCTGCACGAAGGCGGCGACCGCAGGCGAGAAGCGGCGCCCGGAAACGGTCACCAGTAAAATTTCCCGCCATACATCCGGCTCGACGACGGGGCGCGTCTTGATACCCGGAAGGACGGCGCTGTACTCGGGGATGAAACAGATTCCCAGACCGCCGGCGACCATATTCTGAATCCAGTCCTCACGCTCGCTGGCGTAAGCCAGATGCAAGCCCACATGCTGCACCTGGCAAAGCGAAAGCAAGTTGTCGCGGTATTCGCAATTCAATCGCCGAAGATAATTCTCGCCGTGGATTGCGGCGACCGGAATCTCGCTCATGGCTGCAAAACGGTGGCCGAAGGGAAAGGCCAGAACGAAGCGTTCCCTGTATAGGGTATAGCTGTTGAAACGTTCGGGAAAGCCGTCCGGGTCGCTCATGATCGCAACGTCCAGCTCGCCAGCGCCAAGCTGCTCGCAGAGCGCCCCCGGCATTCCCTCGATCAACTTCAACTCTATACCTGGATGCCTGGTTTGGAAGTCGGCCAGCAGGCCGGTGAAACGGGTGGGGCCGACGGTGCACATGATACCCAAAGTCACACTTGCCTGCTCCAAGGTCAGGAAACGCTTTGCATCGTGTTTCGCGCCTTCGGCGCTTTCCAGGATCTGTGCCAATCGCGGCCGGAGCAGCGCGCCGAGGTCGGTAATGTGAGTGAGACCCCTTTCGCGGCGCAGAAGCAGGCCGCCGATCTCGTCTTCAAGCTGTTGAATGGCGCGGCTGAGCGCCGGTTGAGTGACGTTGCACTTCTCCGCAGCCCGCGTGAAATTCAATGTTTCGCAGACCGCGAGGAAGTATCGGATGTGATGCATCTCCATGGCGCTAAGTCCTTTCGAGGTGCCATTTTCACCGCAACTTTCCAATCTTGGACCAACGAGCCAATCTTTATCCAATACTCCCTGGCTATCGAAATCATATCACGGCGGCATTTCACCAGCGAGCCGGATAAGCGCATCGTCCTCCTATCAGCCTGCCCCTTCAGACAGGCAAACACCTTTCATAGGAGGTAAAAAATGTACGACACCAGTTTCGCCACTCGCCCCTCCGCACGCCGCCGGCGCGCACTGGAAGGCCGGGTTGCGATCGTGACCGGTTCTACCAGCGGCATTGGGCTAGGCATAGCGCGAACGCTTGCCGAGAATGGTGCCGCAGTGTTGCTGAACGGCTTCGGCGACGCCGAGGAGATTGAGCGGATTCGCGGCGAGCTCTCCCTGCAGAATGATGTCGACGTGGCATACGACGGCGCCGACATGTCCAATCCTGAACAGATCGCGCGCATGGTCGCCGCACGCCAACGATGCGCTCGGGCCGGTCGATATTCTGGTCAACAACGCAGGTATCCAGCACGTATCGCCCGTCGAGAGCTTCCCGCCGCACAAGTGGGACGCGGTCATCGCCATCAACCTGTCCTCGGCTTTCCACATGACCCGGTTGGTCTTCGCCGGCATGAAACAACGTGGCTGGGGGCGGATCGTGAATGTTTCTTCCGCTCACGGGTTGATCGCCTCACCGTTCAAAGCAGCCTACGTGGCGGCCAAACACGGCATTGTCGGCCTGACCAAATGCGTCGCTCTTGAAGGCGCGGAGGCGGGCGTCACCTGCAATGCCATTTGTCCCGGTTACGTCTGGACTCCTCTGGTGGAAAAGCAGATCGAGGACCAAGCCAAGAATCACGGTATTCCGCGCGAGGAGGTTATTCGTCAGATCCTCCTGGCTCAGCAGCCCAACAAGCGTTTTGCAACCGTCGAGGAAATCGGCGCGCTTGCCGCATTCCTTTGCGCCGATGGCGGCGCGTCGATCACCGGCGCGGCCCTGCCAGTCGACGGCGGCTGGACAGCGCATTAACCCCCGATGCCGAGAGGCCGGAGAAGGAGAAAAGCGATGAACGTTCAGACATCCAGATCGCCGCAATCCGGGACCAAAATGCCGGACCACGGTGTTTGCGGCTGCGTTCCTGGAACCAAGACCTTGAACCTGGCACTTCAGGGCGGCGGAGCCCATGGAGCGTTCACCTGGGGCGTACTCGACCGTTTACTGGAAGATGACCGCCTCTCATTCGAAGGCATTGCCGCCACCAGCGCCGGCGCCATGAACGCCGTCGTTCTGGCCTATGGTTTGGCCGCGGGCGGCCGCGAAGGCGCGAAGAAGGCGCTTGCGAACTTCTGGCGTCGGATCAGCCACGCGGCGGCCTTCGGTATGCTACAGCCGTCGGAGTTTGACCGCGCGATGAAGGATTGGTCGCTGGACCATTCCCCCATGTTTCTCTGGTTCGACGTGGTCTCGCGATTGTTTTCGCCCTACCAGTTCAACCCCTACAACGTGAACCCGTTGCGCCGGGTGCTTGAGCAGTCGGTCGATTTCGACGTGCTTCGGAATGCCGCCTGTCCGGTACAGGTGTTCCTGGGGGCCACGAACGTACGTACAGGTAAGATCAAGGTGTTCGACAATGCCCAGCTAACAAGCGATGCCGTGCTGGCCTCCGCCTGTCTTCCGTTCTTGTTCCAGGCGGTCGAGATCGACGGCGAGGCTTACTGGGATGGCGGTTACATGGGGAATCCGGTGATCTTCCCCCTGATCTATAGCTGTGCGACCAGGGATGTGCTGATCGTGCATATCAACCCGCTGGAAAGAAAAGAAGTGCCCCGCACTTCGAGCGAGATTATGAGTCGCATCAACGAAATCAGCTTCAACTCGTCGCTCATGCGCGAAATGAGGGCGATCGCCTTCGTCAGCGATCTGATCGATAAGGATGTTGATAACAAGCTTGATCTGAAGCGCATGCTGATACACGGGATCGCTGCCGATGATGTAATGCTGGAACTGGGTGCCCGAAGCAAGCTCAACGCCGACTGGGCTTTTCTCACCATGCTGCGTGATACGGGCCGCGAGCGGGCCGGACTCTGGCTCCAGGAAAACTTTGAGAACATCGGCAAGGAAACCACGATCGATATCCAGGCGCGGTTCCTCTAGCCCACAAGCTATTCACGTCCCTCCCTGAACCTTTCGGACTGTTTGCCGGAGCCTCCCGAGAAATCGGGAGGTTTTTTTCATCGCCTTCGATGCCCGATACGTCAGCTCTATCGAAACCATCACTGATTGGCATTTCAGATTCAAACGGCAGCGGACGACATTGGTTGCAGGGCAGGCAACCGCCTTGCCTCCGATGAACCTACGCAAAGCGCAACCTTTAATGAGGAGACTTCCAATGATCAACACGAAGCACCTGGTTCTTTCCGCCGTCGCCGCCGCCGCCACTTTGGCGGCAGCTACCGCCAGCGCTCAGACCGGTCCGGCGCCGAAGCCGGATTTCAAGTTCGAGAAGTGCTACGGCGTCGTCAGCGCAGGCAAGAACGACTGCCAGACGGCAAACAGCTCCTGTGCCGGTACGTCCAAGACCGACCAGCAGGCCGATGCCTGGATTTATCTGCCAGCCGGAGCGTGCGGCAAAATTGTGGGCGGCTCGACCGAACCCAAGAACAGCTGAGTCTGCAAGCAAGCAATGCCGAAGATCCGCCACGCCGACCGATGGAGACTGTCATGACCGCATTCGCTCAAGTATCTTGCCTCCCCGCCAACGCGGGCATAGGCCTGCGTCACCCCCACATCGCGGAGATGCTTGAGCGGCGGCCATCGGTCGGCTGGCTGGAGGTTCATGCAGAGAACTTCATGAATGACAGCGCCCCCGCCGATGATCTGGAGACGCTTCGGAGCGCCTACCCGATTTCCCTTCATGGTGTTGGGCTTTCACTTGGCTCTGCCAAGGGTATTTGCGAGACGCATCTATCGCGCCTGCAGGCCGTGGTCGAACGCTATCAGCCTGCCCAGGTATCCGAGCACCTTTCCTGGTCGGTCCATGACGGCGCATACCTCAACAACCTGCTACCCTTGCCGCTTACCGAAGAAGCGCTCTCGGTTGTCGCACGGAATGTCGAGCGCTTGCAGGAACGGCTTCAGCGTCGAGTTCTGATCGAAAATCCCTCCGCCTATCTGGATTTCAAACACGCGACAATGAGCGAGCCTGAGTTCCTGTCCGCCTTGGTTCGGCGCACCGGTTGCGGTCTGCTTCTCGACGTCAACAACGTTTATGTTACGGCCCACAATCTCGGTTTGGACGCTCTGGCATACCTCCGGGCATTGCCTGCCACCGCTGTTGGCGAAATACACTTGGCCGGTCATCGCCGGATCGACGGCGAAGGGGGCCCCCTGCTCATTGACGATCACGGATCCCGCGTGGCCCGCCCGGTTTGGGCGCTCTACTGTGCGGCCCTGCACATGACCGGGCCGCAGCCGACCTTGATTGAATGGGATTCCGCCCTTCCGCCCTTGACGGTTCTGCTGGAAGAGGCAGCGCGCGCCGATCTGCTTGCGGACAGCGTGGCGTCAAGCAACGCAGCCGATCGGGATGAAACGACCCCGGCACGGACACCGGCGAACTGCACCACCGAATGTGACAGGAGTGTACGTTCATCCCCTAGGACCCAAACAACACAACGGCACGTACAAGCGCTCAATCTGAAGGAGGTTCGCGATGTCTTCGCTTGATTGCATTCAAGGACGCCTGAGCGATGTCGTCCTCGGCCGCAAAGAACCTGCGGGATTAACCGAAACCATTCAGGATGATGCGGTGATCGGCAATAAGGCGATCCAGGATCGTATTGCCGTTTATCGGGACACCACGTTGTTGACGCTGACAGCTGCTTTGAAGGCGACCTTTCCTGTCACGGTCAGGTTGGTGGACGACCGCTTCTTTGCCTATCTCGCCGATGGTTTCATTCGTTCAAATCCGCCGAGCGAGCCTCGGCTTACCCACTACGGCGCGGCGCTTCCGGACTACATCGCTCGTTTCCCGGCGTGCCGGGAGTATCGCTATCTAGCGGATGTCGCGCGCCTGGAGTGGGCTTTTGCGCAAGCGGCGCTGGAACGCGCGTGCGTCGCTCTGGAACCGCAGGTGCTGTTCAAGCTCCTGAAGGAGGGCGCGGATGTCCGTCTGCATTTGCAGCCGTCGCTTCAATTCCTCGTTTTGCGCTGGTCGGTCTTGCCATTGTGGGAAGAGCTTCGAGAACCTGCCGATCCCAGCGCGCCGCCGGTGCCGCTCCGCGAAACGACCTACAACATTCTCAAGCGGGACGCGCGGAATGTCCGCCTCCAGAAACAGGGCCGTGCAACCTTCGCCTTTCGCCACGCTCTGGCCCATGGGTACAGCATCGAGCAGTCCGCCCGGGTCGCGCTGAACCGTGATCGGTTCTTCGATCTGGCGGTCGAGCTTTTGGATCTTTTCGGAGAGGGGCTCGTCACCGGCATATCCCTCAATGCCAACCATCAATAGGAAAGGAAGTGCGTTATGAACTCGCAAACTCTATCCCTTCGGTCCATCGCCGATATGGCGGCCCCTCGTGCGCTACGACGGGTCGTCGAGGCGGTTGAATGCGTACCGTTGTCGCTCGTCCAAGTCATGGGTCGGGTGGCGCTGGCCAGTCTGTTCTGGAAATCGGCGCAATCGAAGCTCGCGAGTTGGGAGATCACCCAGCAGCTTTTTGCCTATGAATATCAGGTTCCCTTGCTGTCGCCGGAGCTTGCCGCCGTGCTTGGCACGGCGGCCGAGTTGGGCGGTGCGGTCCTGTTGTTCTTTGGCTTGATGACCCGGTTTGGGGCTCTGGCCCTGCTTGGGGTAACGGCGACGATCCAGCTTTTCGTCTTCCCAGGTAACTGGGGCGAGCATCTGCTCTGGGCGTCGCTTCTCATTCTCTTGATTGCGCGAGGCGGCGGGGTTCTCTCCTGTGATTATCTGCTGACCCGCTTGCTGACCGCAGGGAGGTAGGATCGTGGCTGTGTCTGGCAGCAAGGAAAACGGCGGTCGATTGCCGGAAGTGGTGATTATTGGTGCTGGCTTCGGGGGTCTTTCGGCCGCAAGGGCTCTTGCAGGGCTTCCGCTGCGAGTCACGGTGATCGACCGGCGCAACTACCACCTGTTTCAACCATTGCTCTATCAGGTTGCGACAGCGGGCTTGTCACCGGCGCAAATAGCAGCGCCTATCCGGCGAATTCTCCGCGGGCAAAAGAACACACGCTCCGTCATGGACCGTGTTGTCGGCATCGACCGCGATCGCCGCGTGGTGACGACGGAAACGCAGACCTTCGCGTTCGACTACCTCATTGTGGCCACGGGAGCGCGGCACAACTATTACGGCAACGACCAGTGGGAGGAAACGGCGCCCGGCCTCAAGAAGATTGACGACGCAACCTCGATCCGCCGTCGCGTGTTGCTCGCGTTTGAGCAAGCGGAGAACGCCACCAGTGACGAGGAGGTGCAGCGGCTGCTGACTTTCGTCGTAGTGGGCGGCGGCCCGACGGGCGTCGAGATGGCGGGCGCCATCGCCGAGTTGGCCCGCAAGGCATTGGCCGAGGACTTCCGCCGAATCGATCCGGGCACGGCCCGTGTGATTCTGGTGGAGGCCGGTCCGCGTTTGCTGCCAACCTTCTCCGAGCCCTCGTCGCTTGCTGCACGCAAGCAGCTTGAAGCACTGGGGGTCGAAGTTATGGCCGGAGTTGCAGTGGCCGCTCTTGATGCCGGGGTCATCAAGCTTGCCGACGGAAGTACGATCGAAAGCAACTGTGCGGTTTGGAGCGCCGGCGTCATGGCGTCTCCTGCCGCGCGCTGGCTTAACAGCAACCGGGATGCCGCAGGAAGAGTGCTGGTTTCTGGAAATCTGACCTTGCCTGACGATCCGCGCATTTATGTCGTTGGAGATACGGCGTCGCTTGTCGATGCGCGGTCCGTGGCCGTGCCGGGAGTGGCGCCTGCGGCGAAGCAGATGGGCCGTTACGCAGCACGATCAATCGTGCGCCATATTCATACCCAGCCTCCACTGCCGCCGTTTCGCTATCGCAACTACGGCAACCTTGCGACGCTCGGCCGTAAAGCCGCGGTCGCCGAGTTTGGGCCTCTGCGATTGAGCGGATTTCCCGCGTGGCTGCTGTGGAGCTTGATCCACATTTACTTTTTGATTGGCCACAGGAACCGGCTGGGGGTGATCTTAGACTGGGTTTGGGCCTATGCCACCTACGATCGCGGCGCTCGCTTGATCACAGGATCGAGCGAGTAATCGCCGAGTTCCTCCTCTTAAGCAAGGTATAGGCACGTCTTTGCGGTATCAGCCATGAGCTTCGCTACGCCAGCCCCAACGGGCCTGCCAGGCTTTGATGGGGCTGAAGGGGCGAACGACATAGGATTGGGAGAGTCGTAGGGCGGCCTGCCATTCTCGAAAAGCAAGCGAGGCCTCCTCTCGCGTCAGCAGCCGCGTCGAAAGATCGGCATGGGAAATGTGCTTTGCGAGGGGGGAACGAACAAGGCCCTCCTCGATACCAATCACCCGCCAGCCTTCTCCCTCGGGTTGCAGGCGCAGGATCCCGGTCCGTCCATCACTGTCACGATACAAGGCGAAGTCGCGGTCCATGACACCTCCTTGGACCCCGCAGACCGGCGGAGTCCCTCCGCTAGCAGCCTTCCCCTTCAATAATACATCATTCAACAGCAAATTCCTTAATAGAGCCTTATTAAGGGTGCAAACAATCTATTACAAACAGCTAATAAGAGTAAAATTGAGTCTATCAATGCGCATTGATTGGGCGTCTCCGCCTGTCTAACCTGTTTGAAGTGGGGGGCAATGGGTATGGACCTGAAAGAAGAAGAAATACTGGGCGCAGCCATTGTTGACCATTGGTACTACCGGTCCAAGGGAGCCGCGCTCCGTTCTCTGCTGAAGGGAATGCCTGCACGACGTCTCGTGGATGTAGGCGCCGGGTCCGGGATTTTTTCCAAACAACTCTTGGAACATGGCTTGGCAGCCGAAGCTTACTGCATCGACCCTTACTACAGCGAGGAACGGGATGAAACGCACGCTGGGCGGCCACTGAGCTTTCGGCGCGTGCTGGAGCCCTCCGGCCGCGCCGACTTGGTCTTGATGATGGATGTACTGGAGCACGTGGACGATGATCTGGCGCTTTTGACCCAGTACAGCAATGATTTAGCATCCGGTGCCCGCGTTGCCATTACAGTGCCAGCCTTCACATTTCTTTGGTCTGGCCACGATGTCTTCCTGGAGCATAGGCGGCGGTACAGCCTGGCCGAGCTGGAAGATCTCGTCCGGCGCGCAGGCTTGGAGATAGAGCGAGGCCGGTATTTCTTCGGCCTTATCTTCCCTTTGGTCGCGGTTCTTCGGCTACTTGAGAGCAGACGGGTAAAGCGCGGGGACCTGCAACCGGCAAGTTCCCTCAGAAAAGCTCCGGAGCCTTTGAATAGCCTCCTTGTGGCAGCTCATGCCCTGGAGCGAATCCTTCTGTTTCCAATAAATCGCATGGCTGGTCTGACGGCCTTTTGCCTTGCCAGAAAGCCCTGAGCGGCGTCATTCTCTGTCGGCCTCTTCTTTTTCCTGACTTTTGTCGGTGGTTGCGTCGGCTCGACAAGCGGCGCGATCAAGATCTTTCGGTTTCAAATCCTTTTGCTTGTCGCGCGCCGCCAATTGCGGAGCCTTTATGCTCCACACGCGGTGGTGCGCATGACCTACAACGGCCGCCTGGAGCTATTCACCTTACTGGTGTTGCTGGATAGTGGGTTCTGGCGCTGGTAGCCGCTAGCCTTGTTGCTGCTCGGCGTTGCCGGTCTCCAGCGTCCAGATCACCAATTCCTTCAAGACCTGATTGAGCGCTTCGTCGTAGGCCTCGATGATGGCTCCAATCTTATCTTCAGCCGCCGCTACCTTGGCGCCGAAGAGGCGACCCTGCAGAATTCGTCGATCCAGGGCACGCACCAGTTTGGCGTTGATGCGCACATGCGCGATCGGCTTTCCCCCATCGAAATACTCGACTTGGAACTCGCGCAGCTCGGTCTTTAGAAGGAAGTCCGCACGCAGCCCCAGCGCCTCCGGTCCCACCGCGCCGATGGCGTTGGTATTCTCGAAAGATTCCGAAATCAGCCCTTGCACCATGCGCGTCGCGCGGTCTGTCCAGGCCGCCTTGGCGTAGTACTCCAACGTGACCGGTGAGCGCATCAACGCGATGCGTGGCACGTCGATACCGGCCCCTGATGTCGGCCTGTCGATCAGCAGCGCCCAGGACACCTGTGGCAAGTCCTGGCGAAAGGTTGATTTCGGCGTCAGGCGATAGAGTTGCGGCGGCTCGCCGCGCGGGCCTACCAGTCCCGCGCAACCGCTGAGAATGGGTAGGGCTAAAGTGAGCGCCAGACCTCCTGTCCCCTGGACCAGGGTGCGGCGCGTTCGATCAATCCGGGGTGCCAGCGTCATAACCCTCCGAGCGGTTGCCAAAAATGAAGTTGCCGGGATCGCGTTCGATTTGTCCCAGCAACCTGTTCACGTTAGTCACGAGGTCTCGGGCCTCACTGAAAAAGGCGACAACCTCGAAAAGACCGCTGGAGGTGAATTCCGCGAGTTGCCCCCGGTTCTCCTCCAGAATCTTGTTCATTGTACCACCCAGCACCTCGAAGCGCTCTGCCGAGGCACGGATCGCCTGCAGGCTACCGCGCAGATCGCCCCCGAGGTTGTCCGCGCTTCCCTCGACCGAGCGGGCGGTGTCCTCGAAGGCCTTGAGTGTTGCGCCGGCCTGACTCGCCAGCTGTTTCGACTCGCTCTCGAAACCAGCTATCAGTTCCTGAAAGGATTGTGTGGTCGTGCCAACAGTCTTTGCGGTTCGACCGATCTCCTCGATGGTCACGCGCGATGTATCCATCAACTCCGGCAAACCGGTTGCTCCCTCCTTAAGTGTTGCGAGTAGCTGCGACAAGTTGATGAGCGCCTGTTCAAACTCCTTACGGTTTTCGGGCCGCAGGAGGTCATTGGCGCGTTTGAGGACTAGATTGGCCTCGGAAAGAACCGACGGCGCGCTATCCAACAACTCCTGCAGGCCGGAAGCCTTCGAGGCGATTACGGCCATCCTTTGTCCCGGCTGCGGGACCAGGGGCGCCGCAGACTGACTGCCGCCGGAAAGCAACACATAACTGCCGCCCGCCAAACCCTGAATCGCCAATGTCGCAACGGTATCGCTGCGGATCGGTGTGTCAGCGCGCACCTCGATCGTGACGACAATCCGTTCCAGGTTTTCGGGATCTATGCGAATGGCCTTAACTTCGCCGACGTTGATGCCGCGATAGCTGACACTGGCGCCTTCACGCAAGCCCGATACGCTATCCTCGAAGTGAATCTCATAGGAGGTGATGCTGGCATCGACATTGACCTTGGCGAGCCAAACGACAAAGCCGATCCCGCCGACGAACAGCGAGATCACGAACAACCCGACCAGAAGATAGTTCGCACGGGTTTCCATAATTCCTGGCCTAGCCCTCTCCCATGGCGGCGCGTGCGCGCGGCCCGTTGAAGTATTCCTGAATCCAGGGATGCGGGTCGCGCCGCAATCGATCCAACGTGTCCACCTTAACACGCTTGTCGACAAGCACGGCAATGCGATCGGCAACGGCGACCAGGGAATCCAGATCATGGGTAACCATGATGACCGTCAGGCCGAGCGCGCCTTGCAACGTGCGCAGCAGCGTATCGAAATTGCTCGCACCGATAGGATCCAGGCCTGCTGTCGGCTCGTCCAGAAGCAAGATGTCCGGGTCCAAGGCCAAGGCCCGCGCAAGACCGGCGCGTTTTCGCATGCCGCCGGATAGTTCGGAGGGGTACTTGTCGGCAGCGCCCGGCGGCAGCCCCGTCATGGCGATCTTCAACAAGGCTATCTCCCGGCGCAACGCTGGTTTCAGACGCAGGTGCTCGCGCAGCGGTACTTCGATGTTCTGCGCGACCGTCAGCGACGAAAAAAGCGCGCCGTCTTGAAACAGCATCCCCCAATGGCGTTTGAAGCTGTGGCGTTCGACCGGCGTCATGCCCCTCATATCCCGCCCCAGAACCTCGACCTCTCCCGCGGCGGGGGTCATCAGGCCGATGATGTTGCGCAGCAACACCGATTTTCCAGTACCCGAGCCGCCGACCAGCGCCAGAATCTCGCCGCGCCGCACAGTTAGGTCGACACCATCATGGATGACATTCCTGCCGAAGCGGGTAACCAAGCCTTTGACCTCGATAGCGCTTTTTGCGGTTTCCGGCATGGCGCTAGATCCCGACGATGGAAAAGAAGATGGAGAAGATGGCGTCCAGAACGATCACGATGAAAATCGATTGCACAACCGCTCGGGTGGTTTGTTGGCCCACCGATTCGGCGCTGCGGGAAACCCGCATGCCCTGGAAACAGCCGACCAGGGCAATCACAAAAGCAAAGATCGGCGCTTTGCCGATACCGACGAAAAAATTGTCGATGGGCACGGCGCCGTGAAACTGCGTGATAAACTGCGAAGGTGTAATATCCAAGGCGATCATGGACATAACCGCGCCACCCAGCACACCCATGATGTCGGCGTAGAAAGTCAGCAACGGCAAGACCAAGATAAGGGCAATTACGCGGGGCAGGACCAGCACGTCCACCGGGTCCAGGCCGATTGTTTCAAGGGCATCGATCTCCTCGTTCACTTGCATGGTGCCGATCTGAGCCGTAAAGGCGGATCCGGACCGCCCTGCGACGATGATGGCGGTGATCAATATGCCCATCTCACGAAGGACGCCGATGCCAACCAGATTGACGGTGAAAATCTCAGCCCCGAAACGGCGCAGTTGGTCTGCGCCCTGGTAGGCCAGTACGACACCGATTAGGAAGGATAGCAGGCCGACGATCGGCAAAGCGTCAAAACCGGTGCGTTCCATGTGAGTGAAGATGGCCGCGAAACGCAGTCGGCGGGGCCGCAGTATCGCCCGAGTCATCGCGATGACCGTCATCCCCATGAAATTGATCAGATCGCGGGCCTGAAGCAGAAACCATATCGACGCGCGGCCACAACGTTCTATCAAGGCAATCAGAAGCGTTGGACGCGCTTCCCGGGGCGGCTCCAGATCGCCTAAAGCCCCAACATTGTCGAGCAGCGCCTGCTTATCGTCACTGATACCGGTAAACTGAACGGTCACGCCTTCAGACTGCCACCGGGCTACATGGCGGCAAAGTTGCCAAGCGGCGGCGCTATCCAGGCGCCCGACGGTTTCCAGATTTACTTCCAGGGAGAGGGGGCTCTCCGGCTTCAGCGCAGTGAGTTGCTGGGCAAGCTGCTCAAGATTGGCGGTGACCCAATCTCCGCCACAATGCAAGATGGCGGCCTCGGGCGCCGCGCCTTGTTGATGCTCCAGCTTTACGCTCGCCGGGGTGCCTTCCCAAGACGCCATCGTGCGTTCCCTCGTCAGCCCGAATGATCAATCCAAGGTGACGGCATGCCGTGCCACTGGCAAGCCCTTTGGCAATTTACCCCAGTAGGCAAGTCAGGGTCGGCAAGTCAGGGTCGTTGTACGAGGTTGAGATATCTAAAGCAGACAATCGCCTTCGCCCCAATAGGCGCAGGCCATTTCCACCTCTTCCTGATGATACTCGATAGCAGCGGCTCCGTGGTCCGGGCCATCGTAGAGGCCCAACTCGGAGATGAGCTGAAAAAACCCCTTGCCGGGAAGCCCTGGCTGGGATCGGCTAACGACGAGCGCCGCCAACAAAGGCCGTCCGGCGGCGGCGTCCTCCCGGATCATCTGCTCCAAGGCGACGGTGATGCTGTGGATAGCGCAGGGCGACGGAACATTCGCGACAATAGCCAGGTCGCGGTACGTGATCGTGCGACGGCAGCGGGCCAGCCCCATCAAAGTTTCGCGTAGTGAAGTGTTCAACCCGTCACGTGGCATTTTGTCACCTATTGGTCTCCGAACCATAAAAAGGTGTGCTTTGCCAAGATTGCAAGGGCGGCCTCGACGGACAGGTGCAATTGCGTTATGACCAAGTTGAAATTTCCAGGGATATTTGTAAGGAGAAAAGTTCGATGGCGACGAAGATCCACCATTTCATCGGTGGCGTGAGAGTTGAGAGCAATAGCACGCGGTTTTCCCCGGTATTTGACCCTTCTACCGGAGAGCAGGCCGCCGAGGTTGCGCTGGCGACGATTGGTGAGGTGGATGCCGCTATCGAGTCCTCCCGACAGGCGCTAGCAACCTGGTCCGCGACCACGCCGTTGAACCGCGCTCGAGTGCTTTTCAAGTACAAGGAGCTTCTGGAGAACAACCGTGAAGCGCTTGCAACCCTGATCTCCAAGGAGCATGGCAAGGTTCTGAGTGACGCTATGGGAGAAGTTACGCGCGGCATCGAGGTGGTGGAGTTCGCCACGGGCATTCCGCATCTTCTCAAAGGCGAGTTCAGCGAGAACGTCGGAACCAACGTCGATAGCCATTCAATGCGTCAGCCGCTTGGTGTGGTTGCCGGAATCACGCCCTTCAACTTTCCGGCCATGGTGCCGATGTGGATGTTCCCGGTCGCGCTCGCCTGTGGAAACACTTTTGTCCTCAAGCCTTCTGAGAAAGACCCTTCCGCGCCATTACTGCTTGCCGAATTGATGATGGAGGCAGGCGCGCCCGCAGGCGTTTTGAACGTCGTGAACGGCGATAAGGAGGCGGTAGACCGCATTCTGTCGCATCCCGATATCGCCGCTGTCAGTTTTGTCGGTTCGACACCGATTGCCGAGTACGTCTATCACACCGGCACGGCCCACAATAAGCGTGTTCAAGCGCTGGGCGGTGCCAAGAATCACATGGTGATCATGCCGGATGCGGATATGGATCTAGCAACCGACGCCTTGATGGGCGCGGGGTATGGCTCGGCCGGCGAACGATGCATGGCGATTTCTGTGGCAGTCGCCGTGGGGGACGCGGGCGATGCTCTGCTTGAGCGTCTGGAGCCGCGTGTCCGCGGTATGAAGATCGGCCCCTGGAACGATCCGGAAGCGGAAATGGGCCCGCTGGTCAGCAAGCAACACCTGGACAAGGTCCGCAGCTATGTGGATCTGGGCGTTCAGGAGGGGGCGAAGTTGGTCGTCGATGGCCGCGATACCAGCCTGCAGGGATACGAAAACGGTTACTTCCTGGGCGGCTGTCTGTTCGACGAAGTTCAGCCAGACATGCGTATTTGCAAAGAGGAGATCTTTGGTCCGGTTCTTTCCGTCGTCCGCGTACCCGACTATGCGAAGGCTGTTGAGATGATCGACGCCCATGAGTATGGAAACGGAACCGCTATCTTCACCCGTGACGGAGACGCGGCGCGCAACTTCGCAAGCCGTATTCAGGTGGGCATGGTAGGGATCAACGTACCGATTCCCGTCCCCATGGCCTTTCATTCCTTTGGCGGCTGGAAGCGTTCCCTGTTCGGCGACCATCATATGCATGGCCCCGAGGGTGTGCGCTTTTACACCAAAATGAAGACGATCACCTCGCGTTGGCCGACAGGTATCCGGGCAGGGGCCGAGTTTGTCATGCCGACGATGAAATAGGCTGCGCCGTTAGCCCGTTTGATCCGAGAGATGCGAACGGAGCGCCTGAGTCACATGAACGGCTTGGGCTTCCGTTCGTAGCGACCCGTTCATGGAAAGCGGCGGGCCGATTAACTGCGGAACGGCAAAAGCGCCGCGCCGATGATCGGTCCGGTTTCGTTGCTTTGCAGGAGCACCGCGCAGCCGTCGCGCCCGTCGGCGATCGCCGCTTCCATGTTGAGGTCCATCGTTACCGCGGCCCCATTCCATTCGCCGATTTTCACCAGTTTTCGGACGACATGCGCGTTGGTTATCTTGCGGCCGTTGTTCTCTCCCGCGCGAACCTCGGTCTCATGCTTCTGATCGAAAAAGGCCATCCAGATCGTCGCCCCGCCATCTGGTGCATGTCCTGCTGGAATGGTAAGGCGCTCCCGTTCCAGAACGATCGGAATCTTTGGCGTTCCTCGGGCCTTCTCAATAGCTTCCCGCACCTGATTCCGGCGCGATCCGACCACATCCCAACGTCCGTCGACGATAATCTGCGGCGTGTAGATGAAACGGTTTGATAAGCTTGCCAGGTACGCGCGCTGTCGATCGGTGTAGAGCGGATCGGAGAAGGGGTCCTGCCATCCGATGTAATCCCAATAATCCACGTGCAGGGAGAGTGCCACGATCGTTTCGTCGGTTGCCAGTTCAGCCAGCAATTGATCGGCAGGCGGGCAAGAACTGCACCCTTGAGATGTGTACAACTCAACGACAACGGGTGTTTTCGCGGCTGGATCCGCTGCGTTTACCGGATGCCCTCCGCCAAGCAGATACGCGCCTAGAACAAGAGCGAAAACCCAAACGGTGAGAAGTCTGGTGGTCATGGTGGGGTAGGCAGTGGTGCGTACTGTTCTCATGCCGTCAATGTAAGACCAGCGTCTCATCACCGGCCAATCACTTACGGGTGAAGGCCGGTCGCCTGTTCTGCGGGCCGCGGCGCCGTTCTGCGATCGGTGTGTGGTGAGCCTCAGCCGCGACCGCCCTTGGATTTCGGTGCGCGCGCCGTCAGTTCAAACAACGCGCGCGAAGTAATCATCTCGGAGGGAGCGCCCGTCCGCTTACAGTCCATCTCCGCATCTAGCAGCCGGTTGATCGCGGTTCCCAGGGCAACGGCGCCCCAGCGGCCGAGCTGCCGTTTGAACCGGTCCTTCGTTTTGAAAAAAACCGGCGGGCGAAGTTTCGCAACGGCCTGATCGGATGACTGTCCCTGGTCAAGATGGCCCCGCGCGGTCTGGAGGCGAATGAAATGCCCGGACACGGCGCGCAACAAAGGCACTGCATGCAGACCTTCGGCAAAGGCTTTGGTAAGCGACCTTTCGACCTGGGCCAAGTCGCCGTCGCCAACAGCGAAGCTCAGATCATCAAGTGTCAGGTGGGCGCTGTCTCCGACGCAGGCGAGGACATCATCCATATCGATGCTGGAATGCCCATCTTCAACGGGACCCTTGTAAAGCATCAGCTTTTCAAGTTCCTGACGGGTCATAAGGCGATTGGTTCCCAAATGATCGCGGAGGAAAGCAATGGCCTCCGGGGTCGCGCGATAACCCGCCTGCGCGAAGGTCTCGCGGATCAAGGATTCCAGCGTGCCTTCCTCGTCCCGGTAGCACGGCAAGGCAGCGCTTGATTTCTCCTTTTCGAAGAGCCCGCGCAGCTTGGATCTTGGTGGCAGGTCACCGGCTTCCAAGACCACTAGAGTATCGCCACCGGGGGGGTCGGCCAGGAAGGACGCAAAAAGCGGCGCCAGGGAGTCCTCCGAACTGCGCAGCCGGACAACCCGGCGGCCGCCGCCAAAGGCCATGGCGGCGACTTCGTCGATCAGACGCGCGGGATCGTCCTTGAGATCTCCAACACTCAACTCGGCGACTCGGAACGGGTCACGAGGGTCTTCAACGACACTCGCCGTCAGCGTGTCCGCTCGTTCTTTGACCAAGCCATCATCGGGGCCGTAGACAAGGACCGCGCGGATATCCGGGTAAGGTTTTGCGGCAAATCGGTCGGCAGAGCGGGCATCGATCTTCATGATTGCCTTCCGATTACTTTCCGTCCGGGGTTACTATCACCCCTCGTCGCGTGACAGGAACACTGCCAAGCGTTGGGAAATTTCGTCGGCGACAACCGTGAGCGCCCGCCGTCTAGCATCACGCTCGGCCACGACTGTGCCATACTCTTCCTCTAGAGCCAGAATGCTGTAACCGCTGGTTGCTTGGCTGTTCCCGCGGTAAATGACATTGCGTCCGGATTTGTCATAGAGGGCAAAGCGAGCGCGGACGATCAGGTTGGCGCGACGGGCCGTTTCGTCTTTCCGCAGGGCTAGCTCTTGAGTCGATTCACGCAGATCGACGCGCAGGATGTACTCGGGGTCGCCGGGTTGTCCCTGAGGATTAATGCGATCGCGCAGGAAATTGTGCAGCATTTGGCCGTTGCGGTCGCTCAGCGGATCTATGCCCACTGATGCCAGACGGTCGTTGACGCTGGATCCGTCTGAGCCACGCTTGGCGTGGAGCGGCGTGAAACCGCAAGCCGACAAAAGCGGGAGCGCGGCGAGCGCCCCTATCGTCAGGATCGCACCACGCCTGGATCGCTTAACCAAACTCCTCGGCCCAGTTTTCTCAGACAACAACATTCACCACCCTGTTGGGCACCACGATGACTTTCCTCGGCGCCTTGCCCTCCAATGCCCGCACAACACCATCGGCACTCAGTGCGGTTTTTTCCGCCAGACCCTTGTCGCAGTCCTTAGGCAAAAGGATCGTGGCCTTGAGCTTACCATTAACCTGAATTGCAACGGTAACTTCGTTTTCATGCAATAGGTCGGATTCCGGTTCCGGCCAGGCCTGGTTTGCCAGCAAACCCTCTCGCCCGAGGCGCTGCCACAATTCTTCTGCCAAATGCGGCATCATGGGGCCGATCAAACGGGTCAGGATCTCAAGCGTCTCGCGCAGCACCCAGGCGTCCGAATCGGCGCCGGGTTTAAAGCTCTGCAAGTCGTTTGACAATTCATAGACCCGCGCGACGGCCTTGTTGAAGCGGAACAGTTCGACATCTTCGGACACATCCCGCACGGCACGGTGTGCCCGGCGCCTGAGCGCCATCCCCTGATCGCTGAAGCTGGAAGGCTTTGCGGCCTCTACCGGCGGTAAGGTTTCTATCGCCTCGTTCGCCTGCCGCCAAAGGCGTTGAGTGAAGCGCCATGCTCCGGCGATACCGGCATCGGTCCATTCCATATCACGGTCGGGCGGGCTGTCGGACAACATGAACCAGCGCGCCGTATCGGCGCCGTAGTCGCGGATGATGATCTCCGGATCGACAGTGTTGCGCTTGGACTTGCTCATCTTCTCGACACGGCCGATCGTGACGGGCTTACCGTCGGGCCCGACGGGCCGATCACCGTCGCGAGACACCTCGTCCGGGGAAAGCCAGTCTCCGTCGGCGTTGCGGTAGGTCTCGTGCCCGATCATGCCTTGGGTAAAAAGACCGGCAAAGGGCTCCTTAACGTCCAGGTAGCCGCAATCCTTGAGCGCACGGGTGAAAAAACGCGCGTAGAGCAAGTGAAGAACGGCATGCTCGATTCCACCGATATACTGGTCGACGGGCAACCAGTAGTCGACGTCCTCTCGGGCCATCGGCAGGTCGGCGCGCGGGCTGCAAAAACGCGCAAAATACCAGGAGGAATCGACAAAGGTATCCATCGTGTCAGTATCGCGTCTGGCGGCCGCTCCGCAGGACGGGCAGGGCACAGCCTTCCAGGTTGGGTGCCGCTCCAAAGGATTGCCGGGTTGACCGAATTCGATGTCCTCGGGCAGTTGCACCGGCAGCTGGTCCTCGGGCACCGCGACAGGGCCGCAAGAATCGCAGTGGATAATAGGGATCGGGCAACCCCAATAGCGCTGTCGGGAAACGCCCCAATCGCGCAGGCGGTATTGAATCACGCCTTCCGCACAGCCAAGCGATTCCAAATGGTCGATCGCTTTTTCGACCGCCTCTACGGGTGTAACCTTCGGGTCGGTGAGGAACGAAGCGCGCGTGTAGAACACCTTCTCATCGGCGGATTTATCCGCAAAGGCCGTCTTGCTGATATGGAAAATCAGCGCCTTGCCGCTCGGCCCGGAGATTGCCAGGAGCGGGTTCTCTGCCAACTTCGATGCAAACGCCTCCAACTCAGCCCCGGTCGGGTCGCGAGCGTCGAGCGGTCGATAGGTCTCGATGACCGGAAGGCCGTACTTGTTTGCAAAATCAATGTCGCGTTGATCGTGGGCCGGGCAACCGAATATCGCCCCGGTTCCGTAGTCCATGAGCACGAAATTGGCGACGTAGATCGGAAGTTCACGATCACCAAGATGGCCAAGCGTTCCTTTCAGCCCGGTGTCGTAGCCCAGCTTCTCCGCCGCTTCAATTGCTGCTTCGCTAGTGCCCAAGTGGTCGCACCTGGCGATAAAGGCGCGCAGGCCAGCATCCTTCTCCGCCAGCTCCTGGGTTAGGGGGTGGTGTGGTGAAACCGCCAGGAAGGAAGCGCCCTCGATGGTGTCGGGACGGGTCGTAAAGACTTCAAGGGGTACGCTGCGACCTTGAACGGAAAAGCGGACCCGGGCACCACGAGACCGGCCAATCCAATTTTCCTGCATCAACCGAACCTTATCGGGCCAGCGATCCAGGCTCTCCAGGCCTTCCAGCAAATCGTCGGCATAACGGGTGATCTTAAAGAACCACTGCGGCAGCTTACGCCGCTCCACAGGAGCGCCGGAACGCCAACCGCAGCCGTCGATAACCTGTTCGTTGGCGAGCACCGTGTGATCCACGGGGTCCCAGTTCACCCAGGACTCCTTACGGTAGACCAGAGCATTCTTAAAGAAATCCAGGAACAGCCGTTGTTGATGCCGGTAGTAACCCGGGTGACAGGTCGCCACCTCCCGGCTCCAATCGATGGAAAGGCCCATCGATTGCAATTGCTCGCGCATTGTCGCGATGTTCTCGAAGGTCCAGCGCGACGGGTGTACACCCTTCTGCATCGCGGCGTTCTCGGCCGGCAGGCCAAAAGCATCCCAACCCATCGGATGCAGGACATTGAAACCGCGGGCGCGCTTGTAGCGTGCGATCACGTCCCCAATCGTGTAGTTACGGACGTGGCCCATATGGATCCGCCCCGAAGGGTAGGGAAACATTTCGAGCACATAGTATTTTGGTTTGGTTTTATCGTCCCGAACCGCAAAACACTGGGATTCCGTCCAGGCTTTCTGCCATTTGATTTCGGTCGATTTGGAATTGTAACGGCTCATGGACGTCCTGAACTCTTAGCTGTGCTGCGGCAACCCCCCGATTGCCGGTCAAATCCTGTTAGCGCATGCCCCTAAGCTGCAGCCCAATCATCAAACCGCAGACCGCTGCGCTCGATGCGCGCTGGCTTTACTGAATGGATGCGATCCGTAACTGGCGCGCGCGCGTGAGAATTGCATTCTCAAGGTCGACTGCCGTCTGCTTCTCCACCGCAGCATCCGTCCACACGCCGTTCTGCAGATTTTGCTTGAAGACGGAAGCACGCAAGCCATCCGCACGAAGCTGCCGGGTAAGGATGAAGACGTTCACCTTGAAACGCTCACCGGGCGAATCGCTCGGTTGATACCAGTCAGTGATGATAACGCCGCCAAAGGGGTCGGCCGAAGCAAGCGGCATGAAGGAGACAGTATCCAGAGAGGCCCGCCACAAGAAGGTGTTGACCGCTATGCCAGAGCCACTCTCGAGTTGAGTCTCCTTGTCCGAACCGCCAAAGAGCACGAGGCCGTCTTGACCGAATATGCTTTCCTGCTCTTCGTAGCCCGGCTTCGAACCCTGCCGTTTGCCCGGGTATACGGCCTCGGTGTTCTGCCCGCCGCAAGCCGCCAAGAAGGCCAGCAACAGCGTAGAAATCACCAAACGGCTTGCGAAGAAGCTGTCTCTGTTTTGACCCATAATCTTCATGCTTCCCGTCTCAAGAAGTCCCACCTATCAGGCGTCACGACCCCGGACGCCGCGCGGCGTATTTCGCGCTCTTTAGACCACGGTGGCGCACCGGAGGTCAAGAAAGCAAGCGTTCCACTTGTCAGCCATGTCGCTCTTGTCGTGTCGTTTGGCCTTCCGAGCGCCTTATTAACCGAACAGTTAATTGTAATTATTCATTGAAAACGTATGGGTTCAGTCGGAAACAGGGGGTTTCTTCAGTTCATTTCAGCATTACTGTTTATAAGCCTTTGAGAATCCAACGACGTTAACGAACTGTGTCCTTGATGCAACAGTATGGTGCGAAGGTCACAAAAAACATTCAATTACGTTGACCGGCGCGGCACTCTGCATAAAGTGTTGATGCTGCTCGGGGGCGAGGAATCCGGGCAATAAAAAGTACGGGGGGCGCCCAGCGCTCCATTTGCGAGGAATGATGAACCGGTTTTTTAAGTTACCGGTTCGCAATAGAAAGGGTGAAAACCATGAAAAAAGTGCTTCTCGGCACGACTGCCCTTGCCGTTGCCAGCTTCGTCGGGGCCCAGCAGGCCAAGGCGCAGTTCGAGGTTACGGTTGGCGGTTACACGGAGCAGAAGTTCGGCTATTCGAGCGTTGATATCGACAACACGACGGTCGACTTCGACGGCTTTGACCTGAAGTCCGACTCGGAAATTCACTTCAAGGCGAAGCAGACTCTCGAGAACGGCCTGACCTTCGGCGTTCAGATCGAACTCGAAGGTGAGACCAACACGGCCGACCAGATCGACGAGTCCTATGTCTTCATTCAGGGTTCTTTCGGTCAGTTGTTGCTCGGCTCCGAGAACTCGGCTGGTTACAAGATGACCTATGCCGCTCCGGACGTCAGCTTCGCGAACGTCAACTCGGGCGACCAGACCAACTGGCTGCCTTCCTTCGGTCTCGGCACCACGCAGGCTGGCTACTTCCGCCGCGTGCTCGGCACGACCTACCTTGAGTTGGACGGCGTCAACGACTCCCAGCGCGTGACCTACTTCACGCCGCGTTGGAGCGGTTTCCAGCTTGGTGTTTCCTACACGCCCGATGGCGCGCAGGACAACAACTCGCAGCTGACCGAAACCCGCGCCTTCAAGAACGCCTTCGACATCGCGGCCAACTACGTCAACTCCTTCGACGGCTTTGACGTTGCTCTGTCCGGTCGTTATGGCTTCGCTGAAGACGAAGTGAACGCCAACAGCGATCCGGAAGTCTGGAGCGTCGGTCTGAACCTCGGTTATGGTGGTTTCACCATCGGTGGTTCTTATGCCGAAGCCAACGACCAGGGTGCCAACACGGGTGAGGCCTATGATGCTGGCGTGTCCTACACGACCGGTCCTTGGGGCGCTTCCTTCACTTACTTCCACGGTGAAGCAGAAGGTTCAGTCCTCGCCGGTGAAGAAGAGCAGGATGCATTCCAGTTCGCCGTCTCCTACGCGATGGGCCCGGGCGTGACGCTCGAAGGCAACATCACGCACGTCGAGTTCGACGACGATGACGGTGGCGCCGGCTTCAATGACGACGCGACTTACGGCATTCTCGGCGTGAAGCTGAGCTTCTAAGCTCAAGCATCACGGCATCTGCCGAATTGGGAAGGGGGCGGTTTACCGCCCCCTTTTCTTTTGTCTCTTCATGGTCTTTCGTTGTCTGCACCGCCCGATGATTGGCTAGAGAACAGGGCGCTCATCTCTCCCGGCCTCGCAACCCATTTCCTCGCAACCCATTTCCTCGCAACCCATTTCCTCGCGACCCCAATGCCGCAGCCTGCCGCCTGTGATCAAAGTGCAACAGTCGTTACAATATTGTAGCGATCTGGCGGACCTCGTCTTGTGCCCAAAGAGTAATAAAGTACTGTTCGTTACAGAACGAATCCACAAGTGCGTGGACCGTTCGTTCCTGGGGCACAGGGCAATTCCTCTCCCAGCCTACATTTGAACCAGGAACCGTGGGGCAATATCTCGATAGCGGGAGGCCCCATGGTTCGCGACAGAAAGGGTAGTATCATGAAGAAGGTGCTTCTCGGCACGACCGCCCTTGCCGTTGCCAGCTTCGTCGGGGCCCAGCAGGCCAAGGCGCAGTTCGAGGTTACGGTCGGCGGTTACACAGAGCAGAAGTTTGGTTACGCCAGCGTTGACGTTGACGGCGCCAATGGTGATTTCGACGGCTTCGATGTGAAGTCCGACTCGGAAATTCACTTCAAGGCGAAGCAGACTCTCGAGAATGGCCTGACCTTCGGTTTCGAAGTCCAGCTTGAAGCGGAAAGCAACACCGGCGATCAGATCGACGAATCCTTCCTCTTCGTCGAGGGTTCTTTCGGTCAACTCCTCATTGGCTCGGAAAACACCGCCGGTTACAAGATGACCTATGCCGCGCCGGACGTAGGCTTCGTTAACGTCAACTCCGGCGACCAGACCAACTGGCAGCCCTTCATTGGTCTGAACGCCGGCTTCTTCCGTCGCGTATTCGGCACGACCTTCATCGAACTGGACGGCAACAACGATGCCCAGCGGTTGACCTACTTCACGCCGCGCTGGAACGGTTTGCAGATCGGTGCTTCCTACACGCCGGACAGTGCGCAGGACAACCAAAGCCAGTTCGCCGAAACCCGCGATTTCAAGAACGGCTTCGACATCGGTGCTAACTACGTCAACACCTTCAGCGGTGTCGATGTGGCAATCTCCGGCCGTTATGGCATCGCAGACGACGACAGCTCCAGTGGTGCGGCGACCGTGCCCGGCTCGCCCGGCGACGTGGACACCGATTCCCCAGAGTTGTGGTCGGTGGGTCTGAACCTTGGCTACGCAGGCGTTACCATCGGCGGCTCCTACGCCAGTGCCGATGCACAGGGCGTCAACACCGGTCGCTCCTACGATGCCGGTATCTCCTACGAGACCGGGCCTTGGGGTGCCTCCTTCACCTACTTCCACGGTGAAGCGCGGGGCAGCTTGGTCAATCCGGGTGATGACGAGCAGGACTCCTACCAGTTCTCCGTCACCTACGCGATGGGCCCGGGCGTCCTGATCGAAGGTAACGTGACTCGCAGTGAGTTCGACGACGATGGCGGCATCGACGAGGATGTCACCTACGGTCTAGTGGGCGTTAAGCTGAGCTTCTAAGGCTCTGCCAACCTCACGGAGACGGCGGGAAGGGGGCGGTTTCCGCCCCCTTTTTGTATATCTGGGCGCCTGTCGCAGGGGCTATTCACTGTTGCGGTTTTGCAACAGGTGTCACAAAGGTATAGTCCAAATCAGAAACACGTCTTGATTGAAAGGTGGCTTGCCATAGGCTGCGCATCGGATCGATTCAGATAAAACAAACGCGAATCGACCACCTAGGGGGCCCCGGGACAACCTGTCCCGGCTCATAAAAACAAGGAACCGCCGCAAGGTTTCCCGCAAAGGACCAAAAGCGGTTCGCGAATGAAAGGGTGATTACCATGAAGAAAGTGCTTCTTGGCACGACGGCGCTTGCCGTTGCCAGCTTCGTCGGGGCCCAGCAGGCCAAGGCGCAGTTCGAGGTGACGGTTGGCGGTTATATGGAGCAGAAGTTCGGTTACTCGAGCGTTGACATCGACGGCACGACGGCCGACTTCGACGGCTTTGATGTCAAACCGGATTCGGAAATTCACTTTAAGGCCAAGCAGACTCTGGAAAACGGCCTGACTTTCGGCGTCGATGTTCAGCTCGAGGCGGAAACCAACACCTTTGACCAGATCGACGAATCCTATCTCTTCATCCAGGGTTCCTTCGGTCAGATTCTGCTCGGTTCCGAGAACTCGGCTGGCTACAAGATGACCTATGCCGCGCCGGACGTCAGCTTCGCCAACGTCAACTCGGGCGACCAGACTAACTGGCTGCCCTCCTTCGGTCTCGCCACCACTGCGGCTGGTTATTTCCGCCGCGTGCTCGGCACGACCTATCTTGAACTGGACGGTGTCAACGATTCCAACCGCGTCACCTACTTCACACCGCGTTGGAATGGTCTGCAGCTTGGTGCTTCCTTCACGCCGGACGGCGCGCAGGACAGCCTGACCCAGTTCTCCGAAACCCGCGCCTTCAAGAACGGCTTCGACATTGCGGCCAACTACGTCAACTCCTTCGACGGATTTGATGTTGCTGTGTCCGGCCGCTACGGCTTCGCCGACGATGATTCCGGGGCAACCGACAGCAGTCCGGAATTGTGGAGCGTTGGTCTGAACCTCGGTTATGGTGGTTTCACCATCGGTGGTTCTTACGCCGAAGCCAACGACCAGGGCGTGAACACGGGTGAGTCCTACGATGCCGGCGTGTCCTACACGACCGGTCCTTGGGGTGCGTCCTTCACCTACTTCCACGGCGAAGCAGAAGGGACTGTCGGTCTTGCCGGTGACGAAGAACAGGATGCATTCCAGTTCGCCGTCTCCTATGCGATGGGCCCGGGCGTGACGCTCGAAGGCAACATCACCCACGTCGAGTTCGACGACGATGACGGTGGCGCCGGCTTCGATGACCACGCGACTTACGGCATTCTCGGTGTGAAGCTGAGCTTCTAAGCTCAAGGCATCACGGCGTTTGCCGATATGAGAAGGGGGCGGTTTACCGCCCCCTTTTTGTCGCGAGGTCGGCTACCCCTTCAATCGGCTCGGCAAACAGGCTATTCATGCCTGCCATGAAGAAGAACCTCGTTTGGCTGGCCTCCTACATAAAATCCGGGAATACCTGGATGCGCTTCCTGCTGGTGAACTATCTGCTGGATAGGGAAGAGCCGCTGCCGATCAGCGAGATCGGCCGTTATACCTATGGCGATATGGCCGCGCGCGCGTTTCAGCGGGTTGCCGGGCGTCCCTTGACTGACCTCAGCTTGCGGGAGATCCATGACCTCCGCCCCGCGGTGCAGCGACTTTATGCTGAAGCCCGCGATGATATCGTGCTGGTGAAAACCCATTCGTTGGCGGGAACGATCTATGGAACGGCGACGGTGCAACCGGCGCTTACGCGCTGTTCCCTCTACATCGTCCGCAATCCTCTCGACGTCGCCGTGTCGCGGACTCACCATCTGGGTCAGGATACCGAGGAATCCGTCGCAGCCATGGGCGACCCCTCCAACATGTTCATGGGCGACAACAAGGCAACCGTGTTTCAACCGGCGGGCACCTGGAGCCAGCACGTGCTGAGTTGGATCGACTCCAAACCTTTGAAAACATTGATGGTGCGGTACGAGGACTTGTTGGAGGATGCAGAACGCGAGCTCACGCGCGCGTTGCAGCATATGGGCATGCCTGTGGATTCCGGGCGTGTGCGTAAGGCCGTGGCCTTCAGCAGTTTTGATGAGTTATCCCGGCAGGAAAAGGAAAGTGGATTTCAAGAGGCCTCGCCCAAGAGCGCAGCGTTTTTCCGACGCGGCAGCAGCGGCGAAGGCGGGACGCGCTTGACGCAAGAGTCCCTCGAGCGTCTATATCGGGACCACAAGGCTGTCATAGAGCGGTTGGGCTATGCTAAGAGCTTTCATGACCTTGGCCTGCGTTAGTAGGACCGGCCCAAAAGGCGGTAAAGCAGAAGAGGAATGAAATGACGACCGGATTGAGCTTTCGCGCACTTCTTGCGTCGGAGACCCCCGAGGAGTTCCTCGCCAAAACCTACACACGCAAGCCGCTCTTCATTAAGGGTGATGCGGCAAAGGCCGAAGCCGTGTTCTCCTGGGAACAGCTCAACGAGATGCTTCAGGTCGCCAACCTTTGGAGCGAGGCCTCGATGGACCTTGCACTGAACGGCAAGCTGATACCGCCGCAGAAGTTTTGCTATGCCTCGGTAGACCGGGAAGGCCGACCCTGCCAGCGACCTGACCCGCGCAGCGTGCAGCAGGCTTTGAAGCAGGGTGCCACCTTGGCGCTGGCTTTTGCGGACACACTCTCTCCAGGGGTCAGGGCGACCTCTTTGGCAGTTGGGGCCAACGTTTCGGCGCCGGTGAACACCTCGATTTTCGCCTCCCACAAAGGCATTCAGGGTTACAACGAGCACTTCGATACGCAGAATGTCTTCGCGCTCCAGATTTCCGGCGAGAAAACCTGGCGCGTCTATGAGAACAGGATACCCTCGGTTGCTGCAATACCGGGATTTGATAGCGAAAGCCTGACGCCCGACCAGGTGAAGGAACGGATGGGCAAGGTCCTGTTGGAAGTGACGGCCAAACCGGGCGACTTGCTCTACATTCCGCATGGTTTCGTCCATGCCGCGACAGCCTCTAGCGAGGATTGCCTGCACGTATCGTTCGGCGCCTGTCACTTTGTCCTGCAGGATTACATGAACCTGCTGATGCGCGAGTTGCCGCAGGAAGTGCTGTTCCGGCAGTATCTGCCGCACTTTGAGGACAAGAAGAGCTACGAGACACTGCTTCAAGAGGCGGCGGCAAAGCTCACGGAGATCATGAAGCGTCCGAACCAGGCGCAGGCGATGGCGGACTACGTGCGGCAGAAGACTTTTGAGATTTATGCTTCCTACAATCTGCCGCTCCGCGAATCCATGGACCTGTTCCGGGTTCGCAATCTAGGCGTGAAGCTGGTGCGGCGCGGTAGCGGCTTTCAGGTCAAGCGGGGTGACCAGAAGCTTGATTTGGATGAGACGCAGAGCCGCATTGCCGAATGGCTCCTGGATCGGGACTTCGCCGCACGCCACGAGATCGAAAGAGCGTTTCAGGATATCGAGAAGCCGAGAATGCACGGCGTATTGCAAGGATTGTTGGCCGCTGGCGTCCTGGAAGCACTCTAGGCGAGGAGGGACCGGTGCGCAGGAATCTCGTCTGGCTCGCGTCCTTCCCAAAATCGGGAAACACCTGGCTGCGATTTCTTTTGGTCAACTACCTGCTGAACCGTGACAAGCCGGTAGGGCTGGACGAAATCAGCCGCTACAGCTTTTCCGATACTGGCGTGCGCGCTTTCACCAAGGTCGCGGGACGGCCTGTCGGCACTCTAAGCGATGCCGAGATCATGGCTTTGAGGCCATCGGTTCAGCGCTTTTACGCGCAGAATCCGGCCGACGTCGTCTTCGTCAAGACCCATAGCATGGTGGCCGACGTCGAGGGCACGCCCACCATTGATTCTGCGGTTACCAGAAACACCTTGCATGTCGTGCGCAATCCGATGGATGTCGCGGTGTCCTTCGCCAATCATTACGGCTGTTCATTGGACAAGGCCGTCGAGTCACTCTGCCGCGATACGCTTGTGCTGCGCGGCAATCCCAAGCGAAACCTGCTCAGCGTGGTGGGAAGCTGGAGCGCGAACAATGCAAGCTGGATCAACAGCAAGGCGCTAAAGGTGCTGACTTTGCGATATGAGGATATGCAGGCCGACACGACAGCCGCACTGGACAAGGCCTTGGTTCATATCGGTCTCGAACCGGATGCGAGCCGTATCGCGGCTGCTGTAGGATTCTCCAGTTTTGAGCGGCTCTCCCGACAGGAGGCTGAGACAGGGTTCTCCGAGGCCGCGCGTGACGGCGGCCGTTTCTTTCGAGCAGGCAAAAGTGGCGAAGGCGCGCGCAAGCTGGGGCCGGACCTGATAGCCCGCCTGTGGGATAAACATGAAGCGATGATCACCCACTTTGGTTACAAACCAGATTTTGAGCGGGCCCTGAAAGCGGGCGTGAGAAGCGACCCCGAAGCGTCTGGAGTGCAACGTGGGTAAGAATCTGTTCTGGCTGGCCTCTTATCCTAAGTCCGGAAACACCTGGGTGCGGCTTTTCCTTGCCAACTATCTGGCCCGGACAGAGCAACCCTTTCCGATCAATCAGCTGGGAAAGATGGGATACGGCGACGTGATCGGCGAGGCTTATGGCAAGATCGCAGGAAGACCGCACACGACCTTGACCGAAGCCGCTGTGAATCGTTTGCGACCGGCGTTGCAACGCGCTCTGGCGCGCAATCCCTCCGATGTTCTGTTTGTTAAAACCCATAACGCCAACATCCGACGTGACGGCGAGAGGCTGATTTCGCCCGAAGTAACCCGCGGCGCGCTCTATATTGTGCGCAACCCTTTGGACATGGTTCCTTCCTATGCGGATCACTACGGAATTACGCCGGAAGCCGCTTCAATTGCCATCGGTCAAAAGACCAACCAGATTCTCGCCAATCAAACCAATGTCGCCCAGTACATCGGGAGCTGGAGCGACCACGTGCTCTCGTGGGCCGATGACCGCAAGCTCGGTGTGCTGGTTCTGCGCTATGAAGACCTGCAGGCCGACCCGCGGACGGCTTTTGTCAAACTGTTGCGGCACATCGGCCTGGAACCGGAGGACGGGCGGCTGAAGAAGGCCATAGAATTCTCCAGCTTCAAGGAAGCCCGCCGACAGGAAGACGAGCACACCTTTGTAGAGCGCTCGCGCAACTCGAAATCCTTCTTTCGTTCCGGCAAGGTCGGCGCGGGCCGCGCAGAGCTATCGCCGCTTATTCAGCAACGGATTACGGCCGACCATGGAGATGTCATGCGCCGCTTTGGTTATCTGGAGGACTGAAGCATGGGACGCATCATATGGCTGGCCTCTTATCCGAAGTCGGGGAACACTTGGCTCCGGGCTTTTCTGGCCAATCTGGTGCTTGATCGAAAGGAGCCCTTGCCGATCAACGATCTAAAAGCCTTCACCCTTTCAGATACGCGGCCGCGCTTTTATGCAGCGGCCTCGGGGCAGGCCCTTGAGGCCTTGGACCTCAACGATGCCGAGGTCGTTGCGTTGCGACCGAAGGTTCAGGAGATGATCGCCGCCGAACGTCCGCACGATCATTTCGTCAAAACCCATAGCATTTATGGAAAGGTCGGCGGCCATCCGCTTTTTGCACCGACGCTTTCCGCTGGCGTGGTTTACGTCGCACGCAATCCGCTGGATGTCATTCCTTCCTATGCGGCACATTTCAATCTGAGCTTGGACCAGGCGATCCTGGCGCTTGAAAGCCGTGAAAACTGCAGCCCGACAGCGGGAGCTTCGATCGGCTACGTCATGGGGCGCTGGTGTGACCACGTGGAAAGCTGGATGTCGAACAAGCAGATTCCCTGCATTGTCTTGCGTTACGAAGATCTGGCGACAAGGCCTTTGCAGGTTTTCGGGCATCTGGCCAAGACACTCGGCATTGCAGGCGATCCAGAGCGATTGCAGCGCGCGATCGATTTTTCTTCTTTCAAGGAGCTGTCGCGCCAGGAACGGGAATCGGATTTCAGCGAACGGCCGCCCCATGCGGATCGCTTTTTCCGATCCGGCAAGGTTGGCGCTGGAGCCGATCTCTTGAGCGCGGCCCAACGTGACCGGGTGATAAAAGTACAGGGACCAATGATGCGGCGATTGGGGTATCTCGACGACGCAGGAAAGTTGACCAAACAGGTGACGGCATGAGCAGAGAAGACAGTGTTGCCAAAACGGCATCCGAGCGTTTGCAGATGGTTCGGGACGCTATTGGTGTCGCGGCGCGGGAGGCCGGGCGGTCGCCGGATGCGGTGACGCTCGTGGCGGTCAGCAAGACCCATGACGCCGCTGCAGTGGTCGAACTTTTGGGCTGTGGTCATCGCGTGTTTGGAGAGAATCGGGTCCAGGAGGCTCAGGGAAAGTTTCCCGATCTGAAAGTTTCTTACGCCGACCTCGAACTGCATCTCATCGGGCCGCTGCAGACCAACAAGGCGGGTGACGCGGTCGCGCTGTTCGATGTCATCCAGACTGTGGATCGCCCCAAGCTGGCGCGCAGCCTTGCAAAGGAGATGGATAAGCAGGGTCGACGACCCCGCTGCTTCATACAGGTCAATACCGGTGAGGAGGCGCAAAAGGGAGGCGTGTTGCCGGCGGATCTCGAGGCGCTGGTGACGCTTGCCCGCGACCTCGACCTGCCGCTCGAGGGATTGATGTGCATACCGCCGGTCGAGGAAGATCCGGCGATTCACTTCGCCTTTCTACGGGAGTTGGCGCGCCGTCACGGTTTGTCGGAGCTCTCTATGGGAATGAGCGGGGACTTCGACGTGGCCGTCACGTTCGGAGCGACCTTCGTTCGCGTCGGCACCGCACTCTTTGGGGCACGCGACTACAGCCAACAGGGTTAAGCTGCGGGCCCGGGTGCCAGCACCTCGATAACGTCGCCCTGCCCGATCAGTGGCAGGAGCGCCAGAAGATCGGTCTTACTCAACGCGACACAGCCCTCGGTGGGGGCATAGTTTTCGCGCGCGACATGAAAGAAGATGGCGCTGCCTTTCCCGGCAACCGGAGGTGCGTCATTGTAGCCCATGGGGATGATGAGGTCATAAACGCCGTCGTCACGCCAAAGCGTTTCATGCCCGGCGGCGTAGGGCAGAAGCACCAGCTTGTTATAGGCTGAATCGGTTGGATCGTCGCACCACCCGTCATTCGACCGCAAGGCTCTGGCGGGAAGACCGCAGGCCGGCAAAGTCAGACGATCCGGTCGATAGAGCAGTTCTCGAAGGGGCCAAAGCCCGATGGGTGTGGCGCCGTCACCTTCCAGTTTGTCGTGCTTTAGACCGCCTCTGCCGACGGCGCAGCGCCAACGGCGACCGCCCAACCGCAACCAGAACTGCGGTCCGTCCTGTTCCACCAGGAAGCGTTTGCCGGTCATGGCATTCCTTTCCGGTCAGTTGCTTGCCCTTCCGGCCTCGTCGGGCTATAGCCGAGTCTGCAAGGTATTATGCAGTGAGTCGCGAAGGAAAGGTAAGTCGATGGCCGTCATTCTGTATCACAACCCGCGTTGTAGTAAATCCCGCCAGACGCTGGCGCTTTTGCAGGATAGGGGCGTTAAGCCCCAGGTCATCGAGTATTTGAAGACGCCGCCGGATGCAGCCACTCTGTCGGACATTCTGGATAAGTTGAGCATGGCGCCGCGCGATCTCATGCGCCGCAAAGAGGCCGTGTACGGCGAGTTGGGGTTGGATAATCCGGAACTCGATCGAGACGCCTTGATACAAGCAATGGTCGAGAACCCAATTCTCATCGAGCGTCCGATTCTCGTAGTAGATGGCCGAAAAGCCGCCCTTGGCCGTCCGCCGGAGCAAGTCCTCGGTATCCTTTGAACCGACGGACCGAATTCACTCGGTCCGTTTAGAAGAGGTGTCCGAACTTGCGGACCTTGGTATCAAGATAGGCTTCGTTGTGGCGGTTCGAGGGAAAGGCATGCGGCACACGGGAGATGACTTCGATCCCGCAACGCTCCAAGGCTTCGACTTTTTCCGGATTGTTTGTCAGCAGGTTGACCTGATGAAACCCGAGATCGCGTAACATCGCCGCCGCCGGCAAATAAACGCGCTCGTCGGCGTCAAACCCGAGCTGTTCGTTGGCTTCAAGAGTGTCGGCGCCGCGGTCCTGCAGGCTGTAAGCACGCAGCTTGTTGACCAAGCCAATGCCACGGCCTTCTTGCGCCAGATACAGCAGGACACCGGCGCCGAGCGCGCCGATCGCTTGGATGGCGCCCCGAAGCTGATCGCCGCAATCGCACCGCAAAGACCCTAGCAGGTCGCCGGTGAAGCACTCTGAATGTAAGCGGGCAAGGAGCGGGCTGTCGGCCTTTGGCTCGCCAATCACAATGGCTAGGTGCTCAACGCCACCATCGGGAGGGCGGTAAGCGATGACGCGCGCGTTTTCCGCGCCCTCCAAAGGCACCTTCGCTTCGCCGACCCGCGACAAGGTGCGCGATGCCGCAAGCCTGTAGGCCGTCACCTCCTCGGTTTCCAGAAGCAGCAAATCATCATTTTCAAGGAGCTTGGCACTTTCTCCATCGACCATCGCCAACAGTGCCGCTGGCAGCAACCGCGCCAGCTTCATCAAGTCGACGGACGCCGGAGCCAGATCGGCCGGCGCATCGGCGACAAGCGGGCGCTCCACACTGCGCGCACGTGGCAGGCTTGGGTCGGTCAGTTCAAGCACCCGCGTCGCGGAGCGGTCAAGCAGCCGGAGCGCCACGGGGTCGGCACCCTTGCGGGCGCTCTTGCCTTCTTCCAAGCCAAGCGCCATGGCCCGCCTGGCGGTGATGATCAGAAGGGGTTCTGCTTTGGCCTTCTTGCGCAGAATTGCCAAGCAGGGATCATCCACCGTCTCGGCACTGAGCACCAACGCGACACGTCCGTCCGGCGCCCGCAGGAGCACGGGCGTACCGCGCCGCAACTCACCGAGTACACGGTCAACGTGGCGCAGAGCGGGTTCCGCTTTCATTTCAACAGAGGCGAGTTTCTCGTGCATTCCAGTTCCCAGGCCGGGCCTTTCTTCTTGAGCGACCGTTCTTATGTAGGTTGGGGTGTCGTCGTTTTCATCTTCAAGGTCCCGACGCATGCCCTGCCAGCGGCAATAAAGCACGGGCTGCGGTCTCTTTCCAGTCTGCAGGTCTGCGGCTAATCTTGCAGCGTTGAAAGTAGAGGAGAATTCATGAGCGCCATCGTTCACCGTAGCTATACACGCGAGCAACTGGATGCCCAGCTAAACAACCGGCTGTTGGTTCCCGACCATCCGGAATACTTCCGACGCTGGTCGGAAGACAGCCAGGCCGCAGTGAAGACGTACGCATGTCGCCAAAATTTGGCCTATGGTTCGTCCCAGGGCGAGCGGTTGGACCTTTTTCCCATTTCTCATGGAGCCGCAGAGCGCGCGCCGCTTCTCGCGTTCATACATGGCGGTTGGTGGCAGTCACTCGACAAGTCTGACTTCAACTACCTAGCCCCACCGTATCTGGAGGCAGGCGTGGCTTTTGCCTCGATCAACTATGATCTTGCGCCCAAAGCCACGATCCCGCAGATCACGGATCAGGTGCGCCGGGCCATCGCCTGGTTGCATGACAACGCGCAACGCTACGGAATTGACGAACGCCAGATCTACGTTGCCGGGCATTCGGCAGGCGGGCATCTTGCCGCAATGTGTTTTGGGACCGATTGGTCAGCCTATGGAGTTGAGCAGAATCCCATCGCGGGTGGTGTTTCTGTTTCCGGTGTCTATGACTTGTCACCGCTGATACACAGCTATCAGCAGCCGGTCTTGCGCTTAACCGAGCAGGCAATCCAAAGCTACAGCCCTTTGGCACTACGGCCATTGAGCCAGCAACCGCTCATATGCGCGGTCGGTGCGGAAGAAAGTCAGGAATTCCTTGATCAGCAGGAGGATTTTCTGGCGGCCTGGATACCGCAAGGAGCAAACCTTAAGACGATTGATCTGCCGGGTTGCAACCATTTCTCGGCTGTAGATTGCCTTGGCAAGCCGGGTCATCCTCTTTTGCGGGCGACGCTTGATCTCATCAAGGCTGCGTGAACAGGAGCGCGAGGGGCTACTGTTGAGCGGATTAGTTATATATCTAGGCAGTGACGATCGTATAGGCTCTAGGGATAAGACCCACGGCTTTTGGGTAAGAGAGCGCGATCAGGGTGAAGTATTTCGGGAGAGGTCGCTTTCAGATCATGAATAAAAACGCCACGGGTAAGAAAGTATTGCTCGTCGACGACGACGAGGCTCTGCGCACATCCTTGAGCGAACAGCTTCAATTGCATGAGGAGTTTCTCACAGTCGAAGCCGGGAGCGCGAAGGAAGCGCTGGAGCTCGCCAAAGGCGAGTATTATGACGCCATACTGCTAGATGTCGGGCTTCCCGACGGCGATGGGCGTGACCTCTGCAGGGTCATGCGACGCAATGGCGTTAAGGCACCGATCATCATGCTGACGGCGCATGAATCCGACGCAGATCAGATTCTGGGCCTGGATGCAGGGGCAAATGACTATGTGGCCAAACCCTTCAAGCTCGGCGTGCTGCTGGCGCGCCTGCGGGCGCAGCTGCGTACTCACGAACAGAGTGAAGATGCAGTTTTTACCATTGGGCCCTACACCTTCCGTCCCAGTGCGAAGATGCTGATTCACAACGACAGTCAGCAAAAGGTCCGACTGACCGAGAAGGAGACTGCGATCCTGAAGTACCTCTACCGCAGCGGCGAAAAAACCATTGGCCGGGAAACGCTGTTGGGCGAGGTATGGGGCTATAACGCGGGGGTCACGACCCACACGCTGGAAACGCATGTTTACCGTCTGCGGCAGAAGATCGAACCCGACCCTGCCAACGTGCAAATTCTTGTCACGGAGCCGGGCGGTTACAAACTGGTCCCGTAGGATCAGCGAGCCGCACGCTCGCGGTTGCGCCGCATCAGCATTACGACAAGGAGGCCGAGCCCGAAGGCAACGATAACGATTGTGCCAAAGGCCGGCGCCGCCCCTTGCCAGTCCCCGGAGCGCGCCAGCAGCCAGGGCAGGAGCATCGGTCCGACGAGAACGCCGACATTACGGCCCGTCATGATGATTCCGAAAGCGTTGCCCGAAGCGCGCATCTGCCCGACCAGCAAGGCCGGCAGCGCCCACAGAACGGTGGGCACGACGCCGGCGGTGGCACCGTAGATGATCAGGGAAAGGACTCCTGTCCAGTCGGCCCCGATCCACGGCAGAGTCCACCAGCACAATGCCTGCAGCAGCAACCCCCCCAGAAACAGCGGCGGCAAGGGCACGCCTGCCTTGAGCAGGCTTCCCGTTACGGCATTGAAAACGATGAGCGTGACGACCGGGAGGGCATAACCGAGCATGGCATTGTCAAAAGATAGCCCCATTGCCTCTACCAGAAACTGCGGCAGCCAGGTCATGTAGGCGAAGTACTGGCCCGACCAAAGCAGAAAAATGGCGCTCACCAGCACGAGCGATGCTATCTCCATTTGGGCCAAAGGCGCGCCTTCGTCCACATGGCTGGAATGTCTTGGGCCCGGCAACAATCCCGGCCGTCTGCGCTCAAGTGTGAGCATCCAGATATACAGCACGACGGTCAGTGCGAGCGCCATGTACCAGAGCCAATGCCAGTCGCCATAACGAAGCGCCGGTTGCGCCGTGACGATGGCGACCAACTGCCCGATGGGCACCCAAGAGGCCATGGCGCCCGCGATCAGGGGCATGTGGCGCGCGCTTGCGTAACGGGTAGCGAGCATCTGACCGACAAGGGCGCAAGCGGCGAAGGCAATTCCCTCCAGGCCGCGACCGATCAGCACGACCAGACCGTCAGAGGGCCAAGCGAGAATCAATAGATTGCCCGCCAGAGAGACGAGAAGCGCCAAAGTCAGGGCACGGCGCACGCCCTGTCCATCCACCAACCGGCCGATTGCGAACGAGAGAAGCAAGCCGACGAAGGCGTAAACCGACATGAAACCGCCAGCCAACAGCTTCTCGTACGCGTACAAATCGAGCAACCGCGGCATGACCGGTGGCAGTTTAAACTGTTGATAAGCCGCGTAGGAAGAAAGACTGAGGCCGAATAGAACCGCAGCCCAGATGGTTTTTTCCCGCGCCGTCATGTGGCCAGTCTCTTTCTCATTGTCTATGTTCTGCCGTGAGGTGGTTATCACCACCGTTCGAGAAACAGCGGCGCAGCATGACGGGCAAGCGCGCCTGCGGCAACCTGAAACAAGTGCTAGATTTCTTTTGCTCCCGCGACCGCTGGCGTCCAACATAGGGCAAGAGCAATTCCTTGCCGGGGAGAAGTGCGCGTGGCGCAAGGTAAGCTGACGGTGAAGTTCTGGGGCGTGCGAGGCTCTATCGCCTGCTCGGGCCCACAGTACGTCAAGTATGGCGGTAACACCTCCTGTCTGGAGATTGAGTACGGCCAGGGCGGTTTGGCGATTCTGGACGCGGGCACCGGGCTTCGCGAGCTTGGCGCGCGGTTGTGTGAGCAGGGTTTACAAGATGCCGATATCTTTTTGACCCACACACATATGGATCACATAGCCGGCATCCCTTTCTTCCAGCCTTTCTTTCGTAAGGGCAGCACCTTTCGCCTGCATGCCGGGCACCTCTTGCCGGACCAAACCCTGGAAGCAGTCATCTGCCATTTCATGAAGGCCCCGTTGTTTCCCATACCGCCCGCCATTTTCAACGCCGATCTCGCCTTCGTCGATTTCAAGGCCGGGGAAACACTGAGGACGAAAGATGGACTTACGCTGAAGACCGCGCCATTGAACCATCCCAATGGGGCGACCGGTTACAGGATCGAGTATGCCGGAAAATCCATCTGCTACGTTACCGACACGGAACACACCCCGGGTAGGCGCGATCAAACGATCATCGATTTGGTTCGGGGTGCCGACATCATGATCTACGATTGCAGTTATACCGACGACGAGTATCCGCGGTTCAGTTCATGGGGGCATTCGACTTGGCAGGAAGGCGTGCGTCTTTGTGAGGCCGCTGATGTGGGGCAACTCGCGATCTTCCACCATGACCCCAGCCACGATGATGCCTTCATGGACAGGATCGCCAAGGAGGCGGAGGCCCTGCGCCCGGGGACGATCGTCGCTCGAGAAGGCATGGTGCTTACGCCGTGAGTGCCACGAGGGCGCGGTTGCGCCGCCTGGCCTTCGGTTTGCGGACACTCCTGGGCTTAGGTCGGCGTGGTTACTTCATTCCCTATCGGTATGCCGAAACGGTGCCGCAGTCTGGTGACTTGCCGACTTATGGCGCACTGGAGAAGCTTTTCGATCAGGCGCGCCCGGAGATGCTGGATGTACTGGCGCGCATTGCGGCACGGCTGCCCGCTTTGCAGGCGATTGACGTGGACGGCTTGCCACCGCAACCGCGCTGGAATCAAAGTTGGTACCCAGGCCTTGATGCCGCCGCCGCTTATACTCTGGTTTGCGAGACCAAACCGGCTCGTATTCTGGAAGTAGGGTCCGGCCATTCTACGCGTTTCCTGGCGCGCGCGGTTGCCGACAGCGGGTTGAATTGTCAGGTGACAGCCATTGATCCGGCGCCGCGCGCGGATTTGGGCAATCTTCCCGTGGAATTGCTCCGAATGACACTGCAAGAAGCAGGCACGGCACCCTTCGCTGCACTTCGAGGCGGCGATATCCTGCTAATCGACTCCAGCCACATTTTGATGCCCGGAAGCGACGTCGATTTTCTCCTTGGGCGCGTCTTGCCAGACCTGCCGATAGGAACCAGGGTCGCATTCCATGATATCTTTCTACCTGACGACTACCCGGCGTCATGGTCATGGCGCGGTTACAACGAGCAGCAGGGTCTCATGGGCCTGTTGCAGGGCGGCGGCTGGCGTATTCTGTTTTCCAGCCATTTTGCCAGAACCAGGTTAGCGGATAAGGTTTCCAAGAGCGCGGTGGATTCACTTATGTGTCCTGGCGAGGCTCACGAAACCGTGCTCTGGATACAACGCGTTTCACGGGAATATGACGTGGGGTGATTGGTTCTTCGCCTAATATGTGCGGGGACTTTTGCGGGCCACTCCGGGCTGCGCTTTAAGGAAGCGACGCGATGGAAAAGAAGCCGTTCCTACCTGATCTAAAGCAATGGATTGCCAAAGGCCCTTCGGAGGCGGAGCTGCCCCAGCGCGTTAGAAGCGCCATAAGCAAGCAGCAGGACCAGGCGGAAATGATGGTCGGTTGGATCCAGCTTTCCGTGGTGCTGATATTTGGCACGCTTTATCTAATATCCCCCAAGACCTTCAACGAGGATGCCAGCTTCGAGCCGGTTCCCTGGGCCTTGTCGATCTACTTCGTGCTTACGGTGATACGCTTGATCTGGGGGCATCTGCGACGGTTGCCGGACTGGTCGCTAGTCATATCGATTTGTTTCGATATGGGCTTGCTGATGGTGCTGATCTGGTCTTTCCATATTCAGTATGGGCAACCGCCTTCCTTCTACCTCAAGGCGCCCACTCTACTTTATGTGTTCATTTTCATCGCCATGCGGGCCTTGCGGTTTGAGTCCTGGTTGGTCATGGCGGCAGGAGGGATTGCTGCCGCGGGTTGGGGAACAATGATCCTCTACGTGATCACCGCCGATCCGTTGAACACCATGATCACCCGGGATTACGTGACCTACATGACCTCCAACGCCATTCTCCTCGGCGCGGAGTTCGACAAGATCATATCGATCCTGTTGGTAACGGGAATCATGGCCTTGGCATTGCGGCGCGGGCGCGCACTTTTGGTGCGCTCGGTTATCGAGCAACAGGCCGCCCAGCGGCTGTCTCGATTTTTTGATAAAGGGGTCGCGAGGCAGATCGCGGGCGGTGAGGAGCACCTCGTCGCCGGTCAGGGCCAATCGCGCGAAGCCGCGATACTCAATCTCGACATGCGGGGCTTCACGCGGTTGGCCGAACAGCGCGACCCCGACGAAGTGATGGAACTGCTTGCGGAATACCAGCAGCGGATGGTTCCAGTGCTGCAGCGCCACGGCGGTTCGATCGACAAATTCATGGGTGATGGAATTATGGCCACGTTCGGCGCGGCGCAACCTTCGCAAAGCTATGCTGCCGATGCTCTGGCGGCCTTGTGCGAAGCGTTAGGCGAAGCGGACGTCTGGAGCCGGGAACGGCAAGAGCGCGGTCTGGATACACCGCAGGTGAATGGCGCGGTTACCCATGGGCGCATTGTCTTCGGTGCTGTCGGCGATGAAAACCGCCTGGAGATCACCGTGATCGGCGATGCCGTCAATCTCTCGGCGAAGTTGGAGAAACACAACAAGAATGAAGGCGCCAGAGGCTTGGCGCTGGCTTCTACCTACGAGATAGCCTGTCAACAGGGCTTTGCACCCGAGGCCGAGATCGTCAAGTTGCAAAACCGACAGGTGGCAGGCGTCGCCGGAACGACCGACCTTGTAAAACTCGCCTGAAGAGTAGTCCTACTTGTAAGGGTCGGCGGCGTCGCGGAGCCCATCGCCCAGGAAGTTGAAGGCCAGCACCACCAGAATCACAGGAATGACTGGGACCATGAGCCAGGGATAAAGCTCTACCGCGTTGATGTTCTGCGCTTCCGATAGAAGTACGCCCCACGAGGTGATCGGGGGCCTGAGACCGAGTCCCAGGAAGGATAATGCCGTTTCTCCGAGGATCATCGTTGGGACGGCCAGCGTGATGGAGGCGATCAAGTGGCTTGCGAAGCTCGGCAAGAGGTGGCGGAAAATGATGCGCGGCGGAGACGCGCCCATCAACTGCGCCGCCACCGTGAAATCTTCCTCACGTAGGCTCAAGAGTTTCGAACGAACTGCACGGGCGAGGCCGGGCCAGTCTAGCAGCCCCAAGATGATCGTTATTCCGAAATAGACCCACAAGGGGCTCCAGGTAACCGGCAGGATCGCGGCCAGTGCCATCCACAAGGGCAATTCGGGGAAGGAGCGGAAGATCTCGATCAGACGCTGTACGGCGGCATCGACCCATCCGCCGTAGTATCCAGCAACGCCGCCGATCGAGACGCCGAGAAGAAACGATATCGCAATACCGATCAAACCGATGGTCAGGGAAATACGAGCGCCGTAGATCACGCGGCTGAATATGTCGCGCCCCAGGCGGTCGGTTCCAAGCAGAAAAAAGGTTCCGGACTCGGCTGGACAAACCAGATGCGCCCGCGCTTCAAAAGCACCCCAAAACCTGTACTTATCACCTTGGCAAAAGAACCGCAGTTTCTCGATCTTGGCCGGGTTGGGCGTGTACTCTCGCTTGAGGTTTTCCATGTTTAGCTTGTAGTCGTACCCATAGACGAAGGGCCCGACATAGCTGCCCTTGTCAAAGAAGTGCACGCTTTGCGGCGGCGCATAGATGTAGTCGGTATGCCGGGCATGCAGATCGTAGGGCGCGATAAGCTCGCTGACGAGGATCGAAAGGTAGAGCAGCAGCAGGAACAGGCCCGATATGACGGCAACCCGGTGGCGCCTGAATTTCATCCAGATGAGCTTCCACTGCGGCGCGCGATAGTAGGCTTCTTGCTCCGGCGTGAGTTGCTCGATCGAATAAGGATCGAAGGGTTCTTGATCGACGTAATGCTGGGTCATTTCGTGACCCCTCCACCGAGCCGTATCCGTGGGTCAAGCGCAGCCAACGCCAGATCGGACAGGAACATGCCGACGACAGTCAACATGGATAGGAACATGAGAAACGACCCGGCGAGATACATGTCCTGGGCCTGTAGAGCACGAATTAACATCGGTCCGGTGGTTGGCAATCCCAATACTATAGAAACGATCGCCGCGCCCGATACGATCTGGGGCAAAGTACTCCCAATATCGGCGATGAAGGGATTGAGGGCTATGCGCAAGGGGTACTTGACCAGCGCGCGCCCCGAGGACAATCCCTTCGCGCGGGCGGTGACCAGATACTGCTTTTGCAGCTCGTCGAGCAGGTTGGCCCGAAGACGGCGAATCATCCCGGCGGTGCCCGACGTGCCAATCACGACGACGGGGACCCAGAGATGTTCCAAGACATTGACGAACTTACCCAATGTCCAGGGCGCATCGATATAGTCGTCGTCCATCAAACCGCCGATCTGGGTGCCGAAGTAATTGTTCGCCAGATAGAGCAGAATCAAGGCCAGGAGAAAGTTCGGGGTCGCAAGGCCCAGAAAGCCGATGAAACTGGCGATGTAGTCTCCCGCACTATACTGCCGGACCGCGGAATACACGCCGATCGGAAAAGATACGATCCAAGTGAAGATGATAGTCGAAAACGAGACCAGCATTGTCAGGTAGAGCCGATCGCCCACCACGTCGCGCACGGGGAGCTGATACTCGAACGAGTAACCGTAGTCACCCTGTAACAAGCCCGCCGCCCAGACCACGTACTGTTCCATGAAGGGCCTGTCCAAGCCGTACTGCTGTCGCAGAAACTCTATTTTCTGCGGATCGATGGCTTCGCCCTGGGCTTGTAGTTCCGCGATGTAGGTCTCCAGGTAATCACCCGGTGGTAGCTGGATGATCACGAAGATTATGAAGGATATGACCGCGAGCGTGGGAACCATGATCATGATGCGGCGGGCAATATAGATCAGCATCGTTTCAAACCTCCGCCATCATACGCGTCGTCGACAGCAGTTGGGACGCGCTGGTCCGGTTTGGGTTTGCGCGTACCATATGGCCGTCCCCGAGATCGATCAGACTGGATGTTTCCCCCTCGGCAAGCTGAAATGCGTCCGGCCAGTCCTCGGGTCCGCTCGATTTGTTGGCGTGCAGATGTTCGAAGTCGAGGAGCCTGGAGAGGTCGGGCTCCGGTACGGCTTTTAGGAGCGTTTGCGTGTAAGGGTGCACCGGCCCCTCAAACAACCGGCGATTCGGGGCAAGCTCGACGATGCGACCGCGATACATGACCGCAATGCGATCGGCCACATAGTTGACCACCGCCAGATTATGACTGATGAACAAGTAGGTGAGACCCAATGCGGCGCGCAAATCGCGCAATAAGTTGAGCACCTGCGCCTGAATTGAGACATCGAGAGCGGACACCGGCTCGTCCAGGATCAACAATTCCGGGTCCAGCGCTAACGCACGCGCTATGCCGATACGCTGCCGTTGGCCGCCGGAAAAACTATGGGGATAACGCTGTAGGTGTCGCCGCCCCAACCCTACGAGCTCCAGCAGTTCTTCGACACGGGCGTTCCGCTCTTCCGGCTTGCCGATACGGTGAATGTCCAGGGGCTCGCAAAGAATCTCGCCGACGCGCATACGCGGATTCAAGGACGAAAAGGGATCTTGGAACACATACTGTACACGTCGCCGGAAGGCGTTGAGTTCGACCCCTTTGAGCCCAAGAATGTCGATGTTGCCGCCTTTGGCATGGTAATTGATTTGGCCGCTATCCGGTGTCACCGCGCGCATGATGACTTTAGACAGGGTAGATTTGCCACAGCCGCTTTCACCGACCAGGCCCAGGCATTCGCCGTGCCTGATTGACAGGGTGATACCGTCTAGCGCACGAACCTTGTCGCTTTTGGATCCGATCCAACCCGACTTGCGAATACGGAAGCTTTTTGAAACATCCATCATGGACAGTAGATGCTCGCCCGAGGCGGCATCGCCCTTGTGGCCCATTTTCTGGCTCAGGGCTTCGGCCTTTTCCTTGGCGCCGATCTCGCGCAAGGGTTCCAGGCGCTCTCCGGCATCCATGTTGAACCGGGGGACGGCGTGCAGAAGTGCTTTCAGGTATGGGTGCTGGGGATTATGGAATATTTCCTCCAGGTTCCCGCTTTCCATGATTTGGCCGTGGTACATGACGACGACGTCCTCGGCCACATTGGCGACGACACCGAGATCGTGTGTGATCATCAGGACGGCCATGCCCAACTCGGCCTGTAGGTCCTTGATAAGCTTTAAGATTTGGGCCTGAATTGTGACATCCAAGGCCGTCGTTGGTTCATCGGCAATCAAGAGGGCTGGTCGGCAAACCAGCGCCATGGCGATCATGGCGCGTTGACGCAGTCCGCCCGAAAGTTCGAAGGGATAGGTCTTTAGCGCTCGGGCAGGGTCCGGAAAACCCGTTAGCCGAAGCATTTCCTCGACCAAGCGAAGCCCCTCAGCCTTGCTTACCGGGCTGTGCAGCGCAAGCGCCTCGCCGACTTGATCTCCGACGGTATGCACGGGCGACAACGAGGTCATGGGTTCCTGGAAAATGATCGACATACGGCCGCCGCGCAGATCCCGGTAACGGCTGCTCTCGGGATTCAGTTGGGCCAGATTGATTGCCTGATCGGAATTCTTGGGGTCGCGGAACAGAATCTCTCCGCCACTGATCCGAGCGACACGGGGGAGAATTCCCATGATCGCCTGACTGATGACCGATTTTCCGGAGCCGCTCTCACCGACCAGCGCCACCGTGCCGCCCCGCGCAATCGAAAAGGAAGCGCCTCGGACCGCTTCAAGCACGCCCTCCGGAAGTTGGAAGGAAACCCGGAGATCCTTAATCTCCAGAAGTGGGTTGACGAGCGTACTCTGTTGCTGCGCTACCGTCATGATTCCTAATGTTCCTCTGCTTGAACGGCTGCGATTGGCTGGGCGGCCTCTATACCCAGATCAAGCAGGTACTCTTGCGAGGCGGCATCGATTTCAAGGTGCTTCGCCTGGGCGGCCGCAGCGGCACGTTCGACAATATCGCTGAACCCCTCGAGGCTGGATTCAAGGGCGATCTTACTTCCAGGGCCGGCCAGAGTGAGGACCATGAAACCGCCTTGTTTGTTGCGGTGCTCGCGGCGCGTTCCATAAAAGCGCAGCTTGAGCGATGCCAAATCGTCCCAGGAGATTCGCTTTTCGGTAATGTCCCTGCAGGCGATGCCATCCGATATCAACGCGATTTCCGTACGGCTGCGTCGAATGGTGCGCCAGAGGAACCAGCCGAACAAAACAATGAAAAACAGGCTGATCACAACAACGACGCTGGAAGACGGCGCCAGGACGAGTCCAGCCAACCCGGCGGCCAGCCCCCCGCCTGAGCGCAAAAAATCACCAATGAGGCTGTTTCGCGGATAGCGAAAAATCGGCATGTTTACGGCTCGTCTCCCCTTTTGGTTTCGCAGAATAGCGGTATTGCCCCCTTCCAGGAAACAACCTCGTGCTGTTTCAGGTGCGAAAAGAGAGATTTTAGGAACCGCCAACTCTCGGGATCATGCGCTTGATGATGCGTCAAGATGCCGCAAGGTTCTTCAGAGCCCGGTGTATCTTCCAGGCGTCGTGTCCTCAGGGCGGTCGTAAGTTGGGTGAGCAAGGCCGCCTCCCCAAGAAAGTGGACGGTCGGTTTCCATTGCAGGATGTCCAGATGACTGTTGACCACGGTCAGCCCCATGAAGGCGTCGCGTCTGCGCCCGTGGATCGAAAGCCCCTGAAATCCCAAAGCCGTTAAATGCGGAACGATCCGATCTTCGATTCGGTTCCACGGGGGCACTAGGACGGGAAGCCAACCTCGTCCGAACACGGCCTTTCCAATACTCTTGCCGGCCTCCAGAGCCGCTAGGATTTCTTCCGTGGAACGGGTGCCGCCCAATTCGATCTTCTTCATCCCGGGCGTTGCGTGGTTTTCATGCCGATACCCATGCTGCAACAGTGAAAGGCCTTGGCGATCGCCTAGGGCCTTTTCCAGGCTGTCTTCCACCAGGCCGGGTACCACAGCCAAGGAAAGCGGCAGATCCGATGCCGCGCGCAGTTCCAACAAAAGTGAGAGACCATCGCTTGCCCGCGCGGCATCGTCGTCGCGCCACCAGAGTACCGGCTGTCGGCCCGCTTCCTGCCAGGCTGCTAGTTCCTCGTCCAAATTACGCCAAGTTGTCATCGGTCGGGTTGCTGCCTTTTTGCGTCCAAAGCCTGCCGGATCACGCTGGCGCTATGGGCGGCGCCTTCCAAATCAAGATCGAAGGCTGTTTCGATTCGCGGGCGCCTTAACTCCATCTCGATACCGGCAGCCAGCGTGGTCCCGCTCAAGCCGCTCTCCTCCACGACTGTGAGCAGGCCCTGTTTCGCCAATAACGCGGCGCGCAGGCTCTGTTCACCCTCCTCCCCTGCCGCATAGGGGACAAGCACTGCCCGGGGCCCCGCGGCGAGAACCTCGAGCGTGGTGTTATAACCGGCCTGACTGATGGAGAGCAGACAGTTGGCCAGCAGTTGTTGAAAATCGGGTCTGGCGCGCTCCAGGATCACGCCGCCTGCGGTTTCCAACGCCTGCTTACGCAGTCTTTGAAATGATTCCTCTGGAAAATTGCGGCCCGCCAACAGCCGCCATGGCGCCGTGGCAAGGGAGGTCAGCGGTCGCGCCGCCAACGCGGCTTCTAGCAGCGGCCCGGCGACCGCGCCGCCGCCGGTCGAAACCAACACCTCGCCCCGCCCGGCTCCGGTTGCCGAGCCAGCCGCCGTCGTTGTTGTCACGTAGCCGGTATAGTGAAGCTTCGATTCCAGAAGGTGGGTTGCCGGGAAGGTCGCGTCGAAGGGAATAAAAGAGCGGTCGCCGTGCACGAGGACGCCGTCAAAGCACTTGCCGAGGACATCCACAATCCAGGCCTGCCGCTCAGGGCTGGGTATCTTCGAGAGGATGTCGCGGACCGAACAGAACACAAGGGGGGATGGGTCTTGTTCCCGGGCCGCTTCCAGCAGCGGCAACAGTTCAAAGCGCATCTGTCGGCGCCCAAAGGGGAAAAGCTCCACCAACAAGACGTCGGGCCGGGCTTCTTGCAGAATCGAAAGCAAATGATCGCGGCGGCGCTGCTGCCAGTCGGCGCTGACCGGCGTACCGGTTTCGTCGAGCAATTGGAAACTCTCGTCGCGCACATGACAGGGCGCAAGCTGTATTGGTTCCGCGGCTCCGAGATCCAGACCGCTGTGGGGCTCGCCACCAGAGACGAAGACAACGTGGAATCCCGCATCCGTCATGCCGCGGGCCAGCAGAGCGGCGCGCTTTAGGTGGCCGATGCCCAAAAGGTGCTGTACGTAAAGAAGGACCTTTGGTTTCATATTCTGGCCTCCCCGCCGCGCAGACTCTCATTCATGCGGACGACCGTTGGGATGCCTTCTTTGGAAATGGCAAAGCGATGCAAGCAGGCCTCTTTCAGCCGATCCGGCGGTTTGCCGGTCATGTCCCATCCGCTCGCTAAGGCGTAAAGGGCGCGGATCACGCCGCGATGGCAGACCGCCGCCGTGGGCCTGCGCTCTTGGCCGATCTCTTCTAACAGCGGCTTCAAGCGCTCTTGCAGATCACGCGGGCTCTCGCCGTCGGGGGGTCGAAAATCCAGACCCTTCGCTTCGTTCCGGGTCATAGCCGTTCCCAAGGCCAGCCTGAGGTCGGCGATGCGCTGCCCTTCCCACTCGCCCCAATTCATCTCGATCAGCCGCGGTTCGATCCGGGCCTGCTCCAACCCGAGTATCCTGGCCGTTTCTCGCGCGCGTTCCAGGGGGCTGACCAACCAATTGTAGTCTTGTAGGTCCGGCGGCAAGTGCCAGTTTGCAACCTCGGCGCGGCCCTTGCGCGACAGAGGGATATCGCTTCGTCCTTGTAAGCGGCGATCCCGGTTCCACTCCGTGGGACCGTGGCGCAGCAACACGAAGGGCGTCGCATATGATCCCGTTTCGGTCATGGCGTTCTGCACCGCTCCAGAAAGGTGGTGATCTTACGTGCCGAGACATCCAGATTCTGGGTTCGAGAAACCCGCTCGGCGGCTTTTCGGCCCATCTCCCCACGCAGATCGGGATCCGCAATAAGTCGCGACACCGCCGCGGCAAAGGCACGACAGTCGCCCGGCGGGGTCAGGAGGCCACTTGATTGGTCGTCGACCACGGCTGGGACACCTCCTTCGCGGCCGGCCACCACAGCAAGCCCGGCAGCTTGGGCTTCGAGCAAGGCCATACCATACGCTTCGCGAATGGCGGGCCAGACAAAAAGGTCGGCCGCGGCATAGATTGTCGGCAGCATTTCGCCCGGCAGCGCCCGGGCCCAGCGCAATGGCATTTGATCGTTCGCAAACCCCTGGAAAGCCTCACGCACTTCGCCTGACGCGGCACCGTCGCCGACCACCAATATTTCCCAATCTGTCGTGGCCAATGTTTTCAGGGCCTCTGCAAGCAGGCGATAGCTCGCCAGTTTGTCGCCCGGCCGCATCATGGCGACGGTAAGCAGCCAGGTTTTTTCGGGGTTCATGCCGAACCGTTCGGCCACGGTCTTGCGATGGGCCGATCGCATGCCGCGGGCGGCCTCGTAGGGCTGCGGATCTAGGAACGGCGGCAGCAACAATTGCGGCAAAGCAGGGTCGAGACAGCCAGCATCCGCCGGGTTGAGCGTGATTGCGCCCTTCGCTGCGCCTAGAGCGCTCAATACGGCTCTGTGCCCCAGGTCCCAAGGACCGCCAGCGCGCTTTGGGGCCACTGAGGCCTCGGCCACCATATAAGGAATACCCAAAGCCTTGGATACCTTGGGGCCAAGGTGGTCGGGCGCCTTATAGTAGAGATGATAGGTCAGCCAGAGTTCGGGCAGCTGGTCTCGCGGCGCCCGGGCATAGCGCCGCAAAAGGCGCTCTGCCAGTTCGCTTCCCAGTCGCTGCAGGCGCGCTTGCCGAAGGGCGTCTCCTCGACCGTCGCGACTAACCAGACGGCTTGCCAGGGTTACGTCGTGACCGCTTCGTTCGAGAGCGGAAATCAATAGGCGAGCCATATGGCGGTCGCCGGAAGGCACTGGGTGGTCAGGTGGCTTCATCGGTGCGTAGAAGGCGACCTTCATTACGCCGCCTCCCTCGCCTTCACACCCAGCAGGCCCAAGAGCGTTCCGATATTCTGCTCCAATCCAAACTCTGCCCGCAGTCGCGCTTCGCCAGCTTTGCCAAGCCGCAGCCGCTGCTGCGGATCACGGATCAGCCTTTCCAGTGCCTCTGTCAGGGCCGGGACGTCATCAGGGGGCACCAACAAGCCGGTTACCCCCGGCAAAATGAGCTCCGGTATGGCCGAAATTTCGGTTGAAATGCAGGCCAGTCTCTGACTTTGGGCCTCCATCAGTACGTTTGGCAAACCGTCTCGATCGCCGTTCTTGGTAATGCGGCTGGGCAATACGAAGATATCGGACTCCTTCAATGCCTTCAGTACCCGTTCTTGAGGCTCCGCACCGCGCCAATCGATGCGGTTCGCCAGACCCAAATCCCGCGCTTTTCCTGCCAAGGTATTCCTTGAATCGCCGCCGCCGATATGCGTGAACCGCCAATGGAGATCCGGTGGGAGTGCGGCAAGCGCGGCGATCAGAAGATCATACCCTTTCTTCTCGACGAGTCTGCCGACAGACAAAATTTCCACCGCGGCGGAGGCGCTGCGCCCATCGCCGGAAATCTGCCGGTCAGGCGGTGCGGGAAAACGCCGAAAGTCCAACCCATGGTAAACCAGATGCACGCGGGAAGGGTCCCCTGCCAGGGATCTCAGGTGATCGCGTCCGCTGCCGGTACAGGTGACCAACCAGTCGAGGTCCGCCAGTTTCTCGCGCTTTTCCCAATCCGGCGTCGTCCAGATGTCCTTGGCGTGCGCGGAGCAACTCCACGGCAGTGCGCGGATCAGGGCGGCATAGCGGGCAACGGATGCCGGGGTGTGAAGGAAATGGGCGTAAATGCGGGTGGTTTCCGGTGCCATCTCCGCCGCCAGGATGCAAGCCTGGCCAAAGCGCCTAATTCGATTGCGGGTTAGATCCCGCCGGAAGTCCCGCAGGAACGCAGCGAAGGCCGCTTTGTACCCCGGTAGCTGTCGGGCCCACCACCAAGCCTTGATAACTCTGGCTGGCTGATCGTGCAGATACTCAGGCAGGTAATTGACCGGTGCCGTAATCTCGCGGTGGATCGGGTGAATTTCACGGTCCGTGGGATGCCTGAGGGATTGCAAGGTGATGTTCATGCCACGCTGCTGCAGTGCCAGCAGTTCCTGGGCAATAAAAGTCTCCGAGAGGCGCGGGTAACCTTTCAGGACAATGGCCAGATGTTCGATTCCGGCGTCACTTGTGAGGGGTTCCTTCATGCTTGACCTTGACGCCTCAACCCAAGATTTCGCGGAACTTCTTTACCACGTTGCCGCATCGCGCGTCGCCGCCGCCAGTTTCACTGTTGTTGCTGGGAGGCGAGGGAAAGCTGCGGGCGGCCGGTTCTGGCAAACCACTGCCGGGCCAGCTTCGTGACGTTCTCCGGCCCATCGAGCAGGCCGGGGATGACGCTCTCTGACGGAAGCGGCTGCTGGGGCAAGTTTCGAATGGCCGTCGCCATATCTGCGGCATCGCGCGCGCCGTCGTCGAGCAGCATGCGTGACAAACCCAAATCCTGCGCTCGCTTGGCGCGGATGTACTGCTCAAGCCGTGGTTCTGTGCGTGGTACGATGACGGCGCGTTTATCAAAGGAAAGTAGTTCGCAAAAGGTATTGTAGCCGCCCATGCAAATTACGCCGGCAGCTTCGGCCATTAGACTTTCCATGTGCGCATCGAAGGTGATCACTTCGACCTTGTCCAAACGTCCCGCGCGCTGCTGAAACTCATTCTGGTGTTCGCCGCCCATGAAGGGCCCCAGCACCAGCAGCGAGGGGTAGGGGATCGTTGCATCCTGCTCGTAGGCGCGCAGCACCCAGTCGATGATCGCTTCGCCATCACCGCCGCCACCGACCGTCACCAGAATGTATGGAGAGGGTATCGCCTCGGGCAATGCACTGCTGGCGACCTGGGGCAAGGTCCGGCGGAGGTATCCGGTAAAGGTGATTCTCTTGACCACGGAATCCGGTAGATCAATTCCTTCCAGCGGGTTGCAGATCTGCGGCAGGCCGTAGACCCAAATTTGATCGTAGTAAGATTCGAGAGCAGGGACGGCTTGCTTTCGCAACCATTCCGCCGCAAGCAGTTCAGGGCCATCCATGACATCGCGCAGGCCCAGAATGCAAGGCACGCCCTTCTCGCTCAGATAACGCAAGGTACCTTCCACCTCGCCACGCAGCCCAAGCGGCTCCTTGTCGACCAGAAAGATGTCGGGTTCAAAAATCTCCGCAGTGTGCTCAATGATCGAGGCGCGGAGCGCTACCGTCTGCTCGACGGCGATCGGCAGGTTGAGTGACGTGTACTCACCATTGCGCAGCTTGATCACACCTGGAATGCGGATGAAATCCACGCGGCTCCGAAAATCGAAGGACCCTATAATAGGCGAGCCGGAGATTATAAGAACCGAAAGGTCGCTCTCCCCCTGCACCAAATGGTGCGCAATCTCTCGGCATCGACGTAAGTGACCCAGGCCAAAACTGTCATGGCTATAGATCAGAACGCGGGTGTCCCGCTGTCGTGCACCGGCCATCCTTTAGAGACTCCCCTGGCCGGCTCCCGTCTCTACCCTGCGGTCGAGCGGCCTCTTCCTGCAAGAACAGGGGGAACTGTGCCACAGCAATCAATCAACGGAAAGGCTTGAATAACCAACACGGTGACCAGTAGCCAAAGCAACCATGTTGAATTAAACACTTGGTCACTACAGAAAAATATACAGGCATGCAGCCTTTGTGCGACGTGATTGATGACGGCAGTCGCGGCGATGGTTACTCTGCAGCACTGGAAAGCCTTCCTGGGGGATGTGGCACAGCCGATGGATCAAAACCTGTTTCGCTATATCTGGCGGCACAGCAAGCACTATCAGATTAGGGTGCTTTGCCTCGTGCTGTTGTCGATGCCCTTCTATTACGTCTCGCTTGATCTTCCCAAGCAGATCGTGAACCAGGGCATCGAGGGTCAAGGCTTCACCGGCCCGGATGATACGCAGCCCTATTTCAGTATTCACATTCCATACAGCCAGGAGATCTTCGGCCAGACCGTCACGATGTTCGACGGGCTGGAACTGGGGCAGATGGACGCGCTGCTTGTGCTTTCGTTTGTTTTTCTGGGCCTTGTGATCGTCAACGGCTACTTCAAGTATGTCATCAACACCCGGAAGGGGCAGATGGGCGAGCGCATGCTGCGCCGTCTGCGTTACCAGTTAAGCGACCGCTTGTTGCGCTTCCCTTTGCCCTACATGCGCAAGGTCAAGCAGGCCGAAGTCGCCACCATGATCAAGGACGAGGTTGAGCCGCTCGGCGGCTTCATTGGCGAAGCCTTCGTGAACCCGGTGTTCCTGGGCGGACAGGCCTTGACAGCGATGGCCTTCATTTTGGCCCAAAGCTGGATTCTGGGCAGTGTCGCGGCGGGCGTTGTAATTTTCCAGGCGGCGCTGATTCCGAAGCTGCGTATTCCGATCCTCAGGCTCGGTCGTCAGCGTCAACTGACAGCTCGAGAGCTAGCGGGACGCCTGGGAGAGACCATTGCCGGTGCTACCGAGGTGCATGCTCATGATACCTCGAACTACGAGCGGGCCGAACTGGTTAGCCGTTTGGCGCGCATATACGATATCCGATACGAGATTTATCGCCGGAAGTTTTTTGTCAAATTTCTCAACAACTTCCTGGCTCAGGTCACACCTTTTATTTTCTATGTTGTGGGCGGCGTACTAGCGATAGCCGGTGAGCTCGACATCGGCGCGCTGGTGGCGGTAATCGCCGCCTACAAAGATTTGCCTTCGCCGATCAAGGAACTAATTGACTGGGATCAGCGCCGCCAGGATGTCCAGATCAAGTACGAGCAGGTGATCGAGCAGTTTGCACCGCCGGTGTTGATCGACCCGCAGCGCCAGGACCCCGACGCCGAGGGGCCGGCGAAACTGGAGGGCCAGATCGAGCTGCGTGGGGTGGCGGTGGTCGACGACAGCGACCGCAGGCTGCTCGATGCGATTTCCTTTACCGCTGCCCTTACCGAGCACGTGGCAGTCGTCGGTCCGGGTGGCGGCGGGAAGGAATATCTGCCGCTTGTTGTGGCAGGTTTGGAGCCGATCAGTACGGGCCATGCCTCGATTGGCGGCCACGAACTTGGTGCGTTACCGCAGGCGGTAACCGGGAGACGTTTGGGCTACGTGGCCGCCGATGCGCATTTCTTTGCAGGCTCGCTGCGCAAAAATCTGCTGTACGGCCTGTTGCACAAGCCCTTGCGCCCGCCTGAGCGTGAACCGGCCGCTCAGCGAGCCGCAGAGGCAGATCGTCTTGAAGCCCAACGCGCGGGTAATCCCTATTTTGACTTTGAGGCCGACTGGGTGGACTACGAGGCGGCGGGCGCGCGCGACGCACAAGAGCTCGATCACCGGCTGCTCGAGGCGATCCAGACGGTGGAATTGGAAGAAGACCTGTACCGTTTCGGTTTGTTGGCCAGGTTCAACCCCGAGGAGCATACCGACCTTGCCGATCAAATCCTCTCCGCACGGCAGGCGCTGGCCGAGAGTCTCCACGCGGATGGGCATGATGATTTGATTGTGCGTTTCGACCCCGGTTCCTTCAATCCGAACGCGTCGCTAGCCGAAAACCTGTTGTTCGGCTCGCCGCTCGATGCGCGCTTTGAACCGGATCAACTGCTCGCCCAAACGAGCATGAAAGAAGCGGTCGAGGCCGAGGCCTTGGAGGGTGATCTAGAGGCGGTTGGGTTGGAAATTGCCCGGACTATGGTGGAAATCTTCGCCGATTTGCCGCCGGGCCACCCGTTCTTCGAACAGTTCAGTTTCATTGATGCCGAGGAGTTGCCGGAGTTCCGCAGCTTGGTCGGGCGCCAGGAGAAAGGCGGCATGGGAGGCCTCACCCCTGAGGATCGTGGGCGATTGATGCGCATTGCTCTCGATTACGTAGAGGCGCGGCATCGCCTGGGGTTGATATCGCCGGAGCGGGCGGAACGAATCGTGCGCACGCGCAAGCGGTTTGCCGATTTGCTTGCGAAGGACAACGGCCTGGGCGTCGCATTCTATGACCCCAACACCTATAACCCGGCGGCAACGTTGCAGGACAATGTCCTGTTTGGACGCCTAGCCTTCGGACAGGCACAAGGCGAAGAGACTGTTCAGGATGCGATCATCAAAGTCCTTGATGATCAGGGTTTGCGCGAGCGCGTCATCGAACTGGGAATGACCTATGACGTCGGCGTCGCGGGCAAGCGCCTGAACAATGGGCAAAAACAGAAGGCCGCCTTGGCGCGTTCACTTGTCAAGCGCCCGGACTTGCTGGTTCTCAACGAGGCCCTGGCAGCCCTGGACAGCGCCTCGCAACGCCGAATTCTTGAACGCGTCTTGGAAACCCGGAAGGGCCAGGGTGTTTTCTGGAGCCTCTATCGACCGGATTTTGCTGATGCCTTTGATAAAATCCTGGTTCTGGAAGAGGGACGATTGGTTGAACAGGGGTCGTTCGCAGACTTGAACAAGGACGGACAAAAATTGCGCCTGCTCCTTGAAACATCGGGCGCAGCATAAGAAATCTAAGAGCAAGGAGAATGTCATGAGCCTGGATCAGGAAGTGGAGGCCCTTCGCAAGGTTCCCTTCTTTGCAAACATCGATCCCGCCCGGTTGAAGTTGATGGCTTTCGCGAGCGAGCGATTGACCTTTAAGCCCGGTCAAATGCTTTGCAAGCAAGGTGATGTCGGTGATTCCGCCTACATTATTCTCGAAGGTGATGCCGAGGTTTTCTTCAACGGCGGCGAGAAACGGGTCATAGCCAGACTTGGCGTCAATGACATCGTCGGTGAGATCGCCATCCTTTGCGACGTGCCGCGGACCGCCAATGTCGAGGCCGGTGCGAAAGGTGCCGTTGCCTTGAAGCTGACCAAGGAGTTGTTCTTACGCATGGCTCACGAATTCCCGGATATGGCGCTGGAGGTGATGCGTGTTCTGGCTCACCGCATGGAAGGAATGATTAAAGCCATGCGCGATGTCCAGGGCGCCAAGCAGTGAGCCGGCTTGATAGCGCGATTCGTCGACTTGAGGCCCAGCGGTCCTGTCTTGACGCAGCCGTCACTCTGATAGAGACCGAGTCCGTGGCCGGGCCGGTCATGGAACTCGGCCTGGGAAATGGCCGAACCTACGACCATATCCGTGAGGCTTTGCCGGAACGGGAGATTTTTGTGTTCGAGCGCAAGGTTGCGGCGCACCCGGATTGCATACCCGATCAAGAGCATCTTTTCTTGGGCGATGTGTTCGAGACGCTACCTCTGGCGTTGGCCAGATTCGACGGCATGGCCGCGCTTATTCACGCGGATATCGGTAGCGGTGATGAGGCCGCCAACGCCAAGCTCGCGGCCGGCTTGGCCCCTTACCTTGGACGGTTGCTGGCCCCCGGTGGAATTTTGGTATCAGACCAGAACATTCCAATAGCAGGCGCTATTGACCTTGCTTTGCCGGAATCCGTTCGCCCTGGTCGTTATCACATGCGGCGCCGTCCCCTTCTGTAGGAAGGCGCCGCACGTCATGGGTCAATCGGGCTTTCGGGCCACACCAACACGCGCGGGCCGCAGCAGACGGTCACCCAGCCGATAACCGACTTCTACGACCTGAACCACGGTCCCGACCTCTTGCGTTGGATCAGGAACCTCGAAGAGAGCTTCGTGCCAATGAGGATCAAGCTTCTGTCCCATCGGCTCAATAGCTTCTATGCCGTTTTTCCCAAAGGCCTGCATTAGCTCCTTTGCGGTCAGATCCAATCCCGAAATCAAACCTTCGGCGCGGGCGTCGCTGCGTAGGTCATCGGGAATGGCCTCCAGCGCGCGCCGCAGATTGTCCGCCACCGGCAATAGCGCCTTGGCCAGAGGTGCAGGGGCATAACGCACGGCATCTTCCTTCTCGCGCTGAGCGCGGCGGCGCAGGTTCTCGGTCTCAGCCACCGCACGGAGTAGCTGGTCCTTCAACTGTGCGACCTCGGCTTCGAGCACTGCGGCCGCATCAACGGCGGGCTCGGCAGCGTCAGCTTCAGCCTGCTCGGCGGCGTCTGTTGCAGCGGGCTCGGCTGCATCAGCTTCAGCGGGATTGGCTTCCTCGGGCGTTTCAGCCCTCTCGACGTCCTCAACCGCTATCTGCGGTTCGTCGATTGAGTCCTCAGCCTTCTTGGCTTTTTTGCGCTCCTCGGTGTTCATCACTGGGATGCTTCCTTCTGTATTTCGATTCAAGGGATCAAGCGCACTTTATGGGGAGGCGTGGGGCGGAATTCAACCGATCAAACGACCGATCACCTTTGCAGTGTAGTCCACCAAAGGGATGATGCGCCCATAGTCCATCCGCGATGGACCTATCACACCGATTGCGCCGACGATCTGTTGCTGACTGTTCTGATAGGGGGCCACAACCATCGAGCAACCAGCCACGCCGAAGAGTTCGTTCTCCGCACCGATAAAGATCTGTACGCCTTCGGCCATCTCCGTGAGATCGAGCAGCTTGAGCAGAGTTTCACGGGCCTCGAGAGCAGCAAAAAGCTGTCGAACCCGCTCCAGATCTTCGATCGCGGTGATCTCGTCGAGAAGCTGTGCCTGCCCGCGGACGATCAGGGCGCCACCACGCGCGTTAGGGCTCCAGGTGGCCAATCCCGCTTCAACCAAGCGCGTTGTGATTTCGTCCAGTTGTGCCTGTTGCTCTTCCAGTTCCTGCTTCACAGTTTTCTGCGCTTCGCCGAGCGTGCGGCCGACAAGTCGCGCAGTCAGGAAGTTTGAGGCCTGGACCAGCGACGACGGTGGCAGACCTATCGGCACGTCGATCACACGATTCTCGACCTTGCCGGAATTAGTGACCATGACCACCAAGGCTCGCCCCGGTCCCAAGGACACGAATTCGATATGTTTAAGCGCCTCATCGACTTTCGGTGCGACCACGAGACCCGCACAGCGTGATAGCTGCGATAGGGTGGCGCCCGCCTCCTCCAGCGCCTCGCTGTAGCTGCGCCCCTGCGCGTGGCATTGGGCCTCTATTCGCTGGCGTTCTTCGATCCCAATATTGCCGTGCTCAAGCAGCCCGTGGACGAACATACTCAGGCCAAGGTCGGTCGGCAGGCGCCCGGCCGACGTGTGAGGTGCAAACAGCAAGCCTAACTCTTCCAGGTCGGCCATTACGTTGCGGATGGTGGCTGGCGACAGGTCCAGTCCCAGGCGCCGGGACAAGGTGCGTGAACCGATCGGTGCGCCGGTTTCCACGTAAGCCTCGACGATATGACGGAATATCTCGCGTGATCGCTCGTTGAGATCATCGAGCAACGGGCGTTTCAATCCCTTGAATGAAAGTGGCTGCGCCATCCTTGTTTAGAATCCGCTCCTCTATGGGACCTTGAATCTAGTGAGGCCTGCCCTGCTGGTCAACGCCGGGCACTATTTCGTACCGGTCCTACTGACCAGCGGGGTCCGCCAAGAATCCGTGCTGTGGCTGGACCTGATTGCTGGCTTGCGTTAGCGTGCGCGCCGCGTCTGCGCCGTCGTTTGTCTTAAAGGCTTGCGATGCCGGGCGGAAGAACAAGCTTTGAACCGAGAAAAAGAAGGAAACCTCATGCGCCACTCAGGCCGTGCCGCCAATGAACTGCGCCCCATCACACTGGAAACCGACGTAAACCGTTACGCCGAGGGATCATGCCTTGCCAAGTTCGGGAACACCCACGTTCTCTGCACGGCGACCATCGAGGAGTCGGTGCCCGGTTGGATGAAGGGCAGCGGTCGCGGTTGGATCACGGCGGAGTATGGCATGTTGCCGCGGTCGACCCAAAGCCGGATCGGACGGGAAGCAGCCCGTGGAAAGCAATCGGGCAGGACTCAGGAAATTCAGCGTTTGATTGGCCGTTCGCTTCGCGCGGTGATCGACCTGCAAGGATTCGGCGAACGGCAGATACGCATAGACTGCGACGTTTTGCAGGCTGATGGGGGAACCCGCACAGCAGCTATTACGGGGTCCTATGTTGCGCTCTATCAGGCGTTTCAGTTGATGCAGGAAATGAAAGCCATCGAAACCATACCTTTTGTTCGGCAGGTGGCGGCCATATCCTGTGGTATTCATAAGGGGCAGGCGATCATTGATCTGGACTATGAAGAGGACTCGGCGGCTGAAACCGACGCCAACTTCGTTCTGACTGATGATGGCCAAGTGGTGGAAGTGCAGGCTACGGCCGAGGAAAAGCCCTTCTCCCGAGTTGAATTCGACGCGCTCATGGACCTTGCAATACAGGGTGTCAGCGAATTGGCGATTGCTCAGCGCAATGCACTGGGTTTGGAGGATTAGGACGAGGTATGTCACTGCCGCCTTTGGGGGACAAGATCGTTATCGCCAGCCACAATAATGGCAAGGTTGGTGAAATCGGGGCGTTGTTGGCGCCCTGGGGAATTATGGTCCGCTCCGCAGCTCAGCTAGGGCTTGTGGAACCCGAAGAAACCGCATCGACCTTTGCCGGGAACGCTGAATTGAAGGCGCGCGCGGCGGCGCGCGCGACCGGTTTGCCGGCACTGGCCGACGATTCAGGCTTGGCGGTGACGGCGCTGGGCGGCAATCCCGGAATTTACTCGGCGCGTTGGGCAGGACCCGAGAAAGACTTTGGCTTGGCGATGGAAAAGGTGAACGCCGCGCTGGGCAAGTCATCGGATCGGTCGGCGGTATTTATCTGCGTGCTGTGTCTTGCCTGGCCCGACGGCAACACCGCCTGTTTCGAGGGTCTCGTGGCGGGTAATCTTGTGTGGCCGCCACGTGGGAAACGAGGTTTCGGCTACGACCCCATGTTCGTGCCGAAAGGCCATGAGTTGAGCTTTGGGGAGATGGAACCCGCGCGTAAGCACGCGATGAGTCACCGGGCCCAAGCGTTCTCTAAATTGGTCGCCGCGATTGCGCCGAACGGGGGGAAGGCGAAGAGAGAGGAAACGGATGATGCTATCCGCCGCACCCATCCCGAGCGATGATTCCGCGGCGCTGACGCAGGATCCGGGATTTGGTCTCTATGTTCACTGGCCCTTTTGTCTGGCTAAGTGTCCTTACTGCGATTTCAACAGCCATGTCCGCGAAGCGGTTGACCAGAATCGCTGGCGCAAGGCCCTGCTTGCCGAGATGGAGCACTATGCGGCGCAAACTGCAGGGCGGCATCTGACCTCCATATTTTTGGGCGGCGGAACGCCTTCTCTCATGGCGCCGGAGACTGTCTCAGCGGTTGTTGGGCAGGCCAAGCGCCTATGGCTGACTGATTCTGATCTTGAGGTGACGTTGGAGGCCAACCCAACCTCGTCTGAAGGCGCAAAGTTCGAAGCTTTCGCCGCGGCGGGCGTCAACCGCTTGTCGATCGGTGTGCAGTCACTGGACGACACGGCGCTGGCATTCCTGGGGCGCAAGCACAGTGCGGCGGAAGCCTTGACGGCGATCGATCTTGCGCGACGTTGCCTGCCGCGCTTTTCGTTCGATCTTATCTATGCGCGACCGGACCAGAAGCTCTCCGATTGGGAGCGTGAATTGGCGCAGGCACTGGGTGAAGGACCTGAACACATCTCGCTCTATCAGCTGACGATCGAGGAAAACACGGTCTTCCACGGTGCCTGGCGGCGGGGTGAGTTGCGTGTTCCGGACGAGAATACGGCAGGGCGGTTCTACGAGCGAACCCAGGAAATCCTCACGGAGAACGGCCTCCCGGCGTATGAGATATCAAACCACGCTCGGCCTGGATCGGCTTGCCGGCACAACCTCACCTACTGGCGTTACGGCGATTACATCGGCATCGGTCCGGGCGCGCATGGTCGCCTGACCCTGGGGGGCACCAAGTTAGCGACCCGCCAGCACCGGGCGCCGGAAGCCTGGTTGGCTGCGGTCGAGAGTGCGGGGCACGCAACGCGAACCCGCACGGAGTTGAGCGGGCAAGAGCGCCTGGAAGAGATGCTCATGATGGGTTTGCGCCTGACGGAAGGGATAACCCGCGCCGCCTTTAGGCGCGAATTGGGGGCCGAGCCGGAAAGCTTGCTCTCGCTGGCACGGCTTGAGGCGGCCGGCCGTGAAGGCTTGGTGATTCTAAACGGCGAACGCATCTGCGCCACCGACGAAGGCCGTCAGCGGTTGAATGCTTTACTCGGCTATCTCCTTACCTGAAATCAGCGATCTCAGAAGGTTGCAATCTGGAAGGATTGCGGCGCGGCCTCGATTATCTGGAACCCTTCCGGCGAAACCTCAATAATCGCAAGGCCGCGTTCGACGCTGCCATCCTCTCGCAAACGGAAGATACCGTTCACGCCAAAGAAACCCTGAGCCTGCGTCAGAGCTGCAGGGCCGAATGCCTCCGCCTGTTGAAACGCTTGCGGTTGCAGATCGCGGGCCAGGACCGTTGCGACGGCTGCCGCGTCATATCCAAGCGACGCAACGCGCGGGGGTTGCTTGCCGAAGAGCCCGGTGTAGCGTTTGTTGAAGTCCTCCCAGATCGCTGGGTCCGGCGCTGCGAACCAGCCGCCCTTGAGGGTGTCTTCTCGCAACAGGCTGGCATCGGCCCAAAGTGCGGTGCCCAGGAACCGAACATCGGGCAGTGCAATGTCGTAATAGGGTAAATAGGGCGCCACGCCCAGCAGCCGCTGGCCGCCGTCCGGCAACAACACGGCATCGATCGAATCGGGGCCGATTGATGCGAAGGCCTTTGCAGACTCGTTCAAAGAGCGCGCCGTTTGATCGTAGTAAGCCACACGTTCCACGCTGAGCGGCCCGCGCGTTGCGGCTTGTTGGAGAGCAACCACTGCGACGCGGCCGTAGGGTGTATCCGGCGCAAAAGCCGCGAAGCGAAGCAGCCCCTGGCGCGACGAGAATTCGACGATACGGTCAACTTCGCTGGCAGGGTCAAATCCCAGTGTATAAACACCTTGGCCCGCGATCGAGCGGTCATTCGAGAAGGTCAGCAGTGGGACGCCCGCCGCGGCCAAAACAGGGGCGGCGGCCCGTGCAGAAGCCGAAAAGAGTGGGCCAACAACGATCCCGGCGCCCTGATCCAGCAAGCGTTGCGCGGCTGCCGCCGCCCCTTGCGGATTGCCGCCAGTATCCTCCACCAACAGGGCCAGATCGGCCCCGGCATTGTCGAGGAAAGCAATCTGCGCGGCCTGCAACAAGGCTTGACCGACCGCGGCCTCCGATCCGGTAAGCGGCGCCAGGAACCCGATGCCGATCTTGCCGTCGTCAGTTAACCCTACGGGCCTAAGGGCCGTCGTATCGGGCGCTTCCACAGTTGGTTGTATCGGTTGTATAGTTGTTCTTGTATCATCGGTACGCGGGCTGCCACAGGCAGCCAGCAGCAGGATGAACAACATTGACGCCAGACGAAAAGCGGTTCGCTTGAAGGCCCTTGAAGGCTGTTGAGCCGCTCCCGATTCAATGGAACGGCGTTCTTGACGTGCAGTCATCTGCTTCTCCCTCGCTAGGGGTGTGTCGCCCGACCCCTAATCCGGTCAAGATAGCGGGGCCGGCGAATGCCGTAAACCGGGCTGAATCACGATGGGAGGAATGCATGCCCGGCAAGACAAAGAAGCGGGGTCCCGGCACCGCTCCGATAGCGCAAAGCGCCCGCCGCCGGGCTTGGCGTTCAGGGCGTCGTGCCGAATGGTGGGCGCTGCTCTGGCTGCGTTTGCGCGGGTATCGCCTCTTGCGACACGGTTACCGTTGCGCCCAGGGCGAGGTGGATCTGATCTTGCGTCGCGGTGGGTTGCTCGCTTTTGTCGAGGTAAAGCGCCGTGCGACCTTAAGCGCTGCAGCGGAGGCTATTCGTCCTGCACAGCAACGCCGTATTGCTGCCGCCGCAGCGCATTTCCTGCAGCGTCACGAGCGTTACGCGTCCTTTGCGTTGCGCTATGACGCTTTGTTGCTGGCGCCCGGCCGCTTGCCTTGCCACATAACTGGGGCTTGGCGTGACTCCAAGTAAAACGTTATGAGAATCATAGGATCGACACGGGAGAGATGGCTTCCCGGGGGTCGCCCCATCATCTGACTGGGAACCTGAAAGGTAAGGATGCAGAAGTACAGTCAACTCCTTTCGATGGAATGGACAGGGTTTCGCGGCGGCATTTCAGGCGCGTTGCTGGCTTTGCTATTGGTTATGACCGCTTGTTCTCCTGCGGGAACTGCGGTCGGTGTCGGCGCCGGCGTCGGCGTCATGGCGTCCCAGGAACGTGGCCTGGGTCAAGGGGTCGAGGATCAGAGAATACGCCTCGAGATCAATAGCAAGTGGTTACAGCATGATGAAAAGATGTACCGGCTTTTGTCGCTACAGGTGCAAGAAGCGCGTGTGTTGCTGACGGGTGCGCTGCCGAGCCAGGAAATGCGGCTCGCCGCGGTGCGCCTGGCTTGGGAAGTCGATGGCGTCAAGGAGGTCATCAACGAGATCACGATTACGGACGAAGGCGGGTTGGGGACCTATGCGCGCGATACCTGGATATCCACGCAGATCAAAACCAAGCTGATCTTCGATGTGGAGGTTTCCTCGATCAACTACTCCATCGAAACCGTGCATGGCGTGGTCTATTTGATGGGTATTGCCAAGGACGATATCGAGCTGTCCAGAGTGATCAACCACGCGCGCAATGTATCCTATGTCGAGCGCGTTGTGAGTTATGTGCGACGGCTTGATGATCAGGGGCCCGGCAAACCGCAGGTACAGGGATAAGCTGGATTGAGTGATCGCTGGCAGAGTGCCCTGGCCGTTCCCGCGCGAAGTGAACTTGAAGCGCGTTTGAGACAGCTGACGTCAGGTCAAATGCCGATTGATCGCATTGCCGAGGCGGCGCTGCTAATGGCGGGCCTCGATAGGCCTGGCAAGGCGATGGTGCACTACCTGGATCATTTGGAGGAGTTGGCACGCGACACGGCCGCTGCCGCCGCCGACTTGGGGGCCAATCGGACCGACATTTGGACTCCCGACCTGCGCTTGGAAGCGTTACGCGGCGTATTTGCGGTGCGGCATGGCTATTGCGGTGATCATGAATCTTACGACGATCCGCAGAATGCCAATCTTATGTCGGTAATCGAACGTCGTCGGGGTTTGCCGGTCTCGCTGGGCATTCTGACCTTGCAGGTTGCGCGCGCTCAGGGCTGGCATATGAACGGTGTCAGTTTTCCGGGCCATTTTCTCATCAGCATGGATACCGGCGGTGCGAGAGTCATCATCGACCCCTTCAACGGTTGGCGCCAACTTGCAGCTAGCGACATTCGCGAACTGCTTAAAGCCATCACGGGATTGGGCGCGGAGCTATCGCCTGCCCATTACGCGGCGGTTGATGACCGTCACGTGCTTTTGCGGTTGCAGAACAACGTCAAGCTGCGGGCGGTTCAGGCGGGCCGCCTGAGTGACGGATTGGCTAGCCTGGAAATTATGCTGATGATTGCGCCCGACAGCGCTGAGCTCTGGCGCGAGGCGGCGCTTCTTCATATCAACACCGACAACCTGCGTGCTGCGATACCGGCGCTTGAGCGGTTTATCAAATTAGCCCCGAGTGATCCGCGAGCCGATGAGGCCTTTGCGCTGATACGCGATCTACGGCATCGATTGAACTGAGATACACGGAACCGCGCCCGCTTGCAGGCGGCGATCCTGTCGTTATAGTGCCGTTTTGAGTAGCAACGGCACTGTCCGGGTACCCCCGGGCACCATCGCCTGTGCAGTAACCCGGCTGGAGAAGAAACAAGATGAGCCTGGCTGTAGCCATCCAGATGGACCCGATCGATGTGGTAGACATCGACGCCGATAGCTCTTTCGCCTTGGCGTTGGAGGCCCAGAATCGCGGCCACAGGTTGTTTCATTACCTGCCGCGGGACCTGACCTTTCGCCACCATCGTGTGATGGCGCGCGCGCGGTCTTTGTCTGTGCGACGCAAGGCCGGCGACCATTTCACACTTGGCGATCCTGAAATAGTTGACTTGCAGATCATGGACGTTGTCTTGATGCGTCAAGATCCGCCCTTTGATATGTCTTACATCACCGCGACCCATCTTCTGGAACACATCCACCCGCGTACATTGGTGGTGAATGACCCCGCCGCCGTGCGCAATGCGCCGGAGAAGCTGTTCGTAACGCACTTTCCGGACCTGATGCCGCCGACCTTGATTTCCTCGAACAAGGAGGAGATCAAGGCTTTCCGCAAGGAGCATGGAGATATTATCGTCAAGCCGCTGTTTGGGAACGGCGGGGCCGACGTTTTCCATATCCGGCCCGAGGACGACAATCTAAATGCGCTGCTTGAGATGTTCACCCGTATTTACCGTGAGCCAATCATGGTGCAGCGCTACATTCCCGAGGTACGCAAGGGCGACAAACGGATTATTCTGGTGGATGGCGAGCCGTTGGGCGCACTCAATCGGGTGCCGCCAGAAGGTGAGTCGCGCGCCAACCTGCACGTGGGCGGCAGGGCGGAAAAGGTTGGACTTACCGACCGGGAGCGCGAAATCTGTGCGGCCATAGGGCCGACGTTGCGCGATCAAGGGCTGATCTTCGTCGGCATCGACGTGATCGGTGACTACCTGACCGAGATCAACGTGACCTCACCGACCGGGTTGCAGGAGATTGGCCGCTTCGACGGCATTAATCTTGAAGGCCGCATCTGGGACGTGATCGAAGCGCGGGTCGCCCGGCGCCGGGACGCCTGAGGCGAATGACCTGGGGCGCAGCCTTGCTACTGGCTTTGGTTGTGGCCGGTATAAGCTGGGCAGCCGTCGGGATGCTGCAAAAGGGTTTGCACCGGGCAGGCTTGCTCGATCATCCAAACGCGCGTTCCAGCCATCTTGTGCCGACGCCGCGCGGTGCGGGCATTGTTCTGATCCCAATCGTTCTCCTGGCCTGGGCTTTTGCGGGCCAACTCGGGCCCGCCACTCTGCCGGTTGCTGTGGTGCTGGGTGCGCTTTTGCTTGCCGCAGTATCCTGGGTCGACGACCTGCGCGGGCTTGGCGCCTTGCCGCGCCTGCTGGCGCAGTTTCTTGCCATCGGCCTGGGCCTATACGCGCTTGGTCCCGAGGGCAGCGTTTCCGGAGGTTTTCTGCCATTCTGGCTTGATCGCTTGCTTCTGGGTTTGGCCTGGCTCTGGTTCGTCAACCTATTCAACTTCATGGACGGTATCGACGGCATATCTGCCGTTGAGGGACTTTGCCTGTGCGCCGGTCTTCTGCTCTTGTCTTTTGTTTCGAGCCTGCCTTTTTCACCGGAGCCCCTGTTACTTGCCGCGGCTCTGCTGGGTTTTGCTTACTGGAATCGCCCACCGGCGAGGATTTTTCTGGGTGACGTGGGGAGCGTGCCTCTCGGATTCCTTTTCGGCTTTCTTCTCGCGGAGGCGGCTTTGGCCGGGTATGCCTACGCGGCCATAATCATTCCGGCATATTATTGGGCGGATTCGACACTGACATTGCTACGCCGGCTCTATCGGCGGCAGGTGATCTGGCAAGGCCACAGAGAACACTGGTATCAGCGCGCCGCCGCGCGGCTGGGGCATGGTCCGGTCGTTCTGCGCATTCTATGTTTCAATATCTTTCTGCTTCTGCTGCTGGTTCCAGTCGCCCTTGCTGAACCCTGGCTCGATCCCTGGGTTGCAGTGTCGCTGGCAGGTTTTACGACGCTGGTCTTCCTGACCGTCATTGGGCGCCCATTTGATGCCTGACGCGGCGCTGTCGATCTGCAACCGCTTGTGGTAAGTCTTTGACCTGAAAGGGGCTGTCGAAGATGCGCTATTTGCGGTTTTTCCTGCGGGCGGGCATGGCGTTCGTGCACGACACGGGCATGGCGGCCCTGTCGTTCGTCCTGTCGCTTTATCTGCGCCTTGGAGAAAGCTTCGCCGCACGCTTCGATGATGCCCTTTTGCTGGCTACCGGCGTCTTTACGTTGGTCGCCGCCGCCAGTTTCTATGCGGTCGGTCTTTATCGCGGCATCTGGCGGTATGCGTCACTCAGCGATCTAACGGCCATTACCAGAGCCGTGACACTGGCCTTGCTCGTGTTTCTGGCCGTGACCTTCTTCCTGACCCGCCTTGAGGCTGTACCGCGCGGCGCCTTGATCATCAACTGGTTTGTGCTGATCGCGCTGCTTGGCGCTCCGAGGATGATTTACCGCGTACTCAAGGACAAGGGCTTCGAGCACCTGCTTGAGCGCCGTAGGCCCGGCATCCCGGTACTTTTGGTCGGCGCGAACGATGCGGCGGAACTGTTCTTGCGCGAATACAAGCGAAACCCGAACTTCGCCTATGAACCCCTGTCCATGGTCGGCATTACCGGCAAACGCACCGGGCGAATGATCCACGGTTTGAAGGTCGAGGGTGCGGTTGACGACATCCCGCGCATAATCGAGCGCTTGTCGGATAACGGGAGACCGCCGCAGCGGCTTATATTGACGCGTGACGTGGACCGGCCCGTGCTGGAGAAATTGCTGGAGATCGCCGACAGCAATGGAATCAGTCTAGCGCGCTTGCCCAAGCTATCGCAGTTACGGGCGGGCAGCACGCCGGATGGCTCCGGTTCGGGCGTGGAGATCCAGCCAATCCCCCTTGAGGATTTGTTGGGCCGTAAGGCAGTGCGCTTGGATCGTGGAGCTATGGACCGCCTCGTCCGTGCTAAACGTGTCCTTGTGACCGGCGCGGGCGGTTCCATCGGGGCAGAGTTAGTGCGCCAACTTCTTGCCTTCGAGCCCAGCGAGTTGTTGCTGTTCGATATCAGCGAATACAACCTCTATAGCCTGACCCAAGAGCTTTCCGGCAGCCAGGTGAAGACGCCCTGGCGCTCTTTCCTGGGCGATGTGCGTAATCATGAAAAACTCAACCGGCTGCTGGGCGAACTGCGTCCGGAAATTGTTTTCCATGCGGCCGCGTTGAAGCACGTGCCTCTGGCGGAAGACAATGTCGGCGAGGCGATCCTGACCAACGTCGTGGGGACCAAGAACCTGGCGGATGCGGCGCGCGCCGCCGGGGCCGCCGCGGTCGTTATGGTGTCGACGGACAAGGCCGTCCACCCAGTCAACGTCATGGGTGCCACTAAGCGCTTGGCTGAGAGCTATTGCCAGGCGCTTGACCTTGAGAGTGACGGAACCCGGTTCATAACGGTCCGTTTCGGCAACGTCCTGGGTTCTACGGGGTCCGTGGTCCCGTTGTTCCAGCGCCAACTTTCCGAAGGGGGACCGTTGACCGTTACCGATCCTCACATGGTGCGTTACTTCATGTCCGTGGAAGAAGCCGTCCAGTTGATCCTCCAGGCCGCAGCCATGGAATTGGGTTCGGAAGAACACGAGAACAGCGGCCGGATTTACGTGTTGGAAATGGGAGAGCCCATCGCCATCGTCGATCTTGCGCGCCAGATGATCCGTCTTGCCGGTCTGCGTCCCGACAAGGACGTTCAGATTGTCTTCACGGGCCCACGGCCTGGCGAGAAGCTTCGCGAACGTTTGTTTCATGAAGCCGAAGAGATGTTGCCTACCGATCATCCCTCCTTGCACCTCGCTTCTCCACGAACGACCGATCTTCGCTTGCTGATGCGTGGCATAGATGACCTAGAGGCCCTGAGTCGCCGAGGCGAGGACGTTGACGCCCAAACATTGCTGGGCCGGTTGGTTCCAGAGTATGGCCAAACCGCAATGACGGAATCCGCCGCCAAGGCCTAGGTTTGTTTTCTCACCGCTACTCGGCGCGCTGCCGCTTGACCCTTGTCGCCTCGGCCTCTATTCAAAGGCGAGCGCCTTCCCGCCCCCGGAATTGAGACGGAGTGAGCCCCATGACCGACGACCGCAGGACGCCGATACGGCGTGCTTTGCTTTCCGTTTCCGACAAGAGCGGCCTTGTCGAACTGGGTCATGCCTTGATCGCCGCAGGTGCGGAGATTCTGTCGACTGGCGGTTCAGCGCGGGCGCTGGCCGATGCCGGCATTGCGGTTACCGAAGTCTCGTCACATACCGGATTCCCGGAAATCATGGATGGCCGCGTCAAAACACTGCACCCCAAAGTTCACGGGGGCATTTTGGCGCGCCGGGATTTGGAAGACCACACGGCGGCCATGACCGAGCACGGCATCGCTCCTATCGATTTGGTGGCGGTCAACCTCTATCCCTTCCGGGAAACGGTCTTGAGCGGCGCGGATGCCGAGACCTGCGTGGAGAACATCGACATTGGTGGCCCTGCCATGGTCCGTGCGGCGGCCAAGAACCACGCCGACGTCACGATTCTCACCGATCCTGGCGACTATGAACTCGTTATTGCTTCTCTGACGTTGGGTGGACCCGACTTGGCATTGCGGCGGCGTCTTGCTGCCAAGGCCTATGCCCATACCGGAGCCTATGACGCAGCGATTGCCGGGTGGATGAGCGAACAACAGGGCGATGCGTTTCCGGTTGAAGGCAGCCTGCCCGGCCGCTTGAAGCAAGTTCTACGCTACGGCGAGAACCCCCATCAAATCGCGGCTCTCTACCTGGATAGTTCTGCGCGACCGACGCGTCCGGGTATTGCCTCGGCTCAGCAGCTGCAGGGCAAGGAACTGAGCTACAACAACCTTAACGATACCGACGCGGCATTTGAGTTGGTGGCGGAGTTCGATGAAACCCCGGCGGTCGCCATCATCAAGCATGCCAATCCTTGCGGCGTTGCTCAGGGGACGGATCTACGGACCGCCTATCTACAGGCACAAGCGTGCGATCCCACCAGCGCATTTGGTGGTATCGTCGCCTTCAACCGCCCCCTGAACGCTGCTGTGGCGGAGGAGCTGGTGAAGACTTTCCTGGAGGTTATCATCGCTCCGGAGGTTGATGCCGAGGCTAGGGAAGTTCTCTCGAAAAAACAGAACCTGCGAGTCTTGGTTACGGGCGGGCTCCCCGATCCGTTGGAAGCCGGTATGACCTTTAAGTCTATTGCCGGAGGGTTCTTGCTACAGAGTCGTGACGCCGGAAGGATCGGGCGGGCTGACCTGAAGCTCGTCACTCGTCGTGCGCCCAGCGAAGCGGAGTTGGCCGATCTCCTGTTTGCCTTCAGGGTCGGCAAGCACGTCAAATCCAACACTATCGTTTATGCCAAGGAAGGCCGGACGGTTGGCATTGGCGCTGGTCAAATGAGTCGCGTCGATGCCGCCAGAATCGCGGCAGTCAAGGCGCGTGAGGCGGGCGAGGCGGAAGGAGAGAAGACCTTACGGACGGCGGGTTGCGTCGTTGCCTCTGACGCCTTTTTCCCTTTTGCTGATGGATTGATGACAGCGGTCGAGGCTGGGGCGACAGCGGTTATTCAACCGGGCGGGTCGATGCGCGATGACGAAGTCATCAAGGCCGCCGACGCCGCCGGGATCGCCATGGTGTTTACGGGAATGCGGCACTTCCGCCACTAGACCTCGGCCACGGACCACCATTCCTGACCATGGGCGAAGCGGTCAACCAGAAGATCAAGGAATGTTCTTACCTTTGGCGAGAGATGCCTAGAGTGGGGGTAAAGCGCAAAAATCTCACCTTCCGGCGCGTGCAGATGCGGTAGGAGTTGTTCCAGCCTGCCGGCTTCCAACTCCGATGCGACGAGCCAGACCGGTAGCTGCGCAACACCGAGGCCCGATCGAGCCGCGGCCATGACCGCCTCCACGTCATTAACCTCGAACCGCCCCGAGACGGTGACGGCGGTTTCGTTCTCGTTTTCATCCAGAAAGCGCCAGTAGTAGCGATCACTGCGTACGGTATGGACGATGCAGTCGTGGTCAACCAATTCCTCGGGTCTCGTTGGACGGCCATATTTCTCAAGGTAGGCGGGGCTCGCAACGACCAACCTGCGATTGGTTGAAAGCCGCCTGGCCACCAGCGAGGAATCACGCATCGTGCCGGTGCGGACGACAAGGTCGACGCCCTCCGCCACAAGGTCGACAATGCGGTCGTTGAGCCGCAAGTCGAGAGTCACGTCCGGATTCTGCTTCAGGAACTTCTCGCACAGCGGCACGATCCAGCGCCGCCCGAATATCACAGGGACTTCGACGGTCAAGCGACCGCTCGGGCGCTTTCTAAGGTCGCGAACGGCGTCCTCGGCTTCGGCGAGATCGGCCACCAACTGCCGGGCGCGCTGATGAAAAGCGCGCCCCTCATCGGTCAAGGACAATCGCCGTGTCGTACGATGGAACAGGCGTGCGCCCAAACGATCCTCAAGATGTGCGATCTGCTTGCTGACCGCAGAGGGGGTGACGTTCAGCTTCCGCGCGGCGGCAGAGAGCGAACCCGCGTCGGCGACTTCAACAAACAATGCAAGCTGCGCGAAGGAATCCATTTATGCCTACAAGGAATAAATCATGTTCTTAAAAGCGATATTATAATTCATATGGAAAGTCTACATCTTTACCTGCAAGGCGTGACGGCTGTCGCCGACACCGTGATTTGCAAGTGAGAGGAAAGATGATGGACTGGCATGTAGAAAGGCGCACCGCGCGGATTTCTGAGGCCATGCTCGCTGAGGCGCAGCTCTCTGGCGGGGCCATAACCCGGACGTTGAACGAAGCCCAGCAAAGGCGAGCCGAGAGCCTGCTGGCATTGGTACGGCGCCTTGGTGGCGTCTTGCGTTCAGTTGGCCGAATGCCGCGTCCGGCAGCCCGCTTTACCACAAGAACGATCGGCGATGGCGACTGCCCGGCCTGCGGTTAAACGGGAGCCTGTTTCAGGACTCGCTCTTTAGAGGTGCGAGGATCAGGAAACCGACGACGAAGAATGCGACGATCGATGCCATCCCGGCACGCTGGCTGTCGAAAGCCAAGGTCAACCAACCGACCAGGAATGGCCCCATGAATGCCGTCGCTTTACCGGATAAAGCGTAGAGACCGAACATCTCTGTACGTTCATCAGGCTTTGCCAGTCGCGCCATCAGGCTACGGCTCGCGGCTTGGGCCGGGCCAATGAAAATACCTATCGCGCAGCCCAGGACGTAAAACATGAGCTTGTCGCTCACCAGGAGCACCGCCCCGCTGAGAAGTGTGAGTGCGCCCAAAGCAATCAGGATCGTAGGTTTTGGCCCAATCCAGTCGTCGACCCAGGCAAAGCCAAGCGCGCCCAGGCCGGATGTGACATTCAACAGGATCGCGAAAACCAGGATCTCTTGAAAACTCATGCCGAAAGTGCCCGCGGCGTAGATTCCGCCGAAGGCGAACAATGTGTTCAGTCCATCGGTGTAAAGCATGTGGGCTATCAAGAAACGACTGATCCGGCGGCGCCGAGGGAGGCGCTTGAGGCTATGTTTGAGGGAGACGAAGCCGCGCCGAACCGCCTGGACAACGCCGATCTGACTGGCCGGGCGGTCCGGAACCAGAAAGAAGAGCGGTAAGCCGAACAGCAAGAACCAAAGGCCAATCAGCGGACCGCTCATTCGAACGGGTTCGGCCTTACTTGCATCCAGGCCAAAGGGCGGCGTTTCGGGCTGAATGAAAACCACCAGGCAAACCACGAGCGCCGCCAAGCCTCCCGCATAGCCGATGCCCCAGGCCCAGCCGGATATGCGCCCCAGTTTCTCCGGCGGCGCCACCTCGGGCAGCATTGCGTTGTAGAACACCGTTCCGAGTTCGAAACTCGCAGATCCGGCACCAGCTAGAAGAAGGGCCAGAAGCAGGAACGAAGGGTTCGGCTCCACGAACCATAAGCCGAAAGCCGTGGCGATGGTGATTGCGCTGAGCACGCCAAGCCAGGGTTTGCGCGGTCCTCCCTGATCGGCGATGGCGCCCAGGATGGGCGCCAGGACCGCCACCGACAGCCCGGACAGGCTCATGGCGTTTCCCCAGGCGGCGGTGCCGCTCTCCGGATCGGTCGCTACGCCCGTCGTTACGTAGGCCGCGACAATGAAGGTGACGACCACCGTGGGATAGGCCGAATTGGCCCAATCGAAGAGGCACCACGCCCAAAGGCTGCGTTTGTGCTTGGGGTTGCTGTGATCTCCTGTCGAAAGGGTCGCGTTTTCCCCAGAGGCAGCCGGTCCGGTCATCAGAGTTCCTGGCAATGCGTAATAAAATTTTGCAAAAAGATCGCTAGCAGCTTTGTCGCGCGCGAGCAAGCAGGTCGCTGATATTCAAGAGTCTTTCGGCAATATGTGGATAATTCTGTGTAAAGAACGTGCAAGATATGTGCGAGAAATCCGCTTTTTTGCACAGATTTTTGCGTTTGGGCGGTTCTGTAATGCTTGTCAGCGAGCCGCTTTGGCGTAACCCTTGAGTCACGTGAAAGCGTCGGGTTCGAAGATCCGGCGGCCCGGCCAGAGGATCACGGTTCAGGCTTCAAGCCCACCGCCTTATGGCAGCGGCGTCGCGATCATAGAACCTTCCCGGTAAAGTCGGCCTTTCGGGGTCGAAGGTGCCGGGCGGTTGGAAGACGGGTCCTTCGGGACAGGTTTTCCGATTGGGGAGCCTCGGTGGACCGGTAACCACTTGCTTCCTTTGCCGCCTCTCAGTCCATCCCTGCGCGGGCTGATTGGCGGATTGCCCACCCCCTCTTCGGGGGTGTGCCAGGGCTCTTCGGGGACCAGGTGCCGGGCGGCTTCCTCCGGGAACCGCACGCGGTGGGCGCGGAAGTAGGAAAGGTGCCGCGAAGATTTGAGGTTTCCGATGTGGGGCCGTGGACCCGGTTCGCCGGGGAAGCCGTTCTCGCCGCTGCCGCTGACGGGGTCGCCAGGTCCGATCGACGGCGCGCGATGAAACGAAAAAAACCTCCCGCTTTTACGCGGGTTCCCCCTAAAAAGGGTTCCCGAGGCGCCGGGCCAACGGTTCACCCCGTGGCCCGGCGCTTCTCGTTTGTGCGGCGTATGCCGCGCTGTTTGGAAGCCGCGCGGCTTAGCGGCGCGGCATCAAGACCCAGTAATCCAGCTCCAGCACCGTTGCCGGGTCGATGCGGCCTTCGCTATCGGCGAAGGGATGGTCTTGGCAGGGTCTGTTTTTCGTGGCCACGGTCCGCAGACGCAGTGCACCGATATCATTGCGACCCGGAATCGCAGCTGAATCCAGCACTTCGCTCCAGGCATAAATCGTGTCCCCGCCAAAGGTCGGGTTGCAGTGACGGCCGCCGTTGATGGCCGCGACGTTCAACGCATTGGCCAGTCCGTTGAAACTGAGCGCACGGGCTATCGAAATGACGTGACCGCCATAAACAATGCGCTTGCCGAAACGGCCGCCGCTTTCGGCGTGCTGATTGAAATGTACCCGGGCGGTGTTGTGATAGAGGCGGGTCGCGAGCTGGTGCTCCGCTTCTTCAATCGTCATCCCGTCGACGTGGTCTATTTTTTCGCCAGCGCTGTAGTCTTCCCAGAGATGCGGCGAGCCGGAAAGCGTCGTGTCGTAGTCTTTGCCCACCATGTTCTCCGGCACGATAAGCTGGTCCGCAGAGATCGCGTCGGGAAGGCTGGGGACGACCGGTTCGGGCGCGGCGCTGCCCGCATCTCGTTTGTGCACCATGACCCAACGGGTATAGCGCAGAACTGCTTCTCCACGCTGATTGTGTCCGGTCGTCTCGACATAGACGGTGCCCGTCTTACCGCTGGAGTTTTCCTTGCGGCCTATGACTTTAGAGACGGCGGTCAGGCTGTCGCCCGGAAAGACCGGCAAGAGGAAGCGCCCATCGGCGTAGCCTAGATTGGCAACCGCATTGAGGGAGATATCCGGTACCGATTTTCCGAAAACCAGATGAAAGACCAATAGGTCATCCAGTGGCGCGCGCGCCAACCCCAAACCCTGTGCGAAGCTGTCGGCGCTGTTGAGTGCGAAGCGGCTGCCATAGAGTGCCGTATAGAGCGCCTGGTCGCCGCTAGTCGCTGTTCGCGGCGTCGCGTGAACCAGGGTTTCTCCAGGGCGAAAACCCTCGAAGAAGCGGCCGGAATTGGTTTTGCAGCCGGTATCGGTTTTTGCCATTGCAGCTTGTCTCCTCGCTTCCTGGGTCGATCAGTTATCCGCGGGCGTCAGTGCAGCAATGGCCTGTGAGAGCGCGACCAGACGTTTTGCGCTTTCGACGTGAAGGTTCTCGATCAACTTTCCGTCGATTACCACCACGCCCTGACCGTCCGCTACCGCCTGTGCATGAGCGGCGATAATCTTACGTGACCATGCGATCTCCGCTTCATCCGGGGTAAAGGTTTCGTTCGCGGCTGCTATCGTCTTGGGATGGATCAAGGTTTTGCCGTCAAATCCCAGGTCTCGTCCCTGTTGGCAGGCGGCGCGGAATCCAGCGTCGTCCGACAGGTCCAGATGAACACCATCGACAATAGCCTTGTTGTGTGCCCTCGCGGCTAGCACGCATAGGCTCAAGGCGGTCAACACCGGGAGGCGATCCGGTGTGTGCGCTGCCTGCAGGTCCTTGACGAGATCGGAGGTTCCCATGACGAGACAGGAAAGACGGGGCGTCGCACCGGCTATTTCTGGGGCGTTAAGAATGCCCAACGGTGTTTCCATCATGACTTGGATCGCCATTTTCTCCGGCGCACCGGCGGAATTCATGCGCGCTTCGAGTTCTTGCACCATCGTCGCGGTCGAAACCTTGGGCAGCAGGATGGCATCCGCCGAAGTCTTGGCGATGGCGGCGATATCCTCGGCGGCCCAAGGCGAGTCAAGACTGTTGATCCGCACCGCGATTTCACGGTTGCCGTAGCCGCCTTCGGCAAGGGCTGCGACGATTTGCGCGCGCGCGGCGGTCTTGGCTTCCGGCGCAACAGCATCCTCTAGATCCAGGATCAAGGCGTCAGCCGGCAGAGCGCAGCCTTTCTCCAGGGCGCGTGGGTTCGAGCCGGGCATGTAGAGAACGCTGCGGCGTGGGCGGACGGTGTGAGTCATCGCGGTTTCTGTTCCCCCTGGAATATTGCAGTGCGGTATAGCCTCGTTCAGGGATCGCTACAATGCAAGACGAAGCTGTGCCAAACTGCGATTCGAGGGCAGTCGCAGGAGATTCACGGGTCATGTCGGTCTTATCGATTCAGTCGCACGTTGTCTTTGGGCACGTTGGGAATGCGGTGGCCGCGTTTGCGCTGCAACGGCTGGGTATCGAGGTCTGGCCGGCGATGACCGTGCAGCTCGCTCATCATACCGGACACGGCCCGGCAAAGGGTGGACCCCTGACGTTGGATAACCTTGAAGCGGTTACCCAGGGGTTGGATGACCTGGGCGTTCTTTCCAAATGCCAAGCCGTGCTGTCGGGTTATCTTGGCTCGGCGGAGCTCGGCCAGGCGGTTTTGAACGCCGTCGCGTTGGTAAAGGAGGCAAACCCAGACGCCTTTTACGTATGCGACCCGGTGATGGGCGATGACGGCGAGCTTTACGTCAGCCCGGAAATCCCCAGGTTCTTCCGAGAAGAAGCCTTGCCTCAAGCCGATGTGTTGACGCCGAACCTCTTTGAGCTGAGCTTGCTCACCGGTTGGCATATTGAGCGGCGTCTGGACCTGTTGAGCGCTTCCGAATGGCTGCTTGAAGGCGGGTTGGACTGCCTCTTGGTAACCTCGGTCGATCTTGTGGATAGTCCGCCCGATAGCATCGAGATGCTGGTCGCCGGGCCCAAGGGCATTTGGCGGCTGGTCACGCCGCGATTGACGCTCACGCACAAGGCCGGCGGGGCCGGAGACCTCACGGCGGCACTGTTCATCGGTCACCTGCTACAGGGTCGGGGCATGGGCGAGGCCTTGGCATTGGCCGGCTCATCGGTTCATGCGCTGCTCAGGGCGAAGGCGGAGGATGCGCTCGACTTGCCGCTGGTGGCTGCTCAGGAATTCCTGGTCAAGCCGCCGACGCTCTACGAGGTCGAACAGGTCGTCTGAGAAGGGTTTCCAGGCGTCCCTATAGGCCCAGGACATCACGCATGGAGTAGAGGCCGGGCTTGCGGCCCTTCGTCCAGAGGGCGGCCTTTACCGCGCCAGAGGCGAAGACGCTGCGATTGGTGGCTTTGTGCGTGACCTCGATGCGTTCGCCGTTTCCGGCAAAAATCACCGTATGGTCGCCGACCACGTCGCCGCCGCGCAGCGATTGGAATCCGATGGTGCCGCGCTGGCGGACGCCGGTATGACCGTCGCGCACTCTGACCGCCGCCGTTTCCAACGCGACCTCGCGGCCCTTAGCCGCCGCCTCGCCCAGCATTAATGCCGTGCCCGAGGGGGCATCGACCTTGTGTTTGTGGTGCATCTCCACAATCTCGATATCGAAATCAGGATCCAGCGCCTTGGCTACCTGCTCCACGAGATTGACCAGCAGGTTGACGCCCAGGCTCATGTTGCCTGCCTTGACAATTGGGGTGTGCGTCGCCGCCGCGGCGATCTCGGCCTCTTCCTCTGCCGAGATACCGGTGGTGCCGATGACGTAGGCGACCTGCCGTTCGCTTGCAAGCTTGGCCGTGGCGGTGGTGGAAGCCGGGCTGGTGAAGTCGATCAGGACATCGCTGACGGCGATTAGGGCGGTGGGGTCGTCGCCTACTTGCAAGTTCAAGGGTCCGAGCCCTGCCAGTTCGCCCAGGTCGCGGCCGACAGCTTCGCTGCCCGGCCGCTCAATACCGCCGGACAAAACGGCGCCGCTGGTTGCGGCCACGGTCTGAATCAACATCCGGCCCATGCGACCGCCCGCGCCGACTATTCCTATTCTGGTATCCGCCATCTTCCGTTTCCCCCAATCACCGCAGCTTGCTTTAGCATGTAGGCGTTGCGGGGAAAAGGCGCGTTACTCGGTGAGGCCATCCCAGAATTCCTTGACCTTGGCGAAGAAGCCGTCGGACTGGGGTGAGGTCTTCTGGCCCTTGCTCTCGGTTTGGAATTCCTCCAACAGCTCTTTCTGGCGCTTGGTAAGGTTTACCGGCGTTTCCACCTGAACCTGGATATAGAGATCGCCGCGCGCCGAAGAGCGCAGCACGCTCATGCCCTTGCCGCGCAGCCTGAAGGAGTGGCCGTTCTGGGTGCCTTCGGGAATCTGCAGTCTTGCGCGCTTGCCGTCGATCACCGGTACTTCCAGGGCGCCGCCCAGGGCAGCCGTAGTCATGGGGATCGGCACGTTGCAGAAGAGATGCGCGCCTTCGCGCTTGAAGAAGCGATGCGCCTTGACGGAAATGAACACGTAGAGGTCGCCGGGACCGCCGCCACGCAGACCCGCCTCTCCCTTGCCCGATAGCCGGATCGGCGTGCCGTCCTCGACACCGGCCGGAATCTGGATTGCCAGGGTTTGATTCTTCTCGATCCGGCCTTGCCCGTGGCAGCTATGGCAGGGGTCTTCGATGACCCGGCCTTGTCCCTGACAGCGCGGACAGGTTCGCTCGATGGTGAAAAAGCCCGACTGCTGGCGTACGCGTCCGCGACCCGCGCAAGTACCGCAGGTCGTCGGTTGGGAGCCTGGTTCGGCGCCGGTGCCGTTACAAGGTTCGCAGGCAATGGATGTCGGAACGTGGACTTGGGCCTTCTTGCCCTCGAAGGCTTCCTCCAGGGTGATTTCCAGATTGATCCGAATATCGGAACCGCGAGTCCCTGCCGACTGGCGTCTCTGTCCGCCGCCGCCGCCCATGAAGTCGCCGAACATCTCGTCGAAAATATCGGCAAAGCCGCCGCCGAAATCGCCGCCGCCGCCGCCCCTCGGACCCCCGCCCATGTTGCCGTCGAAGGCGGCATGTCCGAAGCGGTCGTAAGCGGCACGCTTCTGCTCGTCCTTCAGAACGTCATAAGCGTCATTTGCCTCGCGAAACTTCTCTTCGGCTTCCTTGCTGTCCGGATTGCGGTCCGGATGATACTTCATGGCGAGCTTCCGGTAAGCCTTCTTGATCTCGTCGATCGAGGCCCCTTTGGGTACGCCCAGCGTTTCGTAAAAATCCCGTTTAGCCATCGATGTGGATGCCCTCTCCGCCGCGTCGTCCGGATCCCGCCCCGGATACGGCCGCGTGATGCGGCCGATCCGGCAGCGGTCGAACCGGGTTCGTTACGAGTTTTTCTTCGACTCGTCGTCGTCGACTTCTTCGAAGTCGGCATCCACGACGCCTTCGTCCGCGGCAGCGCCGCTTCCACTCTGGCCGCCTTCGCCCTGGGTCGCGTCACCCTGGGCTTCCTCGCTCTGCTTATAGAGCGCTTCGCCGACTTTCATGGAAGCCTGTGCCAGTGCTTCCGTCTTGGCTTTGATGGCCTCAAGGTCGTCGCCGTCCTTGACGCTTTTCAGGTCGTCGATGGCTGCCTGAACTTCTTGCTTCTCTGCGTCGCCAAGCTTGTCGCCGACTTCGCTGAGCGACTTCTCGGACTGATGGATCAGGGCATCGGCCTGGTTGCGCAGTTCGGCAACTTCGCGCCGCTTCTTGTCTTCTTCCGCGTGCGCTTCGGCGTCCCGGACCATCTTCTCGACCTCGTCGTCGGCAAGACCCCCGGAAGCTTGGATGCGAATCTGCTGTTCCTTGCCCGTGGCCTTGTCTTTCGCCGAGACCTGAACGATGCCGTTGGCATCGATATCGAAGGTCACTTCGATCTGCGGCATGCCACGCTGCGCCGGAGGCAGTCCGACCAGATCGAACTGGCCGAGCAACTTGTTGTCGGCCGCCATTTCCCGCTCACCCTGGAAAACGCGGATGGTCACCGCCGTCTGGTTGTCCTCGGCGGTCGAGAAAACCTGACTCTTCTTGGTCGGAATGGTGGTGTTGCGGTCGATCAGTCGGGTAAAGACACCACCCAGGGTTTCAATACCCAAAGACAGCGGCGTCACGTCCAGCAGTAGGACGTCCTTGACGTCACCCTGCAACACGCCGCCCTGGATAGCAGCACCAATGGCCACGACCTCGTCGGGGTTGACGCCCTTGTGGGGCTCCTTGCCGAAGAAGGTTTTCACCGTCTCCTGAATCTTGGGCATGCGGGTCATGCCGCCGACGAGAATAACCTCGTCGATATCACCCGCAGTCAAGCCAGCGTCCTTGAGGGCGGTCTTGCAAGGCTTGACGGTTCGTTGCACCAGATCGTCCACCAAGCTTTCCAGCTTGGCCCGCGAAAGCTTGATGTTGAGGTGCTTGGGGCCGGACTGGTCGGCGGTGATGAAGGGCAGGTTGACTTCCGTCTGCGTGCTGGCGCTGAGTTCAATCTTTGCCTTCTCCGCGGCTTCTTTAAGGCGCTGCAAAGCCAGCTTGTCCTCGCGCAGGTCGATGCCCTGCTCTTTCTTGAACTCGTCGGCCAGGTACTCGATGATCCGATTGTCGAAGTCTTCACCACCCAGGAAAGTGTCGCCATTGGTGGCCTTAACCTCGAAGACACCATCGCCGATCTCCAGGATGGAAACGTCGAACGTGCCGCCGCCAAGGTCGTAGACCGCGACGGTGCCGCTCTTGTTCTTTTCAAGACCATAGGCCAGGGCAGCGGCGGTCGGCTCGTTGATAATGCGCAGCACTTCCAAGCCGGCAATCTTGCCAGCGTCCTTGGTAGCCTGGCGCTGTGAATCATTAAAATAAGCCGGAACCGTGATGACGGCCTTTTCGACCTTCTCGCCCAGGTACCCTTCAGCCGTTTCCTTCATTTTCTGCAGGATGAAGGCTGAAATCTGGCTAGGACTGTACTTCTCGTCGTGCGCCTGAACCCAGGCGTCGCCGTTGTCGGCCTTGACGATCTGGTAGGGCACCAGCTCCTGGTCCTTCTTCGCGGTCGGGTCGTCGAAGCGACGACCGATCAAGCGCTTAATGGCAAACAGCGTATTGCTGGGGTTGGTGACCGCCTGGCGTTTCGCAGGCTGACCCACAAGGCGCTCGCCGTCCTTGGTAAAGGCGACCATGGAGGGGGTCGTGCGTGCACCCTCGGCGTTCTCAATGACCTTAGCCTGCTTACCATCCATGATGGCGATACAGGAGTTTGTGGTTCCCAGGTCGATTCCGATGACTTTGCTCATGTGTTTCCTCTTTTCCAGCAGACCTCTCGGGTGGCCTTCCAGCAGAAGCGCCACCGCTTCGGTCCCCAAAAGGTTTTCGTCTACATTCGGCTCATTGCGACGGCTTTGATGATCACGTCGCTCCAACGCGCTATATAGTCAAGACTGGCGCGCCTGCAAGCATTGAAACCGTTTGACATGCAGGGTTTTTATGTCGCGGCGCGCCGAAACGCCAGTCTAGAAAGTCACAAAACCTAAGGAGCCGACCCGCGGTGGACAACGAGAAGAAAGAGCAAGCAGACGCGCCACGACAGCGCACAGCCTTGTTGTTGGTTGCAATAGCGGTGATAGGCGTCTTGATGATGTTGGCCGGCGAACTGCTGCTCGACAGTGTGATTCTGTCTCGTTTGGGCAGCTATGTCGCGCTTGCGGGCGGGGTAGTTTATTTTTTGTTGCGGCGTCGCGGCCGCTCCCGAAAGGGAGAGGAAACAGGGTGATCGGGGGTGTTGGCTATTTCCCGGAGTTTCTTTGCGGTGAGCAGCAGCGGACTTTGGTCGCCGCTATAGCGTCCGTGCTGCAGGAAGCGCCGTTTTTTACACCGGTGATGCCCCGCAGCGGCAAGAGCTTCTCGGTCTGCATGACCAACACAGGCCCCCTGGGCTGGTTATCGGACCGCCAAGGCGGCTATCGTTATCAGGCTTGTCACCCGAACACCGGACGGCGCTGGCCGCCAATCCCGCAAACGGTGCTGGATGTCTGGTCTTCGGTCGCAGAATATTCTCATCCGCCGGAGGCCTGCCTCATCAACTACTATCGGCCCGGCGCGCGCATGGGGTTGCATCAGGACCGGGACGAGGAAGAGCTTGCCGCGCCCGTCGTTTCGATCTCTTTGGGGGATACCGGCCTGTTTCGGATCGCAGCGGATCGGCAAGGGCCTTCGAGCGTCGTTAAGCTGCGCTCAGGCGATGTGTTGGTGATGGCGGGGCCTGCGCGGCTGTCCTACCATGGTATAGACCGTATTCTGGGGGGCTCCAGCCGGTTGTTGACCGGGCCACTGTTTCCCGACGGCGGCCGGATCAACCTCACACTGCGTCGCGTTACGCGACCTTGACGATGACCGGTACGTGGTCCGAGGGTTTCTCCCAGGTGCGGGTATCCCGGAAGACCTCATAGCCGGCGATCGCCGCGTTTCCTGCCGCGTTGGCAAGGACATGGTCCAAGCGCCATCCATAGTCCTTCTCAAAAGACTGAGCGAAGCGGTAACCCCACCAGCTGTAAAGCGGCTTATCCTCGGGGACAAAGCGCCGACCCACATCGGTGAGCGCGCCTGAGGCCAACAATTGCTGGAAGCGTTCGGTTTCCGTCGGTGTATGGCCGACGCTGCGCAGTAACTTTTTGTGGTTCCAAACGTCATTTTCCCACGGCGCGATGTTCAAGTCGCCAACCAGGATCATGGGTCGATCGTCGTTTTTCCGATCTGCCGCCCACTGCGCCATCTCGTCATAGAACCCTAGCTTGTGCGCAAACTTCTCATTCTTTTCCGGGTCGGGCGTCGGGCCGCCCGAAGGAGCGTAAAAGTTATGAATCTCAAGGCCGCCATCCAACTCAACGGATGCATGGCGGCAGTCGTCCTTGCCCCACCACGCACGCCGCTCTCCCACGGCCTTGAACGGGCGGCGAGAAAGAACCGCAACGCCGTTGTAGCTTTTCTGTCCAATGATAACCTGATGCGTGAAACCCATCGCCTTGATTTCTTCGGCGGGAAACTCCTCGTCACGAACCTTGGTCTCCTGCAGGCACAGAACATCGGGGCCCTTTTCTTCCACAAGCCGCGCCAGACCGTCCAGGCGTTGGCGCAGGGAATTGACGTTCCAGGTGGCAAGGGTAAGGGCGCTCATGCTGTATCCTCTCCGGTGCGCGGGTCGGCAGGACGAATCCAAGCCCGTCAAACGTTGGGCGCGCAGTCTGCCGCCCTAGGTGGGGTCCGGGCAAGCCGAACCTTGTGACGATGCTTCGCGATCAAGGTGGGGGCGGATTTCAGGCAAAAAAGAACGCCCGGCTCGGGGGGAGGAGATCCGGGCGTTCTCGTTTGAGCTCCTAAGAGCTGGGAGTTCCGGCAGGGGAACACGGAACTTCCCTCTTATGCGTTACTCACCGTTGCGGCTTTCACTCATGAGTATGAATCTAGGTCGCAGAATGTATCTTGCAATAGGGTGCGGCGCACAATCGTATGCATCTCACGAATAGCTGCCTTGGCGGGCATGCAGAGCCGAAACGACGAACCAAAGCTCAGACGGCCAAGGCCAGGCGGCCCTGCGCCCTGGCTTCCGCACGTTGCCGGGCGGCGTCGCCGAAGGCCTCGAACATTTTCAGTGAAGCGGGGTTCTCCCGGACCTTGTATTCCGGATGCCACTGCACGCCGAGCGCAAAAGGGCTGGCGCCCTTGACGCTCACCGCCTCGTACGTGCCGTCTGGCGCGATCGCCTCAATGGCCAAACGGTCCGCGACCTGATCGATGGCCTGCCAGTGAAGCGAATTGATCTCAATCCTTCGGACACCAAGTATTTTCTCAAGTTCGCCGCCGGGTGTCAGATCAACGGAATGGCGCGGCCCATACTTGACATCCATATCCTCGACCTTGGGCGCCCGGTGATCCAGACGGCCTTCAAGCTCATGAACCCTTGGATAGAGTGTCCCACCAAGGGCGACATTAAGCTCCTGATAACCGCGGCAGATTGCAAACAGGGGTACGCCATGCTCCAGCGCCAGCTCGATCAGGGGTAGCGTCGTTTCGTCGCGCCACTCGTCATGGGGCTCGGCTTCCGGTGTAGGGGTCTGGCCATAACGCGTAGGGTGAACATTTGATGGGCTGCCGGTCAGCATTATGCCGTCCAGACGATCAATCATCTCAGCGAGTGGAATAAGGTCACCCAGCGCTGGGAAGACGACGGGAATCCCCTTTGCACCAAGACTGACGGCGCGCACGTACTTGTCGCCCACCACATGGAACGGCATTTGATCCATGGACCGGACGCAGGCCGGAACGCCAATGAGGGGGTGCTTTTCTGTCATACCCGATAGCTAGCGCTGAACCTGACAAAGCGCAAGAGCGTTAGCATCCGGTAGAGTTTATGAGCGACCCCTAGCACGGGCTTGTGTATTGCCTTCGCCTTCAAGGCGCGGCATATCACGCGCTATGGAAAACGCGATCGAAGAACTTCTGACATACAAGGGACTGATCGTCGCACTTTGGCTGGGGGCTTTTTTCGTGGCCGAACGGCTCTATCCTGCAGCGCCTCTGCCGCCGGAACTGGGGGCGGCAACGGCACGATCCAGTTGGCTGCGGTTGGCGCGCAATGCGTCTCTCTGGCTGGTCAATGTCGGACTGTCGCCCCTGATCGTCCTGCCGCTTTCACTTTGGGCAAGCGGCCAGATACTCAATTGGAGACCGGATTGGTGGAGCGGCGCCTTAGGTCTGGCTTTCGATCTTATCCTGCTCGATTTCCTGATCTACTGGTGGCACCGGGCCAATCACGTCGTGGGGTTCCTCTGGCGGTTCCACGAGGTGCATCACCTGGATCGCTTTTTGGACACCACTTCGGCGTTGCGTTTCCATTTCGGCGAGGTTGTGCTGTCGGCGCTGGCCCGTGCGGGCGTCATCATTCTGCTCGGCATGCCTTTTACATCCGTGGTCGTGTTCGAGGTGGTGGTGCTTTGCGCCGCGATATTTCACCACTCCAACCTCCGCCTGCCGGCGGCAGTCGAGAAGCCGTTGTCCAAGGTGTTCGTAACGCCTTCAATTCACTGGGTGCATCACCATGCGGTGCGCAAGGACACCGATTCGAACTACGGTACGCTCTTTAGCTTCTGGGATCGTCTATTTGCGTCCTTCAGCCGCAATCATCGACAAACCGACATGGTAATCGGCGTCGAAGCACGGCCCGAGCGATCTTTGCTGGGTCTTTTGGCGCGGCCGTTTACGGGATGATCGTGAGACCGGTCAACGGTCCGACGCGCTGCCGCTGAGCGGCAGCGTGTACTCGCTGAAATCGAACGCCTTGTCGGGAATCGGGTCGTTGAAGCGCGGATCCAAGAGCGTGATCTGAATAATCATTCCCTGTGCGTCAACGATCTGCCAGCGTTGAAGACTGAGTGGATTCTCATTGAACTGCAGGGTCACGGTTCCCTGATCAAGCTTATCTTCTTCAACGAGCGACACCAGAACCGTGCCGCCGCGCCGCTTCAATTCGACGATACGTAAGGGTTGATCGAAGGATACCTGTTCCCGCAGCAAGAACCAGATAGGAGTTTGCTCGACATCGATGCGTGTCGCTTCTTCCAAGTCCCGGTCGTAGTAAAAAAGTACATCACCGTCGGATATCATGACGATGGGGTGCGGCGCATCATACTCAAAGCGCATCTTGCCTGGCCGATCCAGGTGCAGCATGCCCTCCGCGTAGGCGCCGTTGGACGCGAGCTGGGCATAACGCGCCGTGATCGTGTCGATCCCGTTGAGATATGCTTCGATTTTCCCGAGCAGCCGCGCGGCCTCCGATCCCTTGTCGGCGCCGTCGATACCACTGGTCTTGAAATCACCCAGGTTGGGCGAAGCGTTCTGCGCTTTCGCCGGGAGGCCGGCGGCCAGCAGCGCGCCTAACAGCAGTAGAGGCAATAGACGCAGTCGGGTGATCTGAAATCTTTTCATGTTTGCCTTCGCCATGTTTTGCATGATTTGAGGGTGAAAGCCGCGGCAGTGGTCGTGCCAAGACAATGGTGTTGCTTATCTTGCCTGACAAGGCCGGTACGCCAGATCGCCGTTACTAGGCGACAAGCATGGCAATTCTATGACGGGTTTCTTGGCTGCCGGTCTGGCGTGTGTCGCTCAGCCGTCTCCACCAACCAGAATTTCACGCTTACCAACATGGTTGGCCTTGCTGACCAAGCCTTCCTGTTCCATGCGTTCAATCAAACGTGCAGCCCGGTTGTAGCCGATCTGCAGGTGGCGCTGGACGAAGGAAGTTGAAGCCTTACGTTCGCGCAACACCAAGGCTACCGCCTGATCGTAAAGCTCGTCGCCGCTGCCGCCTCCGTTGATGCCTCCACCATCGCCACCGGGCATCAGGATGTCGCCGCCGACCTCCGATTCATCGGTGACCGATTCGAGGTACTCCGGCTCACCCAGATCGCGGAGGTGATTGACGACGCGCTCGACCTCCTCGTCGGTGACAAGCGGTCCATGAACGCGCGTGATGCGGCCACCGTGCGCCATGTAGAGCATATCGCCCTGGCCCAGCAACTGCTCCGCACCCATCTCGCCCAAGATCGTACGGCTGTCGATCTTGGAGGTGACGTGGAACGAGATGCGTGTAGGGAAGTTGGCCTTGATCGTGCCGGTGATGACATCGACCGACGGGCGCTGCGTTGCCATGATGAGGTGGATGCCCGCCGCACGCGCCATCTGCGCCAAGCGCTGGATCGCACCCTCCACATCTTTGCCGGCGACCAGCATCAGGTCGGCCATTTCGTCGACGATCACCACGATGAAAGGCAGTGCCGTCAGATCGAACGGTTGTTCCTCGTAGATCGGCTGGCCAGTGTCCGGATCGAAGCCGGTTTGCACCTTGCGCGTCAGCACCTCACCCTTCCGTTGGGCTTCGTCGACCCGCTGGTTGTAACCCTCGATAGAGCGCACACCGAGCCTCGACATGGCTTGATAACGCTGCTCCATTTCGCGAACGGCCCATTTCAAGGCGACGACCGCCTTGCGCGGATCGGTGACTACCGGCGAGAGCAAGTGCGGGATTCCGTCATAGACCGACAATTCGAGCATCTTCGGGTCGACCATGATGAAACGGCATTGCTCGGGCGATAGGCGGTAGAGCAGGCTGAGGATCATCGCATTGACCGAGACCGACTTGCCCGATCCGGTGGTGCCTGCGACCAGCAAGTGCGGCATGCGGGCCAGATCGGCGACGAGCGGCTGTCCGCCAATGTCCTTGCCAAGCACCAATGGCAGCTTTGCCCGCGTATCCTGGTAAATGTCGGAGGCCAGCACCTCGCGGAGCCAAACGGTGTCGCGCTTTTTGTTGGGGAGCTCGATGCCGATCACGCTGGAGCCCGGGACGACCGCCACACGCACCGACAAGGCGCTCATCGAACGGGCGATGTCATCCGCCAGACCGATGACCCGGCTTGTCTTGGTTCCAGGCGCAGGCTCCAGTTCATATCGCGTAACCACGGGTCCTGGCCGCACCTTCACGATCTCGCCTTTGACGCCGAAGTCCTGCAGCACGCCTTCCAGCAGGCGGGCGTTCTTTTCCAGGGCGTCGTTGCTATGCTCGGCGTTGACAACCTCTGGCGGCGGCGTTCGCAACAGCTCCAAGTCAGGTCCCGCGTAGTCGCCAGGGTTGCCGAGTTTTAGGCTGCCCTGTTTCTGCGCCGCGGTTTGCCGCGGGGCTTTCTTCTCCTCAGGCTTGCTCGGGATATCCGTCGGGCCCTTGGCGGCACTACCGCGGGCAGCGGGTTTTCGGGGGCCGTCATCGCCACGCTTGCCGGTATCCAGTCGCGGCTCCACGCGATCGCTACGCGGCGATGCATCCTCCTCGTCCTCGCCGTCAGATCCCGTAAGCGGCTTGAAGCGCGCCCAGAAACCGGCAAGAGACGGCAGCCGCGGCATGGAGGGACGTTCGGTCAGGAAAGAGGGGAAAGAAAGACCGCCCGCGCTTTCACTGGCCTTGTTTCCGGCGCTGGCTCTAGCTTCAGATTTACGGGCAGATTTTGGCTCCGGACGGGACTTCTTGCCCTTAGCATCCACCTGCCGGCGTGGGAACAGCCAGGTGGCGCCGCGCCCCAGTGCGCGCCAGTCACGACCTGTCAGCGCCAAACAAAAGCCCAGCAGACACAGACCCAATACAAGGCCGATCAACCCCAACAGCCAAAGCGCCAGTCCGAAGGTGCCTTTGAGAGCGCTGGCCAACAGCGCGCCCGAGAACCCACCCAAATTCGAGGGGAAAGGCCAACCTTCGGGCCGAGGCAGCGTCTCCATCGCCATGGCAATGCACAATAGACCGATAGGCAGCAACGTCAGCCGCAGCCACATCCGTTCGAGCGTGTGATCGCGCAGAATCCGATAACCCCAGGTCATGAAGATGACCGCCAGAACCAAAGTGGCGAGCCCCAGGCTTTGCAGCAGAAGATCGGCAGCATAGGCACCCGGCAGGCCCAGCAGGTTTGTAGCTTCGGTCGTCGTTGCGCGGTTGAGAGACGGGTCGTTGGGGTTGTAACTGATGCTGGCGGCGATCAGGGCCGGTCCGAGGGCAAACAAAAGCACCCCGAGCAACTCGATTGCGCGGTTGCGCAGAAATGCGCTCGCATTCTCCGGTAACAGGCGGCTCGCACCGCGTCCGGCTGTAGAATCTCTCACCGACATGCCTCCTCCCCCAGCATGGTTGGAGCTTCGTTGCCCTGCAAGGCACTATCTGCGTGGCGGTTGTGTCTCATACTTCCAAGGTGTCCAGCAATAGGCGTAGAGCGGCTTCGTTGAAGGCCGCATCGTAGACCAGGGCCACGCGGATGTACGGCGCTCCGGGGTTATCTCCCCGTTCGTCCTCCGCACTCATGTAGGCGCCGGGAAGGACCCGAATACCGGCCTCCTTCCAAAGCTTCACCGTTGCGGCTTCTCCGTCCCCGACGTCGAGCCAAAGAAAAAAACCGCCTCCTGGGCGCCGATAACCCAATCGATTGCCGAGCAAACGCTCGGCCATAACGAAGCTCTCGCGGTAATAGTCACGATTGTGCTCCACGTGCACCTCGTCGCGCCACAGGCTGGCCCCGGCCGCCAGTGCCGGTAAGGGGACGCCTGCACCGCCAAAGCGCATTGCACCATCCACCCGGTCAATCCAGCGGGCATCTCCTGCGACGAAACCGCACCGCAGACCCGGCGCGCTGGAACGCTTCGAAAGGGAGTGGAACACCACCAGATTGTCGAGTGAGCCAAACTCGGCAGCCGATTGGAGCGCGCCTGGCGGCGGTTGGTCCAGATAAATCTCGGAGTAGCACTCGTCGAATATGGCGAGGAAATCATGCTGCCGGGCCAGGGTGACGACGGCGCGCATCTGCGCTGCATCGGCAATCGCGCCTTGTGGGTTGGACGGTGAGCAAAGGATCGCCAGCGCCGCCTTCTCCAACACCTCCTTGGGCAAGGCGGCGTAGTCGGGCATGAACCCGGTTTCAGCCCGCGCAGGGACAAAAACAGGCTCGCCTCCAGCCGCCGCCGTGGCGCCGGCGTAGACGTGAAAGAAGGGACTGGGCAAAAGAACCTTTCGCTTTTCGCCTTCGCCGGGGCCGGGAATGGCCATCATGATCGTGAAAAACAGGCCTTCGCGGGTGCCCGGTACAGGCAGGATGTTGCGGTCCGGATCGATGAAATTGGCCGGCAGGGCAAAGCGGTTGGTCAGCCAGTCCGCTGCAGCTTCCCTATAGTCGGCCGTACCGCGCGGCGGCGGATAGGAGCCCCAGCCCGCCGCGTTTTTTTGCAAGCACTCCTGCAGGAATGCCGGCGGCGCATTCTTGGGGTCGCCGACTTGTAGCTGTATCGGTCCCTTGACGCCCGGGAGCCCGTGGTCGCCGGCAGGGTGGTCGCGCAACAGGCGTTCCAACCGCAAGAACGGATGGAAGCTGCCGAGGGCGCTCCTACCTGCAGCCGCAAAAGATGTCATCGTTGGCAGTTCCCTTTAACCCCGCGCCATATTCATCAAGCCTGAACAGCCAAAGCCCAGCGGTTCGGTCGGAAATAGGCTAAAACAAGAACAATCTTAACGTTATGTCTTAAGACGGACAAGCAGCTTCGATTGATAAGCAGTTTGGACGGCTGGAAGAAAATCCGCAAGATGTAGTGGGCTTGTGAATTCATGGCCGCAATACTTGTCTTACCAGAGTGAAATGGCGTCTGCCAATCTGCCCTTTGCAACTCGAAAACGACTCGGGCGCGACTCGGGAGGCGAATCGAATCTCGAAATCAGAACATAGTGGGAACTTAATAAAAAAAGCCCGGAAGCCGAAGCTTCCGGGCCGAGGTTAGCGGAGGAACATCCGCCGGGAACGGTTTGAGGACTGCTCTGTCCTTAGAAGGTTTGGGAGCCGCGCCCGAACTCGGGGTAGGCCTCCATGCCCAGTTCGGCCTTGTCGAGCCCCATGTCTTCTTCTTCTTCGCTCACGCGCAGACCAATGAAGGCTTTGATAAGGAGCCAGAAGATTGCGCTAGCAACCGAGACGAAGATGCCGATGGCCAGAATGCCGATGATCTGGGCGCTGAATGAAGCATCACCATTGGTGAGAGGAACCGCCAACGTGCCCCAGATACCGGCGCAGAGGTGCACCGGGATCGCACCGACGACATCGTCAATCCGGATCTTGTCGAGAAGGGGGACAACGAACACCACGATGACGCCGCCCACCGCGCCAATCATCATGGATTCGACCAGCGTTGGAGTCAGCGGTTCCGCGGTGATCGAAACCAAGCCAGCAAGCGCCCCGTTCAGGACCATCGTCAGATCCGCCTTCTTGTAGATGACTTGGGTCAGGATCAACGCTGTGATCGCGCCGCCGGCGGCCGCAGTGTTGGTGTTGGCGAAGATGCGCGCTACGTCGGAGGCGTCACCCAGGGATCCCAGGGCAAGCTGTGAAGCGCCATTGAACCCGAACCAGCCGAGCCAGAGGATGAAGGTACCCAAGGTCGCCAGAGTCAGGTTGGAGCCCGGCATCGGGTGTATGCGCCCATCGGCGCCGTATTTGCCCTTGCGCGCACCCAAGATCACGGCGCCGATCAGGGCCGCCCAGCCGCCGGCGGAGTGCACGATGGTTGAGCCCGCGAAATCGTTGAAGCCCAGCGCATCGAGCCAACCGCCGCCCCATTTCCAGGAACCCTGGATCGGGTAGATAAAGGCGGTCAGCAGCACCGTGAAGGCTAGGAAAGGCCACAGCTTGATGCGCTCGGCCAGCGTGCCGGAAACAATGGAGGCCGTGGTTGCGCAGAAAACCAACTGGAAGAAGAAATCCGAGCCGACGGAAGCATAAGTGATGTCTTCGCCTTCGTGGCCCGGCAGCGACGTGACACTAAAGGCGCCCAGCCAGCCCTGACTCATCCAGGCGTCGCCCGGATACATGAGGTTGTAGCCGATCAGCATGTAGGTCAGGCAAGCTATGGAGTAGAGCGTGATGTTCTTCAGGCTCTGCATGGCCACGTTCTTCGTGCGGACCAGGCCCGCTTCCAGCATGGCGAAGCCGGCAGCCATCCACATAACCAGGAAGCCGCCGATCAGAAACAGTGTGGTGTTGAAAACGTAGGTGACTTCCTCGGAAACCTCGGCGGCGGCCGGAGATACGAGCAAGACCCCACCCAAGGCAGCAAGACCTGCGATGGAGAGGGATTTCCTGATTAAGGTGCGTGTCATGTTCCAAGTCCTCCTCAAAGAGCCGCGCTATCGGTTTCGCCGGTGCGAATGCGCACGGCGTGATTCAGATCCAGAACGAAGATTTTGCCGTCACCAATGCGCCCGGTATTGGCGGCAACTTGGATTGTCTCGACGACCTTCTCGACGAGCGGGTCATCAACCGCGATCTCGATTTTCACTTTCGGCAAGAAATTGACGGCGTATTCGGCGCCGCGGTAAATTTCAGTTTGCCCCTTCTGACGGCCGTATCCCTTGACCTCGCTGACGGTCAGACCCTCGACACCGACGCCTGTCAACGCTTCTCGGACTTCGTCGAGTTTGAAGGGTTTTATGATGGCCATTACCAGCTTCATGGCTGGGTACCCCCGTGTTGTTGGTAGCAAGAGTTCATTCTCCCCAAGACCGGCGACAGCCGGGCCCTGTCAAATAACAAGCAAGTTTCATGCCAAAATTGCGGACTTCTCGAATCAGGACGGCGAATCAAACAGCTACTTCGCAGGTGCAGCATGAATGGTTCATCAAACACAAAGAGCTTTATGGGCTATATGCCTAAATAATAATCAATAACAAAATACTGCATAAAAATTATGCAGATATAGAATCTAAGCCGCGTCGCCCCATGGAGTGATCCGGGGGCTGATCCGGGGGCTGGACAGCGCGCGCTCGGCGGTCGATCTTTACGGAATGAAGAAGAACCCAAATCTTGAGTGTGATGTGTTGATCATCGGCGGCGGGTTGGTCGGCCTGACACTTGGTCATGCTTTGGCGGGTGCAGGATTATCCGCAGTTGTGTTGGACCGCGCCGATCCGGCGAAAATGCAGGACAACACCTTTGACGGTCGGGCTAGTGCCATTGCCAGGGGCACGAAGCAGATGCTGCAGGTGTTGGATCTTTGGGGCGCGATGGCGCCGGCGGCGGCGCCCATTCTGGATATTCGGGTTTCCGATGCGCGGGTGGGAGAGCAGCCGTCGCCGCTTTTCCTGCACTATGATCATCGGGAGGTTGGCGATCAGCCGCTTGGCTACATCGTCGAAAATAGAGCGATCCGTCGCGGGCTTTTCGGCGCGTTGCCGCGCGAAGGGATGACACTGCTTGCTCCCTGCACGCTGGAAAGCCTGGAGCGTGGTGCACATGCCGTGGAGGCGACGCTGGGTGACGGCCGTCGGGTCACCGCTCGTCTGGCGGTTTCAGCCGAAGGCCGCAATGCGCGTTTGCGCGACGAGGCGCGTATCGAGGTAACACGCTGGGATTATCCCCAGAGCGGCATCGTCTGTACGGTTGAGCACAGCCTGCCGCACGAGGGCGTGGCGCACGAAAATTTCCTGCCTTCCGGTCCTTTTGCGATGCTGCCGTTGACAGACGACGCCGAGGGCAACCACCGCTCCTCCATCGTCTGGACGGAGAAGCGCAGTCTGGTCGATCATCTGATGGCTTTACCCGAAGCCGACTTTTCAAAAGAGATCGCCCGTCGTTTCGGTGATAGCCTGGGGACCCTCAAGGCGGTCGGCCCGCGCTGGTCTTATCCACTCTCTCTGCTGCTGGCGGACCGATACATCGATAATCGACTGGCTTTGGTTGGTGACGCCGCCCACGGGATTCACCCGATTGCCGGACAGGGACTCAATCTGGGGCTGCGTGATGTCGCGGCCTTGTCTGAGGTGCTGGTGGATGCGGCGCGCCTTGGACTTGACGTCGGTGCGGCAACTGTTCTGGAACGCTACCCGCAATGGCGGCACTTCGATGGTCTGGCGCTGGTTGCCGTCACCGATGCGCTCAATCGTTTATTTTCCAACGATATTGCCCCGGTTCGCCTTGCCCGTGATCTGGGGCTGGCGGCGGTTCAACGAATTCCGCCGCTCAAACGTCTCTTCATGCGTCACGCCATGGGCCTGGAAGGCGATTTGCCGCGATTGATCAAGGGCCAACCCTTGTAGCGGCGCTAGGCCAGGAAATCCGAAAACTCGGGAAAGGCTTTGACCTTTTCGATCAGGTAGTCGCCATAGACGACTGCCGGATAGGCTACGCTTCCGGTGCCGGGCAAGGGTTCGATCACGGCATCGACCGCTGGTTCGAAGAAGAAGGGCAACGAGTAACGAGAACCGCCTTGAAGCGCCAGGACCCGATGGCGGGTAGCGCGGTAGCGGCCGGCGCTCCAGCGTTCCATCAGGTCACCCAGGTTGATCGCCAGGCTGTCCGGCAAACAGGGGACATCAATCCACTGGCCCGCGCCATTCTCCGCCTGCAGTCCCGGTTGGTCCAATTGGGCCAACAGGGTCAAGCAACCGGAATCACTGTGCTCCCGTGTCATGATGGGATAGCGGGCGCCCTGATGGTCGCGGTAGGGCCGGTCTAGTCCGATGTAGGATTCCGCACTGCGCGGCGGATAGTGCAACAGACGCAAGGTCCCGTTTCCTTGGTCGAAGGCCTGGGCGAAGTGGTCCTCGGCCAGACCCAAAGCCCGGGCGAGGGACTGCAGCAGGGCTGTCCCGACCCCTTCCATGGCCTTGCGATAGGCGAGAACATCGGCGCGCCAGCCCGGTAGGTCGTCCTCGGTCGGCCAGGGGTTTTCCTCAATCAAGGGGTGTCGCTTAGCGGGTGCCGGGTCAGGACCGAGGTCGATTCCCTCCTTGTAGGCGGCAACGCCTTTCTGCAACGGGAAGTACCCTCTATAGAGCGTTCGGGCCTCGGGCGCGAACTTGCGTCGCCAGAGTCGCCGTTGCGCGTCCGGCGGGATCGAAAAGAGCCGCAGCAGGGACGCCCGGCGTTCCGGGGAAAGCAGGGCCTCGTCCGGCAAACCCGTAACAACAAGAAACCCGATCTCCCGGCAGGCCCGGTCGATGGCCCGGTCAACGACATCGCGCGCGGCGCTTAGGCGCCCAAAGAGTGGCGAAATGTCCACTTGGGGAATCGTGTCGAAGGCTGCGGCTGACATGGGATCGGCGTCCTTGCGCTAAATCTCCCGGCCCAGCAAGGCTTCCTCATACGGGAAGGTGGAGAGACGCTCGACGCCGCTTGCCGTTATCAGGACCTGATCTTCCAGCTTTACGCCCTCGTTGCCGCCCTCAGCACCGATGTAGCTTTCCACGCAGATGGTCATGCCGGCCTCCAGGACGCCGTCGTAACCGTGGGCGTCGATATCCTCCAGATAGGCACAGTGCGGGTACTCGTCACAGAAGCCGACGCCATGAAAGATCACGGAGTAGCGACCTGGCAGATAACGATCCGGCAGCTTGAAGGCGGTCTCGGCTAGTTCACGAAACGAAATACCGGGCCGGATGAGCTGCATGTTCGTCTCAATCTGTTCATGGGCTAGGCGGTATAGCTCTTGCTGTTCGCCGCTTGGCTTGCCGTGGCCGCAGTAGTAGGTGCGCGATAGGTCGGAGCAGTAACCGAAGGGGCCGATCAAATCAGTGTCGAAAGCGACCAGCTCACCTGCGCGAATGATCCGGTCGGAGCACTCGTGGAACCAGGGGTTGGTCCGGCCTCCCGAGGCCAGAAGACGGGTCTCGATCCACTCTCCGCCGCGCGCGATATTGACGTGATGCAGATGTGCCCAAAGCTCGTTCTCGGTCATGCCGGGCTTGAGTTCCTCGCGCATCTTCGCCATCCCGGCCTCGCAGACCGAAATAGAATGGTTCATCAACGCGATTTCATCCGCCGACTTGATGCAGCGCGCCAGTTCGCAAATTGCCTGGCCATCACAGATTTCGATGCCGTGAACTTCCAGCGCGCGGATACCCGCGATGTCGCAGTGGTCTGCCGCCAAACGTCTGTTGCCGCCGCCGGTCGCCTTCACCAGATCGGCAATCTCGGTGGCCCAGATGGCGGCCTTCTCGTTCATGCGGGGGCCGGCGCCAAAGAAGTACCAGGCTTGGGCGGGACGCACTTCGGCAATGGTTTCCAGGCCTTCCGACAGATGCTCGCCGTTGTGGAACTCGAACAGCACGATCGGACCTTCGGTAGGCACGAAGCAGTAGCGCGACGCATTGTGCAGGGTCCAGACCGCCATGTTGCGGCTGCCGGTGGCATAGCGGATGTTGATCGGGTCATAGAGCACGATGCCCGCCACGTCGTGGGCCCGAAGCTGCGCCCTCAAACGGTCGAGGCGATAGGCGCGCAGGCGCTTCATGTCGACCTGCCCTTCGCAGTCGCTGAGGGTTGGCGGCGCCGTGCGGGCGGCCAGATGCGTAGAGATGCTACGAGATGAAAGACTGCGGGCCGCACCCGCCGGTATGATCGTATCTGGCGCCATGACGATCGTTCTCCCTGCCATAGCTATTCCCATCAATATCCGGGAAAGCCTGACAGGATGTAAGCCGCTGTCTTGCTAGAAACCGACTCGCATACCGCAAATTCGACAGTTGCGTCACTTAACGTGGCATCAAGTTATCAAGGGTCGCGGCTGAGGCCCTTCTTCTCCAGGTCGGCCAGGTAGGCCTGCCAGATCTCGTCTTGCCGCTCGCCAAGGTCATAGAGGTACTTCCATGAAAAGATGCCGGTGTCGTGCAGGTCGTCAAAGCGCAGACGCACCGCATAGTTGCCGACCGGCTCGATCGCCATGATGCCGACGTGGCGGCGGCCGGGGACGGTCTTCTTCTGCGAGGGGCCGTGGCCCTGGACCTCCGCCGACGGGCTTTCGACGCGCAGCAATTCGGCCGGGTAGTCGAACGTCACGCCGTTATCGAAGGTGATCTTCAGGTGTTTGGTTGCCTTGGCGTAGGAAATCTCCGTCGGCCAGTGGTTGCTCTCCCAGGTTCCGTCGCTGGACGCCGCGTCGTTGCTCATGAGGCTCAAGTCTCCTTATCCAGCGACCGGGCTTCGTCCGGTAGCATGATGGGAATGCCGTTGCGAATCGGATAAGCGAGCCCCGCCTGACGGCTGACCAGTTCATTGGCTGCTGCGTCGTAGTCGAGGGGACCCTTGGTTACCGGGCAAACCAGAAGCTCCAAAAGCTTTGGATCGACCTTTGTCATGACCTTGCTGCCTTTCTTCTTCGCGGAAACCGGCCCGCTCAATGCCTTGGTTTGGCGCCGCCTTGCGTCTCTTGGGCGCTGGAGGCATCCAGCTCCAATAGTTTTATCAAGGTCTCGGCCCGTGTCGAGAGGTTGGGCGCCATCAGCAGCGCCTGCTTCTCCAATGCCTCGAAAGGACAAGCCATGGCGAGCGAGGTGATCAAACGCTCGCCCGGCGCCTGTTCGATGGCTTCCCAGTCCGCTCGGATTCGTTTGACGCTAAAATAGGCGCGCAGGGCCGTCAGCAAGCGATCCCGGTCAAAAAAGTCCTCCAGGACTTCCGGCCTTTCAAGGTCGTCGCGGAACTCGGAGTAATCCGGCCGCACGCGGCGGAAACCCTTCTCCAAGGACAACTCCTCGCCGACCTTGAAGCGGAGCATGCCCTTCAAGGTTATGAGATAGCGGCCGTCCTCTGTTTCCGCGAAGGACACGATACGACCGACGCAGCCCAAGGGAAAGCAGGGGGCCGATCCCATTTGCAGTCCCTTTGTTTCCAAACTGGGCTGGATCATCCCGATCAAGCGCCGACCGGCCAAGGCCTGATCGACCATGGCCAGGTAGCGCGGCTCGAAGATGTTCAGCGGCAATTCAGCGCGGGGCAACAGCAGAACCCCGGTCAACGGAAAGATCGGCAGAATTTCCGGCAACTCGTCGAAGGTCGGATCGAAAGGATTTTCGCTCATACCTATGAGAGATAGGGCCGGTTGATCACGAGAAAAGCAGCGACGACAGTTTTTTACGAGCCTGAACGGTCACCGGGTCGGTCGGACCCCAGGCCTCGAAGAACTGCACCAGCTGCTTGCGGGCTGCTTCGTCGTTCCAGGCGCGTTGGCGCCGGATGACTTCCAACAGCGCGTCCGCGGCTTCTTCACGCTGACCCGTGGCGTTCAGGGCCATGGCCAGATCGAAGCGCGCCTGATGATCGTTCGCATCCTGTGCGATCTTGGCCTGGAGATCAGCCAGATTGGCGGCGGCACCGTCGGCCTGCTCGGCAAGTTCGAGCGCGGCCAAAGCGCCCTGAATATCGCTCTGCAACTTCAAGGCCTCGCTGAGCTCGTCGAAGACCGCCCTAGCCGCCTCCATCTCGCCGGCGCCGATGTAGGCGCGGATAACACCGGATAACGCCTTGGCGTTCTCCGCGTCCTGTTCCAGCACCTGGGCGTAGAGTGAAGCGGCGGCTTCCGGTTGGCCCTGTCGCATCAACTCGTCGGCCTGTTCCAGGAGCGCCTCGATGGAGTTTTCGTCATCCCCGCCGCCGGCGGCCTCGAGGACCTGCTGGATGAACTGGCGAAGCTGGCTTTCAGGCAGGGCGCCTTGGAATCCATCTAGGGGGCGGCCCTGGTAGAAGGCATAGACCGTCGGGATCGACTGGACTCGGAGCTGTTGGGCAATGCCCTGGTTCTCATCAACATTGACCTTGGCAAGCATGACCTTGCCACCGGCTTGCGTAACCAGCTTCTCCAGCGCGGGGGTTAGCTGTTTGCAAGGACCGCACCACGGGGCCCAGAAATCAACGATGATTGGCCGCTGCATCGATGCTTCGATGACTTCGGCCATGAAATCCTTTTCGCTGATGTCCTTGATGACATTGCCTGGACCCGTTCCATTGGCCGCAGGACCGGCGCTGCCGATAATCTCTTCCATTGTGGCGATACCCTTTTCCCGACTTTCTGATCCGGGCGTTGTGCTGTTCATCAACGCCTCGCGTTTCGTTCCCAAGTTACATGGCCGTTCCGATCAACCATGGCAAGCCCGGCTTTAGCAGGCCCGCTCTTGGCTTTCGTCTATTCCGTCGCTGACCCTTCAAAATCCAGGAGCTGGGGCGGGTGCCCCACGGCTTCCAGAAACCGCAACAAATCCTGTGGCGCTATCGCGGTCGTCATATGATTGACCAGCGGGTGCGCATTGACAATTTCCCCTTCAAGAACCGCTCGATCCAACACCATGGTGACGGCAGAGGTTCGATCATTGATCACCGCCAACGGCGTCACGGCGCCGGGACGCACCCCGAGGAACCGCATCAGGCGTTCCGCGCTGCCGAAGGAAAAACGACCCGCTTGGAGTCGTTCGCCCAAGGCCTTCAGGTCGATGGTTCGATCTTCCAGGCAGGTAACCAGCCACATCGCGCCTTTCTTGTTGCGCAGGAACAAATTTTTGATATGCGCGCCCGGCAGGTTGCCGCGCAGCGCTTGGGCTTCCTCGACGGTGAATACCGGGGCATGCTCGACGGTCGTTTGCGCGACGTTCATGGCAGCCAAGCGCTCCAGCAACTGTTCAGGCGTTAGCGGCGGATGGCCGTCTTCAAGTATTGCGTCAATCTCGCTCATGGAATATCTGCCGTTCCTGGGAAGGTTCATGCGAGTTGCGAAGCTAACTTCCAGGCGGCTGCCTCTCAAGAGGAAACCCCTCTGCGACCGCTGAGATGAACGACCGTGATCCCGAAAAAGGGATTTTACCCCTTGCCAAACCCCCTGAAAGGTTTTATCTCCCCCACCGCGAAACTGATACGCGGGCGTAGCTCAGGGGTAGAGCACAACCTTGCCAAGGTTGGGGTCGTGAGTTCAAATCTCATCGCCCGCTCCAGTTTCCCAAATGAGCCGCCTCCGGGCGGCTTTTTTGATGCCTCCTCATCGGCCTTTTCAGTCAGATTTGCTATGTTGAGTCGGGTCGCAGTTGGATGGCAGGAGGCAGGGGACGCATGAAAGAGAAGGGCGTAGTGGAGCAGACGGTTGTCTCCCTAAACGGTCGCATCGAGCAGCCGGGCGCCGCTTCTGTTGCGATCTCCTCGCCGGCGGTCGCCTTCGGTCTGTCGGTCTTCGAGACATTGCGTGGCTACCGACAAACGGCCGCCGGATCGGAGAGCATCGCGTTGTTTCGGGTTGGTGACCATCTGAAACGCCTTGCTCGCTCGGCGGAGATGATGCGCTTTCCGCCATTGCCACCGGAATCGCAGATGTCGCGATGGTTGGTCGAGGCAGCCCAGGCGCTTGGTGGAAACGAGGACTGCCATCTGCGGATCACGGCCCTCTTGTCCGGCGAGCATGGGCGCCTTCTTGATGACAGTCCGGTAGCGATCGCCATCGTCGCTGCCCGCCGTCCCGAGCCCGACCTCGGTTCTCGGGTGCGGCGCTGCCACCTGAGCCCTTGGGTCCGTATCTCGCGCCAAGTCATGCCGCCGCTGATCAAGTGCGCTCCCAACTATCACAATAGCCGCCTGGCTCTTCTCACGGCCCGCGAGTCTGGCTTCGACAGTGCGGTGATGTTGAATGCGGCAGGCAATGTTGCCGAAGGGCCGGTTGCCAATCTCTTCCTGATCCGGGAAGGTCGTTTGGTGACGCCCGATCTGGAGAGCGACATCCTTGACGGCATCACCCGCGACAGCTTGCTGTCCATCGCGGCGAGGGACCTGAATTTAGCCTGCGAAGAGCGCCCGGTCGACGTCGCGACGTTACGCACGGCCGACGAAGCTTTTTTCAGCAGTACCGGCGCGGGTATCGAGCCCATCAGCAGTCTTGACGGAAAACCACTCTCGGCAGGCGCGCCGGGTCCGGTGACGAGGTTGCTGGCGGATCGCTACGGTGATGTTTGCCGCGGCGCCGTTCAGGATTGGGGTTGCTGGCTGATGTCGGTCAATTCACCGGGGGCCTGATCACCGGGGACCTGAACGAAGCGTTCGACTTTGCCGCCTTCAATCGTCAAACGACGTAATACGCGTGACTGGGAAGTTTCGAACTCGGCCCGTCCGTGCTGTAGGCGCAGATTGTCCCACACCAGAAGGTCGCCTTGCCGCCAATGGTGATCGTAACGAAAGCGCGGTTGCTCCAAGTGGGAAAAAAGCTCTGCCAATAAGGCATTGCTATCTTCTTCCGGCAAACCGACGAAAGAGCGGGTCATCAAGCGGTTGACGAACAGCAACGCATGGCCGCTGACAGGGTGTTTGATCACGCTGGGATGACGCCATGTAGCGGTATTGGCTTCCAGAGTCGCCGTACGGGTCGTTTCACTGCCGCCATAAGCTTGAAGCACATCAAGCCCCGATAACAGCGCCTGAGTCTCTTGCGGTAATGCAGCATAGGCGGCAACGGCATCGGCAAAACGCGTAGCGCCGCCCTTGGAAGGTATCTCCAAACCATAAAGTAGCGTCGCCTTGTTGGGGTGCTCGGCGAAACACTGATCAACATGCAAATCCATCGCACCCTTCGGCAGGATCGCGACGGCATCGTCAACCGGACGGTTGCTGACATAGCGAATGCGCGGTGTCGCACCCTCGCAGCGAACCTTTCCCAGGCAGGCGGCAAAAGCTGCTTGTGTCGCCTCGTCAAGCGTTTGGCCGGGGAAGAGAAGGAATCCATACTCGGCAAGAAGGGCATTCAGTGTTTCTGTCGAAAGGGAACGGACGGCCTCGTTAAGCGCCTGCCCGGTGATTTCCAGTCCAAGCGTCGGCGACAGCCGGCGTAGTGCTAGCGGCCCAACTGACTGGGACAAACCCGTCATACCCTTGCCGTCATCAAGCAAACCCTTCCCCAAGGCTTCCGTCAAAACCGCTCCTTTGCCCGACCCAAACTGAGAACCAACCGTTGTGGTGCAGCAATCTAAAAGTGGCGGGTTTCCTCTTGGTCCATAACACTCTTTTTTATTTTGATAAAATGTTACGTTCTTTAGCGAACACGGGAACAAACGAACCAATGGGGTGGCCGAAGGTATGTTGGGGTGGCAATGATTCTTGAATTTCTGCTCCCCCAACCGGGGCCCCAACGTCAATTGCGGAACTTCCCGGCGGTCGTTGTGCATCTGATGGGCTGGGCCACGGTCGCCTGGGTTGTTCATGCGGTACTAATGGCGCGAAGCGATCCTCTGGTTGCGACCATCGTGTTCTTAACCCTAATCATGGTCGTGGTGTTTTTGAGCGTCGGCGCAACCAGCCGTTCCGATCCAGACGAACCCAGCGCCCTGGATTGGTCCCTGGCGACTTCCAGCTTGCTTGTTGGCCTCTACTTTGCCGGGACTGCCGACAGCTTCATATACCGTATCAATTTGTTGGATCCACTCTCGCGGATCGAGGTCCTGGCGGGCAGTCTCGTCGTGGGGTTGGCCCTTGAGGTAACCCGGCGCACGGTGGGTCCGGTTCTGGTCCTGCTCTGCCTGGTTCTTATCCTCTACAACGTGTTTGGGCATCATCTGGCGCCGCCGTTCAATCACGGCGTTATTTCCTACAGCGATTGGTTGGACCTGACGGTCTTCACAACCGATGGACTCTTCGGTGCGCCCCTGCGGGTGGCTACCAGTTACGTCTTTGCGCTGATTTTTTTTGGCCTGCTTTTCAGCCGGGCGCGCGGCGGCGAGTTTTTTTGCGATCTTGCCGCCATGGTCGCCGGTCGCGGAAAGGGAGGGTTGGCCAAGGTTTCGGTCATAGCCTCCGGGTTGTTCGGCACGGTATCGGGAAGCCCCACATCGGATGTGGTGACCACCGGCTCGATCACGATCCCGGAGATGATGCGTCGAGGCTATCCTGCAAAGCTGGCCGGCGCGGTGGAGGTGGCCGGCTCCACCGGCGGCGGCTTGCTTCCGCCGGTGATGGGATCGGCGGCGTTTCTGATGGCCGAGATCACGGGCATCTCGTATGTCGAGATCGTAGTGGCGGCGGCTGTCCCCGCGCTTCTCTACTATGGCGCGGTTTATTTTCAACTCCATCTGCGCGCGATCAAACTCGATCTGCCCCGGTTGTCACCGGATGAGCTGCCGGGTTTGGTCGGCACCCTGCGTCGCGGCTGGCCTCTGCTATTCCCAATGCTGGCCATTACTTGGCTACTGCTTTCAGGTTACACCCCTGCTTTGGCGGGCGCAGGAGCGTCGGTAATTTTGCTACTCGTGGGAATTCGCATGGTGGGATGGTCGTCCTGGTTGCGGGTTCTTGCTGAAATTCCGGGTGAGGCGGTGCGCCGCGCCGCGCCGGTGGCGGGTGCCTGCGCGGCGGCCGGTCTGATTGTTGGTGGGCTGACCATTACCGGCCTCGCAGCCAAATTATCGGGCATGGTCTTACAGTTTCACGGCGACTCACTTCTGATCGCGCTGGCTGCCAGCGCCGTCATCACCTTGTTACTGGGCATGGGTATGCCGGTTCCAAGCGCCTATCTTCTGGCCGCGGCGGTCGCGGGTCCCGTGCTTGCGCAGCTGGCGATCGGCGAGCTGGCCGGGCACCTCTTCTTGCTATACTTCGCGGTCATGTCGGCCATGACGCCGCCCATCGCGGTTGCCGCGTTTGCCGCTGCCTCGATTGCCGGTGTGCGGCCATTCGGCATAGCTGGCGGCGCCGTTCGTCTGGCTATCTCGGCTTACGTGATCCCGTTCTTGTTCGTGTTACTGCCCGGCTTGTTGCTTCGGACAACCCTACAGGACAGTCTGGTCGCGGTGACGATCAGTCTGTGCGTAGTCGGATTGCTGGCGATGGCCGTGGAGGGCTATGCGGCCAAGCCCTTGCTGCGATGGCAACAGGCCTGTTGCTTTATTGCGGCAGGGTTGCTGCTTCTTGTCCTGTAATGCCATTTTTCACAATGGGGGTCTCCGTGAGGGGACTGGAGCGGTTTTTGGAGGGGAGAGAGTAGATGAGACGTAGGGTTTTCATAATGGCAGCTTTGGTCGCCATGATCCCGGCACTCGGGAGTGCGGCTGTCAGCTACAACCTTGTCTTGGCGGGCGCCAGTGCGGGGGGGCTTTGGTCCTTGATCGGTGTCGGCGTCGACAACGCCATGAAAACCGCATATCCGGGTTCGACGGTGACCTACCAGACCTCCGGCGGCGGCTACGCGAATGTTTCATTGCTGGCGGATGATAAGGTGGACATCGCAATTCTGCATGACGCCGAGGCACGCCAGGCGGTCGAAGGAGCGGCCCCGTTCAGTCAGCCCTCGGAGCACCTGCGCGCCTTGGCGGTGCTCTATGATTTTTCGGCGTTGCAACCGATTCTCGTGAAGGCTTTCGCGGAAGAACACGGGATCACCTCCTTTGAGGACTTGAAGGCCAAGCGCCCGCCGTTGCGCCTGGTGCTCAACAAACCGGGCAACATTACACACGATCTGGCTGTCAACGTCCTGCAGGCCTATGGCATTGCGCCGGAAGACATCGAATCTTGGGGCGGGCGGGTTATGATTGCCGGGTCCCGTGAATCGGCCGAGCTTTTGCGCAATGGTCAGGCTGACATGGCTATGAATGCGCCCTTTGTCGGGCACTCTTCCATTCTGGAGGTTGCCAGCGCGCGTGAGCTTATCCTGCTGGCGCCTTCCGCCTCGGTGATCGACTCCGTCGGCGAAAAGATGGGGATCGGATCGGTAACCATCCCGGCCAGTGCCTATGACTGGTTGGACAAGGATACGCCGACCTTGGCGCTGGCTGCGATGATCGCCGCGGATGCCTCGATGGATGACGTGACGGCCAAGGCGATCACGGCGGCCTTGATTGAACATATTGATTCCCTGCGGGATGTGCATAAGGCGATGCAGGGACTGGACCGGCCGATGTTGCTGCGGCAGCGTTCCATCCCCTTTCACCCAGGCAGCATCGCGGCTTTCAAGGAAGCGGGTTTGATGTAACGGCTACAACACTGGCAGGCGGGTGCCGGCTATCAGGCGCGCGCAGCCCGTCGGAGCAGCAGACCCTCAATCGCTTCGATTGTGCGGTCTGCTGCGGGCCAGAAGTGCGGAAACCCGACCCGGTACCACCAGAGCAGCATGTTGGGATTGATCTCGAAGATCAACGGGCGTCCGTCCTCGGTCAAGCCGAAGTCCATACCGCAGATATCGACGCCGACACCCTCGCAGGCGGCCATCAGCGCATCGCTATTTGCCTTGCCCAGATAGCCGCGGACATCGGCCATGAAGGCGGCTTCTTCCGCATGGAATGCCGGATCGTTGATCAAGGTGCTGGCGCGTAGCTGGCTCGAGCGTTGCTGATCATTCTCGCCGTGCGTGTTCCAATGGTTGTTGAAGAAGCAGTTGACCGGAAGCAGTTCCCCGTCGATCCAGGCGCAGCGGTATACCTTGTAGTGCCCCTTTTCGTTCCTCTGGGCGTCGTGGAACTCGATCGCGAAAATCTCCGGTGAGATCCTGCGCTTTGCCAAGGTTGCAAGGGCCTGGTCCAGCGCCTCGTGACCCTCGCATAGGTGCATGCCGCCGCCATACTGCGATGTGGTGGGGCGAACGAGCAGCGGGAAGGCGAAGTCGGATAGGATTCTCGTCTTCAATGCCTTTAAGTCAGCATCAGCAATGTTATAACGTAATGTTTTTGGAAACAACAGATCGCTGCGATCCTTCAGGCGCCGATAGTTTTCGTCCCGGCGCAGGTTGCGAACCGATGCAGGGGCGTTGACCAAAGGAATGCCGACCTGATCGCAAAGCTCTTTTGCCTGGCGGGCGATATCTTCATCCACTTCCGCCATGGCGTTGCCCAGAACGACTTCTATTTTTCTGTCGCGGAGCAGGTCGGGTTTGTCGTGGAGCGATTCGATCAGACCGTAGTTGATCGCCAACTTTCTGCCCGGAACAAGAGCCGCGAAATTCGCGCCGCCAAAAATCTGCTGGATCGTATACTGCTTGCCGACGTGCACACTCTGGCGCGGCCGATTTGCCATCACCAGTGCTTGGGTCATCCTTGGTCTTGTGCGCTTCAAGGGCCAGAGGGGATGTTGATCCATCAGTTTTTCAAGGTGCTCAACGCCTTTGGGGAGGCGGTGCTTGGCGAGAACCCATGCGGCAGCCGCATCGAATTGCGGCCACGCGCAGCCCGCCTTGGTCGCGGTTGCCACATGGTCGACCGCTTCTTGGCCGCGACCGAGGTAGGTCAAGGTTAAAGGAAGCGCCATGGCACGTGGCCAGACGCCTGGTTTCAACCCAAGCGCGTTGTCTATCTGTTCAACCGGCCACGAGCTTCCACCAATAGCTTTCAGGGCGGCACCGAACTCCACCAGAACGTCCGGCAGTCGACCGTGCTGATAAGCGGCCCCCAGGGCCGCAACCGCCCGCTTGTTGTGGCCGAGCTTGAGATGAGCGATGCCGATTGCGCGATAAATGCTCGCCTCATCGCGCTTGGCGGCAAGGAGGATTCTGCCGATCAACACGGTTGTGTGCGAGCAACCCAGGTCCTGAGCCGATTGAAACAGCTTGCGGAGTAAGGCCAACCGCTTATCGGCGGTAAGATTGGCTTCTTTCAACTTCTCGGAAAGGGCGTTACGCGCGGCCACCAGCCCCTTAGCGGCCGCGAACTTCTCGATGTTCTGGACAGGTAACCCCAGAACTTGCTTATCCCCCATACCCGACGCTCCCTCTTTGTCGTCATCGTTAACGCCGCAAAATCACGCCGCTTTAAAGCGTAGACCTTTGGTTAGGCCAAAGCCTGACGACACTCCAGTATCACCTCTAGTTAGAGCCAATAAAATTCCTCGGCAAGGTTATCGGCTTTATAAGCACAGAATCCGGGCTAGTTGTATGAAGTACAGGCACGAAAGCAGGGCAGAAACTACAATAAAACCATTAAGTTGCCCTGAATAACCCCACAACACTGACATAGCAATTCAAACATAGGGCGTTGCGCATGTTTTCTAACGAATCCGGGGCAAAATTGAAATAACGCTTCGGATGGATCAATCGATACAGAATTTAATTCCATAAAGCGGTCAAAATTCGCAAGCAAGTGGTTGCTCTGAATGTAAATTTTCATTAAACAGAACGCAGCCATTTTATTGAGGGGGAGTTTGTCATGTCCGCACGGTCGCAATTTTTATCCGGGTATTTGCTGTCTTCAACTGCGCTGGTCGGTGTAACAGCCGGTGCGTTGGCGCTCTGGACAGCCCAGGTGAACCCGGCTTCTGCGGCCTGTGACATCAGCCTCCCGACAGAGGGTCAGACCGTCACCTGCATTGATGCGGATGTGACGGGTGTCTATGCGGCGGACGACGAGCGCAACATCACGGTGGTGCTTTCCCCCAGCGCCTCCATTGATGCACCTGCGGACGACGGCATCGACCTGAATGGCTCCAGCAATGTGACCCTCAACAGCGGTAGCTCAGTGAATGGCCTGGGCAGCTATGACGCCATCCGCTTCAGCGACGGTGACATCGCGTACAGCGGCTCCTCGACCGTCACCCTGAACGACGCCAGCGCAACCGCACAATACGGCAACGTGCTGGATGTTCAGCTCGGCGCCGGGGTCGGATACACCAAGGGCAGCTACACGGGCGACTCCTTCACCCTGAGCGCCAGCAAGTCGAACCTCTCGAACAATTACTATCCTGGCGGCTACAGCACGGCAGACGCCGTGAAAGTCGATACCGGTGTGTACATCGGTTTTGGTGTGGGCAGCACCACCGAAGCAACCGCAGGCGATATCACCGTCGATTTTTCTGAAACCAAACTCAATAGCTACGGCAATGGCCTGAACCTAAAGAGCATCGGCTATGCCAAGGGTCTGTACGACGCATCGGCTAACGGCGGCACGGTCAGTGTCGAGTTGAGCCAGAACAGCAGCATCAACACCAAATTCTATGGCGCCGGCAAAAATGGCGGCGGAACGGGCATCCTCGTCACCACAGGCGGTGTGGCCAAAACCAAGTACGGTGAGTACGACGACAATTACGCCGGCAGTTACGGCGGGATGATCTCGATCGGATTGGATGCGAGCAGCGTCAGTGCCGAGGATAATGGTATTGCGGCGCAAAGCATCGCCTACGCTAAGGCTGGTGGCGTTGGCAACGATGCGATGGCGGACGGCGGTACGATCGACATCACACTTGCCAACGGCAGTTCGGTTGACGGGCTCGACAGTGGAATCATCGCCGGCAAATATGGCAAGGGTGGCGCGACAGCCTTTTCCAAGGGTGGCGGCGCGACCGCAATCGGAACGGACATTTCGATCGATCTCAGCAATTCATACGCAAGCGGTGCGGACGGAGTCGGAATCGGGGCAGTCAGTGGCGCCTTCGCTTTTAGTTTGGGCGGCGGAATTGTCGACAAGTATTACGGCACCTCCGGCAGCGACGCCGACGCCACGACCGGCAACATAACCATCGGGCTGGACGGCAGCCAGGTGAAGGGGGCCTATGACGGCATCGTGGCAGCCTCCAAAGGGCTTGCGCTGGGTTACTACGCCGATGCAAGCGCCCAGGGCGGCGATATATTGGTCTCGCTCACCAACGAATCGACGGCTACCGGGTATAACGGCAATGGAATTTCCGTTTATTCGAAGAATTACGCGATCAGCAAGGGGTATGCCTATTACGGCCTCTACACCAGCGCGAGCGCGGCCGGCGGCACCATCGATGTTTCACTGACTAATAGCGCTGTTTACGGATCGCAGTCGGGCATCGCGGTCCAAGACTCCGCTTACGCCGTCAACGTTATCGGCGGCGTGTTGGTTGCCCGCGAGGAACCGGGCGGTGGGTCAAGCAGCACAGAATACTCCAGTGCTACGGCAGTAGCTTCGGACGTGACGATCTCGCTGAGTGGCGCGGACGTTGAAGGGTATTACGGCAACGGCATCTCGATCGGCGGCAAGTACGGACCGTCGGCTGTAGCGAAGGTTGAATACGGCAAGGGCGGCGGGATCGGTTCTCGCGCGCCGATCATTGGAAGTTATGGGCCTGTCGCCTATGCCAACGGCGGCAGCGCTACGCTGAATCTGGCGGACGGGACCTCTGTCTATTCGGTGTTCGGTAGCGCTGCGTACCTGGAGCGAGCTGCTTACGCTTACGGATTCTTTGGCACCGCAACCGCACAGGGCGGCGACATCACGGTAAACCTTTCGGGCGGATCCAGCCTCTACTCGATTTATGGCAAAGGACTTGAGACGAAGGCCTACGGCTATGCAAAAGGCAAATATGCCAACGGCCTGGGTGGAAACCTGACGGTAACTCTGACCGAGGGTTCCTCCATCGGCAGCTATTACAGCAGCGGCATTACCGGCGATCTAACGGCCAAATCGCAGGGCAAGTACTCAACCGCCAATGGCGGCAGCTTCACTCTGACCATGGATGATTCATCAATTTACGGAGGCGGCGGCGCGGGAGTTTCGATCAAAGGCGCGGCGAGTGCTGTAAAGAGCTTCGACGCCTACGCGACCGGCGGTACCGTGGACATCTCCCTGGCAAATAAATCTGCAGTCTATGCGCAGTATGACGGGATCGCGGTCGACTTCGATGCTGCTGCTGATGGCTTTGTCTATGCCAATGCCATGGGCGCTTCGGTCACCCTTTCCATGGCTGATAGCGCCGTATACAGCAAGTACGGCAACGGCCTTGAGCTAAAGGCCCAAGCCTATGCCTTCGCTGATTCCAATAAGAAAGGGTCTATCGGCAACGCCTACGCAACGGGTGGGATGCTTGATATCACTCTAACCAACTCCAAGATCGACGCCTATTATGAAGGCGTCTTTGCCGACTTCGATGTGACGGCGAAGTCGGAATACGGCTCGGCCGAGGCCAATGGGCAGACGGTCACCATCGCGGTTAGTGGCAGCAGCATTTATTCTAAATATGCCGACGGCTTCGATATCGAGGGTGATACCGATGCCTATGGCAAGTACGCCATGGCAACGGGCGGTACTTTCGACATTTCGCTGACCAACGGCACCTTTATCGGCGCGCAATATGAGGGCGTCGAGATTGATGCGGATGTTGAAGCGAGCCACGAGTACGGCGCCAGCCAGACAGCCTCGGCGACGGGCGCCACAATCACCCTGTCGATGGATGATTCCACGATCTACGCTTACAACGGAGACGGTCTGCAATTGGAATCCGACGCCGATGCGGACGGCAGTTATGCCTACGCGACCGGCGCCACTGTCAACGTGTCCTTGACCAACGGCTCATACATAAAAGCCAAGTACGACGGCATAGAGTTGGACTTCGATGCAGACGCGAATGGGGAAGGCGACGATGTTGCTGAGGCGACGGGTGCCAACATCATGCTCTCCCTGTTGGATAGCGGCATTTACGCAGGCGAGTACGGCATTCACATCGACGCGGACGCAGACGCCAAGAACGCGGAATATTCGACCGCGACGGGTCCCACGGTTGATATCTCGCTAACTAACTCTTTCATTGGCGCTTACGACGACGACGGTATCTACGCGCAGGTCGGCGCGGATGCAGATAGTAAGAAGAACTCCTATGCCTATGGCGCGACGGTGACGCTTGCTTTGGACGATAGCGGCATTTACTCGTACTACGGTGACGGCATTAATATGAAGGGGAAGACTAAGGCGAGTGGTAGTTATGCCTTGGGCGCGACGGTCGATATTTCCCTGGTGAACGAGTCGAAGGTTAAGGGTTACGGCGACGGCATCGATCTGTCTTTCGAGACGGAGGCCGACGGAACCGTCGCGACGGCAATCGGTGCGACCTTCAACTTCTCAATGGACATGAGCGCGGTTAAGGGCAAGTACAATGACGGCGTTGCCTTCTTTGGTGACGTGACCGCGTCAGGCAAGAACGCCTATGCGACGGGTGCCACGGTAGACCTTACCCTGGCCAACAAATCATTCGTCTATGGCTACGAAGGCGGCATCGAGATTGAAGCCCATGCCTATGCCAAGGCCGGTTACGCCATTGCGACGGGTGGCACCATCACCCTGTCGGCGGCGGATTCAAAGATTGGTGGCAAGTACAACGATGCCATTGAGCTTCATGCCAACGCCGACGCATACGCCAATGGCGCCTATCCCAGCGGCAAGCTTCCGAGCCTGTCCTATGCGCAGGGTGGCTCAGTTGGTATCGATCTGAACAATGCCTTTGTCTTTAGCAAGTACGGCGACGGTATCGATGCCGAGGCCGAGGCTCGCGCCGACGCATCTTACTATTATGGCGGTGCGAACGAGTATGCTGTTGCAAAGGGTGGCACGGTAACCCTGTCGGCAACGAATTCGGTTATCGTCGGTTATTTTGATGCCTTGGATCTAGAAGCCGATGCCGACGCTGGAAACAACTACTATGGCGCAGTCCCAGCCTTCTCGGAAGCGGTCGGCGGCACCGTTACCGCTGATCTGCAGGGCACCTATGTCTTCGGTAAATACGATGGCATCGACCTGGAAGCCGACGCGGATGCATTTGGTGAAAACTATGCACACGCTCAGGGCGGCACGATCGCGCTGACGATGAACAGTAAATCCGTCGCCTACTCCAAAAAGGGTGGGTACTTCGGGGTTAACGCCATCGAGGCCGAAGCCAGTGCGAATGCCGTCAGCGGCAGTAACTATTATTATCCGTACTTCAATTTGGCGAACAAGGTCACCTTGCCTGGCGGGGATGAGTCGGCGCCAGCCGATGCCATCGCCATCGCCGGCACAGTCGATATCAGCCTTGATCAATCGGCGGCTATTGCGAAGGATGGTGGCGGTATCTATGCCGACGTCAGCGCTTATGCCAAGAACAAAGGTTATTATGGCCACACAGCCTTCGCACAAGGCGGCACGGCCACCATCAGCCTGGTAAACGGCTCGGTTGCCAAGGGCGGCTACTATGGCGCGGCCATTGGCGCGAATGCCGATGCCTATGCCGACGGCAAGAGTGGCGGTGTGGCGGAAGGCGGCACCATCTCGCTCGGGGTCACCGACTCCGACGTTTATGGTTACACCGGTATCGATACAACAGCCTTTGCCAGCGCCTTCGCCAGTAAGAGTGGCGGCGTGGCAGAAGCCATGGGCGGGACGATCACGATTGATCTGACCAACAGTTTCGTAGACACCAAATACACGGCAGTTTACGCCAATGCCTCGGCCTATGCTTATGGTGACGGTATTGCACCGGCCAAGGGCGCTTACACCTTGGCCCAGGGTGGCACGGTGACGGTTTCGCTGATTGGCAGCACGGTCAGGACCAATTACGCCGGTGGCCATGGTGTTCATACGCAAAATAATGCCAACGCGGGTGGATACAGTGGTTCCTACTCCGCCTACCTCGGCACCGTGACGGTGAATCTCGACAGTAGCAGCTTGATCCTAGCCTACGGTGCAGGTTCCTATGGTGTCTTCTTCGGAAGCACCTACGGGAATGGGGTGCCAGGCGCAGATTGCGACACCAGTTACAACGCCACCTGCAACACGCTCAATAACCAGGGCACGGTGTACTCAGCCGCGTCCACGGCGGTTGTCGGCAGTGATAATGGGGACCGGGTCAACAACTACGGCACGCTTTCCGGCAGCACGGCTTCGCTCAACATGATGGGCGGCGACGACGTTGTATGGCTGGGAACCGGCACAAGTGTTACCGGCATCATGCTGGGTGGGGATCAGGATACCCTGCCAGGCGACATCGATATCCGTGCGCTGGATGACTCGGCGCTGGGTGATGCGCTCTTCCTGTCCGGCATGGGCAGCCTGGGTGCGGACTCCGATGAGTTCGAAGTCCTCCGCATGGTTGGCGATGTCTGGGAACTGCAGGCCGGTACCAACCAGAACCTGACGGTGGGCGCCACGGTCGAGAGCGGTACGCTCTTCGTCAATGGCACGCTGACCGCGCCGGATACCATTGTCCACCATGGGGCGACCCTTGGCGGCATCGGTACTGTGATGGGCTTCCTGGAGAACAGCGGCACGGTTGCGCCGGGTAACTCCATCGGCACCCTGACCAACGATGGCGATTTCCTCCAGAACAGCGACGGTGTCCTCGAGATCGAATTCACCAGCGCCATCGCGCCGGGACAGGAGGGCGTGGAAAGCGACCTGTTGGTCGTGACCGGCTCCGCTGAGATCAACGGCACGGTCAAGTTCATCAACCTGAGTGGCATGGATGTCGCGGTTGATACAGGTGGCACCCCGATTGTCATCGTCGACAGCGGTGTGAACCCGATTGTCTTCAACGGCACGGTAACAGGCGCACAGTTCGCCCAGGTCATTCCGGGTCAGGAAGACGACTTCGGCTTCGTGTCCTTCGCCAGCACGCCGAACGGTGTCGCCCAGGCCTACATTCCGACCACGTTTGAGGCCTCCGACCTCTTTATTCAGGCTTTGGGTAGCGAGACCAACTCAAACCGCCGAGGTGGCAGCAGCCAGTCGGCAGCCTTGACGGCCAACCAGACGGCCTCACTGGGACTCTCTCCATCGCGGGTCGTGGTGGCGGAAGAAGGCGAAGGCGACTTCTGGGTGCGTCCGCTGGGCCGCTTCGGTGACCGGGATACCCGCGACGGTATCTTCGGCTACGACTACAAGATCGGTGGCGTCGCGGCTGGTGCGAGCACCTTCGTGTCGAAGGACCTGGTGATCGGCGGCGCGCTCGGCTTCACCCACAGTGAAACCGATAAGAACGTGGTCGGTGGGACAGACGACATGGATGCCTTCTACCTTGGCTTCTATGCCGACTACACCATGGACAACAACGCCTTCTTGAACTTCTCGACAGCGATTGCCTACAACGACTACTCGCTGGAGCGTATGGTTCTGGTCAACAACGTGGCGACCAAGGGCGAGGGCGATCCCTACGGTATCTCCTTCGACGCCCGTGTCGGGGTTGGCATGGAGTATGACCTGGGCGGCGGTCTGTTGGTGCGTCCCACCGCATCGACGACCTACTTGATGGCCTACGTTGACGACTACACTGAATCGGGCCTCGGCCAGTTCAACATGGATGTCGACAGCGAAACCTATCAGGAGCTGCGTAACGCCATCGGCGTCGAGTTCGAGAAGGGTATCGATACCCGCCTCGGCGGCGAGCAAGCCACGATTATTCCCTCCTTCAAGGTCGGTGTGACGCACACCATTCCTCTGGATGATCGGGAAGGCACGGCAAGCTTCGTCGGCTTCGGCAACAGCTTTGCGGTTACCGGCGACGACCAGGACGACGTCTATCTGTCCGTCGGCACCGGCTTCAGCATGGCCATTGGCGAAAACACAACCGCCTTCATCGGATATGATGGTGACTTTAACGAGGACAACAGACGGCATACGGTTAACGGTGGCTTCCGCATCACTTGGTAACCGGATTTACAGGATTGGCGCCGGGGCTTTCGTAGTCCCGGCGTTTCCTGTCTCTGGCCTCGCGTGCGTTCCGCGTTCTTCTGGCCGTCTGTCTGGCCCCGATCACAGCGACCAAGCGACCCCTCAATTCAATATCAGCAATGGTGACACTCGATGCGCACGCGCCTAGCCGGACTATTTGCAATCCTTGCCCTTCCAATCCTGTTGGGGGGCATTTCTTTTAAGGCCGAGGCGCAGAATGCCGACGCAACCGTAGAGACCTCCCGTTTCGACGATTGGATATTGCGTTGCGTCAAGACAGAAACGGTTTCTTGCCAATTGTCTCAGCAGGGTTACATGGAACAGAATGGCAAGAAGGTGAAGGTCCTCACCATCACGGCCGATCCCGAGCGTCTGCGGATCGGTACGCCGTTGGGATTTGACCTGACCAAGGGCATGATGCTCCGTGCCGGTAATTTCGAACGCGTGGTGGCTTACCGTGTGTGCACAAAAACCGGCTGTGCCGGCGGGACGCCTCTTGATGAGGAATTGGTGAGGGCCTTTCGCAAGGCGGAGAATGCTGAGATCATTCTGACGAGCTTGGAGGAGAAGACCGTTACCATGACGGTGTCCCTGAGCGGCTTTACCAACGCCCATCGCGAGATGATGACCGCCCATCAATGAACCGGCATAGAAACTAGAGAAAAGGCAGATCGACCAACTATGCAGCACATGCAGTTTCCAAGACCGGCATTCGCTCTGGGACTAGCCGCATCGTTTCTTGCCACGCGCCGCCCTTTTTCGGTTCAGCCGACGCAGCAATTCATCGGAACGCTTCTGGGGCAAATCGAACGTAAGCATTACCTGATCAGCCTGGAAGACCAGAAAGTGGTCGGATTTCTTGGCTGGGGCCTCTGCTCTATGGAGGTCGCCGAAGCCTGGGCAAATGCGGAGAAAACCCCAACCTTTGCAGAATGCAACGGTGGGGACACAGTTCTTTTGTTCAGCGTGGCGGCCGCGAGCGCCAAGGTGGTTCGAGCCCAACGCAAGGCGCTGAAGGAACGTTACCCTGATTACCCCTTGATCGGCCGCAGGGTAAAGAACGGCAAGGCACGCCCGCTGCGGGTCAAGGTTTGATTACGGGAGCAGGCGTTTCGGTCGTCCACTAAACGCAACGGTAGAGCACCCGCCCCCCAACTGAGAGCGAGATAAGCAGATGGATGAGAAGACTGAAGACACCTACACCAAACTGTTCACGCAGCCTTCTCCAGATCGTCCCTTTCGGTTTGAAACAAAGCGCTTCATCGTACGGCCGATGCGACCGGCCGATGTCAACGCGCGCTATGTAAGTTGGTGGAACGACGAGGAAACCCAGCTCGGCAACAACCGCAAGCCGCAGAGTTGGACGCACGAGCGCGCGGTCAAGCATATCCACTGGTTCGACAACAAGAACAACTTTCATTTCGGCATCTTCGTCAAGGAGTCCAAAGAGCTCATCGGCTTCATGAGTTTGCTGACGAACAAGGAATCAGCCATCGCCAAATCCAATGTCGTTCTGGACCGCAGCTATTGGGGTAAGAACGTCGTCCCGGAAGTTCGGGCGGTCCTGGTGGAGTTGGCGTTCAAACGGATGAAGATGGTGAAGTTCAAAGGCCTCGTGATCGGCCGCAACTATCCCTCCATTTTCAACTATCTGACGATGGGTTTTACCTGCGAGGGCGTGCAGCGGAGCGACGTCCCCTTTGTTGGCGGCGGCCGGGCCGATGTCTACCATTTCGCGTTGTTTCCCGAAGAATGGGAAGCTCGAAAGAAGAAGGGGAGCGCGGCGCAGAAGAAAACGCCCGGTGTTAGCAAGAAGAAGGCATGACACCTGCTTTTCTCCGTTTGTCTTGTCTCCAAAATACCAAAGTCGAGGTTCGGTAACCCATGCTGCTCAGTCGTTCCCTAGGTGAGATCAAAGACGTACGCAGTGGTGAAGTCTGGACAGCCGATGACTTGCGTGCCGGCATGGCTCGATGCCGCGCGGTGTTCCAGGCCGCCGGGGTGGGCGCTGGCGACAACGTTGTAATCGGACACGGTGGCACGGCGCGGTTTTTTTCGGAGCTTTTCGCGGTCTGGTCACTCCGCGCCACGGCGGTCTGTACGAACCCTTCCTTGACGCGCAATGAAGTAGAGCACGTGCTTGCTTTCGTGGAGCCAAAGGTAATGAGCCGCACGCCGTTGGAGGAGGGCTCTAGCGAGATCGGCGGCGTGCCACTGCTGGACCTATGGGGTGATACAGAGATCACAGCGGACCCCGTGGCGGAGACGGATCTTTTGCCCGATGAGGATTGGCCGGCCCTGATTCTCTTTACTTCCGGTACAACGGGTACACCCAAGGGTGTCGTCCATAGCGCGGCGACCCTGCGCGCACGGCTTCGCCTCAACCTCGAGCATCTGAGCGTCGACGAGCTAAAGCACAGCCTTTGCGTTTTGCCGACGCACTTCGGGCATGGCCTGATCGGTAACTGCCTGACGCCCTTGGCGGCGGGATGTCGGCTGCTTTTGTATTGTAATCCCGGCGTTGACGGCGCAGCGCGCCTTGCGTCCCACATCGATGCCGAGGCGGTGACCTTCATGAGTTCGGTTCCGTCCTTCTGGAAGGTTGCCCTGCGGGCCGGGCCGCCACCCGTGAAGGCAAGCTTGAAACGCGTACACGTCGGTTCGGCGCCGCTCGCAGCCGATCTGTGGCAAGCCATCGAAGCCTGGACCGGCGGCGCCGCGGTCTGGAACCTCTATGGCCTGACTGAAACAGCCAACTGGACGGCGGGCGCGGGACCGGAGGCCGGACAGCGTCAAGATGGCTTGGTTGGTAGCATGTGGGGCGGAGAAGCCGCCGTCTTGAGCGCCGAGGGAGAGGTCTTGAAGGTCGGGGAAGGTGAGGTCTTGTTGAAGACGCCATCCTTGATGGTGGGGTACTACAAGCGTCCGGACCTGACTGCCGAGGTAATCCAGGATGGGTGGTACCGAACGGGCGATCATGGTCGGATCGACGAAGATGGTGTCGTTCAATTGGTTGGCCGGCGTAAGAACGAGATCAACCGCGCGGGCATGAAAGTGCTGCCAGAGGAGATAGACCTGTTGTTGGAACGGCACCCGGACGTTCTGGAGGCCTGTGCGTTTGGCCTGCCGGACCCTATCAGCGGCGAGACGGTTGCGGTGGCCGTGCGTCTGGGTGACGCGGCGGAGGCCACGCCCCAGACTCTCAAGCGCTGGTGCACCGATTACATCCGTCAGGAATGCATCCCGGAGCGGTGGTTCGTTGTCGGAGAGATCCCGAAAACAGACCGGGGTAAGATCAATCGCGATATCGTGCGGGAAGCCTGCCTTGCCTCAAAGGGGTAGCACAGGAGTGACCGAGGCTGCGGCAAGAGGAGAACGATGCCTTGAAGAGTAAAAATCAGATAGTGGCCGCCAAAGCCTTTTTGGCAGAAGCGCTCAACGTGGCACCAGAAGAGCTGGCGGATGATATCCAGGTCGGTGAAACCCAGGAATGGGATAGCCTCGGGCATATGCGGCTGCTCCTGGCCATCGAAGAACGTCTTGGCAAGCAGCTACCCGCAGCCTGGGTCGTGGCCATTCGGAATCTTGAAGATATCGCAGCGCTGCTTAAGGACGGGACGCTGCCGGAAGGTCGCATTCCTAGCTGGTAAGCCTACTCGCGCCGCCTATCGGCGGGTCATGGTGATGTCATCCCAGCCCGTTGGCCGCAGCGTCAATGCATAATCGAAGGGCGGGTCGCGGTCGGGCATCTCCAGGCGAAGCTGCTCCAGCATCACCTTCGTTGCCTCCTCAACTTCCAACATGGCCAGGCGCGCGCCGCCGCATTTTCGGGGTCCCGCGAAAAAGGGGATGAACGCCTTTCGGTTCACGGTTTTCTCGGTGAACTCCGGTCGGTCCGGCCAAAACCGCAGCGGGTCGGTCCAATAGCGTTCTTTTCGATGAAGACCGGCAATCGAAAATACGATCGTGTGACCCGGATCGATCGCCATTCCACCAAGGTCTACTTGCCTGGACGTGGCGCGGGTGACGAACGGTAGGGGCGGCCTCATGCGCATTGTTTCATGGGCGAAAGCCAAGGCTCTATCGTCACCCTTTTCACTGCCCAGGCCGTTGGCAAGTTCCTCCTGCAATGCCGGTCGGCGGGCCAGCTCATGGGCAACCCACGAGAGGCTGGATACCGTGGTCTCGATTCCAGCGAGGAAGGCCATGAAGAACTCATGGCGTCCGACGAAGTTGGCAATGCTATCGCCAACCTGCTCTTCGAACGCGCTCATCAGGAGCGTCACGCCGGGCGCCGCTTCGGCAATCATGCGTACATTGTTGTCGAGTTGTCTGGCCGCGGCCTCCAGCGCCGCCGGGTTTTCCAGGCGGTCGGGTCGCCATGAAAAATACTGTAGATATCGTGAGAGGCTGCGAAAGCTCGACATCAACCTCCGCGAGCCTGCCATATCCATCTCCACGTTCAACGATTTGAAGAAAATGTCGATGGCGCCGGTCTGAAGGGCGTCGAACAGGCTCCAGGGCCGGTCCGGATCCACGATTTCCTCAAGGCGGCGTGCATAGGTTCTGTGAACGCGCGCGCGATTGCTGCTGCGCCCGGCCTGGGAGAAGAACTTCTGAGTCAGCCCGCGCCGAATCTCCCACTCCCGACCGTTCGTATTGAAGCGATTGCGCCCAAGAAGCTTGAGGAGGTTGTACTCCTTGATAAAGGCGTCGGAATTCATGGCTGCTTCGTGAATGAGCTCCGCATCGTCGAGTGTGATCAAGGATCTCAAGTTGCAAAGGTCCTGCGCCCCCGATTGCTTGTCCGCCAGGTCAAATATTTCGGACGTGAGCCCGTTGAGGAACGCAAGCGCCTCCTCGGATTTGTCCGTCTTTTGCTGGCGTATACTTTGCATGATGGATCCAAAAAAGTTCGCGGGTGGCCAGAATTTCCTGATTAAAAGACCATAGGCTGAGATTGGCCTTCAAGGCTTGATTGTTCTAGATTACAACTTGGTGCAGTAATTGAACGTGAAATCGAAGAATCGGGGGGCTTATGGCCGACGGCGCGACAACGGATAAGGTGGTTGATTCAAAGGCTGACGAGAACAAATCAAGCAACGAGTCCGTGTTGCTGGTTGGCGATAGTTCCAACAAGGAGCCGGTCAAGCCCTGGCATCTCACGACCTCCGCGCATTTGCATCAATGGTTGAGCCGTGTCGGCGCTTCCATTGCTTTCACGACCTACGAGGCCGGGAAGCTTGTGTTGCTGGCCCCGGGACGGGAAGGCAAGTTGGTCGTCTCGGATCGCGACTTCGGTCAGGCCATGGCGCTCAACCTAACCAACGACGGGTTCCTGCTGTCCAGTGCGGCGCAGGTGTGGCGGTTCCAGAATGGGTTGGAACGGGGCGCCATTTACGAGGGATGGGACCATGTTTTCCTGCCGCGCAAATCCCACGTGACCGGCGCGGTCGATGTGCATGACGTCGCGATCGACAACCAGGGGCGATTGTTGGCGGTCGTCACCGGGTACAACTGCGTTGCCGAGCTGGAGAACAGCGGCAATTTCGCCCCGATTTGGAAGCCCCCCTTCATCGACAAGATTGTTGGCGAGGATCGCTGCCACCTGAACGGCTTCTGCCTTGAGAAGGGTGAGCTTGCCTATGTCACGGTCATCGCGCCGACCAATAAGCAGGGCGCGTGGCGCGAGCATCGCGCCGATGGCGGCCAGGTCATCGATGTGCGGACCAACGAGGTCATCGCCAAGGGGTTGGCGATGCCGCATTCGCCGCGCCTGCATGAAGGACGCCTTTGGATAACCGAGGCCGGCACCGGCTGGATGGGCTGGATTGATCGCAAGAACGGTGAGTTCAAGCGCATGGTTTGGTGCCCGGGCTTTGTTCGCGGGCTTCGCCTTGCCAACAACGTGGCACTGGTCGGTGTCTCCAAGCCGCGCAACAAGGTCTTCACCGGATTACCGCTCGATGACGAGTTGAAAAAGCGCGCCTGTGACCCGGAGTGCGCGGTCTACGTCATCAATATCGCGACCAAGGAAGTGGTCCACAAACTCCAGATCACCGGGTCGGTGGAAGAGCTTTACGACGTGGCCTTCCTGCCCGGCGTGCGGCAGCCGCTGCTTGTCGGATTACAGGGTAAGGAGATCGCACGCCTCGTGCGTGTTGGCAAAAACACAACCGGCTAACCTCCAATGGTTACTACGAGGGAGTGCGCGCCATCCGGTGCGTAGATTCAGAGGGTGTTTCGCTGATTCGTGTCTAGCTACTTTGCTTCAGGCCGAACAGCGCGCATCCGATTCCAGCGTATAACCTGAACCCACGTGTCAAGAATCCTCCGGAATGTCTTAATATTGTAATATTAAATCAATTTTAATATTAATTTTCGTAATAAAGCGTCTCCTTCTTTATAATTCTACAAAGAAAAATACAAAGGGAGGCGGATATGCGTTTTGGATTTTTTCTCACTGTAGCTCTTGTCGTCAGTCTCGGTGTTGGCCTAGCAGCCGTGGATCGGGCGCAAGCCCAACTGGCCACGGATCTGGTTTGCAACGGCTGCGTGGATTCGACGGACGTTCAAGATGGCTCGCTGGGTCCGCAGGACCTGATCCCCGGTTCGATCAACACCACGACCATCGCCAATACCTCGATCACCGGCAATAAGATCTCCGGCGGGGCCGTCACCGGCGCCAAGATCGCGAACGGTACCATCAGCCCGTTGAAACTCATACCGGGTTCGATCAACACCTCGACGCTGGCCACCAACTCGATCACCAGCAACAAGATCAACAACGGCGCCGTTTTGCTGGAGGATTTGAACGCGGAGGTCGTGGGCAAGCTGGAACCGGTCAACGTCGTCGTCGTGGGCGCCGATGGCACGGCGACGGAGAACTGCACGGCGCTGCGTAACGCAATTGCGGGAATCTCCGATGCGTCGGTCAGCAATGGCTATCTGGTCAGGGTGGGCCCTGGAGACTTCGACTGCGGTGGCAACGAAGTGGTGATGAAGCCCTTCGTCGATGTCGAGGGCTCGGGTCAGAACGTGACCTTGATCCGTGGCGTGAATACCCTTGATGCCGCCGCGATCGTTTTCCTTGCGGACAACAGCGAGCTTCGGCATGCGACTGTCCAGAACAACGGTGGGTCCAGCTTTCCACATGCGATCCGTAAAAGCACGGGTATTGGGCGGGTTTCCGATTTGCAGTTGATAGGATTTGCTGCGGAACTGATAAGCTGTCTCGGAGGCGGGCGCGTTATCGTTCGGGATTCACATCTAATCACCCCGGGTAACGCCACAGCCTATTGCGCATCTGCCGTTACAATTATCGGCGGTGAGGTAGATGTTACGGGCACTTTCGAAGGCTTCAATTCATCCGGGTCACTCTGCACCGCGACCGTGGACGAAGCGGGCGCTCTGCTCAGCAATAGCTGTGGTCCTCTACTCTGAGCCTTTGGTCCAGAAAGGGTAGGTCCTAGAATCTACAACCACCCCCGTCCGACGGCGGGGGTGGTTCTCGTTGCTTCAATCGCATAGACGAACCGGCCCTATTTTGGCCCCATACGGGCCTTTTTGCTGACGGATTCCCATAAGACCCTCTTCTTGTCGCAACAGGAGTTGCGGTGCCGGGGGAGTTTCAGGGAGACGCCGTCATGCAGACCACCAGGATTTTCAGCGCCGCATTTTTCATGGCCGTGGCAACGCCCTTCGTGGCGGATGCCAAGATGGCCGTTGAACTCAGCCAGGCCCCCATCGATTCGGTCACGGTTTATCCGCAGGGTGCGCGTATCGAGCGCCGCCTGGCGCTGGCCATGTCGGTCGGATCGGATACGTTGGAGCTATCGGGCCTGACCGCCGCCCTCGACCCCGGCAGCATCCGTGTCGCCACGACGAACGGCGGGCTGCGGATCGCCTCGGTCGAGAGCCGCCTTGCCTACAGCACGCTTGCGCCGCGCGCCGAGGTGCGCCGCCTGGAGGCCGATATCGAGGCGCTGCAGGACGAAAGAACGATGCTGGAGGACCGCTTGCGGGTCGCCGACCGGCAGCTCGATCTGGTCGGCGCGTTGATCGATGCTGCCGCCAGCAGCGAGGATGCAGAAACCACCGTGCCGCGTTCGGCGGATCATTGGCGGCAGATGCTGACCCTGATCGGCGAGGGGTCCGAGGCGGCCTACGCCCGCCAGCGCGAGGCCCGCAAGGCTCTGCGCGGCTTGATCCGTCGGCTGGAGACGACGCAACAGGAACTGGCGGCCCTGCAAACGCCGGGCCGGGAGACCTACAGTCTGGTCCTGGCGCTGGAGGCCAGTGAGGCCGGATCGGCCGAGATCAACCTTTCCTATCAGGTACAGGCGGCCCAGTGGCGGCCGCTCTATGATGCGCGCCTCGACACCAGCGAGGGTAAGTTGGCGCTGACCCAGCTTGCTGAAGTGACCCAGAACAGCGGTGAGGATTGGTCGCAGGTGGCGCTGACGCTTTCGACCACGCGGCCCCGCCAGATGGGCGCTTTGCCGAATCTGGGCCCCTGGTTCCTCGACCTATACGATCCACGCCGCCGCGCGTCCATGGCACAGGATAAATTGGCCGAGGCCCCGGCGGCGGAGTCGGAATCTTTGCGTAAGAATGAGCTGGCGGATGCCGCCGGCGCTGGCTGGGAAGCACAGATTGTCGCCAGCGAGTTCGCCGCCGAATGGCGGGTGCCGGGCCGGGCCAATCTGCCCGCCGACGGCGCGGCCCACAAGCTGCGCCTGGAGGAACGGGGCTTCGAGGTGGCGCTTAGCGCCAAGATCATGCCGAAGGTCTCGCCGGTTGCCTATCTGGTGGGCGAACTGGACTACGACGGCGAAGCGCCGTTGCTTCCGGGTGAAGTCTCGATCTACCGGGACGGCGCCTTCGTCGGGCGCCAGAGTTTCGGGCTGTTACGCCCTTCCGAAACCCGCGAGATCGCCTTCGGGCTGGATGATCGCATCGCCGTCGAGTACCGGCTGGTGACCGGCGAGGTTGCGAGCGCCGGGATCATCGCCAATGACCGCAAGGAAAGCAGGCTCTACGCAATAAAGGTGCAGAACCATCACGCCCGGCCCATTGCGATATCGGTGCTCGATCAGTTGCCGGTTTCCCGCCACGAGGAAATCGAGGTGGCGTTGTTGGACGAAAGCACCACGCCCAGCGAATTCGATGTGGAAGAGCGCAAGGGCGTGCTTGCCTGGCGCTGGAATGCGGAACCCGGCGAAGTGAAGGACCTGCGATTCGGTTACAGCATCCGCTTCCCTGAAAACATGGCGGTCGTCGGTCTCTAGGCGTTGCCCGCCGAATGGGCGGCTCGGTCCAGGTTCCGGGCCGCCGCGGTGTAACCGCCGTCAATGCCGTCCAGAAAGTGGAAATGGCGGTTGGTGTAAATAGAGGGAACGATGCAGGTCATGATCGCCGCATCCTGCGTATGTTGTCCGAATTGCAGGATGCCTCGGTCACGCTCCCGGCCAAGCAGCACGTCAATCTCTGCCTGGGTTTCCCGGCTGCAGTCCAGGGTCATGCGCAGCCCGTCCTCGAACTTCCGATAATCGGAGTTCATCATGGTGTAGCGGCGATAGACGGTCGGGTCGAATTCACCGAGATTCCATCCGGTGCGCCCTAGTATCCACGCGAGGCAGCCGACGAGCCACAGTCGGATTTTTCGCGCCGCGAGACTGCCTTCCTCCGAGGTCAGCGCCTCCAAGGTCACACCGCGGGGCGGCCAGGCGAACTGCGCGCCTGTCGCCGGAATAGGGTGGCCGTCGCGCTCAAGCTTGTTCACCAGAGCCAGCAGCCTGTCCACGGCGACCGAGAACTCCTCCCAAGCGGTTTCGGGTTGCTTTTTGACGATCAACGAGAGGATCACACCCTTGCGGCTGGGCGATGGCGCCCAACGACAGGAAAGGCCAGTCAAATCCGCAAAGGTTGGATCGTCTTCCCGGCTCAGATGAAAACGGCCGACCTTCATTGCCTCGGCCGCCCAGTCCGCGCCGCCACCCGAAAACATGGCATAACTGACGGCATCAGAGGGGGCGAAGCGGGCGACCGCGACCTGGTGCCCGCTCAGGCGGACCTCCGATACAGGCACCAGAGCGGCGCGCAGTTCCAGACCCAGTTTCTGTTCTACCCAATGGCGCGTACCCCGCAGGGCGGCAGCCAAGGCCTCGGCGTCGTCTCCCGGCACCGCGATCAGAGCGCCATCACCGCCAAAGGAATAGGGAAAACTTTTCCCCGACAGGGCGTTCATGGCCGCCGATATGGCGGCCGCACCAGCCATGTTGACGGCTTTATAGCGCCCTGCCGCAATGGCGCCGGTCGAATCGACCACATCCGTCAGACCGAGCACCCAGTCGTCGGGCAGAGCGGTATAAACCTTTCCGTCGCAAAGCTGCCGGAAGTCGGTGAAGGGCTTGATCTCCTCGAAGCTGAACATGGAACCTCCCGCTATCGTCCCGCAGTATGCACGGCTTCTCCCTAGGTAAGATGGTGCGAATTTTGACGATGGCAAAACCACGTTGCCACTTGACGGTTTTTGAGTCACAAGATTATACTTACATGTAAGTCAGTATTGCCACTAGAACCACATTAGCCGCCTTTTGAAAGGATCCGCCATGCCGGGACGCTTGCAGGACAAAATTGCCATTATTACCGGTGCAGGCTCTGGAATCGGCCATCGCACGGCCTTGACCTTTGCACGCGAGGGCGCGGTGGTGATTGCGGCGGACAAGAACGCCGAAGCCGCCGAAACAGTGGCAGCCGAAGTGCGCGCGGCTGGCGGAACGGCGGAATCCTGTAGTGTGAATGTCGCCAAGTCCGATGAAGTCAGGGCCATGATAGACGGTGTCGTGCAGCGGCACGGACGTCTGGACATCCTGGTAAACAACGCCGGTTACGGGATCGCGGGCAACGTGGTGGAAACCAGCGAGGAAGATTGGGACGCGATCATGGCGGTGAACGTCAAGGGCGTCTTCCTCGGCTGTAAGTATGCCGTGCCGGTGATGGAGAAACAGGGCGGCGGCGTGATTGTCAACACAGCCTCGACCACGGCCAAGGTTGGCATTCCCGACCGTGCGGCCTACTGCGCCACGAAGGGCGCGGTAGCCTCCTTGACCCGAGCCATGGCGATCGACCATGTCGCTGCTGGCATCCGGGTGAACTGTGTTGCGCCGGGCACCATTGAGTCGCCCTACTTCAACGAGATTTTTGCCAAGAGCCCGGATGCGGCACAGCTGCGCGCCAAACTGGAGGCTCGCCAAGTGATGAACCGCCTCGGCCAGCCGCAGGAGATCGCCAACGCGATTCTGTTCCTGGCCAGCGACGAGGCCTCGTTCTGCACGGGTTCCACCATGCTGGTGGACGGTGGCTGGACGGCGAAGTAAGGCCAACATCATGCCAAAAAACACCTTCGATGTGGTCGTTGTGGGCGGCGGTGGTTCCGGACTCACGGCGGCATTGACGGCGGGCCGCCTGGGCCGCGAGGTCGTGCTGTTGGAAAAAAACCCCGCGCTTGGCGGGACTACCGGCTTGTCGGTGGGCTCGATCTCTTGCAACTCCACGCCACAGCAAAAAGCGGCGGGCATCAGTGATTCGCCCGATGAGCATTTCGAGGACATGGGTAAGTTCGCCGGGGCGCTTGAGCCGCGCGACAATCTTGATTTGCGGCGGCTTTACGTTGAGAACGTACCCGAAGCCTTCCGTTTTTTGATGGACCTCGGCATTGAATTCATGGGGCCGGTTCCAGAGCCGCCCCATCGCTATCCGCGGCTCCACAATATTGTCCCGCATTCGCGCGGTTATATTTACCGGCTGGTCAAGCACTGCCGTCGGGAAGGGGTGGAGATAAGAACCAACGCCCCGGTCGTTGAACTGCTGCGCGATGGAGATCGTGTCACGGGTGTTCGGCTGGCTGACGGAACGGAGATCAAAGCGCGCCGCGGGGTTGTGTTAGCCAGCGGCGACTACAGTTCGGCGGATGGTGCGCTGAAATCGGAGTTCCTGCCGGAAGCGCTGTGCGATGTTGAGGGAATCAATACCACCAGTACCGGTGACGGACAGCGTCTGGGACGTGACGCCGGCAGCGAAGTGCTCAATCCCGATCTGGCCTGGGGCCCGGAGATGCGCTTCATCGCGCCGCCGAAGCCCAGCATCATCACGCGAATTCCGCCGATCCGCCCCTTTGCACGCCTTGTGAACTGGGCGATCAAGAATTTGCCGCAACCTATTCTGCGTCCCTTCCTGATGTCTTTCGTGACAACCTTTCTGGCGCCCTCGCACGGGCTATTCAAGGAAGGCGCACTGCTGGTCAATAGCGAGGGGAAACGTTTCTGTGACGAGCGGGACGGACCGCAACACACGGTCTCCGCCCAGCCCGGCAGAACGGCCTATATCCTGATGGACGACGCGATGGCGCGCAAGTTCACGGCCTGGCCGCATTACATCTCGACGGCGCCAGGCGTGGCCTACGCTTACCTGCCTGACTATCAGCGCAACCGAAAGGACATCTGCTTCAAGGCGGCAACCGTTGCAGCGCTTGCGGCGAAGGTAAATCTGCCCGCAAAAGCTCTCCAGGAAACCCTGGACCAGGCCAACGCGGAAGCAAGAGACAGCGGACGGGCACCGCTCTCGGAGGGTCCATTCTATCTATTGGGGCCCCTGAAGTCCTGGATCTGCTTCACGGAAGGCGGATTGAAGGTCGACAAAACACTGCAGGTACTGCGTGGCGACGGCTCTCCCATAACGGGACTTTTTGCGGCCGGATCCACGGGGCAGGGCGGTCTGCTGCTCGAAGGTCACGGGCATCATCTTGGGTGGGCTGTAACCTCGGGTCGCATCGCAGGGCGCTCCGCCGCATTCCAGACTGTCGTTTGACAAGCACTAGCTGGCCGGAAAGGCCGATGAGGGAGAAAGAAGGCTCATGTACGAACTGAAAGGCAAGAAGGTCGTTATCACGGGCGGCGCGGCGGGCATCGGACGTTCCATCGCGTTGCGGATGGGCCAGGAGGGCTGTGATGTCGGGCTTTTCGACGTCGATGGCACGGGTGCGGAGGCAACCGCCGCCAAAATCCGGGACTTGGGATGCAAGGCGGCCGCGGTGACCGGCGATGTCGGTGACAAGACCTCGGTCGAGGCAGGCATGAAAACACTGGTCGAGACGCTGGGCGGCGTTGATCTGTTGGTCAATAATGCCGGTATCCTGCGCATGGGCCAGTTGCTTGAGATGAGTGAGAAAGACTGGGCTGACACTTGGCGTATCAACGTCGATGGCATTTTCCACTGCACGCGTGCCGTGGTTCCGCATATGGTCGCTCAGGGGCACGGCAATGTCGTTAACATGTCGTCTTGGATGGGCAAAAAGGGTGTGGCCAGCTACGGGGCCTACTGCGCCAGCAAGTTTGCCGTTGTTGCCCTGACACAGAGCCTGGCCCACGAGTTAGCCGGTAAGGGAATCCGGGTCAACTCCGTTTGCCCGGGGTTGATCGTCGACACCAAGATGCGTGAAGAGGCCGAGGAAGATCTGGCGCGTCGCGGCCTGCCGCTCGCCAACCAGCGCCTGCACACCATCCCCTTGGGACGTACGGGCCTGCCCGATGATATTGCGCGGGTCGTCGCTTTCCTTGCTTCGGATGAAGCCGCCTATATGACGGGGCAAGCCATCAACGTGACGGGCGGTCTTTGGATGAATTGATCGGGTCGATGACCCATGCCACTCGGGCTGCACGCGCGAGTATGCGATAATGAGGTACGAAAGGAGATTGCACGATGGGACGCTTCAAGGACTTTGAACCCAAGGGGGTGATTCCGGCGACTTTGTTGGCGCTCAACGAAGACTACTCGATCGATGAGAAGAGCACGCGCCGTCATCTGGCGGACTGTGCCCTGGTCGAGGGTGTCGCCGCCGCAACGGTCAACGGCCATGCATCGGAAGTACATGCCTGCACCTTCGAAGAGCAGAAGCGAATTCTCGAGATTTCGCTCGAGGAGGTCGGGGATAAGGTGCCGCTGGTGAATGGTGTATATGCGGACGGCAGCCATGAGGCGGCGCGAATCGCCAAGATGTCCGATGCCGCCGGCGCTTCCTGTTTGCTGGTGTTCCCGCCGCAGAGCCTGGGCATGGGCGGCGTGGAGCGTCCGGAATCGATCCTGACACACTTCAAGATGATTGCCGAGGTGACCGATCTCCCGATCATCGCCTTCCGTTATCCGGTGTCCTCGGGGCTAGCCTACCCCTATGAGTCCTTATTGCAGTTGTTCGAGGAGGTGCCGACGGTCCGCGCCATCAAGGACTGGTGCAACGATCCCATGTTGCACGAGCGGCATATCCGGACCTTCCAGTCGTTGGATCGGCCGGTCAACGTCCTGACGACGCACAGCGCTTGGTTGATGGCGTCGTTGACCATGGGCGCGAACGGACTGCTGTCCGGTGCGGGAAGTGTCATCGCCGACCTGCAGGTCGCGCTCTTCCGGGCGATCAAGGGGGGCGACTTGCCGGCGGCACAAGCACTCAACGACCGCATCTATCCGTTGGTTCAGGCTTTCTACGCGGCGCCTTTCGTGGATATGCACAATCGCATGAAGGAATGCCTCGTGATGCTCGGGCGTCTGGAGCAGGCCGTCATGCGGCCGCCCCTGATGAAGCTGCATCAGCAAGAACTGGATCGCCTTCGGGCGGCTCTGGAAGAGTCCGGCCTGTTGAACCGCGGCGCTGCGCGCAGCGTCGCAGAATAAAAGCTGCGGAAAAATTAGCTTGAACGGAGAGCCAGCAGTGCTCCTGCAAGGTGACAAAAAGGCGGGTCGGGCTTTGCTGTTCGAGCCCGGTCGGATCGGTGGCGTTCGGTTGCCCAATCGTGTGGTGATGCCCTCGATGACAACGCGTGCGGCCGATCCGGATGGTTTTGTCACGGAAGGCAGCCTCGCCTATTACCGCGCCCGGGCAGTCGGCGGTGTCGGTCTCGTCACCGTGGAGATGGCGTCGCCCGAAAAAGCCGGGCGGCACCGTTTCAATGAATTGGGCATCCATGACGACCGGTTTCTGCCGGGTCTCAAGCGCCTGGCCACGGCAATCCACGATGCGGGTGCCAAGGCCGCCATTCAGCTCGGCCACGGCGGCGGCCACACGCGGCGTGATATCTGCGGTGAGGACCCGGTTGCGCCATCGGCGATCCCTCACCCGGTTTTCGAGGGACACCTGGAAACCATTATCCCGCAGCAAATGAGCCCGGCGCGGATTACCGAATGCGTATCCGCTTTTGCGGCCGCCTTCGCACGTGCCGCGGATGCAGGATTCGATGCAGCAGAGATCCATGCCGCGCACGGCTACCTTGTTTCGCAGTTTCTTTGCCCGGCGGAGAACAGGCGAGACGATGACTATGGGGGCTCCCTGGAGAACAGAGCCCGCTTCGCGCTTGAGATCATTCGCGCCTGCAAGGAGCGCCGACCGGAGATGGCGCTGATTTTCCGTCTGAACGGCGACGACTATTTCCCAGCGGGCATGCCTGCGGATGAAGCTCTGCAGGTATCGGTCTGGGCGGCGGCAGCGGGCGCAGATGCCATCCACGTCACCGGCGGACACTACCGATCGCAACCTTCGGCCGCTGTCATGATCCCGCCGATGGACATGGGGTATGGACCCTTTCTCAAGTTTGCCAAGATGATTCGGGAGGCCGTGCCGGTGCCGGTTATCGCGGTTGGAAGGCTGGGCGATCCCGAAGTGGCAGCAAGGGCGCTGGAAGAAGGGTGTGCGGATTTCGTGGCGCTGGGGCGCCCACTGTTGGCCGATCCGGATTGGGTAGCGAAGGTCGGTTCAGGCAAGCCGATCCGGACCTGCCTGGGTTGCAACACCTGCGTTGACGAAATGCGGGCCGGACACCCCTTGCACTGTCTGGTCAACCCGACAACCGGTCGTGAGCAGGGTTACCAGGACGACGGTGGCCCCAGAAATGAAAGGATCGCGGTTATAGGCGCCGGACCGGCAGGTTTGACCTATGCCGGACTGGCTGGAACGAGAAACCAGGTGACGTTGTTCGAGAGGACGCCAAGCGCAGGTGGCTCCTTCAATCGGGTAAGCGCCGCACCGCTGTTCCAGAACGTGCGACCGGAAGCCTACAGCTTTGCAGCCTTCATTCGTTCGCTGGAGGAAATCTGCGATCAGTCGGGCGTTGAGAGGCGCTACGGCGTGAACCCTCTGAAGGACCTGGCGCAGCTTGCCGGTTATGACCGCATCGTGGTGGCGTCCGGGGCTACCTATCGCTGGGGCTTGGGCGGATTGGTGTCCGGTCTGCTTGCATCCGGTTTGCTGCGAAAGACCCCGCTTCGGCAGCTGGCGGAGAGCGAACGCTTCCGTCATTGGTTCTATTATAAGGCACGGCGTCGTCAGGAGAGCCTGTTGTCGACCGTACACAAGCTAGGGGCGACTGTGGAAGTCATTGGCGATGCGAAGTCCCCCGGTAAAAGCAAAGAGGCTATTCGCAACGCTTTCGAGGCTGCCCTGGGGGTGAGCGCCTGACGCCAGGGAGTCAAGAATTTGCATAAGGCGCATATGTTAGACTAGACTACTTACATGTAAGTAAGTATTCTCTCGGATCGCTCAAAGCGGGATAACACCGTTTGATCGAGGGGAATGTGGGAAAATTTAGGGAGATCAATATGCTTTCCAACTTCAAGAAGTCCATCAAGGCCGTTGCGTTGGGCACGGCCTTTGCATTTGGCGTTGCGATGCTACCGGCCGTCAGCAAGGCCGAACCCGTCGAATGGAGCATGGCGACACCTTGGTCCGGCGGTCACTGGATCGATGTCGGCGCCAAGCAGTTTGCAGAATTGGTTGAAACGCTGACCGAAGGTCGCGTCAAGATCAATGTCTTCCCCGCGGGTACGCTGGGCAGTGCATTGAAAGTCACCGAGTCGGTGCAGACGGGTGTAGCCGAGGTTGGTCACAACTGGCCCGCATATGACTGGGGTATTGATCGCACCGGCGTCATCTTCGGCGGTTGGGCCGGCGGTTTGACCCCGGAAGAATATCTGTTGTGGCTCTACAACGAAGGTGGCGCGGAACTCTGGAAAGAGTGGCGCATGGAGCTGTCGGACGTTGTCGCTATTCCGTGCGGCGTTCTTGAAACCGAAATTTTCCTGCACTCGCATAAGCCGGTCCGCACCCTTGAGGATTATCAGGGCATGAAGGTGCGTACCTCCGGCGCTTGGGCGGAGATCGCTGCCAACATGGGCGCTTCTACGGTCATCATGCCGGGTTCGGAAGTGTTCAGCGCCTTGGAGCGTAAGGTCGTTGACGGCATTGAGTGGGGTGGCCCCGGTATCAACACCTCCGCAGGTTTCCACAAGGTTGCCAAGTACATCGTGACTCCCGGCGTGCACCAGCCCTCCGGCGCGCACGAATGCATGTTCAACAAGGACGCCTGGGCCAAGTTGTCCGAGCATGACCAGAACATGATCGAGGTCGCGGGCCGTCTGATGACGCTCAACACCTTCCTGGCCTATGCCAAGGATGACATCGACGGATTTGCCTTCTTCCAGCAGGCAGGTGAGAACGAGATGGTCGTGCTCGACCCCTCCTTCATCTCTGCGGCGAAAGAGGCTTCCGACGCTTGGGCTGCTCAGCAGGCCAAGGAGAACGATTGGTTCAAGCGCGCTTACGAACATCAGAGCGCTTTCCAGAAGAAGGTTGGCGACTGGCAGAAATTCCGTCTGCCGATCGGCAACAACTAAGCAATCCGGCACGGGGCGGCTTCACGAGAGCCGCCCCGTTTCGCTATAATCAATGAACCTCTCTGTTGGGCCGGGGTTTGCTATGTATTGGATCCGTAAAATAGAAGCCGTGACGGATGTCGCTGCTGCCGTGGGCGCGTTTTTGCTTTTGCCCTTGGTTGGGTCGATGGTCTATGAGGTCTTGAGCCGCTACCTGTTCTCGGCGCCGACCTTCTGGGCCTATGAATTGGCCTACATGATGATGGGCTCGATCTTTATGCTGGGTATGGCCTACGCCTTGAAGGAAAAGGCGCATGTCTCGGTCGATCTTTTCTATCTGAGCATGGGGGTTCGCGCGAAGGCCATTGTCAATCTGCTTGGCTTCCTGCTGCTTATACCCTGCCTGCTTTGGCTCACTTATGCGTTGTTCGGCTACATGGTGAAAGCCTACGAGGGGCATGAGCTATCAGGCCAGTCTGCCTGGAACCCGGTGATCTGGCCCTACCGAACCCTGTTTGTCGCCGGTTTCGTGATCTTGACGCTGCAAAGCTTTGCCGAGATCGGGAAATCCATCTGTGCGCTCCTTCGGGGCGAAGAATTCGGAACCGACGTATGACTGAGTATCTTGGACTTATGATGTTCCCAGCACTGATGGTGCTGGTCCTGACGGGATTCCCGATTGCTTTTTGCCTCATGTCGGTAGCCTTGGTCTTTGGCTTGATCCGGTTTGGCGATGCGGCGGTCTTCCAATTCATTTCGAAAGTCGATGATGTCGCGTCGAACTACGTTCTGGGCGCAGTACCCCTGTTCATTTTCATGGGCGCGCTGTTGGAACGGTCTGGTATCGCCGACCGTTTGTTCGATGCCATCCATATATGGACCAAGCGGCTGCCCGGTGGTCTATCAGTCGGCGCAATCATCATGTGTACGGTGTTCGCCGCAGCCAGCGGCGTTGCCGGAGCAACCGAAACGGTCGTCGGCATGCTGGCGGTGCCGCCAATGCTCAAGTACGCCTATGACAAGCGTCTGATCTCGGGCACGATTTGCGCTGGCGGATCGCTTGGCACGGTGATCCCGCCTTCCATCACGGTTGTCGTTCTGGCCCCGGTGGCGGACCTGCCGGTCGGCGACCTTTTTGCAGGGATTTTATTTCCGGGCCTTATCATGTCCGGCCTGTTCTTCACCTATGTGATCGTACTTTGCTGGTTGAAGCCAGAGATGGCGCCGCGCGAGCCAGAATCCGAAGACACGATGTCGCTCCTTGAGAAACTGCGTATCACCGCAGTTGCGCTTTTGCCGCCGGTGGTTCTGATCTTCTCGGTTCTGGGAACGATTCTCTTGGGCTGGGCGACGCCGACGGAGGCCGCTGCATGCGGTGCCTTTGGAAGTTTGGTCATGGGCATCTGTTATCGCCGGATTACGCTTTCGGTGCTTATCCAGGCGCTCTACAGAACCTTATCAATCACGGCGATGATTCTGCTGATCGTCTTGGGCGGCAGCATGTTCGCCGGGGTGTTCTTCGCATCCGGCGGTATGGTGACAGTCCAGAAACTGCTGGCCGAGTATGGCCTGCACGGTTGGCCGGCGGTATCGCTGATCTTTGTGTTGACCTTCTTGGCGGGATTTGTCCTGGAATTGATCTCGGTGGTGCTAATCATAATACCGATCGCAGTTCCCTTGGTGATTTCCTATGGAATAGACCCGCTCTGGTTCAGCATCATGTTCCTGGTCGTGTTACAGACCAGCTACCTGACGCCACCCATGGCTCCTGCCATCTTCTACCTGCGGGCAATAGCGCCTCCGGAAATCACCTTGATGCATATGTATCGAGGGGTTATCCCATTCATTTTATTGCAACTGGTGACCTTGGGATTTGTTATAGCGTTTCCCGAGCTCGCAACGTGGCTGCCCGAGCAGCTCTATGGTTTCAGATAGAAAATGGGACATTCCGGCCACCTTGCGCTATATAGCCCCGGGGGGTGGAAATCGGGGGACATAGATGCGTGATAGGATAAAGGACGTCGCGACTGAACTGCTGGTGCTGCATGGCTACCGCGGCTTTAGGTTTGGGCATATCGCGGAGCGGCTCAGTCGAACCCGGGCCAACATCCACTACCACTTCCGTACCAAGGAGCAGTTGGTCGAAGAGGTTGTTTGCGATTACGTTGCCGGTACCGAGGAGCAGTTCCGCGACATTTGGTTGAATGAGAATGCCTCGCTCAACGAAAAGATTCGCCAAACCATGGGGTACAACCACCAACGCTACATCCATTACAACCCAACTGGGAAAACCGGGCATCCATGGAGCTTGATTGCGCGCATGCGCAGTGATCAGGACCTCTTGACGGCCAAGGCGCGCGAAGCGCTGCAGGATTTTGGGCCCGCCATTGAGTCGCATGTGCGCGCGGCGATCATTCTGGCGAAGAAGAAGGGTGAATTAAAAGCCGATGCGCCCGTCGATGACTTGGCCTTGCAGATAGTCAGCATCGCAAACAGCGCCGGACCGATTACGCAAGACGCGGGCAGCTTTGCGCGGCTGGAAGAACTCTATCTTGCCTTCGCGCGGATCGTGAACCACGCTTACGGCATCAATCCAGAAGCCAATGACCCGGAGCGGACGCTGAAGCTCAGCAACAATTAATCGCCAAGCGGATCAAATGACGATGCGCGACCAGCGGTTACGCACCGTGCGTTCCAGGCTGAGGATCGTCAGAAAGGAAGTCTTGGGGTTGTCCGGGCTGGGGAAGTTTGCAAGGCGCAAGGCGAGCGTTCCAAAAGCGCCCTCGGCCTCCACTTCATGGCAGTTTCTATCCACCTTTGGATCGGCGATCACCTTTATGCGGGTATCGTCCAGTCCAAGACCGGCAAGTGCAACCGTTGCGGCCACATTGGCGTTCTTGGGAAACAGGCGGCTACCTTCTCGCGCAGTCCCCTCAAACAGCAGAGTCTCTTCTTCAAGGCTGTCGAGATCGCAGAGTGTCTCGGCGTGCGTCCCCTTCCAAGCCTTTGGCGGCTTGCGCGATACGTAGGTCACTTGGGTAAGGCCCGCCAGTTTGGCGGCGGTCAGGCCATCGATTCCTGCGACCGCCCCGGCCGGCAGGAACAATCGCGCCGCGCCTTTCCGTGCGGCTGACTCAAGGCGCTGCTCGAACCCCGGTTGGGAAAGAGCGCCGATCGATGCGGCGACAAGATCAACGCCCGCCGTCAGCACGGCCGGTCCATGCTGCGCCAGCGCTTCCTGGCTGGCGCATTCGACAACCAGCTCAGGCTTGCTCCGGAGCAGCGCCTCAACGTCTGTTACGAAAGTAAGGTTGGAAAGGCCCTGTGATTCAGGCGCGTGGCGAACCAATGCCGTGATGGTGAGGTCAAGCCCGTCCGTGTCTTTGTTCAGACGATCCACGAGGCTACGGCCTATTGCGCCGAACCCGATCATGCCGAGTGAGAAGCTTTTCATGGCCTAGGTCTGTCCCATACTCGGTGTGTCGGTCAATGCCGCAGAAACGGCAGGCTTGCGTCCAGGAAGGCGGCGGGAACGACGAGGGGAGTGAAGTGCCCCCCATAGCTCAACTCGATGAAGTTTGCGCCATCGATCCCCGCAACGATCTCCTGCGATAGGGCCGGTGGCGTCACCATGTCGTCACGGGCGCAAATCGCAAGTGTCGGCTGGGTGATCGTACCAAGCTGGCTCCGGCGATCAAAAGCGATGAGTGCATCGAGCCGTGCCGCCAGGATCTCCACCTCCACAGCATCATGAGTCGCGTTTGCTCCCAGGGCGTCGAGTTCTGGCCCATGGTCGTGCCAGTAACCAGGGGGGCGCAGGAAAAACGCGCTTGTCTTCTGATAAAGGCCGAGACCGCCAGCCATCAAGACAGCTTTGCGGTTGCCGAACAGGTTGGTGACATAAGCTTCCGGGCCGCACCAGGTAGCGCTAAGGACCATGCGTTCCACCAACCCCGGTTGCGTGATCGCCAGGGTTTGGGCGATGGCGCCGCCGGTCGAATGGCCCAAAAAGGCAGCGCGCTCGATACCCAGAAATTGGAGCAATTGGTGAAGGTCGTCCGCCATCTGGTCCACGGAGAATTGGCCCGGGACATGACTGCTTCGCCCACAGCCACGGTGATCATGCAAGATAACGGTGAATTGCTGTGCCAGCGTCGGCGCAACTTTGTCCCAGAAACCGGCCACGCCGCCAAGGCCAGGTACGAGAACGAGGGGCGGGCCTTCGCCTCTCGTCTCGTAATAAAGCTCCTGGCCGTCGGATAGCGTGAACAGCGGCATTGTTCGTTGCGGCCGGCTACTTGCGGATCGGCGCAAAAATGGAATCTACCTCGATCTTCTCGACATCTTCCGGACGAGCGAATGGTTCGGGGGCCGGTTCACCGGGCGTACGGGGGCGTCCGATCTGCTCGAAGAAGTCCTCCAACCCGCCGGGCATGATGGTCCAGAACATCTTCAGATCGCTCGTGCCGGTGTTCATGATCTTATGGCGACGGTAGGACGTCAGGTAAAAGGTCGTACCCGGCTGTACCGGATGCGGCTCCCCGTCCAGTTCAACGACGCCCGTGCCCTCGTAGAAGAAAAGAATTTCTTGGTGATCGGGGTGCTGATGATCGCGGATGAAACCGCCCGGCGCGATTACTTGAACGCCGGAAGCAAGGTTCAGTCCGGGAACGTTGCGGCGCGAGATGCGCACTTCGCCGTAGCCGTTGGCCGGTTCCGGCTGCCACCAGCTTTGGCCCTCGTCCGGCTGCACGCAGATTGCCGGGCCTTTGGTTGGATCCGCTTTCTGAGGATTGCTCATATCTTACTCCTTCGCGAGTTTACTTGCCCGGGTCGTTGTCCTCTGCGGCCGTCTCCCGGAAATAGTTTGAGTCTGATCAGGCGCTCTTCTGCTCCTCGAGCAACGCCACGAGGCTATCGAAGGCGCGCATATAGGTCTGGATGCCCATGCCCATGAACACCCCTTTGGTTGCTTGGGCGGTCACGGAAAAGATCTGCCGGGTATAGTGGTTGGTCATGTGAACCTCGACAGTAGGCACTTTGATGCCCCGGATACAATCGCGCAGCGCATAACCAGCATAGCAGAAGCCGCCGGGATTGATCACACAGCCGTCCAGCTTGCGATTGTGAGCATCGAACATCTTGTCGATCGCCTCACCTTCAATGTTGGTGTAGTAGATCTCTACTTCGAAGCCTTTTTCCGCCGCATAGGCGCGAACCATTTCGTCCAACTCCGGCGCCGTTGTGCGTCCGTAGACTTCTGGTTCACGAATGCCCAAAAAATTCATGTTGCCGCCTTGCAGCAGAAGGAATTTCGGCATGGTAATCTCCCTTGCGAGGTGCCGCATCGGGGCACTATTGGATATTTAGATGCGCCGTCGTCGGCTGGCTAGCTATAGCCCTGCCGATGCTGCCGGAAATATGCGCCAAAGCGGTCTGCGAGTCCATACTAACTTTCATGCAAGTCAGTTTTTGATCTAGGTAACTGACAGGACGTTTCGATGCCGGAATTGACTTGCGGCGGCACTGCGCCGGACGTCATTCTGAGAGTGGTATCAATCGCGCGCCGAACAGCCGAGAATCCTGCAGTATGACGGTCATCAGCGATGCTTCTCCCGTGACTTTCTCCGGCGTATTGCCGGAGGCTGTGGATGTCGTGATCATTGGCGGCGGAATCCTTGGGGTCTCGACCGCTTGGTTCTTGGCCGGGCAGGGCGTCTCGGTTTTGCTATGCGAGAAAGGCCGGATAGCTGGGGAGCAAAGCAGCCGGAACTGGGGCTGGGTCCGCCAGCAAGGACGTGATCCGGCGGAGCTTTCAATCATGCAGGAAAGCCTCCGGATATGGGATCGGCTGTCTGCCGACACGGGCGCGGACTATGGCTTTGCCAAGCAGGGCGTTCTCTATCTGGCTGAAAGTGAAGAGCGGCTGGGGGAATTCGAAAATTGGTTGACGCTGGTCGAGGATCACAAGCTCGACAGCCGGATGTTGAGCGCCGCCGACGTTACGGCGCTGCTGCCGGATTGTCGCGGAGCATTCAAGGGAGGACTGTTCACGCCCAGCGACGGACGAGCGGAGCCCGAGGTGGCCGTGCCGAATCTGGCGCGCGCTGCCCAGGCGCAGGGGGCGGTGATCCTGGAGTGTTGCGCGGCGCGCACCCTGGACGCAGTAAATGGCGCCGTCACAGCGGTGATTACGGAGAAAGGACCGGTGCGCTGCGGTGCCGTCTTGCTGGCCGGTGGCGCGTGGTCGTCGCTGTTCTTGCGCAATCAAGGGATTTCCCTCCCGCAATTGAGCGTAAAGGCGACGGTTTCCCGGACGGCGCCGGGACCAAGCGTGTTCGAGGGCAACGCCTCCACCTCGGAGTTCGCTTTCCGCCGCCGCCAGGATGGCGGCTATACGATAGCCCTTTCCGGATATCACGAGCATTACCTATCGGCGGAAACTTTCCGGCATTTCTTCAGCTTCCTACCCAGCTACAAGGCTTCGTGGCGAGAAACCAAGTTGCGAGTATTGGGAAGCGGCATCGAGCGTGGATTGACGACGACCGAGCGTTGGAATGCCGGGCAAACCAGCCCGTTCGAACGCACGCGGGTCATGAACCCACTGCCTGACCGGCAGGTGTTGCGTCGGCTGCGCCAGCACCTGGCCGCGCGGTTGCCGCGTCTGGCAGACCAGCCGTTCGTAGAGTCCTGGTCCGGTATGATCGATAGCACGCCGGATTTACTGCCGATCATGGACTCGGTCGCGCCGATCCAGGGTTTATTTCTGGCCACGGGCTTCTCCGGCCATGGTTTCGGCATCGGTCCTGGCGCCGGCCGGGTCATGGCCGATTTGATCCGAGGCCGTGACTGCGGGCATGACCTCAAGCCTTTCCGCTTGGCCCGCTTTGAGGACGGCAGCCCAGTTCGGCTTGGCCCGGCACTATAGAGCTACGGGGAGGGAATTTTGCAAAAGCACGAATGGGCGGTTTTGGTATTCACGGCCAGTTACGTGGTGGGGTTCGGGATATATTTCATTTCCATCGGCAACAATGAGTTTCTCTGGTACATCGCAACGTTGATCGGCTTCATGCTGCTGATCGCCTACGGCGCTAGGCGGGCGCGGTTCCCTGCCATGCTGCTCTGGCTGCTGAGTATTTGGGGACTGGCCCACATGGCCGGTGGCGGGGTCGTCATCGATGGCGCTGTGCTTTACGCCTATCGTTTGCTGGATATTGTCGGGACCGGTGAACTGTCGATCCTGAAATACGATCAGGTCGTGCACTTCTATGGATTTGGCGTCACCGCTCTGGTGCTGCGCCACTTGCTGCGGCGGAACTTCCCAGTGCTGGCTGGCACCGCGACGCTTTTCTGCTACCCAATTCTGGGGAGCATGGGGCTCGGCGGCCTCAATGAAATCATCGAATTCGCTGCGGTCATGGCTTTGCCGAACACCAACGTCGGCGGATACTACAACACGGCGCTCGACCTGCTGTTCAATACGGCGGGAGCGATCACCGCCGTTGCGCTGGTTACCAAGCTGGAGCGCAGTGCCTAGCTGGAAGCCTTGGCCGCCAGCCAATCCAAAGCCCGGGTCGGCAAGAGGCGCCGCGCCCAACCCATGATATAGGTCGGTGTGGTCACGTAATAACGTGGGCGTGGCCGTGCCGATTCCAGCGCATGCACCAGCTTGCGAACCACCGCCTCCGGTTGCAGTTCAAATGGTGTCGGCAGGGTCTCCGCTTCCAGTCGGGGGATCAGGGCGGTCTCGTAAAGATGGCGATTGGGGGAGTTGCGCCAATCGATCCAGCGCTTGAAGTTTGGATAGGCGTTGATGCGTATCTTCGTGTTGATCGGCCCTGGCTCGATCAGGATTACCTCGATCGGCAGACCACGAAGCTCCAGCCGGAGGGTGTCGGTTAGACCTTCTACGGCGAACTTGGTTGCATTGTAGGCGCCGCGAAAGGTCAGGGCGGCAATCCCCAGCACCGAGGAATTCTGGACGATGCGGCCAGACCCTTGCGCCCGCATGACCGGCAGCGCCAATCGGATCAGACTGTGCCAGCCGAAGAAATTCGCTTCGAAAATCTGTTTCAATGCAGCGGTTGGCAAGTCTTCGACCGCGCCTGGAATCGCATAGGCACCGTTGTTGAAGACCGCGTCCAGGCGGCCTCCGCTCTCGTCGAGTGTCTGTCGGAACGCGCTTTCGATCGTCTCCGGTACTTCGTAATCCAAACGAAACGAGCGCAGGCCTTCGGCCTCCAGCCGGTCGCAATCCTCTTGTTTGCGGCAGGTGGCAAAGACCTTCCATCCTCGTTCGTTCAGGCCTCGGGCGGCGGCGAGGCCGATGCCGGACGAGCAGCCGGTGATCAGGATGACGCGCTGATTTTCTTTTGTTGCCATGTTTTCAGACCCGCGCGGCGACGACGGCCACGACGTCGCCCATCTGGATCGTGCCCGGGTAGTGGCGGCCCGCAAGGACACCGTCTCGGAAAGCGCGATACTCGATTGGTGCGCGACCCGTGCGCTCGTAATCATGAACCCTTGCGATCAAGTCTCCCTTGACCACCTCGCCACCCAGATCGACCGAGTACTCAATCAATCCGGTCGAGCCGCTGGTGATGTAGCAATCCTCGCCGGGCATATCGAGCAGCACCGACTCGCAACGCTCTTCGACGCCTTCGACAATACCTGCGTGGATCAGCAAATTGCGCACACCGCGTTTGGCGATACCGACGCTTTTTGCTGTCGTGGAGCCACCGCCGCCAAGCTCGGTCGATACGAACACCTTGCCCATCTCTTCAGCCGCGGTGTCGTACATGCCCACGGCGTCAATCTCCAGCAACAACATGGAATAGGGGGCCGAAAAGGCCTCCATGGCTGCCTTACAGCGCGCCTGCTGGTCCTTGTCCTCCAATAGATGAGTGGCGGCAAAAGGTATGAAATCCAAGGTCTTGCCGCCAGAATGGATATCCAGCACATAATCGGCCATGGGCAGCAATGTGCGCTGGAAGAAATCCGCTATCTTCTCCGTCACCGTACCGTCGGGCCGGCCTGGGAACGTGCGGTTGAGATTGCCGTTGTCGATCGGCGACGTGCGGCGATTGGAGCGAAAGGCCGGATAATTCATGGCAGGCACGATGATGATCCGGCCCGAAACCTCGTCCAAGTCCAACGAATGGGACAGATTGAAGAGCGCCACCGGCCCCTCGTACTCGTCACCATGGTTGCCGCCGGTCAGCAGCGCCGTTGGACCCTCGCCATTTTTGATCACCGTGATTGGAATCATGATGCTGCCCCAAGCCGAATCGTCGCGGCTGTAAGGGAGCTTCAGATGGCCGTGAAATATCCCATCTTTCTCGAACTCGACAGTCGGAACGATGGGGTTGCGCCGAAGCATGCCACTGACTGAGGTCATGGCCTTCTCCTACTCCTTGACGAATAGTTGGCGTGGCGTGCTGCAGAAGCACTCGTAGCCGGATTCAGTGATGCGTAAGGGCTCGGTAATTTCGATACCGCCATCGTCCAACCAGAGGGCGGGCATAAAGTGAAAGCACATGTTCGGCTTCAGCTCCGTGCGATCGCCCGCGCGTAGAGACATTGTCCGCTCGCCCCAGTCGGGCGGATAGGAAAGCCCGATCGAATAGCCGGTGCGATTGTTCTTTTCAAATCCGAAGCGCCGCAAGGTGGAAAAGAAAGCCTCGGCGATGTCTTCGCAGGTGTTGCCGGGCTTGGCTTTCTCCAGTCCGGCCTCCACGCCCTCCAGCACCGCCTTTTCGGCGTCCAGGTACTTTTGCGGCGGCTTTCCCAAAAAGAGCGTCCGCGACTGCGGGCAGTGATAGCGCCGGTGGCAGCCGGATATCTCAAAAAAAGTGCCCTCGCCCGTCTTCATGGGCTTGTCGTCCCAAGTCAAATGCGGCGCTGTCGCGTCCATTCCGGACGGCGCCATTGGGACGATAGCCGGGTAATCGCCCCAGTGCCCGTCGGCACCCATGATGCTGGTATGGTAAATTTCGGCGACCAACTCGTTCTTGCGCAGGCCGGGCTCCGCAACTTCGAGGATACGCTGATGCATGGCCTCCACGATGCGCGCGGCGCGGCGCATGTACTCGATCTCCCGGTCGCTCTTGACCGCCCGCCGCCAGTTGACGAGGCTCGTGGCATCCCGGAATCGGGCGTTGGGCAGGCCCTTCCGCAAAGCAGCGAAGGCGGCAGCCGTGAAGTAGTAATTCTCCATCTCAACGCCGATCACCAGCGTGTCCCAGCCCCTCTCCGCCAACACCGTAGACAGCTGGTCCATGGGATGGCGTTCGTCTGATTGCACGTAGTGGTCCGGGTAACCGATGATGTGGTCATGGCTCATGTAAACCGTGCGCCGTGCACCCAGCGCGTCAATCCCGCGGCCCCACCATAGGGGGTCGCCATCCGGTCCTACGAGCACGGCCTGATGCGTGTAAAATGACCAGCCGTCATAGCCGGTAAGCCAAGCCTGGTTGGAAGGATCGGTCACGATGAGCAACTCGATCTCGGCATCCGCCATTGCCTTGCGGGTCGCTGCGAGGCGGTCTGCGTATTCGTTCCGGGTAAAATTCAGCGCGATATCCGACATTCCCGTGATCCCTGTAAAATTCACAAAGCTATCTACGATTCGAAAATAACCCCTGCATTGGCCGCCTGGGCCTTGGCCCGGGCGAGGGTGGCGATGGCGGTGTCCTGAACGCCGGTACCGGTGAGATCCGCCAAAGTAACCTGGGTCCGATCAAGGCGGCCAGGCTTTTGGGCGGCTAGAATCTCTCCAAGTTCCGGCGCTTCGAAATCGGCCGGCACAGCCCCTGCGGCAATCGCGTGATGAAGCTCGCCCAGCGCGGCACACTGCGCGCGGCGATCCGCGACATATAGATCAGCGGCTGCGACCAGCGCCGGTTCTATCTCGTTCTTGTGGGGCGAGTCCGACCCCATGGCGGTGATGTGCTGACCGGGCTCAAGCCATGCGGCTTGCAGTATGGGTTGCTCCGCCGGTGTTGTGGTCACCAGTATGTCGGCACCCCGCGCAGCATCGCGCGGGGTGTCTTTAGCCTCTACGGGAATGCCAAGCTCTTTGCTGAGCTCATCGGCCGTGCTGCGTGCCTGCTCGGGCCTTCTGGCCCAGAGGGCTGCTTGCTCAATTGGGCGCACCAGCATCAAGGCTTTCAACTGAAGGCGCGCCTGGACCCCCGCACCGAAGACCGCCGCTTTTTTTGCGTCGTCACGCGCGAGATACTTCGCGGCAACCGCACCTGCAGCGGCGGTTCTAACGTCAGTCAGATAACCATTGTCCAGCAATAGGGCCTCAACGACCCCTGTCTTGGCGCTGAACAGGATCATCAGACCGCCCAGGCTTGGGAGGCCGAGAGCCGGGTTATCGAAAAAACCCGTGCTCATTTTGATGGCAAAGGAGTCGAGACCGGGGACATAAGCGGTTTTGACATCGACCTCGCCATGATGCTCGGGGATGTCCAGCCGCAGGATCGGAGGCATCGATACGGCTTTGGTCGCCAGAGCCTGAAAAGCCTGCTCGACACACGCGACGGCTTCCCGGTCCACAGCCACCGCTTGGCGGAGTTGCGCTTCGTTTAGGAGGCGGATGCTGGTCATGCCTGGTTTCCTTCCGCTGAACTGCCGGGTCGATGATCGGTGATGATTCTATGGTGCAGATCGAGGTCGATATTTGCGCCGCTGAGCAGCAGCACCGTGGGTTCTGTCACGTTGATCTTCCCCGCTAACAGCGCAGCCATCGTCACAGCGCCTGCGCCCTCTACGATCTGGCGTTCTTGCCAATAAGCGTGCGCAATTCCCGTCGCGATCTCGGCCTCGTTGACCAGAACGATCTCGTCAACGAGTTCGCGCACGATTCCAAAAGTATACCGGTTGTCCGAACCAATGCCGCCGCCCAGCGAGTCGGCAAGCGTCTCCAGCTCTTCCACCCGTGTCGGCTTCCCCATTCGTTGGCTCTCGTACATCGCCGCACCGCGCTCCATGGATACGCCGATGATCCGCGCGGCTGAGTTGATCGCCCGCAAAGCCACCGCAATGCCGGAAATCAAGCCACCGCCGGAGAGCTGAATGACGAATGTCCCGGCTTGCGGAAGCTGCTCCATGATCTCCAGGCCAAGCGTCCCTTGTCCGGCGATGATGTCGGGGTGGTCGAAGGGCGGCAACATCGTCATACCTTGCTCGGCCACAAGGCGGTTGACTTCCGCCTGGGCCTCGTCCTGCGAGCGACCGACGATTCGAACATCGGCGCCTTCCTCGCGAATCGCCGCCACCTTGTTGGCGGGCACGAGCGATGACATGCAGATGCTGCAGGCTACCCCCGCCGCGCTGGCCGCATGCGCGAGGCCACGGCCGTGGTTCCCGGTGGAGACGCCAACCACGCCGCGCGCCTTGGCTTCTTCCGGCAGGCAGGCAACCGCGTTGCTGGCTCCGCGCAGCTTGAAACTGCCGGTTCGCTGCTGCTGCTCCAGCTTTAGCCATATCGGTTGGCCGCTCGCCTGGCTTAGGTAACTCGATTGAACGAGGGGCGTCCTGAGCACCTTTGCGCCGATGCGCTTACGGGCTGCCAGGATATCGGCCAGAACTATGGGCGAACGCCAGGTAGATTCTTGCGGTTTGTTCGGCATGTTGCAATCACTCGAACTGCTCACGCGAGAGCAGGACCCTTACGGCTGAATTTCTGCTAATGAAAGACCGTGGCGGCTTTGCACCTGGGCTGTCAATCACTAACCCTCCGGCGTGACAAGGAGCCTCTTTCCAGGCGAGCAAGGTCGAGTATAAGCTGCCCGGCGAACGGAACTTAGAGGGAGCGATCGAGATGCAACTGGCGCCAGTGGCTGGTCACATCGGGGCGGAAGTGCTGGGCATCGATCTTACCCAGGATATTTCGGAGGCGACGGCGACTTTTCTGCGTCAGGCGCTGGATGACCATCTGGTTTTGTTTCTTCGCGATCAGTCCCTGGATTTGCCGACATTGAAGCGCGCAACGACGGTGTTTGGACCCCTACTCCGCGTTCCCTATGTCAAGCCGTCACCGGAAGATGCGGATGTGATAGCGGTTCTCAAGGAAGCCGACGAGGTGCGTATTGGGGTATTCGGCGGTGATTGGCACTCGGATTTCAGCTTCCTTGAAGCCCCGCCCGGTGGGTCGCTGCTCTACGGCGAGGACATCCCGACCTACGGCGGTGATACGCTCTGGTCGAACCAAATTCTAGCATATGAAACTTTACCCGATGATCTGCGGAGCATCGTCGATGGGCGCGGGGCTATCCATACCGGCGGACCCTATGGCACGCAGAACGCACCGGATGCCACCGTGGCAACGAGTCGCTCCATCGGTATTTCGCGGGGTAACAGCGACGCGGACAGGGAGGTGCTGCATCCAGCGGTGCGGCAGCACCCGACCAGCGGGCGAAGAGCTCTCTTCGTCAACCCGATCTACACACGGCGTTTAGAGGGCATGAGCGAGTCGGAAAGTCGCCCGATTCTCGAACGTCTCTACGCCCATGCCACGAGGCCGGAACTGACTTGCCGTTTTCGCTGGACCCCGGGTTCCTTGGCGATATGGGATAATCGTTCGACCATGCACTATGCCATCAACGATTACGACGGACAGCGGCGCTTGCTTTATCGCACCACGTTTGCCGGTGAGCGGCCGGTCTAGGTCACGTCGATTGTCTGAAAGAGAGGCCATGAACATTCTTCTTCTGTCGGTCGATCAGTGGCGCGCCGATTGCTTTGGATTTCTTGGGCATCCGGCGGTCAGAACACCAAATCTGGACCGCCTGGCTGCGGAAAGCGTGGTGTTCCGCAGGCACTTCACCGTTGCGGCACCCTGTGGTCCTGCGCGCACCAGTCTCTTGAGTGGACTCTATCCCTTCAACCATCGCTCGATCACGAACGGCACACCGTTTGACGCGCGCTTCCCGACCCTGCCGGGCGGCCTGAAGTTGGCAGGGTATGATCCGTTGCTCTTCGGCTATACGGATACTTCCGTTGATCCGCGCACTTTAGAGCCCGATGATCCCAGGCTGCTGACCTATGAAGGTGTCATGGAAGGCTTTCGGCAGATCGTGGATGTCAACGGCGACAATCTCGGCGCCTGGCTCGACGTTCTGGAGGCCAAGGGCTATGACCGGCCTGAAAGAGACGGCGACATTTACCTGCATGCCGAACGACCGGCGGAAGCGAAGGGATTTTGGGACGGGCCTGCCCGCTATAAGGCGGAAGATAGCGATATGGCCTTTCTAACCGACTGTGTGTTGGACCGGCTGGCGCAGGAGACGGGAGACCCCTGGCTCTACCACCTGGTCTATCTGCGACCGCACCCGCCTCTGATTGCGCCGGAGCCTTACAATAGGATCATCCCGCGCGACCGCGTTGAAGCACCTTTACCGGTGGGCGACGGCGAAGCGCACCCCTTCTTGAAGGTATGGGCCGAGCAACACCAAAAGGGCGGATACTTCGATCCGGAGATCGATTTCTCGGCCTTGTCGACAAACGACGTGACCGCGATGCGCGCGGTTTACTACGGCTTGATGGCTGAGATGGACTTTCAGATCGGGCGGCTGCTCAAAGCACTGGAGGACACGGGCCAGCTCGACAATACGCTGCTGGTGTTTACCTGCGACCATGGTGAGATGGCAGGCGACCACGGTCTCTGGGGCAAGGGCGGTTGGTATGATGGCGCTTACCGGATACCGCTCATGATTCGCGACCCGAAACGGCGCAAGACGGCGGGGCGGCAAGTCCAGGCTTTGACGGAGAGCGTTGATGTCGCCGCCACGGTCATGGACTGGCTGGGCAAAAAGGCGCCGCAAAGTTGGGACGGAGTCTCCCTTCTGCCGTGGCTCGACGGAGACACGCCGCCTGTCTGGCGCGACCATGTTTTCTGGGAGTTCGATTTTCGTGACATCGAGAGCGGGACCTACGAAGCGGCGCTCGGCCTGACTCCCGACCAATGTACGTTGAACGTCTGGCGCAGCGACAACGTCAAGTACGTACACTTCACAGGCCTGCCGCCGTTGTTGTTTGATCTGGCGAACGATCCGGGCGAGCGGCATAACCTGGCGGGAGATCCCGCTTGGTTGGGCAAGCGTCTTGAGATGGCGGAGGGCTTGCTGGCCCACCGCATGCGCCATGCCGAACGTACGCTGACCAATCACAAACTGACGGCCAAGGGTGTTTTGACCTATGAGGGGCCGCGACGCTTGGGATAACATCCGAGGATATCGCTAGAGGAGAGGTTCCATGCAGGCGACGGCGCCCAACTATTTGAACCCCGGCATCCCGCCCGACCTTCCGCGTCGGGTCATGGAAGTCGTGGAGGCCACGCCGGACTCGCTGAAGGGCTACGGCAAGCTCGTCGCGCGCCCCGAAGAGTGCGATATCGAGATCGTTCGTTGGCCGGCGCAAGGTTGGCGTCCTGTCGATAGCGATAGTGGAGACGAGGGCGGCACCACCGAAGGAGTCTTCGAGGGATCTTGGGTCGGGGATATTCTCTATGGCCGCAACGCGGCGGTCGGTGGGCATTACATTTTGGGCTACGGCGAAGACCCGTCGATAGCCAGTGAATCCGCCAGAAACGATCCTAACCGTATTCTGCTGTGGCACGCTAATTACCACCCTGATGGTGGGCAGCTTTTCTTCCCGCTGGATAAACGCCCCTTTGTCGTTCCCTTGGCTTTGCCGGGGGATGATCTGCGGCCGGAAGACTTCGTTTGTTTTCGCTTCGACGGCAGCCAGGGCCTTTATATCCATCCGGCCATCTGGCACGAGGGCGTTTTCCCGCTGTCGGGCCGCCAACGTTTCTTTGATAAGCAAGGAGCCGTGCACGCGCGGGTCTCAGTAGACTTCGCGCGTGAGTTCGGCGTGCTTCTTGAAGTGCCTCTGACCTAGAGTCTGGCGGTGCGTTACGTGGGCCAGGGCATGGAGAAGGTCTTGATGTTCGTATAGGACTTCATGGCCTCCTGAACGCCTTCCTTATATCCGAGCCCCGAGTCCTTGATCCCGCCGAAAGGCGACATCTCGATACGATAACCGGGAACCTCCCAGATGTTCACGGTCCCGACGTTCAGGCCATTGATGTAGGCCGTCATCCGATCCAGACGATTGGTGCAAACACCGGAGGAAAGACCAAAGGCCGTCGAGTTCGAAATCCGCCGGACCTCCTCGTCATCGGAGGGAACACGGATAATGGGGATAATGGGGCCGAAGGTCTCTTCCAGCACCAGCTCGCTCTCATGCGGCACGTGATCAACCACAATCGGCGGCAGCACTGCGCCCTGCCGACCCGGATCGTAGAGCACCTCCGCGCCCTGCTCGGCGGCGGCATAGACGCGGGCTTCGAAGGTTCGGGCAGCTTTCTCGTGGACGACGGTTCCCAGGTCGGTGTCCGGATTCATGGGATCGCCGAAGCGTATCTTCTTGGCCTTTTCCAGCACCATCGGGACAAAAGCCTCGGCAACCGCTTCTTGAACCAGAATGCGCTTGACGGCCGTGCAGCGCTGGCCCGAGTTCTTCGTCGCACCGGCGACCGCCAGTTCGGCAGCTTTGTCCAATTCCGCCTCACTGAGATCGTCGCAAATGATCAACGGATCATTGCCGCCCAGTTCCAGGACCGTGCGCCTGTAACCGGCTTTCTCGGCGATCATCTTGCCCACTGGTACGCCGCCGGTGAAGGTAATGAGTTCGGCATTGGGATTGGTGATCATCTCGTCGCCGATATCCGCCGGCCAGCCGGTGACGACCGAATACATTTCCGGCGGCAGTCCGGCCTCATACAACAGATCGGCCAACAGGAGCGCCGTCATTGGCGTCAACTCCGTCGGCTTGCAGACCATGCAGTTGTTCGTCGCAACGGCGGGCGCCACCTTGTGGGCGACCATATTCAGCGGATGGTTAAAGGGTGTGATCGCCGAGATCGCCTTCAAAGGTTCGCGGGTGGTGAAAATCTTGCGAGCCTTGCCCTGAGGCGTGACATCGCAGGAGAAGACTTGGCCATCGTCCAGGATGGCAAGCTGTCCGGCAAGGGTCAGGACATCGTAGCAGCGTCCGACCTCGTAGAAGGAATCCTTCTTGGAAATGCCAAGCTCGAGAGTGATGACGTCTGAAATCTCGTTCTTGCGCGCTTCCAGCAACTCGGCAGTGCGGAATAGAATTTTCTGACGGTCGTAGCGGCTGAGTTTGGGCTTATAGTCAGCGGCGATCTGAAACGCCTCGCGGGCGTGCAGTGCGTTGCCTGCCGGAACCGTGCCGATTACTTGGTCAGTGTAGGGGTAACGGACCTCGATGACATCGTCGGCATCCACCTTGCGACCGGCGATGCGCATCGGCTCGTGGCGCGGGCTGGAAAGAGCGTTGGCGAGAGACATGATTGGATTCTCCTTACTCGGCGGCGCTGGCGCGACGCGCCTCGGCGTGATTGAGCGCGATGTCGAAAGCGTCGAAGTTGCGCAGGCTGCGGCCTTCCAGTCCTCGAACTTTGCGATTCACGATCAAGGGGACGCGCTGTTCGGAGACGCCGCCGTGCGAGCGCAACGGCACGGTCAAACCGGATAGATCATGGTTCTCGGGGCTGGTGCCGATGACACGGTGCTTGGTAGAAACGACGACAAGCTCGCCAATGCGGTCGGTCGGCAGTTCAAAGGCCTCGGCGGCTTCTTCCCGGGTCAACACCCGCTCCACGCCTTCAAGGCCTTCGATAAACTCCGCGACTGCGGCGAAGTCCGCGTCCTTGGGCAGATAAACCGTGGCGTAGGAGCCAAGAGCACCGTGATGGACCACGTAAGGGTCGGTAATCGGCAGGATGGTGCGGGCTTTGGCTTTTCCAAGAAAGCCGTCGAGTTCGCTCTGCAAATATAGAACGTCGGGCGTACCGTCTTCTCGATGCTTGGCGTTCATGCCGTGGTCGGCCGTGAGGACAAGAATGGCCCCGGCGGCATCCAATGAAGAAAGGTAGCCGTCCATCATCCGGTAAAAGGCATTGGCGCCTTCGCTGCCGGGGGCGTGCTTATGCTGGATGTAGTCGGTGGTCGAGAGATACATCAGGTCGGGGCGCATGCGTTCCATCAGCTTGACCCCGGCGGCAAAGACGAACTCGGACAACTCGGCGGAGTAAACATCGGGAACCGGCATCCCGACCATCTCGACCGCATCATCGATTCCGTTCTCGGGCAAGGTTGCCTGATCCGCCTTTTCCGAGGAGAAGCAAACAACCTGCTCGGATGCCATGTTCAGGCCGTGGCCTAGAAGGCGACGCAGCTTGTCCTTGGCGGTGACGATGGCGATCTTGGCGCCGGCATCGCGAAATGCCGGAAACAGCGTGGGCGCACGCAGAAGGGCTGGATCGTTCATCATCACCTCAGCATCCCTGGCGGGGTCGTAGAAAAAGTTGCCGCAGATGCCGTGTACCCTGGGGGGTTGCCCGGTGACGATCGACAGGTTGTTTGGGTTGGTGAAGCTAGGCACGACACAGTCGGCCCGCAGATCGGACCCGTGGTTCAGCATTCCGGCGAGCCAGGGCATGTCGCCGGACGCGACTGCTCGTTCCATGTAATCCGGCTCGGAGCCGTCAATGCAAACGATCACGACCGGTGCTTCCGGAAAACGGTAGCTGCGCTGGTTAACGGTAATACTCTTGGTCATCGTGCTACTTCCTTGTGCTGGTTTCAGGCCGCCGCGGCGCAGTTCGTCACGCCCATTTCCGTCAGCGTTCTCTCGATAATCGCCAAGGCGCCTCGCATTTCCTCCGCGCCCAGGCGGCCGATGCAACCGATCCGGAAGGAGGGGGCGACGGTCAACTTTCCTGGGTAGATCACAAAACCCTGCTCGGCCAGGCGATCATAGAACCGCTGAAAGTCGAAGCGAGGATCCTCGGGCATTTTAAACGTGATGATGATCGGCGCTTGCAGCGCATCGGGCAGCAGCGTCTCGAAACCTAGCTTGCGCATGCCCTCGACCAGGATCGTCCGATTGTTGCTGTACCGTCCGCCGCGTCCGGCTTGCCCCCCTTCGGCAAGAAACTCCTCGATGGCCCGGTCGAAGGCCAGGATGACGTGGGTTGGCGGCGTGAAGCGCCACTGCCCGTTCTTCTCCATCGCCTGCCATTGATCGTGCAGGTCCAAGGTCAAGGCATGGGCGTTGCCAGCGGCCGCTTCCAGAATGGTCTGCTTTACCAGGCAAAAACCCATACCCGGTACGCCCTCCAGGCATTTGTTGGAAGACGCGACAACGGCATCGAACGGCACCTTTGCGGCGTCGAGCGGCAGGGCGCCAAAGGCGCTCATGGAATCGATCAGCAAGCTACGCCCGAGGCGCGCCGTAACCTCTGCGACCTCTGCAATCGGATTGAGAATGCCCGAAGTTGTTTCGCAATGAACGACAGCCACATGACTAATGCCTGGGTCGGACTCTAGCCGCTCGGCAAGGGCGGTCGGGTCGACGGGCTCATTCTCGGCCCATTCCATGACCTCGAAATTCCGGCCGATTAGGCCGCAAATGCGCGCCATGCGCTGGCCGTAGGCGCCGTTGATCAGGATAAGCAGCTTGCCGGCCCTGGGAACCAACGTGCCGATCATGGCTTCCACCACGAACGTACCGCTTCCCTGTAACGGCACGCAAACGAACCCCTCGCCGCCGATGATCTCCAGCAATCGCTGGCGCATTCTGGCGTTGACCGCAATGAAGCGGGAATCGCGTGAGCCGAAATCATGAAGCATTGCTTGCTTGACACTGCTTGACGTCGTCAGGGGACCGGGTGTCAGCAGCCAGGGGTCGCCGTCGGGGGAGGCAGCGATGGCGGGATTCGTTTGCGCAGTCATGGGGCCCTACTCCTTGGAGACCATCAATAGAGAAACAACGTGATGCAATCTGTAGCTTGCACTGATATATATCAAATCGATATTTTCGATTTATTACATTGGTGTGACCTATGAATTCACCAATCAACAAGCTACAGCTTCGGTCGTTCCATGCGGTCGCGGAGGAAGGCTCCTTCACCAAAGCCGCAGACCGCCTTGGTGTGAGCCAGCCAACGTTGTCAGAGCAGGTGCGCGCGCTTGAGCAGCGATACGGCGTCCGGTTGTTCGAGCGGGTCGGACGTGGCGTCGATCTAACCGATCTAGGGCGGCGTTTGCGGGATGTAACCCGCCGCATCACGGCAGACGAAGTGGCCGCGGAAGCACTTTTGGCTTCGGCACGGGGTCTACGCAGCGGTCGCTTGCGGGTTATGGCGGATGCGCCGCACCTGTTGCTGCCTATCCTTGGCCTGTTTCACCGCCGCCATCCGGAGATTCAGTTATCGATTGGTTTCGGCAACACCAGCGCTGTCCGCCTAGCCCTCAAGGATCGACGCTGCGACGTCGCTGTATTGCCGGATCTGGAGAATGACCCGGGGGTCGTAAGTCATTTACTACGCCGGGATCGGCTGATTGCCATGGTTGCCCGCGATCAGGTTTGGCGGGAAAGACGCAGTGTGGGTCTCGAGGATTTGCTTCAGCAGACACTTCTTCTGCGCGAGCCGGGTTCGGGTACCCGCGCACGGCTGGAGCGCGCTTTGGCGGAAGCGTGCCTAACACCGACCAACACCTTGGAGGTGGGCAGCCGGGAGGCAATTGCCGAAGCGGCCGCTGCCGGATTAGGGATCGGCGTGGTCTCCGAAAGTGAATTTGGGCACGACAGGCGGTTGCGGAAGCTGGAAATTCGAGGGGCCAACCTGACAACCAGCGAGTATCTGGTCTGTCTGGCCATCAAGAGTGAGGAACCAACCGTCAGGGCGCTTCTGGAGGCGGCGCAGGAACTAGCTGAATGACGCTGTCCGGCCGCGCGCGACCCTAATTAACCCCAGCGCCTAACTCTTCCGGTGTCCAGATGGATAAAATCAGATTTCGGATAGTACCCGACACCGCCCAACTGTAGGTCCCAAGCCTTATCGCGCAGGGCTGCAAGCTGTCGACCGGGCAGGCGGACATCGATGGCCATCCCTTCCATATGCAAGGACCGCTTGGCGACACCTGTACTGACGCGCCGGAGTGCATCGTTGGTCTGCGGGGACCGATAGGCCGATATAATCTCGAAAGGTGAGTTGGTATCCATCCGGCGATGTAAGGCATAGAGGAACTGGTAAAGCCCCTCGTCGATCTTATGCTGTGCGCCGTTGCGCCAGTCGCGCATCAGACGTTCGAGTTTTCCGAGGCCTTGAGGTTGAAACTTGCCATCGGCCCAAAAGGTCGTTGTCAGTGTTTCACCCGTGTGCAAATGGTGGAAGGACAGTTTTCGAACCGAAGGGCCGGAGGCGGCAAGAGCGGGAGAGAGTGGCAGTAGGCTTGTTGCGGCTAGGCTGGCGCCTGCAACAAGCAAACGTCGCCGTGTGAGGTTGTTTGGGGCGTCGTCGGTCACGCTGATCCTCTCCGTTAAATCTATAACTCTGTACTTATCGCTGCGGCCCCCGCGTTGCTGGCGCTGGCCAGTCTTCGCTAAATTCGCCCCAGTCTGGAGTTGAACCCCCTGGTATTGACCCGATGGCAGCCCTGCTGCCGAGTCGAATCATAATGTCTTAAGATAGAAAGATACCTTAAGAAGCGAAAAACGCAACAAACATTCTATTCCAAGGCCCGAGCGAACCGAAGAGCGAGGGTCAATCGGTCGGCAAGGATTCGGCGGTGCTGCGCGGCCCCAATAGGGCGCTGATCAACAAGGCGTCGCGGCCATAGACGTCGCCCCGGAACTGGAGCACCCCTGCGTCGTTGACCCAAGCGGTTTGGTAGTCGATTTGGACCGGTAGCGGCTTGGCGAGGCTGACGACCCGCCGCTCGCCTTTCTCGATTGCCGCGACAACCAGTTCACGATTCCAGGTGGCTTCGTCCTGCAAGACCGCAACTGCAAGATCAATTGGCTTATCGACCCGCACGCAACCATGGCTGAAGCTTCGTTCCGCGCGCGAAAAGAGAGCCTTGGCCGGGGTGTCGTGAAGGTAGATGTTGAACTCGTTGGGTAGCATGAACTTAATGCGGCCGAGGGCGTTGTCGATACCAGGCTTCTGGCGGATCTTGTAGGGAAAGCGTCCGGCTGTAACGGCGCCCCAGTCAACGGTGTGCGGATCGACCAACGTGGCGGAATCGCTCCAGCTCGAGAACAGCTCATAGCCGTTCTCTTCGAGGTAGGCCGGGTTCTTTCGAATCTTGGGCAAAAGTTCTTTGCCGGCAATCGAGGGTGGAACGTTCCAGAAGGGATTGATTTCCAAATAGGTCATGTCACGCCGGAACACCGGTGTTCGATTGTAGGGCGTTCCAATTACGACCTTGGAAGTAAATGCCTCGCGCCCCTCGTCATAGAGGCGGAGGGTAAAGTCGGCAAGATTGACGGCGAGGTGGCGACCGACGGGCTTGCCCGCGACCCAGCGTTCTCGTTCGAGGTTCGCCAAGATCTGTTGGACACGGGCTTCAACGGATGTGTTGAGGTGGGCCAAAGTGTTCTTGCCGACCCGCCCGTCGACACCCAGGCCGTGGTTTGCTTGGAAGCGCTCGACCGCGCGTTGCAGCGTCGCGTCGTAAAGCCGGGGGTCATCGGGAATGCCTTCATCGGCGATGCGCAACTCGCCCGTGGTGCGCAACCGCGTTCGCAGAGCGATCACGCGATCATCCCGTACGCCGGGGTCGAGCGTCGAGCCGTCGCCGATTTTATTCCATCCGCCCATCGCGGCAAGCAATCGGTACCGCGCCAATACCGACTTCAAGGCCCGGTAGCTGTCGTCCTGGGGGGCAAGGCCTGCCAGAATCTCCGAAACGTCGCCACCTCCCGCAACCGCTTGCAGTAAAGCGTAACGGTCGAGGTCACGCGGATAAACGAACAATTCCGGGTCCACCTGACGCGGGACCAGGCGTCCCCCATTCAAATCGGCGCCATAGCGAACCAGGGACTGGGTCAGACGTATTTCCAGGGGCGCCAGCAGGTCGACCTTGGCTGAAGCCAGAAGCGCCTGGATTGCGGGTGAATGGTAATCCGTCGGATCGAGTCCTTCCTCGTCCGCGTTCTTAAGGACCTCGCCCAGCCGGAAGGCGGAGGGTAAGGCACGATCTTCCCCGACCCACAGCGCCTGCCAATCCCGTTCCGTGTAAAAACGGTGAAGCAGGGCCAACTCCGCGATGTCGTCCTCACCGGTGGTCGTGGCGGCGACTTTATCCAGGGCTTCGCGCAACGCTGCTTCGAGCGCGGCGCTCGCAAAAGCCTTCGAAGCCCAAACCTGAGGAGTCAGAAAGAGCAATAGAAATACGGTTGCAAGCCAGATTTGCGAAAGCTTCATGCAAATAGGATAGCATGTCGTTTTGCCCATTCCAGGGCTTTCGGTCGTGGTAGGGATGGGCTAGCCTCGGGCCTAGGCCCATCAAGAGGCAAGGGTGTTGGAAAGTGGTCCGGATCGCCGGGAAAAGTGTCCGGGGCCCATCCAGTTTGCGGTTATGAAGCGGAGGGAAAGTCATGGCCAAACGGGCCGAGCAGCTCAAGGAAGAGCTGGTTGAGAAGGTTGTAGCATTGGTTCGTGAGCGCGTGGCGGCGGATCGCGCGACGGAGACGGAGCGGTTTGTGCGGGCGTTCTACAGCACCGTGCCGGCGATCGACTTGGCCGATGAAACCGCCGACAACCTATACGGTGCGGCCCTGTCCATCTGGAACTTTGCCCGCAAACGCGCTGTTGTCGGACAGCCACAAGTTCGCGTCTATAACCCGCAACAAGAGGAACACGGTTGGAAAAGCTCCCACACGGTTGTCGAGATCATAAACGACGACATGCCGTTCCTGGTGGACTCGGTTACGGCGGAGCTGGCTAGGCATGAGGCAGATGTCGCTCTAGTCATCCACCCGATCCTGCAGGTCTCGCGGGATGCCAAGGGTTGTCTGACAGCCTTCCAGTTGCCGGGAAAATCAGCCGGTAAAGGCGCGAACGAATCCATCATGCATGTTCAGGTTGCTGAGCAGCCTGCCGAAAATCATAAAGTGATCGAGGAGCGGCTGCTTTCTGTGCTGGCCGACGTACGGGCGTCGGTTGTGGACTGGAAGGAGATGCGCCAACGCTTGCGTGACCGCGTGGCGGAACTGAAGAAAATGCCGCCGGACTTGCCCAAGAAAGAGCTGGATGAGGCCTTGGCCTTTCTATCCTGGCTAGACGACGATCATTTCACCTATCTGGGTTATCGCGAATACAGCTTCGAGGGGCAGGGCAAGAAAGCCGTAGCCCGCATCGACGAGAAGAGCTGTCTGGGCGTGTTGCGGGACACCGAGTATTCGGTTTTCGATGGTCTGCGCAATCTAGGGGACCTGCCGCCCGACGTTCAGGATTTCGTACGCCGCCCAACCTTGCTGCGGATTACCAAGGCCAATCGCCGCGCGACCGTGCACCGGGCGGTTCACATGGATACCGTGGTCATCAAGTCTTTTGACGCCAAGGGCAAGGTCAAGGGCGAAAAGCTTTTCCTCGGCCTTTTTACCTCGGCGGCCTATTCACGCAATCCGCGCGAGATCCCTGTGCTGCGCCAGAAGGTGGAAAACGTTATCGCTAAAGCTGGGTTTGCGTCCGGTAGCCACGACGCCAAGGCCTTGCAGCACATACTGGATAGCTATCCGCGCGACGAGTTGTTTCAGATCAGCGAAACCCGCTTGCTGGAGATAGCGCTCGGCATTCTTCACCTGCAGGAGCGCCGTCGCACGGCTTTGTTTGTTCGGCATGACCCTTTCGAACGCTTCGTCTCCTGTTTGGTTTTTACGCCGCGCGATCGTTTCGATACGAACTTGCGGGTTAAGTTCCAGGAAATCCTGGCCGATGCCTACAACGGCGTTGTGAATGCGACCTATACCCAGCTATCGGACGAGGCTCTGGCGCGCGTCCATATCGTTGTCAGGACTCAACAGGGCAAGGTGCCGGCCGTCGATCACGATCTTCTGGAGCAGCATCTCGCGGAAGCAAGTCGCGCCTGGACGGACTTGCTCGAAGAAGCCCTGGTCGAGGAAATGGGCGAAGAGCGCGGTCTTACGACGGCTCGGCGTTACCAACGCGCTTTTCCAGCTAATTACTCTGAGACCAACCTGGCGCGCACGGCGGTGTTCGACATTGCCCGCGTTGGCGACACTTTGAAAACCGGCAAGTTGTCGATGAACCTTTATCGACCATTGGAAAAGGCCGAGGATCACATTCATTTCAAGATTTACCATGGCGCAGAACCGGTTCCGCTTTCGGATGTTTTGCCGATGCTGGAGAACATGGGTCTGAAGGTCATCTCGGAGGTCCCCTTCGAAGTGCGTCCTCAACAGGCGGACAAGTCGGTATGGATTCACGATTTTCATGCGCGCACCCGCGACGGTCACGCGATTGACCTCACAAGAGTAAAGGCCGCCTTTCACGAGACCTTCGCCCGTGTTTGGGCAGGGGAGATGGAAGACGATGGCTTCAATCAGCTCGTGATTCGAGCCGGCTTGGGCGCACGGCAAGTCATCATTCTGCGCGCTTACTGCAAATTCCTACGTCAAGCGGCGATCCCTTTCAGTCAGGATTACATGGAAGAGACACTTTCAGCCAACCCCGAGCTTTCGCGACTGCTGGTTGAGCTGTTCGAGGTGCGTTTCGATCCGGCGCTAGGCGACGAACGGGCGAAGCTGCAGAAGGAGCTGGTAACCCGCATTGAAGAGGGTTTGGAAGGGGTTTCGAACCTGGACCAGGATCGCATCATCCGACGTTTCTTGAATGCAATCCTTTCGACACTGCGGACGAACTTCCACCAGCAAACCAGCGACAACGGCGAAAAGCCCTGCCTGTCCCTAAAGTTTGCCTCCCGCGATCTGGAGGAACTGCCTCAACCCAGACCGTTCCGCGAGATTTTCGTCTACGGGCCGCGGGTCGAGGGCGTGCATCTGCGTTTCGGCAAGGTTGCCCGCGGCGGGTTGCGTTGGTCGGACCGTCGGGAGGATTTCCGCACCGAGGTTCTGGGATTGGTCAAGGCCCAGCAGGTCAAGAACGCGGTGATCGTGCCGGTTGGTTCAAAGGGCGGTTTCGTGCTCAAGAAGTCGCCGCCACCCGAAGCCGGCCGCGAAGCCCTCTTGGAGGAGGGGATAGCCTGCTACCGATTGTTCATAAGAAGCTTGCTGGACGTCACGGACAATCTCGTGAAGGGCGAAATCGTACCGCCGCCCTATGTCGTTCGGCACGATGAGGACGACCCCTACCTGGTTGTGGCCGCCGATAAGGGTACGGCGACCTTCTCCGACATCGCCAATGGTGTTTCGGCTGAGTACGGCTTCTGGTTGGACGACGCTTTTGCGTCCGGTGGATCGGCCGGTTATGATCACAAGAAGATGGCGATCACAGCGCGCGGCGCTTGGGAATCGGTGAAGCGCCACTTCCGGGAACTCGGCAAGAATATTCAGAAGGAACCCTTCACGGTTGTCGGCTGCGGCGACATGTCGGGTGACGTGTTCGGAAACGGCATGTTGCTGTCGCCCTGCATTCGCCTGCAGGCTGCCTTCAACCATCTCCATATTTTCGTGGACCCCAACCCTGACCCGACAAGCAGCCACAAGGAACGCCAACGATTGTTCGATCTGCCGCGGTCCGCCTGGAGTGATTACGACGCCAAGCTGATTTCCAAAGGCGGCGGCGTTTTCGAACGCAAGGCCAAGTCGATCAAGCTCACGCCCGAGATCAAAAAACTCTTCGGCATCAAGGTGGATCAGGTCACCCCGAACGAGCTTATCCAGGCGATCCTACGCTCCGAGGCGGAACTGCTATGGTTTGGCGGCATCGGCACTTACGTCAAATCATCGGAGGAGTCGCATCTTGAGGTCGGAGACCGCGCCAACGACGCGCTCCGGGTCGATGCGCGTGAGCTTCGATGCAAGGTTGTCGGGGAGGGTGCCAATTTGGGCATGACACAACGGGCCCGTACGGAATGCGGCCTGCTGGGCGTGCGCCTGAATACCGATGCCATCGATAACTCGGCGGGCGTCGATTGCTCCGACCACGAGGTCAACATCAAGATCTTGTTGGGAGATGCCGAACAGGCCGGCGACCTGACGCGCAAGCAGCGCGATAAGCTGCTGGTCCAGATGACCGACGAGGTGGCGGATCTGGTGCTGCGGGACAACTACCTACAGACCCAGGCCATTTCGGTCACCCACGGTATGAGCGCTCACTTGCTGGATCGGATCGCTCGGTATATGCGGTCCCTTGAAAAACAAGGGTTGTTGAGTCGCGCGATCGAGTATCTGCCGGACGACGAGGTGATCGACGAGCGCATGAAAAAGCGCCAGGGCCTCTCGCGCGCCGAACTAGCGGTGCTCCTTTCCTACTCCAAGATCGCGCTGTACGACGAACTGTTGGGATCCGATCTGCCGGACGATCCGGATCTGATGGAAGATTTGGTCAACTACTTCCCGACCCCGCTGCGCAAGAAGTACGGGCCGCAGATTGAGAACCACCGCTTGCGGCGGGAAATCGCGGCAACCGTAGTTACAAACTCGATCATCAATCGGGCGGGTATTTCCTTCGTGCATGAGGTTGCCGAGAAAACCGGTTTGCCCTCGGACGACATCGCGCGTGCTTACACGGTCGCGCGTGAGATTTTTGAGTTGCGCGATCGCTGGTCGGACATCGAGGGCCTGGATAACAAAGTGCCAACGAAAGCGCAGTACACCATGATTGCCGAGTGCGGCCGTTTGGTGGAACGCGGCACCGTTTGGTTGTTGCGTCACGTTGCCCAGCCAATGCACATATCCCAGACGGTTAAACGCTACCGGGACGGCACGCGGGCTTTGGCGGCCTGTTTGAAAACCGTTCTGCCACAGGAGGATGTGAAAGTCCTGACAACCGCTGCGGGCCGCTTGACCGCCGAAGGTGTCCCTGAGGAGCTGGCTGAGCGAATTGCGGCCTTCCCCTGGCTGGTGCCCGCTGGCGATATCGTCGACACCGCGCATGCCGCCGGGCTGTCGGTGGAAGACGCCGCACGCACCTACTTCGCCGTCGGGCAGCGATTCGGCTTCGATTGGCTGCGGCGGGCGGCGGCGAAGCTACCGAGCGACAACGCCTGGGACAAATTGGCGGTCACGGCCATCGTGGACGACCTCTATGAACTGCAGAGCGAGATGGAGAACCGCATCCTGGATGGTATTAAAGCTAAACAGAATCCCATGCAGATGCTGGACGCCTGGACGGAGGAACGGCGTATGCTGGTCAGCCGCGCCGAGCAGATGATCGGAGAGCTGCGGGCCGCGGGCCAGCCGGACCTGGCCATGCTGGCTGTCGCCAACAGAAGGTTGAAGTCCCTGGTAGCCCGGTGAGGCGATGAGCGACGACGTTCTGAACAGGTTGGAAAAGGTATACGGCGCCAAGGACCGCGCGGCTCTGGAGCAAGAGTACGCAGGTTGGGCGAAACGCTACGACGGCGATGTGATGGCGCTCGGCTACACCCCTCATGCCCTGGTGGCGGGTATGGCCGCGCGGTATTTGCCTGCCGGGGAAGGCCCGCTGCTCGACTGTGGCGCCGGAACCGGGTTGGTCGCGGTCTTGCTGCATGCGTTTGGGCTGCGTGACCTGGTGGCGTTGGACATGAGTGACGCCATGCTAGCCGTTGCCAAGTCGCGCGGCGTTTATCGGGACTGTGTTCAGGGTGTGCTTGGCGAGCGTCTGCCGTTCGACGACGCCAGCTTCGCCGCTGTGGTTGGAGCCGGGACCTTCACAGCGGGGCATGCGCCGGGCGAATCCTTTCATGAAATGACGCGCGTTCTGCGCCCGGGCGGCGTGATGGTCGTCGGTTTGCGCGGTGATGGCGATCATGCCAAGCGGTACCTCGATTGCTTGACGGTGCTTACCGAGGCCGGAAAGCTTACCCACCTAGCGGACAGCACGCCTTGCCCGGCTTTCTTGCTATCGGCGGAAGAGGCCCATGTTCTCACGGTTGTGAAAGTTTTTCGTCGAACCGGCGCCTAGAGCGCAAGCTTCGGAGTGCGGGAAGCCGACGCGCTTGTCAGGATGAAGATCGATGTTCTTAATCCTGCTTGCCGGAGGTCACGATGACCCGAATACGCTTTACGGCTCTTGCGACAGATGTCGTTGAGACCTATCAGGCCGGTGGCCTGGACGCCAACGACCAAAAACCCGAGGTTCACATCTCGGATGGTGACGGCGTTCCTTGCCGTCACTGCCTGAGCACGGTGGCAGCCGGGCAGCGGTATTTGATCCTGGCGCACCGGCCATTTCCCGATAAGCAACCCTACGCCGAGCTTGGCCCGATTTTCTTGCACGGCGAGTCCTGCCCTCGGCACGAGGAGACGGCCGGGGTGCCGCCCATGCTACGGAGCTATCATCAAGTTTTGGTGCGCGGCTACGGTGCCGACAATCGTATCCGCTATGGCACGGGCCGAATAGTGCCCGGCGGCCAGCTGGCCGAGACGGCCGAAGCAATGCTGGCAGAAGAAGGAGTTGCCTATCTCCACGTCCGCTCGGCCAGCAACAACTGCTTCCTTTGCCGGATAGACCGGGGCTGAAGGCCCAAAGCGCCTGGCACGGGACACCTCGGCTCGGTGATCGGCGTCTTTGGCGCGGCGGTGCGTTGACTTGATGCTGCACTGCGGTCTAAATAAACTCATTGAGATGTGGTGCCTTGGACCAAGGCGCCTTTCGCTGGCGCACCACAATGCCGGCGTTCGCCGGTGGTGTGCAATTAGTCGGGAAATCCTATTGCCTGCGGCCTTCGTGGTCGCTTCTGGCATGCTGTACAAGAGGGAAGAAAGACTGGGCAATGACGAGCAACAGTAAGCGACCACTTTCCCCGCACCTACAGGTTTACCGCCCGCAATTGACCACCATGCTGTCGATTGCCCATCGCCTGACCGGCGTGGCTTTGGCCGTGGGTACCTTGCTGCTGGTTTACTGGTTGGTCTCTGCCGCGGGTGGCCCGGAAAGCTATCACGCAGCTCAGGATTTCATTGGCTCGTTCTTCGGACAGCTGCTGCTGTTCGGCTGGAGCGCGGCGCTTTTCTATCATCTATGCAATGGCATTCGCCATCTGGTCTGGGATGCGGGCTACGGCTATGAGCTCGACGTGGCTTATCTGAGCGGCAAGATCGTGCTCGGTGCGACGGCTGTTCTAACGCTGCTGGCCTGGGTTCTCGGCTATTCGATCGGAGGTTGATACTATGAGCTTGCGCACGCCGCTCGCCCGGGTTCGCGGTCTGGGATCCGCTAAGGACGGCACCGGCCATTGGTGGAGCCAGCGCCTGACGGCGATCGCCTTGGTCCCCTTGTGTCTCTGGTTTGTCGTGTCGGTCATCTCGATGGTTGGCGCGGACTACGGAACCTTCCTGCATTGGCTTTCGTCCCCTTTGTCCGGGGGTCTGATGATCCTGTTGATCATTGCGACCTTTTATCACGCCGCCCTGGGTTTGCAGGTCGTGATTGAGGATTACGTCCACCAGGAAGGCATCAAGATCGCCAGCATCATCGCCGTGAAGTTCGCCTGTATCGTACTGGGTCTGGCGGCCACGCTCTCTGTTCTCAAGATTATGGTTTAAGGGGCCAACAATGGCTGAAGCGAAGGGCAACAAGACCTCAACGGCATCCACCGGCGGAAAGGCCTACGAGATCGTCGATCATACCTACGACGTCGTGGTCGTCGGCGCTGGTGGCGCGGGGCTGCGCGCAACGCTGGGGTTGGCGGAAGCAGGTCTGAAAACGGCCTGTATCACGAAGGTTTTCCCGACCAGAAGCCACACTGTGGCGGCACAGGGCGGCATCTCCGCGGCGCTGGGAAACATGGGCGAGGATGACTGGCGCTGGCACATGTACGATACCGTCAAGGGATCGGATTGGCTGGGCGATCAGGACTGCATCGAATACATGACCCGGGAAGCCATTCCGGCCATCATCGAACTGGAGCACTACGGCGTTCCCTTCAGTCGGACCGACGCGGGCAAAATTTATCAGCGCCCCTTCGGTGGCATGACCACAGAATACGGCAAGGGTACGGCGCAGCGCACCTGCGCCGCCGCCGACCGGACCGGGCATGCCATCTTGCATACGCTTTATCAGCAGTCTTTGCGGCGGAACGCCGAGTTCTTCATCGAGTACTTCGCCCTTGATCTCATGATGGAGGACGGCGAGTGCAGGGGCGTGGTTGCCTGGAATCTGGATGACGGCAAGATTCACCGCTTCCGCTCCAAGATGACCATAATGGCAACAGGCGGTTATGGCCGCGTCTACTTCTCCTGCACCGGCGCGCATACCCAGACCGGCGACGGCAATGCCATGGCCGCTCGCGCGGGCCTGCCCTTGCAGGATATGGAGTTCGTGCAGTTCCACCCGACCGGCATCTATGGCGCGGGCTGTTTGATTACCGAAGGCTCGCGCGGCGAAGGCGGTTATCTCACCAACTCGGAAGGTGAGCGTTTCATGGAGCGCTATGCCCCCTCCGCCAAGGACTTGGCGAGCCGCGATGTCGTCAGCCGCTCCATGACCATGGAAATCCGCGAAGGTCGTGGTGTCGGCGCGAACAAGGATCATATCCATTTGCATCTTGAGCATCTCGATCCCGAGACGCTGCACCAGCGTCTACCGGGTATTTCCGAGACGGCGAAGATTTTCGCCGGCGTCGATGTGACCCGTGAGCCAATCCCGGTACTGCCGACCTGTCACTACAACATGGGCGGTATCCCGACCAACCTGCACGGTGAAGTGCTGGCGGGCGATCCCAAGGACGAGAACCGGACCGTCCCGGGCCTGATGGCCGTGGGCGAGGCCGGTTGCGTCTCGGTGCATGGCGCCAACCGCCTCGGGTCGAACTCGCTGCTTGACCTGGTTGTCTTCGGGCGTGCAGCCGCGCTGCGCTGCGCGGACATACTGAAGCCCGGGGAAAGCCAAAAGCCCCTACTCGCAAATGCGGACGAGCGGGCGCTGGAGCGTCTGGACCGCCTGCGCCACGCCAAAGGCGGCCAGGCAACGTCCGTGTTGCGCGCCAAGATGCAGCGCGCCATGCAGGATCACGCGGCGGTCTTCCGAACCGGCGAAGTGCTGGAGGAAGGCGTCAAGAAGCTTGAGGCCGTCTGGCAGGAGAGTGGTGATTTGGCGGTCAGCGACCGCTCGCTCATTTGGAACTCCGATCTGGTGGAGACCTTGGAGTACGACAATCTGATGTACCAGGCGATGACCACCATGACCACGGCGGCGCGCCGGGAGGAAAGCCGCGGCGCGCATGCCCGCGAGGATTTCCCGGATCGGGACGATGAAAAGTGGATGAAGCACTCGCTGGTGTGGTGCGACGACGAGGGTAAGGTCACCTTCGGCGACCGCCGCGTCAACCTGCAGCCCATGACCAACGAAGTGCAGTCCTTCCCGCCTAAAGCGCGGGTTTACTGAGCGCTGGACCGGTAAAGACGAGACAAGAGAGGCAAGGAAGATATGGCCGAATTTGCGCTGCCAAAGAACGCTCGCGTTCAAGAAGGCAAGACCTGGGGTAATGCTGCTGGCGCCAAAAAGCCCAAGACCTTCAAGGTCTACCGTTGGGACCCCGATGGCGGGCAGAACCCGCGCGTCGACAGCTACACGGTGGATATGGCCGACTGCGGGCCGATGGTTCTGGATGCGCTGATCAAGATTAAAAACGAGATCGATCCGACGCTGACCTTTCGCCGGTCCTGCCGCGAGGGCGTTTGCGGTTCCTGCGCTATGAACATCGATGGCACCAACACGTTGGCCTGCACCAAGTTCGTCGAGGAAGTGAAGGAAGACGTGAAGGTCTATCCCTTGCCGCACATGCCGGTGGTCAAGGACCTGGTGCCCGATCTCAATCAGGTATACGCCCAGTACACCTCGATCGAACCCTGGTTGAAAAGCACGACGCCAGCACCGGAGCGCGAGCGTCTCCAAACCCCGGACGAGCGAGCCAAGCTGGATGGCCTGTGGGAATGCATCCTGTGTTTCTGCTGCTCCACCTCCTGCCCCAGTTACTGGTGGAACGGCGATCGCTATCTGGGTCCGGCTGTGTTGCTGCAGGCCTATCGCTGGATCGCCGACAGCCGTGACGAGTTCACCGGGGAGCGTCTGGATCAGCTTGAGGACCCCTTCCGCCTCTATCGCTGCCACACGATCATGAACTGCACCAAGACCTGCCCCAAGAGCCTCAACCCCGCCAAAGCCATCGGCGAGATCAAGAAGCTGATGGTGGAACGCCGGGTCTGAAGGTTCGAGGCATGTTTTGCTGTTGCGTAACGGTGATCTTTAGCCCTAAATGATTGGCACAGGTCGGATCGCTGAACGATCCGGCTGTGTCATAAGAAGTCGGTGCCTTCCTGGAAGCAGCAACCGACCGGTGACAGTGGGGGCCAGGACGTTCCGGAAAAATGGACGTTCGTTTGGGCTTTGCGCTGATGGGTTTCGGGCGTTTCTTGCCTGTTTCCTTGGCCGGCGAGCTATCGGTATCCGTCCCGGTGTAATCCGGACAGAAGACCGCTTCCTTGAAACACCGACCTAATAGGTCGCAGTTCATCACTGAACTGCTTCGTCCCGGGCCGGTCGACTCTCCCTCTCCCTCTCCCACAGACCGGCCCGGGGCACTTCCACCGGGCCAGCCGCCTTCCTTCCTTGGTATCTTGCAACCACGCCATGTTGGACTCAGGGGTGGTTTGGGCTTGAGATCGTGGCCCGTGGCTGGGAAGCTTCGGGCAGGAGTTTCGATAAGTTAAAAGCGAGAGGGATGGTCGCGATGGCTGATAAACCTTGTCTTCTGGTGACCGGCGGAGGTCGCGGTATCGGCGCTTCCGTGGCGCGGCTTGCCGCTACGCGCGGTTACGCCGTGGCCATCAACTACAGTCGCTCGGCCGCCGAGGCCGAGGCACTGGCCAAGGAGATACAAGCGGCCGGTGGCAGAGCCGTGGCCCTGCCCGGCGATGTCGCGGACGCAACCCAGGTGGAAGCGCTTTTTGACGGGGCGGAATCTGCATTGGGCCCGGTTCGCTATCTGGTGAACAATGCGGGCCTGACGGGCCGCGCCAGCCGTCTTGACGAGGCCGAAACCGCTACAATGGAACGCGTCGTCGCGGTCAATGTCATGGGTGTGATCAACTGCGCGCGCAGCTTCGTGCGCCGCGCCTCTACCCGCCATGGCGGTGCGGGTGGCGCTATCGTCAATATCTCCTCCAGTGCCGCGACCCTGGGCTCTCCGAACGAGTACACCTGGTACGCCGCGACCAAGGGTGCGGTCGACTCCTTTACCCAGGGTCTTGCCAAGGAATTGGGCGATGACGGCATCCGCGTGAACGCGGTCGCGCCGGGCCTGACAGATACCGAGATTCACGAGCGCGAATCCGGCGTCATAGGCCGCGTGGCGAAGATCGCGCCCATGATTCCCCTGGCCCGTCCTGGCAGCCCCGACGAAATCGCCGAGCCGGTCTTGTGGCTGCTCTCGGACGCAGCTTCTTACGTTACAGGCGCTATCTTGAGGGTGGCGGGGGGACGTTAAGCGGCGCGGTTCGCCAGGATAGGTTTGCCAACGCTCCGCGCAGTGCTTGGGCTAGGTCGAGCCGTTCTTCGGCGGTCAGGAACGCCCCGATTGTAAGGCTGCGGCCGTGAGATCGCAGCAGGAGAGGGCTGTCCGGTTCGGGCGGGTCGTCGATCTCGACTTTTAGCCAAGCGGGTTGAAACCACCATTCCCACGCCTGTCCGCTGGGCCCCACGCGCTGCACGTGAAGCTGTTGCGGCGTCAAGGACAACCGCTCGAACATCCGGGCACTGCGGTAGTTGGCGCGAAAGGCCAGATAAACCAACAACACGTCGAGGCCCAGGAATCCGACTACCGGCCAGGCGCCCACGAGGAAAAAGAAAAGCCCCGCCGCCCCGCTGAGGCAGCAGATCGCTGTCATCAGCAACAGGAAACCGAGCGGGCTGAGGCTGCGGTGCGGCTCCAGCAAAGCGTCGAAGACGACTGCTTCATTTCCTTCGGGCAAAGGGTTGCTCTGTGTCATAAGAAGAGAATAAAGCCGAGAGGCGAACGGTGCCAAGAGAGAGGCTGCAGAGGGCCCAAGACTCACAAGGGAAATACGATTCATGAAGAAAGCCGATGTTGTCACCTTTTTTGACCGTTTGGCGGCCTCGATGCCGGAACCGAAGAGCGAGCTGGACTATACCTCACCCTTCACCTTGCTGGTCGCGGTCGTACTTTCGGCCCAGGCGACCGACGCGGGCGTCAACCGGGCAACGCAGAAGCTCTTTCCCGTCGCCGACACGCCGGAAAAAATCCTGGCGCTGGGCGAGGAGGGCTTGAAGGACTATGTCAAAACCATCGGACTCTTTAATTCCAAGGCCAAGAACATCATTGCCTTGTGCCGTATCCTTATAGAGGAACACGGCGGCGCGGTCCCTGCGGACAGGGAAACCCTGGAAAGCTTGCCGGGGGTTGGCCGCAAGACCGCCAATGTCGTGCTCAATGTGGCTTTCGGCCAGCCGACCATGGCCGTGGATACGCACATTTTCCGTATCTCGAACCGCACTGGGCTGGCACCTGGAAAGACGCCGCTGGCGGTTGAGTTGAAGTTGCTGAAAGCCGTGCCGGAGGATCGCATGCTGCATGCGCATCACTGGTTGATCCTGCACGGCCGCTATGTTTGCAAGGCGCGCAAGCCCGAATGCCCGCGCTGCGTCGTCAAGGATCTTTGCAGCTTCAAACAGAAGACCAGCGAACAGGACTTTGTCAGCAAGCCGCCCAAGGCGAGTCGGCGTAAGTCCTGATCGGCCGGCGTCAGTCGGCGTTGGCGGTCAGGTGCCGGGAGGGGTCTGAAAGTTCCGCCAAGCAGGCGCCGGTTTCCAGAGGGCTGGCGTCATCGTTGCTGCGCGCCTCGAGATGCACGAGCCGCTGGGTTCTATCCGGCGCATTGGCATAGAGGAATAGATCAAGCACGCATCCGCGAGCGTGATACTGCCATATCATGGCATCGGCCTCGCGTCGGATCACGGTCGGCCGTCCCAGAAGCGCATCAAGGCCGTTAGCATCGAGCCCGGCTAGATCCGACGGTGTTGCTGCGGGCTTACTTGGCGCCGGAGCCGGGGACTGCGCTGGCAAGGAGGCGCTGGGCGCAAGCGCAGTCTGTTGGCAAGCACTCACGGTCAAGGCAAGCAAAAGAAGCGATGCGAGGCGGGCGGTCGGCAGGTGCATGGGGGTCAGGAGTCCAGTTCGTTCTTGTCGCTCTTGCCGGTCAGGCGGCCGCCGCGTTCGATCTCAAGTTCAGTATACTTCGTGTCGCCCTCGACAAGGCCACCTCGCTTGACGCTTAGGCAGCCGCGAACTGTAAGCTCGCCGATAAAGGAACCGCTGATTTCGGCATTCTCAACCGTGGCCGTACCCTTGACCAAGCCGCCTGCCGCAATCTTCAACCACTTGCAGTCCGTCAGCTTGACCTCGACCTCGCCTTCGACAAACAGGCTCTCGCAGTTGCGAATCTCGCCGGTTAGGCTGATGCCCTTGCCAACGGATAGGCGCTGACCCTCGCCTTCGCTGGAATCCCTGGTGCCGGGAATGCTGGGCGCTGGAGCGACCGGCGCAACTGGTGGCGGCGATGGTTCCGCGGCGCGCGGCGCGCTCGTTGCATAGCGCTCCGTGGGGTCGTAACGCTCAGTGGGGCCGGCGAATTCCTGGCGACTTGGCGGCGTGAGTGGCAACTCGCCGGTTGTACGGCGCAGCGGTCTCGTCTCCTCACGTTCCGTCCCGGCCGGGCGTGGACCCCGTGGGTTTGTATCCCTTGTCCGCGGATCGCTGGGGCTGTTTCCGCCGTCTTTGTTTTTCTTCCCGAACATCCCCTGAAACTCCCTTATGAACCACCGGCCTGCCAGCTTGCGAACGGTCGCCGCCCTCAGGCCTTTGATGGGTTCTGAAAGAGGTGAACCATGAAGGCCGTGGCCACGACGGGCGCTATCAGATTAACCAGCGGAATGGTTAGGAGGAAGGTTATTAACGCACCTGCTACCAGATAACGCCCCTTCCTGGCTTTCCAAGCCGGTTTCAATTCGCTACGCGCCAAGCGTCGGACCGCAACCAGCTCGAAGTACTCCCGTCCCAGCAGATAGCCGTTGAGCAGGTAGAACAGCAGTAGGTTGAGGCCAGGTATGAATAGGAAAATCAGATAAAATGGCAATGCCAGCAAGTTGAGCGCAACCGTCGCACCGACCAGGCGGAGGGCGTCCAGCAGCATTTCAGCCAAACGCTGCGGACGCGCTGGCGGCAAGCCGGGATAATGCCTGTCCTCGACGGCGTCGGCTACCTGATCCAGGTAAAGCGGAATCAGAATGCCGACCACCCCCGGAAAGACCAGGAGCGAGACAATCAGCAGTGCGCCGACAGAGGCGGCGGCAGCCAGCCACTCGACCGAGCGCAGGAGGAATCCCTCCCAGCCCAGCGACTGAAGCCAGGCGGCCAGCGAATCGCCACCCCATGACAGCAGGAAGCCGAAGCCGATCCACAGCAGAATGAAGACGCCGAGCGCCAAGAGAATGCTCCACCAGACCACTTTGCGGACGCGCGGGTCGGAGAGCTGGGCGAAGGATTTGGCAAGGCTTGAGAACATGAGCAGGGGTTTAGCGCGACCCGAGGCCTCGGGGCAAGGCTCTCGCGCATCCCTTCATGATGGCGTTGGACCGAATGCCGTACCGTTGAAGGCCGGATTCCGCCTTCGCCATTGCTCCTCGGGCGGTCAGGCGGTAAAGCTGCGCGCGCAAAGCAGAATTGCGCGAAAGGAAACGACCTCATGACCCAACAGCCTTATGACGTGGTTGGTATCGGCAATGCTATTGTCGATGTCCTGTCACCTGCAGATGACGCCTTCTTGCAGCAAGAGGCATTGGAAAAGGGGGTCATGACCCTGATCGACGCACAGCGTGCCGAGAGCCTGTACAATGCGATGGGACCGGGCCGCGAGGTCTCCGGAGGGTCCGTCGCCAACACGATGGTCGGTTTGGCCCAGTTGGGGAGCCGCGCCGCCTTCATTGGAAAGGTGCGAAACGATCAACTCGGCGGCATCTTTCGCCATGACATTCGCGCGTCCGGCGTTGCATTCGAAACCCCGGCTGCGATGACCGGCGAGCCGACGGCGCGTTGCTTGATTCTGGTAACGCCGGATGCCCAACGGACCATGAACACCTTTCTGGGGGCATCCGTGCAGATAGCGCCGGAGGATGTTGATACCACCACGATTGCGGCGTCGAAGATCACCTATCTAGAGGGGTATCTTTGGGACGCGCCACCAGCGAAGGCAGCGTTCCTGCGCGCCGCCGAAACGGCTCATGATGCCGGCGGCGAGGTTGCGCTCAGCCTTTCGGACCCTTTCTGCGTGGACCGTCATCGCGAGTCCTTTCTGGACCTCGTGGCGGGGCATGTTGATCTATTGTTCGCCAATGAGCAGGAGATTCTCTCGCTCTATCAGGTGACCACCTTCGACGAGGCGCTGGAAAAGGTGCGCGGGCACTGCAAGGTTGCCGCGCTGACCCGCAGCGAGAAGGGCTCAATCATACTTTCTGGCGATGATATGCAGGTAATTGATGCAGAACCGGTACAAAAGGTGGTAGACACCACCGGCGCCGGAGACCTTTACGCTGCAGGTTTCCTCCATGGCTATGCGCAGGGGCTCGATTTGGCGACCTGCGGCCGTCTGGGCGCGATAGCAGCGGCGGAGATAATTTCCCACTACGGCGCGCGGCCGGAGACCAGCTTGAAAGAGCTGGCGAAGACGCGCCTCGGCATTAACTGAGCCACGGACTCTAAAAACCATGAGCGGACGCATCCGCAATCTGGCGATCATCGCCCACGTTGACCATGGAAAGACCACGTTGGTCGATTCCATGCTCCGCCAGTCGGGCACCTTTCGTGAGAATCAGCATATGGCTGAACGCGCGATGGACAGCAACGATCTGGAGCGCGAGCGCGGCATCACCATCCTCGCAAAATGTACCTCGGTTGAGTGGAAGGGCGAGCGTATAAACATCGTCGATACGCCCGGTCACGCCGATTTCGGCGGTGAGGTCGAGCGTATTCTTTCGATGGTCGATGGTGTTTTGCTGCTGGTCGATGCCGCTGAGGGTCCGATGCCGCAAACCAAGTTCGTGACCATGAAGGCCCTGCGCCGCGGATTGCAGCCCATCGTGGTCGTCAACAAGATTGACAAATCCGATGCGCGTCCCTTCTGGGTGCAGGATGCGGTCTTCGATCTCTTTAGCGCGCTAGATGCCGATGAGGAGCAGCTGGACTTCCCCACGCTCTTTGCCTCTGGTCGTGATGGCTGGGCGGTCGATGATCTGGAAAATGATCCGCGCGAGAATCTGGCGCCGCTTTTCGACGCCATTGCCCGGCGCGTGCCTTTGGCCGAGGGCGACCAAAAGAAGCCTTTCAAGCTTCTGGCGACGACCTTGGAGTATGACCCCTACCTGGGGCGCATCCTGACCGGACGCATCGCCGAGGGCGTGGCGCGGGTAAACATGCCGCTGCATGCCATGACCCGCGACGGCAAGGTGATCGAGCAATCCCGCCTGACCAAGCTGCTGGCGTTCCGTGGCCTCAGGCGTGAGGCGGTCGAGGAAGCGCGCGCAGGTGATATCGTGGCCATCGCCGGATTGGAGAAACCGACCGTAGCCGATACCCTTGCCGATCCAAGCGTGTCAGAGGCCATTCCCTCGCAGCCCATTGACCCGCCAACGCTGGCAATGACCTTCTCGATCAACGATTCCCCCTATGCGGGACGCGAGGGGGACAAGGTGACGTCGCGTATGATTCGCGCCCGCTTGCTGCGGGAAGCGGAGGGCAACGTCGCGATCCGTGTCACCGAAACCGGTGAAAAGGATTCCTTCGAGGTCGCCGGACGTGGCGAGTTGCAACTGGGGGTTCTGATCGAAACCATGCGCCGGGAGGGCTACGAGCTCTCCATCAGCCGTCCGCGCGTGCTGTTCCGGAACGATCCGCAGACCGGTGACAGACAGGAGCCCTACGAAGAGGTTCAGGTAGACGTGGACGAAGAGTACAGCGGCGTCGTCGTGGACAAGATCAGCCAGCGCAAGGGTGAGTTGCTGGAAATGAAGCCCTCGGGCGGCGGTAAGCTGCGCCTGGCCTTCCAAGTCCCCGCGCGTGGCCTGATCGGATATCACGGCGAGTTCCTGACCGATACCAGGGGTACCGGCATCATGGCCCGCGTCTTTTCGCACTACGGGCCGTACAAGGGCCAGATCGCGGGGCGCCGGGTCGGCGTTTTGATCTCCAACGGCCAGGGATCGTCCGTAGCCTATGCGCTTTGGAATCTGGAAGAACGGGGCCAGTTGTTCGTCGGTGCCGGTGAGCCGGTTTACGGCGGCATGATCATCGGCGAACACAACCGAGGGAACGATCTTGAGGTCAACCCCCTGAAGGCGAAGAAGTTGACCAACGTGCGTGCCTCCGGCAAGGATGACAACGTGCTGCTGACGCCGCCACGGCGCATGAGCCTGGAACAAGCGCTCAGTTACGTGGAGGAAGACGAACTGGTCGAGGTGACACCAAAATCGATCCGGCTGCGCAAACGCTACCTTGACCCGCATGAGCGTAAGAAGGAAAGCCGCCTGAAAGATGCCGTCTGACGCCAGCAACAGCAATGGACGGTCCGATCGTCGCTCTTGGAGCGAAGCTGTCACCGTCTATCGCCACCCTCGGGTGCTGGCGATGCTGTTTCTGGGGTTCTCCGCCGGTCTTCCCTTTCTGCTGGTCTTCTCGACGCTCTCTGCCTGGCTGACGGAAGCGGGCATTGACCGCGCCGACATCGGTTACCTTTCCTGGCTGGGCATCACTTATTCGATCAAGGTCTTCTGGGCGCCGGTCGTCGATAATCTCAAGCTGCCGGGATTAACCCGTCTGCTCGGCAGGCGGCGTTCCTGGATGCTGGTGGCGCAGGCCGGTATCGCCGCAGGCCTGTTTGGCCTGGCCACGAGTGATCCGGCAATGTCGTTGGCTCCCGTGATTGCCTTCGGGTTCCTGGTGGCCTTTTCCTCGGCAACGCAGGACGTCGCCATCGACGCCTATCGCATCGAGGCGGTCAAGAAGGACCTTCAGGGCGCGATGGCCGCGACCTATCAGCTGGGCTATCGGTTCGGGCTGCTGGCCGCCGGGGCGGGCGCCCTGTACATGGCGGATTTTTTCACCTGGTTTGCCGCCTACACGACCATGGCGCTGCTGGTAGGGGTTGGCATCGTCACTGTTCTGATAATTCATGAGCCGGAAATCAACAAGGATCGTTTGGAAGTCCTGAAGCTACCCGAAGTGGAGGCTTTCCTCGGTGGCCGGCCAGCGCAAGGCGGTCTTGCCGTGGCGGCCTGGCTCTATGGCGCGGCGGTCTGTCCCTTCGTGGATTTCTTCCGCCGCAACGGGCGCATGGCCTTGGTGATTTTGATGTTGGTCGCATTCTACCGCATCTCCGACATCACCATGGGCGTCATGGCCAATCCTTTTTACATCGATCTTGGGTTCACGAAATCCCAGATTGCCAGTGTCAGCAAGCTCTATGGCCTTGTCATGAGTCTGGCCGGCGCTTTTGTTGGCGGTGTTCTCGTCGTGCGCTTCGGACTCCTGCGCCCTTTGTTCCTGGGGGCCTTGCTGGTGGCGGTCACGAATCTGCTGTTCGCCACACTCGCCAGTCTCGGCCCCGACCTCGGTTTCCTGGTGGTGACCATCAGCGCCGACAATTTGGCCGGCGGACTGGCCGGCTCGGTATTCATCGCCTACCTCTCCAGCCTCACGAGCTCCAGTTACACAGCGACGCAGTACGCGCTCTTTTCATCGCTGATGACTCTGCCGGGCAAGTTCATCGGCGGCTTCTCAGGCGAGGTCGTGGAAGCGATGGGTTACCACTCATTCTTTCTTTATGCTGCGGTGCTGGGTATTCCGGCGATGCTTTTGGTCATTTGGGTTGGGCGCCTTGAGGTGCTGAGGTCGGCGCGCTTGGAAAGCACAGCCGAATCAGCGTGAGACCGGAGATAAAGGCGCCCAGCAGATAGCTCTGCCAGACGCCGAACCCGGCAGACCAGACGACGAGCAGGCAAAATCCAAGACCGGTTGCAAGCTGTACACCTTGCGGGTTCATCCAGGACAGCAGTTTGACCCAAGCCAGCGAGAATCCTGTGTAAATCACCAGCATCCCCAGAATGCCGACCTCCATTAGAATCTGCAGGGTGAAGTTGTGTGGATGAAGTATATGGGCCGGCGGGTTGCCCCCGGTACCGGCTTCCAGGATAAAGCGCGACATCCGGAAGCCGTGCCCGAACCAGGGTTCTTCCTGGAACACCCGGAATGCCTGCAACCAGATCATTTGGCGGTCGCCCGCGTTCACTCTGGCAAGTAGCTCGGAAAGCGCCCCAGCGTTTCGATCTCCTTCGACGACGGGGCCGCCCTGTGATTGGAAGTAAATCGCCGCAAGAATAATGATGCTACTGGCCGCCAGCGCAGCCATGGGCACGATCCATTCAGGGCGTCGGAAATGCGCCGCAACAGGCAAAACGAGGGCAGTGAGCGCAAAAGCCAGAGGTCCGACTACGTGCTCGCCACTCAAGAAAATCAGCGCGATCAACCATAGAACCAACCATGACTTCCGTAGGTCGGCTCCTAAGCAAGCCGCCAGAATCCACAAGAGCGGAAAGGCCGTGGCTAGCAGCTTGTAGACGTCCGATAGCAGGGGCACGGCGTTGGGTTGGAAGAGGCTGTCGAAGGCCGCCCCCGCCAGGGTGACGACGGCAACGATCAGAACCAAGGGTCGTAGCCAAGCCGCTCCGGCAAGGCGCGTTGTCCAGGTGGCCAGGATGTGACGCGAGAAATGCGGCGAAACCGCGAGGCTTCCGACCAAAAGGAGAATCAGTAGTTTGCCGGCCGCCAGCAGGCTGAAGCCGGGGTCGTTTGACCAGAAACTCGAAAGGAAAATGTAAGCGAGGGGAAGACCCAAAGCGATCCAAAGCTGCTTCACGCCGGAGCCGGCAATGCTGGAGCGGGAGGGCTCTTGCGCATTGAGAAAGAGCAGAACCAGCGCCAACGAAAGGAATGCCAAGGTAAACACCTTGGACGCAAAGAGAGACGTGAGCAGCGCGGCGGTAACCATCAGGCAAAGGAACGGCGCACTGTCGGCCGTTCCGGGCAGGCGCATTGCGCCGGGAGTGTTGCTTATTGTCTCGCTACTTGTCATGCCAGACATACTGTCCTCAACCCTTGGGTAGCTTTAGCGTTATGATGCCTGTTTGTTTTGGCTCTTGGGAAGAGTCAGCGGATCACTACGGCTTTGTGATCCTCTCGAGGTTTTGCCTGGCAGACTGGGCGGCCGCGCTTTGTGGGGCGACCTGAATCAATCTTTCCCAGTCCGCCTTGGCACCGGCTTCATCCCCGGTCAAACGCCGCAGAATACCTCGCTCCAGCAAGCCTTCGGGCAGGTCCGGCGCCAGCACCAGGGCCCGGTTGGCATCGTCCAAGGCAAGCTCTGGGGTTTCCAAGAACCGATAGGTGGTGGCGCGGTAGACAAGAATGTCGGGTCGGTTGGGTGCCAGATCGCTGGCTTTGTTGAGATCGTCCAAAGCCGCCCAGAAGTCCTTTGTCAGGGCATGGCTGAAGCTGCGATCGATCAACAACTCCACATTGTCGGGATCAAGCGTTAGCCCTTTGGACTGGACCGCCAGAGCCGCTTTGCTGTCGCCGGCCATGGTCCAGGCCTGTCCCGCTTGTCCGTAAGCACCAATCCGGAGTTCAGGGCGCATGCCGGTCATGGCATCGGCCATGGCGGTCAAGCGGCTGGCCCCCTCCTCGAGCCTGCCCATGTTCAGTAAGGCGACGCTCGCGCAGTGCTCGGCCGGCAAGCCGCCGCCCTCCTTGCCCCATGCATTGGCTTCGTTCAACGCCAACTCCGGCGTACCGAACGCCATCTTCATGCAGATGTCGTAGCGCTCGGCGCCGCCGGTGGGTACGCCGTCGCCCTGCCCGGTCGTTTGCGCCCAAAGAGGAATAACGACGGCGAGCATTCCAGCGACGGCCACGGCAAGGAAGGCTGAGGACCTGCGGAAGCGGCGAAAGGGGGAGGTGTGTATCATGGCCGCCATTACGCCGTCACAGCCCGGGCCAGTGCAAGGGGCTTTTCCTGCTTGCTTGACGGCAGCCCAGCAGCCACCCTTAGCGGATGGAGAACGCTGTTTCACGCAACGGCAACGAACGCCGCCTGTTTGTTTTCGGACTGGGCTATGTCGCCCAACGTCTGGCCACGCGTTTGCTTCCCGAGGGCTGGAAGGTGGCGGGGACGACTCGAAGTGCCGAGAAGGCGGCCGCCATGAAGGCACAGGGCATACAGGCTTTTCTGTTTGATCGCGGCCATCATCTGGCCGACCCGAAATTGGCCCTTCGTGGAACGACGCATCTCCTGATTACGCTTCCCCCAGATGCCGAGGGCGATCCGGCTCTCGATCATGAAGATGAGCATATAGCCGATCTTCAGAATTTGGCATGGGTGGGGCTCCTCTCCACGACAGGAGTCTACGGCGATCATCAGGGCGGGTGGGTTGATGAAACCACGCCGCTCAATCCCAGCGGTCCGCGTGGTCTTCGCCGGGTCAAGCAGGAACAGGGTTGGCAAAAGCTTGCCGCGCGCGCCGCATTGCCGCTGCATATCTTTCGGCTGGCGGGCATCTATGGACCAGGGCGCAATGCGCTCGAGGAAGTGGCAAGAGGCACGGCCCGTCGTATCGACAAACCGGGTCAGGTGTTCAGCCGCATACACCTGGATGATATCGTCGGCGCATTGCGGGCTTCCATCGCCAAGCCGGAACCAGGCGCGATTTACAATCTTGCCGACGACCTGCCGGCTTCGGCCGAAGAAGTAACGGATTATGCCTGCGGCCTCTTAGGGCGGCCTTCGCTGCCGTTGATTCCCTTCGAGGAAGCGGCCAAGACCATGACCCCTATGGCGCTGTCCTTCTACGCGGACAGCCGCCGGGTCTCGAACGCAAAGCTCAAGAACGAACTGCGTTACCGCCTACGGTATCCTAACTATCAGGTTGGCCTAAAAGCGCTCAAGTAAACGCTCCAATGTCATCGCCAGGCGATCCAGGTCGGCTGGTTCCGACAGGCGGTGATCGCCGCCCTTGACGAGTGTCACCTCGACATCGCTGCTTTCCAGCGCGGCGCAGAGTTTCAGGGCGTGCTCCCAGGGCACGTCCCGGTCTTCCAGCCCTTGCAGAATGCGCACCGGGCAAGAGAGGGGGATCGGGTCGCGAAGTAATAGGTTCTGGCGGCCATCCTCGATCAGTTTCCGGGTAATGACGTAGGGTTCGTCGCTATAGTCGGACGGCTCCCGGTAGGCACCCGTCTCCATAATCTGGGTGCGCACTTCCGCCGTGAATCCGGCCCACATCAGGTCTTCGGTGAAGTCGGGCGCGGGGGCGATGCCGACGAGCGCCGCGACACGCTCAGGCATGGCCAGCGCAGCCAGCAACATGATCCATCCCCCCATCGACGAACCCACCAGAATTTGCGGGCCCTGGGTCAACGCGGCGATGGCAGCCTTGGCGTCCTCGGCCCAAAGCCCAATCGAGCCGTCCTCGAACCTGCCGCTGGAAGCACCGTGTCCTTGATAATCGAAGCGCAGAAAGGCCTGCCCCCGATCGCGTGCAAAGGCTTCCAGGGCGAGGGCCTTGGTGCCGGTCATATCCGATGCGAACCCACCCAGGAAAACGATTCCAGGGCCCTTCCCCTGCAAGCGATGATAGGCGATCCTGGCATCGTTGGGACGCGCCAGATAGCTGACTTGATTGCTTGCCGGGTTGCTCGATTGCGTCATGCTGTCACCTTCTTCGATCTAGGTCCTTTCGCGGAAGACAAAAACAAGGCATAAGCTCGGCCCTATCATGTCTGAATCGAAGAATAACATCTCCGCGCCTGCTCCTGTCGAGGGGCGCCCGCCCGTCGTGCTGCAGGTCCTGCCGGCATTGGTCGCCGGCGGCGTTGAGCGCGGCGCCGTCGATATCGCGGGCGCACTGGTGCAGGCGGGCTGCGTTTCGCTCGTTGCCTCGGAGGGCGGACCGATGGCCTACGAGCTGCAGCGGGTTCAGGCTGAACACGTTACCCTTCCGCTGGGAACCAAGAATCCTGTTGGCATGTGGCGCAACGTGAAACGGCTGCGCCAGCTCATTCGCGCGCGCAACGTCGATATCATTCATGCCCGCAGCCGCGCGCCGGCCTGGTCGGCTTACTATGCGGCCCGCGCGGAAGGCATTCACTTCATGACGACCTTCCATGGTGCCTATGGCCATGGTTCGGAGATCAAGCGCACCTACAACTCCATCATGGCCCGGGGCGAACGGGTTATCGCGCCGTCGCGTTATATTGCCGACCATCTGGCCTCTGTTTACGGGGTCGGGGCCGATCGCTTGCGCTGCATACCGCGCGGCGTGGACACACGGATATTCGCACCGGAAGCTGTCTCCGCTGAACGGGTGATTCAACTGGCCGAACAATGGCGTTTGCCAGAGACGCTGCCGTTGGTGCTGTTGGCCGGGCGCTTTACCCGGGGTAAGGGGCAGACCGACCTGATCCATGCGTTGGCCCGTATGAAGGATATGGAGTTTGCCTGTGTGATCGCCGGTGCCGACCAGGGCGGCAGCCGTTTTCGTACGGAACTTGAGAAACTGATTGCGTCGGTTGGTTTGGGCGACCGCGTGTGGCTCGTCGATCACTGCAATGACATGGCGGCGGCCTACATGCTGGCCAATGTCGTGGTTTCGGCTTCCAGCCATCCCGAGTCCTTCGGCCGGACGATCGGCGAGGCGCAGGCCATGGGCCGGCCGGTGGTGGCAACCGACCACGGCGGGGCTCCCGAGCAGATTTTGGCGGGCGTGACCGGCAAGCTGGTCAAGCCGGGCGACCAGGAGGCTCTGGCTGAAGGTATCCGCTGGGCGCTTGGTCTCAGTCACCATATGCGTGAGCAGATCGCGGCGGCGGCCATTACAAACATTCGCGGCCATTTCACCAAAGAGCAGATGTGCAACGCGACTCTGGCGGTATACGGGGAACTGCTCGGGTGATTTCGCTTGGCCGGTACCTTGACAGGTCCTCTATTGTTCATAAAGTCTGCCCCAGTCCGGGGTGCAACACAGATAGCCCTTTGGGGCGGTCTCGGGGCTGGCATCATTGATGATCTTCTTGCGGTGATCGTTCCAACCCCACAACGCAATTACTGGAGTTAACAGCGCCATGTCATCGGCAGAGGTCAAGATCACACTTCCGGACGGTTCCGCCCGCAGCTACCAGCGTCCTGCGACCGGTCGGACAGTGGCGGAATCCATTGGCCCTCGCCTTGCCAAGGATGCTCTTGTCGTCAAGGTGAATGGCGCATTGTGGGATCTTGACCGCGAGCTGGAGAGCGACGCGGCGTTGGAAATCGTGACGCGCAGCCACCCGGATGCACTTGAGGTGTTGCGACACGACTGCGCACATGTTCTGGCTCAGGCTGCGCAAGAGCTCTATCCGGAAACGCAGATTACCTTCGGACCCGCCACGGATGACGGCTTCTACTACGATTTTGCCCGGAAGGAGCCCTTCACCCCAGAGGATCTGGAGCGGATCGAGGAACGCATGCACGAGATCGTCGAGCGGGACATCCCGATCAAGCGCGAAGTCTGGGACCGCGCGGCGGCGATCGCACACTTCAACGAGATTGGCGAAAAGTACAAGGCCGAACATATCGCGACCCTGGCCGAGGATGCGGTGATCACCATCTATCGCCAGGGTGACTGGCTTGATCTTTGCCTGGGGCCGCATTTGGCCTCGACAAAGCAGCTTGGCCACGCGTTCAAGCTTTTGCGGTTGTCCGGCGCTTACTGGCGCGGCGACGCCAAGAACGAGCAGTTGCAGCGTGTTTACGGCACCTGCTGGGAAAGCGAGAAGCAGCTCAAGGCCTACTTGCTTCGGCTGGAGGAGGCCGCCAAGCGCGACCATCGCCGCGTGGGTCGTGAGATGGACCTTTTCCATCAGCAGGAAGAAGCCGTTGGCAGTGTGTTCTGGCATCCCAAGGGGTGGACTCTCTACCGTACCGTCGAACGCTACATGAGCAGCCGTTTGGAAGCCGCGGGTTATCAGGAAGTCAAAACGCCGCAGCTCATTGACCGCGCGCTTTGGGAGGCTTCGGGCCACTGGGAGAAGTTCCGCGAGCACATGTTCATTGCCGAGTCAGAGGACCGGACGCTAGCGGTCAAGCCGATGAACTGTCCCGGCCACGTGCAGATTTTCCGCCAGGGCGTAAAATCCTACCGCGACCTGCCGCTGCGCATGGCCGAATTTGGCGCTTGCCACCGCAACGAGCCGTCGGGCGCGCTTCATGGATTGATGCGGGTTCGCGCCTTCACTCAGGACGATGCCCATATATTCTGCACCGAAGAGCAGATCGTCAGCGAGACCAAGATTTTCTGTGATCTGTTGCAGACGGTTTACCGCGATCTGGGGTTTGCGGAGGTGAAGGTGAAGTTCTCCGACCGGCCCGAGGTGCGCGCCGGATCGGATGCGACCTGGGATAAAGCCGAGCAGGCACTGATAGAAGCAACCGAAGCGGCGGGGCTCGCCTACACCTTGAACCCCGGCGAGGGCGCGTTCTATGGGCCGAAGCTGGAGTTCGTCCTGACGGACGCTATCGGCCGTGACTGGCAGTGCGGTACGTTGCAGGTGGACTTCGTGTTGCCCGAGCGCCTGGATGCCAGCTATATCGGACAGGACGGCGAGCGGCACCGCCCCGTTATGTTGCACCGTGCGATTCTCGGGTCCTTCGAGCGGTTCCTGGCAATTTTGATTGAGCAGTACGCTGGCAGGTTCCCGCTTTGGCTGGCGCCGGTGCAAGTGGTTGTCGCAACCATCGTGAATGATGCCGATGCTTACGCGGAAAAGGCCAGTGCAGCGCTGAAAGCTGCCGGTTTGCGTGTTGAAACCGATCTGCGGAACGAGAAGATTAACTACAAGGTTCGTGAACTCAGCCATCGCAAAATTCCGGTGATTGCGGTCGTCGGCCAGCGCGAGGCGGAAGAGGGCACGGTAGCTTTGCGGCGGCTGGGCGGCAAAGAACAAGAGATTCTTGCGCTTGAGGACGCTATAGTTAGACTAAAGGAAGAAGCGGCTCCTCCTGCATGATGCGGAGGACGTGCTGCTTGTGCGTTGCAGACAGGTGTTCTGCAGGCAATTTGCTTTAACGAAGACAGGAGATTATCCATAGCCAGACCACCAATGAACGCCGCGCCCACCCGTGAGGGTCCGCGCGTGAACGACATGATCAACGTTCGCAAGGTGCGTATCATTGACGCCGAAGGTGAAAACCGCGGCGTCGTTACCATTGAAGAAGCTTTAGACCTGGCCGCAGAGTCGGGGCTCGATCTCGTGGAAATTTCCCCGAACGTCGATCCACCGGTCTGCAAGGTCATGGACTATGGCAAGTTCAAGTACGAAGCGCAGAAGAAAAAGAACGAAGCCAAGAAGAAGCAGAAAATCATCGAGATCAAAGAGATCAAGATGCGCCCGAACATCGATCAACATGATTACGATGTGAAAATGCGGGCGATCAACCGGTTCCTGGAAGACGGCGACAAGGTGAAGGTTACTTTGCGCTTCCGCGGTCGCGAAATGGCGCACCAGGATCTCGGCCTGCAGCTTCTCGACAAGGTGCGCAACGATCTTGAAGAAGTGGCCAAAGTCGAGCAGTTACCCAAGCTCGAAGGACGCCAGATGATCATGGTGGTGGCGCCGCGCTAGTGGATTAGCTTGGATCGCCGCGAGATAATGGAAGGGACGGCCGCCGGGCCGTCCTTTTTGCTCGGGCCTGGGGCTAATGCTATCACCCGTCGATCACTGGGTGGGCCGCTCTTGCCAAGGTGGTGGCTAGACGTTATAACCCGGCTCTCCAAAGCAACGGCGGGCTTGAAAAAGGGCATGCCCGGTCGTTTTGCTGTTGGTTCATCAAACGCTCTAAATCTAAAGAGGATGACAAAATGCCCAAGATGAAGACAAACAGCAGCGCCAAAAAGCGCTTCCGTTTGACCGCGACCGGTAAGGTTCGCATGAACGTCGCCTTCAAGCGGCACAATCTTCGCAAGCGTTCGCAGAAAATGAAGCGCCATGCGCGCGGGACGACCATCATGGCCGAGACCGACGCAAAATTCGTGCGCAAGCATTTCCTGCCGAACGGCTAAGCAAGCCAAATAGCTAAGCAAGAAGGAGTGTCGTAATGGCTCGTGTCAAGAGAGGCGTTACCGCCCGCGCCAGTCACAGTAAGGTCCTGAAGGCAGCCAAGGGCTACCGGGGCCGCAATTCAACCGTTTATCGCGTCGCGAAGGAAAAGGTCGAGAAAGGCCTGCAGTATGCCTATCGCGATCGCCGCGTTCGCAAGCGCAATTTCCGCGCCTTGTGGATTCAGCGCATCAATGCCGGTGTGCGTGAGCATGGCATCACCTACTCGCAGTTCATTGACGGCATGAACAAGGCCGGCATTGAACTTGATCGTAAGGTTCTGTCGGACCTCGCGATCCGCGAGCCGGAGGCCTTCAAGGCCCTGGTCGATCAGGCCCAGGCCGCCCGCGCCGCCGCTCAGAAGTAATCGCTGACTGCGGGCTCTGCCGGAACCTTCCCGCCCGGGGTGCGTTCCGGCTGGCCTGCGGTGGCGTTTCACGGAAAGCGAGCGATCATGACCGTTTCAACGATCAGCCGAAAGCTGCTGTTCGCCGGGATTTTGTTTCTGGCGGCCTGTGGCGGTTATTCGAGCGATATCGATGCGGTCAAGCGTGCCCAGAGCCTGACCGGACAAACCAACGAGGAGCTGGTCAAGGAGATCGCAGGCGCGCGCGGGACCTTTGATTGGTCCGCCCGCGATTATGTCGCAGGCAAGGACGAGATCATTCTGGTCGAAGCGCGGATTGAGAAGACCGATAACAAGGGCAGCGATCATGTGATCCAGCTGCAATGGATACACAATCGCCAGACGGGCAAGATTGCGTCCGAGGATGTCATTGTCGATGGTCGGGCCCGCGGTATTCTGCAGGGTGCGCTTGATCTCATGCTTTTGGAGCTGGAGTGACGGTTTGAAGGCTTGCTGATCGGAACGGCGAAGTGGTTGACGAAGGAACTGGGATGAGTGAGCTGGAAAAGCTGAGGGCCGAACTAGGTAAGCGTATCGAAGGCGCTGGCGATCTTCAGTCGCTCGAGCAATTGCGGATTGAGGCCTTGGGTAAGAAGGGCCTGATAACCCAGCAGATGAAAAGCCTGGGCCAACTGGACGCGGAAGAACGTCGTCTGCGCGGCCAACAGCTCAACGCCCTGAAAGACGAGATCGCAGAGGCCCTGGAGGGTCGAAAGGGTGCGCTGGAAGGGGCGGAGCTGGATGCCCGCCTGCAGGCAGAGCGCATCGATGTAACCCTCCCGGCGCGACCGGCCGAACTGGGACGCCTTCACCCGATCAGCCGCACTGTCGATGAACTGGTCGCGATCTTCGGCGAGATGGGGTTCTCGGTGGCGAACGGTCCCCACATCGAGGATGATTTCCACAATTTCACCGCCTTGAACATTCCCGAAGAACATCCGGCCCGGCAGGAGCACGATACCTTTTATCTGCCCGAGCGTGAGGACGGTTCGCGGCTGGTGCTGCGGACCCACACCTCTCCGGTGCAGATTCGCACCATGCAGAAAACCACGCCGCCGCTGCGCATCATCGCACCCGGGCGCACCTTCCGATCGGATTCCGACGCCACCCACAGTCCGATGTTTCATCAGATCGAAGGCTTGGTGATCGACGAGAAGACCCACATGGGTCATCTGAAAGGAACGCTGATCGATTTCTGCAGGACGTTTTTCGACGTGGACGATTTGCCGGTACGTTTCCGGCCCAGCTACTTCCCCTTCACCGAACCCAGCGCCGAGGTCGATATCGGCTGCTCCCGCGAAGGTGGTCAGTTAAAGATCGGCGCGGGTAAGGATTGGCTGGAGATCCTGGGAAGCGGGATGGTGCACCCGAAGGTTCTGGAACACTGCGGCATCGACCCACGCAAGTATCAGGGCTTTGCCTTCGGCATGGGAATCGAGCGGATCGCCATGTTGAAGTATGGCATCCCGGATCTCAGAACCTTCTACGACAGCGATCTGCGTTGGCTGCGGCACTACGGCTTTCTACCGCTTGAGACGCCGTCCATGGTAAGGGGGCTCTGAGCGCCATGAAGTTCACGCTTTCCTGGTTGAAGGATCACCTGGATACCGACGCCACGCTTGAGGATATCGTCAAAACTCTCTCGATGGTCGGCCTGGAGGTCGAGGGGGTCGAGGATCGCAGCGCCGAACTGGCGCCCTTTACGGTCGCGCGGGTGAAGGAAGCTAAACCTCACCCGGATGCCGACCGATTGCGCGTTTGCATCGTGGAAACCATTCAGGGTGAGGTCCAGGTTGTCTGTGGCGCACCCAACGCGCGTACCGGCATGATCGGCGTTTTCGCACCCGCCGGCACGCATGTGCCAGGTACGGGTGTCGATCTCAAGAAGGGCGTGATTCGGGGCGTCGAGTCCAATGGCATGCTCGTTTCCGAACGGGAAATGGGTTTGTCGGACGAGCACAGCGGCATTATCGAGTTGCCCGAGAATGCACCCTTCGGTGCGCCCTTCGCCAAGGTCATGGGTCTCGACGATCCGGTGATCGACATAGCGATCACGCCGAACCGTGGTGATTGTCTGGGGGTGCGCGGTGTGGCGCGCGATCTGGCCGCCGCTGGCCTGGGGACCCTCAAGCCCCTGCAAGCGGCTTCCATCGGCGGCAGCTTCGAAAGCCCCATCAAATGGCGTCGCGATCTTCCAGCGGAGGCCGAGGACGCTTGTCCATACGTCGCAGGGCGCAGCTTCCGTGGCGTCAAGAACGGTTCTAGCCCCGCTTGGATGCAGCGTCGCCTCAAGGCGATTGGATTGCGTCCGATTTCCGCGCTGGTGGATATCACCAACTATGTGACCTTTGACCTTGGCCGCCCCTTGCACGTTTTTGACGCTGGCAAACTCAAGGGTGACCTCACCATGCGCTTGGCGCGCGGCGATGAGGAAATCCTGGCATTGGACGAGCGCAGCTATTGCCCTGATAGCGAGACGGTGGTCATTGCCGACGAGACCGGCGGCACGCTGGAGGGAATCGGCGGTATCATGGGCGGCGAGGCTTCCGGCTGTACGCTGGAAACGAGCGAGGTCTTTCTGGAGGTCGCGCTTTTCGATCCGGTAAGGGTCGCAACCTCCGGGCGGAGGCTGGGAATCCTGTCGGATGCGCGCTATCGCTTCGAGCGCGGTCTGGACCCACAGTCAGCCGACTGGGGTGTCCAGGTGGCGACCAAGTGGATCCTGGAGCTCTGCGGCGGCGAGGCAAGCCATCCGGTGAGTGCCGGGGCAATCCCCGATATTTCCCGGAACATAAGCTTGCGGCCGGAGCGTATTTCGACCCTCGGCGGCTTGGATTTGGCGAAAGCCGAGCAGGCACGCATTTTGGGCGATCTTGGTTTCGAGGTATCCGACGCCGGCGCCACGCTGATGGCGGCCGTGCCCTCGTGGCGGCCGGATATCGAAGGCGAAGCCTGCCTGGTCGAGGAGGTTTTGCGCATCCATGGATTTGACGCCATCCCAGTGGTGTCCCTGGCGCGCGATACGGATTTGCCCGAACCGGCATTGGATCTGCTTGACCGTCGCACGAGCCTGGCCCGGACGGCGCTTGCCTGGCGCGGGCTCAATGAAACGGTGACCTTCTCTTTCATGCCGTCGAAGCTCGCCAAGCTCTTCCGACCGGTGCCGAACAGCTTGATGCTGGTTAATCCGATTTCCAGCGACCTCGACGCTATGCGGCCGACTCTGATCGGCAACCTTGTCGAGGCTGCCGCCCGTAACAGTGACCGCGGCTTGACCGATGTCGCGCTGTTTGAGATCGGCGGGGCCTATCAGGGCGACAGTCCGGAGGATCAGCAAGAAGTCGCTGCCGGTCTGCGGTCCGGCCAGGCTGTCGGTCGCCATTGGAACATGACGTCACGGACTTTGGACGCCTTCGATGCCAAGGGCGATGCCCTTGCAGCGCTGGAAGCCTGCGGCGCGCCAACGGAAAATCTCCAAGTCACGGCCGATGCACCGGGTTGGTACCATCCGGGACGCTCCGGCAGCTTGCGGCTTGGACCGAAGGTTTTAGCGGTCTTTGGCGAGGTGCACCCAAGGATATTGAAGGCTGTCGGGTTGCGTGGTCCAGCCGTGGCGTTTGAGGTTTACCTGCAGGAAATACCGGTGCCAAAGAAGAGCACCAATCTGCGCCCGGCACTTGAGGCATCTGCGTTCCAACCGGTCCGCCGCGACTTCGCCTTCGTGGTCGATGCGGACATTACCGCCGAGAAGCTGTTGCGCGCGGCAAAGGGTGCGGATCGTGCGCTGATCACCGAGGTCAAGCTGTTTGACCACTACGTCGGCAAGGGCGTGCCGGACGGCAGCAAGTCGCTGGCCATCGAGGTGACGCTGCAACCGCGCGACAAGACCTTGACGGATGCGGAAATCGAGGCGGTGTCCGCCAAGATCATCGCACAGGTCGGCAAGGCCACCGGCGGTACGCTGCGGGGATAGGAGCTAAAGTGCGGCCCTTTGCAGGTGCTATACCTGGGTCACCGCGCATTTTCGGGCATAGGCTCTCCGGACGTTGCTTTGCGTTGCGTTCGGCCTTATGTTCCGGGGCGAATTTTCCTCGCATCTTTAAGAGGCTATACGGGCAGCGGGCATGACCGACCTGACGCACATACGCAACTTCGCGATCATCGCGCACATTGATCACGGTAAGTCGACGCTCGCCGACCGTCTGATCCAACGTTGCGAGGCGGTATCGCTGCGCGAGATGAAAGAGCAGTTGCTGGACTCGATGGATATCGAGCGCGAGCGCGGCATCACCATCAAGGCGCAGACGGTTCGTCTCAACTACAAGGCGCGCGACGGCCAGACCTATGTCTTGAACCTGATCGACACGCCGGGTCACGTGGACTTCTCCTATGAAGTCAGCCGCTCGCTGAAAGCCTGTGAGGGATCGATCCTGCTGGTTGACGCCAGCCAGGGCGTCGAGGCGCAAACCCTGGCCAATGTTTATCTGGCGATCGAGCACGACCACGAGATTGTACCGGTTCTCAATAAGATTGACCTGCCGGCCGCCGAGCCTGAGCGCATCAAGGAGCAGATAGAGGAGGTCATTGGGCTGGATACCAGCGAGACCGTGGCCATCTCCGCCAAGACCGGCATGGGGATCGACGATGTTCTGGAATCTCTGGTCAAGCGCCTGCCCTCTCCAAAAGGCGAACGCAATGCGCCGCTAAAGGCGCTGGTCATCGATTCCTGGTATGACAGTTATCTGGGCGTGGTCTCGATCCTGCGGATCATCGACGGGGTTCTAAAGCCCGGCATGAAGGCCAGGTTCATGGGCTCGCGCGCGCTCCACGACGTGCAGGAAGTCGGCGTCTTCGGACCGGCGCGCCGCAAATGTGCTGACCTGGGGCCGGGCGAGATCGGCTATCTCGTCGCCGGGATCAAGGACATCAACGATGCCAAGGTCGGCGACACCGTCACAGACGAACGCAATCCCACGGACAAGCCGCTTTCGGGTTTCAAGCCCAGCGTGCCGGTGGTGTTTTGCGGCCTCTTTCCGGTTGACGCGGGTGAATACGAGAACCTGCGCGATGCGTTGGGTAAATTGGCCTTGAACGACTCATCCTTTGCCTTCGAGCCGGAAAGCTCAACGGCTCTGGGGTTTGGTTTCCGCTGCGGCTTCCTGGGCCTTTTGCACCTGGAGATCGTACAGGAGAGGCTGGAGCGTGAGTTCAATCTGGATCTGATCACAACGGCTCCCAGCGTCGTCTATCGCCTTTCGATGACCGACGGTCGGACGATCGAGCTTCACAATCCGGTGGATATGCCGGAGGTGACCCGGATCAACTCGATCGAGGAGCCTTGGATCCGCGCCACGATCTTGGTTCCCGACAATTACCTTGGTGCCGTCTTGAAGCTATGCGAGGAGCGGCGAGGCGAGCAGGTCGAACTCACCTATGCCGGCAGCCGGGCCATGGTGGTCTACAAGCTACCGCTGAACGAGGTGGTTTACGATTTCTACGACCGGCTTAAATCGGTGTCACGCGGCTACGCATCCTTCGATTACCACATGGAGGAGTACCGCGAGGGCGATCTCGTGAAAGTCACCGTCCTGGTCAATCAAGAGCCGGTGGAGGCGTTATCGATCATCGTCCACCGCGGTCAAGCCGAATCCCGGGGTCGGGCGCTCTGCGTTCGCCTCAAGGATTTGATCCCGCGCCAGCTCTTCAAGATTGCCGTGCAGGCAGCGATCGGCGGCAAGGTCGTCGCCCGCGAAACCATCTCCGCCATGCGCAAGGATGTAACCGCCAAGTGTTACGGCGGCGATATCAGCCGTAAGCGGAAACTGTTGGAAAAGCAGAAAGCGGGCAAGAAGCGTATGCGGCAGTTCGGTAACGTAGAGATTCCGCAATCCGCCTTCCTGGCGGCTTTGAAGATGGATGGCGATTGACCGCCGCTTTTGGGAGGCAGGGTCAACGCCGCCGGTGGCGGCGTCCTTTCCAGGTGACGAGCAGCAGCAGACCTCCTAACCCCAGCAGGGGCAGGAATGCCGGCAACTGAAGGATCGGGAAGATTATCCCCTCCCAAAGTGCCGGGTCTATGTAGCGTTCGACACCAGCCTGCAGACCGTTTAGCGAGCCGGGGTCTATCTGGAACCATAGGTCGCCGCCTGCGCGCAGCTTAACTTCTCCGCCGGTGAGAACCGGCCACAAATCCCGGCCCAACAGAGCCGCGGCCAACAGCACGAACACCCATCCGATGAGCCGTAATACCTTTCGCATTGCCTCTTCCCTTTCTCAGCCTCCTCAAGGTGCAGTTCCCTAATTTGGCGCCTAGCGGCTCATCGTTGCAGTCATAGGGCCGCTTTCGGGCGCTGCGGAGGCGTTTATGGAGCTTCACATATATACGCCTTTCGGCCCGGCCTGACATCCCTCACGCAAAGAGCGGTCCAAGACGCGCTTCTTCGATTGCATTGGCCTCACGCCTCGGTTAGGTTCTGCGCCGTTCCTGGATCGTTGCGATCAGCGGAGAGGTGGCCGAGAGGCTGAAGGCGCACGCTTGGAAAGCGTGTAGGCGGGAAACCGTCTCGTGGGTTCGAATCCCACCCTCTCCGCCACGCAGTCAGCTCAATCAGTGAGTGTATGACGGTGAGCTGTGTAGTGTCCGCAATCTCAATGGCTTGTGGGGATAGTAAGCAGTGAGTTTTGTCGCTGTCTGAGGGCACACCATGCTCTTTCAGGCGGTAAAGAGCCGTCTTTCTCTACGATGTCTTTTGGCGGTGCGCTTTGGCTTTGGGGGGACCCCTGTTCCAGGCGGCGTTCAGGCCGGATTTTCTAAGGGATCAAAGGCCTTACGCTGGGTTGACCAGTCCAGCGGAATGCCCTGCTGGAGCTCCTGCTGCAGGAGGGTCGGTGAGGCGTCGCCGCGGAGAACCGCCTCGACGATGTCGGGGGCGAGGAAAGCCAGGTTCAGGATGCGCCGCAGATAGCGTGGATAGAGGCCTTCGTGACGGGCGATCTGTTCCAGTTCGGTGACCTTTCCCGAGGTGATCATCTCGCGCCAGCAATGCGCGCGGGCGACGGCCTTGAGGAGCGCTGGATCGATTGGCCGGGCTGCGGGTGCTCCCGGCGGTGCGATCACCAAAACCTCCTGGGAGCGAGCGTCCAGCTTGATCGGCTGGGAGATGGTGAGCGTGCGAGGCTTTGCCTGATCGAACAGGGCTGACGGCAGAGTGTCGTAGCTCTTGACCGCGGCGACGAGGGCCGCCTGATCCAAGGTCACCTCTAGGCGGCTGTGCTCTAGCCTCACCGTCGCAACCAAGCCCGGCCAGTCGGTGCCTGAGAGCGTTTCAGCCAAGCCTTCAAAGCCTGACCTCTGCTCTTCGCAGGCATAGCTGTCGAGCCCGAGGCCCAGCCTGTCGTTGATCGCCAGGGGGTCGGATAGGAACGCGAGCAGCGCGGATTTGACCGCCCCTTCGACCTCGGCTGCCGGGAGGCGGAGAGGCTGCGGCCCACGGTTCAAGGGGGAACCCTTGCTGGCAACGTAGTAGCGGTAGCGCCTGCCGCCCTTGCTGGCGTGCGAGGCGGTGAGGGGGAGCCCCTTCGCATCAGAGAGCATACCCTTCAGGAGCGAGGGCTCCTGGGCGCGGGTCCCGGTCTTGTGCCCCCGGTTGCTCTCGGCGAGCTTTGCTTGCACGGCGTCATAGAGGGCCTGGTCGATGATGGCCTCGTGCTGACCGGGGTGGGTTGTACCTTTGTGGGTGATCGCGCCCAGATAGATGCGGCTCTTGAGGATGTGGTAGAGCGCCCCGCGCTCGAAGGCCTTGCCGCCGGAGACCTTGCCGCCTTGCGAGATGCGGCGCTTGCTGACGATACCGGAGCGGGTGAGATCCTGCTTCAAGCTGCGCACGCTGCCCAGTTCCAGATAGCGCCGGTAGATAAGCCGCACCGTCTCGGCCTCGGCCGCGTTGATCACGAGCTTACGTTCCAGGTGATCGTATCCCAGCGGCACGCTGCCACCCATCCACATGCCCCGCTTCTTGGAGGCGGCGATCTTGTCGCGGATGCGCTCGGCCGTCACCTCACGCTCGAACTGGGCAAAGGAGAGCAGCACATTGAGGGTCAGTCTGCCCATGGAGGTGGTGGTGTTGAACTGCTGGGTGACCGAGACGAAGGAGACGCCCTTGCGGTCGAAGACCTCCACAAGCCGGGCGAAGTCCGAGAGGTTGCGGGTCAGGCGGTCTACCTTGTAGACGACGATGATATCGACCCGTCCGGCCTCGACCGCCTCCATTAGCGCCCGCAAAGCCGGCCGCCGTGTCGAGCCACCGGAATAGCCGCCATCGTCGAAACGCTCAGCGACCGCGACCCAGCCCTCCTGCTTCTGGCTGGCGATATAGGCCAGACAAGCCTCGAACTGGGCATCGAGCGAGTTGAAGTCCTGCTCCAGACCTTCCTCCGAGGATTTCCTTGTATAGATGGCGCAGCGCTGGCCTTCGCCACCCTGTTCAGGGTCACGGGGCATCTGTCACCTCGGGGACTCTCGTCCCGCTGACTTTCCGGGGCCGCGCAGCATCAGGTGCTGCAAGCGCGCCTGCGTTGGAAGGGGTAGATACCGTGCCTGGCGGTGCGGCTAGGTCCCGTGCCTTGCGCCGGGAGCGCTGGCCAAAGAAGGCCTGGCCGTTCCAGCGCGTGCCGGTGATCAGGCGGGCGATCTCCGAGAGGCTGCCATGGAGGTCGCCCCGGTAGGCATAGCCCTTGGCCAGGACCGTCACCTCATGGACCTCCCCACCCCAGCGGCGGATGAGCCGCGTGCCCGGTTTGTAGGCTGGAACAGACGCTGGCCGGTAGGCCTTGTTGCGCCCCACCGCCTCGGCGATGCTCCGCAGTTCCTTGCGGGCCTGGGCCGAAAGTCCGCCTAAGCGCTTCTCCTGGAGGCGGTAGGCCACGAAGGCCAGCAGCAGCTCGCGGCGAAAGCGCGGCGGCGCCGGATGGCCAAAGAGCTTGACCCAGAGCGCTTTCAGTTCCTCGCGGGATAGGGTCACGGCCGCTTCGAGGCTGGGCAGGGGCATGACGGGCCTCCTTGCTGATTTCAGGAGCTCCATGCACGCTCTCAATGACGCAGAAGTCCAGTCGGGAGGAACAAGCGCTTGAAAAGCATCCATGCCAATTGAATTGGCGATCATTCCAACGGACCATACATCTTGAGTCCGTTACAACCAGTTGCGATTTTCTAACCCACCCGACCCATATTTTGTGTTGACACGAAAAAGAATGTCGATTAGAGATTTCGTTTAAGTGTGGTGCGTTGCGTCACAACAGAAAGGAGCAGGCGGTCCAGCGGGCCGCCTTTTTCATGTCCACATCCCAGATCGGCCCCTGTTAGAACGCTGATCCCTTACGGGGTTTGGCGCGACTTCCTGCGTCTGCGTGTTACTGCTGACATCAAGCCTCCTTTAATAGCGAACGCTTGTTGCTGATAAAGCCGTAGGGGTACTGAACCCTGCGCGCTTTCGTGCAAGACGTCTGCCCGATTGCTGGGTCATTTCCAGGAGATTTCCCATGAGCAAAAGACTGTCAGGCCACAACGGTGGCCCGCCGCTGCGCGACCTCTCCATCGAAGGAGTCGCCATCAAGGATCTTGCAAAGTTCAAGACCCGGACCCGGCGCCACAGTGCCAAACAACGCCTACAGATGAAGCGCATCCTCCTGACCTATGGACAGGTCCTGCCGATCCCGATTGACCGACAGAACAGAATCATCGACGGCGAGTTGCTCGTCGACGTCGCCCAGGAACTGGGCCTGGCCACCGTGCAAGCGGTCCGAATTGACAACCTCACGGAACTTACGGCCCGAGCCTTACGCCTGGCTCTGAACAAGATTGCTGAAGGGGCGAGCTGGGACGATCAGGCGCTGAGCCTAGAGTTTACGGAGCTGCTGGCGATCGATAGCGACTTTGATCTGACGCTCAATGGCTTCGATACAGGTGAGATCGATCTGCATCTGCAGTCTGCTAACGGGGGCACGGGCCTGGCCGAGGAAGCTCTCCCTGTAAAAGCGCTCGATGGACCGCCTGTGACGCAGCCGGGAGACGTCTGGATGCTGGGTGAGCATCGCCTTTGCTGCGGTAGTGCGCTCGATCAGGTCACCTACGAAGCCTTATTGCAAGGAAACACTGCTGACCTCTTGCTCACGGATCCACCCTACAACGTGCCGATCAAGGGGCACGTCAGCGGCAAGGGTAAGAAAACCCACCGCGAGTTCGCGATGGCCTCAGGCGAAATGGACAGGGGCACCTTCATTGATTTCCTAGGGGCCTCTATTGGCACTGCTATAGGGCATTGCCGCAAAGGGGCTCTTTTCTATGGCTTCATGGACTGGCGCCATCTTGGACAGTTGGAAGCAGCCTGCCAAAAAATTGGCCTCGAAGGACTTAACCTCTGCGTCTGGGTTAAAACCAACCCGGGGATGGGCTCCTTCTATCGCTCGCAGCATGAATTGATCTATCTGGCAAAGAAGCCAGGCGCCGCTCATTGTAACAATATCCAGCTGGGCCGCTACGGCCGCAATCGTTCCAACGTCTGGACCTATCCGGGGGCCAATAGCTTCGGTAATGAGCGAGACGCCATGCTCGCGGCCCACCCGACGGTTAAGCCTGCCGGCTTGCTAGCCGACATCATCCAGGATGCATCCCACCGCGGCGATCTGGTTCTCGACCCCTTCGCCGGCAGTGGCAGCACCCTGATGGCGGCCGAGATGATGGGCCGGAGAGCCGCGCTTATCGAGATCGATCCCTGCTACTGCGATCTCATCCTCCAACGATACCAGCTCTATCGCGGCCGGGCAGCGCAGCTGATCCGAACCGGTGAAACCTTCGCCGCGCGTAAGGTAGCCCTGCTGGCGAGTCATGAAGGAGAAAGCAATGCCTAGAAAACGAAAGAGCGGCGACTACGAGGTTGGCTATGGCAAGCCGCCGAAGCACAGCCGTTTCAAGTCCGGCCAGAGCGGCAACCCCAAGGGTCGCCCAAAAGATACCAAAAACATGAAGACAGTGTTGATCAATGCGCTGAACGAGCCTGTCACCCTCACCGAGAATGGGAGACAGCGGCGCATCACCAAGGCTGAAGCGTCTGTCGCCCGGCTCTTGCATATGGCTATGGGCGGCAACGTCACCGCCCTGCGCCTTTTCCTCAGTCTCTTGCCGCTAGTTGAGGACCAGAGTGAGGAGGGGCCAGGCCAATCCCTCGCATTACCAGATGAGCGGGAGCTGGTCCGAAGGATCGTCTCCCGCTTTGCCAAATGAAAGGAGTACGTGATGAAAAAGTTCAAAAGCCCAGGTGGCGATAAAAGCCTAGCTATAATCAGACAAGATTTTCTCTCGTTCTATGAGCTCTGTGTCGAGATCGTGACACCGGGCGTAGACCTCTTGCTCAACTGGCATCACGGCCTCATTGGGGATCGCTTGGTGCGCTGCAAAGACGGTGAAATAAAACGCCTGATCATCAACATGCCTCCCCGCTATGGTAAGAGTACGCTCGTGACGGTCGCGCTAGTGACCTGGCAACTGGGGCATGATCCAACACGGCGGATCATGTGCGCAAGCTATGGGCAAGAACTCGCCGAAGCCAATGGGCGTATGATTCTTCAAGTTATGAAGGATCCCCGGTATAAGCGAATTTTCCCAAAGACGCGCCTGGTCCGAAGAAACATCGCAGCGCATGACATCCACACCACCGTGGGCGGTGGCTGCTACTCTATCTCCACCGGCGGTTCGGTAACTGGATTTGGCGCGGATCTTTTGATACTGGATGATCTTATGAAACCCAAAGACGCGCTTTCCGGGTCAGCGCGCAAGACTGGCAACGAGTACTTCCAAAACACACTCCTCAGTCGACTTAATGAAAAAGACAAGAGTGCGATCATCATCGTCATGCAGCGACTCCATGAGGACGATCTGGTGGGTTTCGTCCAACAGTTGGACGACTGGCATATCATAAAGCTCCCGGCGATTGCTGAAGAAGACGAATGCTGGGAGTTTGATACCTTTCTGGGGCCACAGACGGTTTGCCGGAAAATGGGTGAAGCCCTCCATCCCGAGCGTGAATCTCTCGATGTTCTCAAAGACACACGAACGCAGCTAGGTGAGTACCATTTTGCAGCTCAATACCAGCAATCGCCGGTCCCTCGGGAAGGAGGCTTGGTCAAAAGAGCCTGGCTGCAGCATTACGCGCCCAAAGACCTTCCCAAGCGTTTCGATAGAATCATCCAATGTTGGGATACAGCATCGAAGGTTTCAGAACTGAACGACTATTCAGTTTGCCTCACAATCGGGGTCGCAAACAACAGCTGGTATCTCCTTGATGTCTACCGTGCGAAGCTTGAATTCCCCGATCTAAAGAAGGAAGCAAAAAGGCTATACGATCAATGGCGGCCCCAGGACGTTCTGATCGAGGATCACAACTCGGGAACGCAACTGGCCCAAGAACTATTGAGGGATGGCGTCTACGCTGTGCTGCCGATCAATCTTACCGGCGATAAGGTGATGCGCCTGGGATCCGTCACCGTGCCGATCGAAAACGGTACTTTCCGCCTCCCGACCCGGGCACCGTGGCTGGAGGCTTACATCCACGAACTGACCATCTTTCCTGGCGGCAGGCATGACGACCAAGTCGATGCTACTTCGCTGGCACTCTGGCGGCTGTCACAACACCAACCTCATGATGGCTTGATCCAGTACTACAAGCGCTGCTTGGAAAACAAAGAGTCTAAAAAGGCCGAGCCGTTATCTAGCGGGTTGACGATGCGAATAGTTAACGACAAGGAGGAAGAAAAGAAGCGGGAGGAAGAACGGAAGAAAGCCAAACTAAACCAGTGGTGGCGGCGATCATCGGACGATGAGGACGGCGATATGTAAGAACTCTACCATGGCTGCAGATTGTCAATCAGGCTCATAACCTGAAGGTCGTAGGTTCAAATCCTACCCCCGCAACCAACAATATCAAGAGCTTAGCCAAACCAGGCTAAGCCCTTTTTCTATGTCTGGAAGCAAAGTGGAAGCAGGGAGAATGAAGATTAAATTCTGGAAGAAAGACCTAGCACCCATCCTGCTCTCCGAGATGGATACTGACCATGGCGAGCTGCGGCTAACCCATAGATCTGGGAAAGTCAGACCGGTAGGAACCCAAACAAACTATCGCCGAACAGCGTACGAAAAGAATGCTAGTCGCCGTCGGTCTTCATGAAGACCTCGTCCAGACACTAAAGGGCCGCCTTGTCCGCTTCAATACGTTTTGCTTTGACAAAGCCCGTTGATTTAGCCGCTGAGAAGTGGACACCTTTCTGTTTCACAACACTTTCTGTCACATCAAGAAAGGAACTCAGCGCTGATCCATCTGTCCGGCGATCACGTCGCCAAGCGGCAACTGTCTCAATCTTCGGGACTCCGCCCTTCAGAGGGCGCACGGCTATGCCTCTGACCGAATGTATCCAATCAGTGTCTACATAAAGTGTGACACCCAGTTCAGCTGCGACGAGGCCTATAATGCCGTCACTATGTACAGCCTCCTGAATCACTTGAGGGGTAAAGCCATAGCTTTGGCAAAAGTTCTTGATGACGCGGCGAAAGAGTTTCCACGAACTCCACTTACCCATGATGAATGGTTGGTCAGCGAGATCGGACAGGCTGAGGCTGCGTTTTTCTGAGAGAGGATGGGAAGCTGGTAAGACACAAACCATTCTCTCGTCCCGCACGACGATGTGATCAAGGGCGGGATGATGATGGGTGTCCATGATAAAGACAGCGTCCAGCTTTCCGTCAAGGACGAAGTCAATCATCTCTGGGGTGGTCGGGTCTACAACGGTTACATTGATTTTCGGATGTGCATTTCGGAAGCGACGCACGATCTCGGGCAGGTGTCCATTGATTGCGAAATCATTATACCCGACGTGCAACTCGCCGGCGGTGCCTTCGTGTACCTGCCGGGCCAAATGCACAGCTTCCTCTAAGCTTTGCATCAAGCCTCTAGTCTTTTTGAGAAATACCTTTCCAGGCTCCGTCAAGTTGACGACCCGGGTTGTGCGCTCGAGCAAACGAACATGCATCATCATTTCTAGATCTTGAATGGTTCGGCTGAGCGCTGGCTGCGCGACATTGAGGCGCTGTGCAGCCTTCCGAAAACTAAGTTCTTCTGCAACTGCGTGGAAGGCACGAAGATGGCGAGTCTCTATCATTATTAATATCCTAAAGGTATCAATTTTTACCGAATTGATATTGGACGGTGATATCACGAGAATGCACATTGTCCTACAAAATTTAGGCAACCTTCTTAGGCATTGTGCTGGAAGCAGGAGGATACCATGAGAGAGCTCGACTACTATGCAAGACAGTTCACACTGGGCCGGATTTCGCGTCGCGAGTTTTTGGGGCGGGCAATTGCGCTAGGCGCCAGCGTGCCTTTGGCCAACTCCTTGCTGACGAGCGCAGGGTATGCCGCAACGGCCAAAAAAGGTGGTGCAATGACTTTTGCCATGGGGTCTGGCTCGACGACCGACGCCTTGGAGCCAGGGACTATGGCGAACGGCTATACTTGGGCGCTTAGCTACGCAGTGCGTGGCAGCTTGACTGAGATCGTTCCAGGCGGTGACTTGGCACCGGGTTTGTTTGAAAAGTGGGAGTCATCGCCCGATGCGACGCAGTGGGTCTTTAACGTCAGGAAGGGAGTCGAATTCCACAACGGTAAGACTGTCACATCGCAAGACATCGCTGCTTCCATCAATTTCCATCGCGCAAATGAATCGAAATCCGCTCTCAGAACCTCTTTTGACCAGATTGAGAGCCTCAAGGTTGATGGCGACACGGTCCTGATCACTCTTTCGGCTGGCAACGCCGACTTCCCCTTCGTTTTTGCGGGCGCCGACATGGCAGTCTGTCCCTCGGACGGCAACGGTACTATTGATTGGCGATCAGGCATTGGTGCGGGTGGATATCAACTCAAGCGTTTCGAGCCCGGCGTCAGCGCGCAGATGGAGCGTAACCCGAACTTCTGGAACCCGGATCGCGCCCACGCCGATAATGTTGAGCTCCTTGCCATCATCGACCCAACAGCGCAGGTGAACGCGCTCCTGACCGGCGAGGTCGATGCGATCGACGGGGTCGACCCAAAGGTCGTTGATCTTATGAGTAGGAAAGAGGGAATTTTTGTCGACGAGGTTGCGGGCTCAAAGCATTACACCTTCCCGATGCGCACAGACACACCGCCCTTCACCGATGTTCATGTTCGTCTAGCGATCAAACATGCCGTTGATCGTGAAGAGATGTTGTCGAAGATCCTGGGAGGGCATGGCACAATCGGAAACGATACACCGATTGGGCCAACCTTCCGCTACCGTGCGGTGGATCTGGAGCCCTTCCCTTACGACCCTGACAAAGCGCGCTGGCATCTAAAGCAGGCGGGTATGGATAGTTTGGCAGTTGAACTCTCCGCCGCCGATGCGGCCTTTGCAGGCGCGGTTGATGCATCGGTGCTCTACCAGGAGCGGGCACGCAAAGCGGGGATCGATATCAAGGTGGTGCGTGAACCCAACGATGGCTATTGGTCGAATATCTGGATGCAGAAGCCATGGTCAGCCTGTTATTGGGGAAGCTGGCCGACAGAAGACGAGATGTTCACCCTTGCCTACTCTTCAGGCGCCAGTTGGAATGACACCTATTGGGAGAACGAGAGGTTCAACGAGCTCCTGGTTCTGGCTCGCTCGGAAACCGGGATCGACAAGCGTCGGCAGATGTATGTGGAGATGCAGCACATCCTTCGTGATCAGGGGGGTGTCGTCGCACCGATGTTTGCCAACTTCCTGATGGGGCGTAGCGAACGCGTCACCCATGGCGAGTTGGGCAGTGACCGCGGCTTTGATGGCTATCGCATGATCGAGCGCTGGTGGGTCGCCTGAAACGTCGCATGAGGCTTGGCGCAGAAGGGGTGAACCGTTTGAGTATGCTCATCTCGATCACGCGATGACGAGTGTATAATCAATTAAATGGAGGTTTGACGTGGCAGAGACGATTGCCGAAAGAGCGGCGCGCGTCCATCACGATGCAATTATCTGGGATTGCCATGCGGGGGTTCAGTGCCGGGCCGATCTGGATCTCAGTTTCTTGGATCGCTGGCGCAAAGGGGGGGGGACGTACCTAGGGCTTAATATTGGGTGGGATGCCATGCCCTGGGAACACACTCTGCGTTGTGCAGCTCATTATCGCCGCTGGATCGAGATGAATCCCGACAAATTTATGATGGCCGGAAGTGTGCAGGATATCCATCATGCTAAGGCGACAGGAAAGCTCGCTGTTGCCTTTGATTTGGAGGGAGCGAATGCTCTCAACGAGAACATCGAGATGATTTCGATGTACTACCGCCTTGGCGTCCGGCACATGAATTTTGCCTACAACGTCAACAACGCCTTCGGGGGCGGCGCGCACGACGTTGACATGCATCTGACCGAGCTTGGCCGACAAGCGGTCGCGGAGATGAACCGTATTGGCATGATGGTTGACTGCAGTCATACCGGTTACATGACCTCGATGGACATCTTCGAGTTGTCAGAAGCACCTGTGATCTTCTCTCACTCGAATCCCCGAGCTGTCTATGACCATGGCAGGAATATCCGGGACGATCAGATCAAGGCCTGTGCTGCTACCGGCGGTGTGGTAGGCATTAACGGCATCAGCACCTTTCTTAACGGCAGGGATGCCAAAATGGAGACGGTGTTCGCTCACATCGACTATGTGGTCAATCTCGTGGGCATCGAGCATGTCGGGATTGGTGTAGATATCGTCCTCGACAAGGCTGAAGGCCTCGAGATGAACGACAACTACTCGAAGATGTTCCCGGGCTACTCGGCCGCCGATTGGGCCGACATGCACAACTACATGCCAGAGCAGTTTTCCGAACTGACGGAGACGCTCGTGAAGAAGGGTTATTCAGATGAGCATGTACGTTTGATTCTGGGCGAAAATTTCCTTCGGGTTGCCGCTAAGGTCTGGAAGTAAGAGCGCTGAACGAAAGGTCGTAGTGTTCGACCGACGAGACAGGGCGACGGTTTCAGACGAATTCGAACTAGTCTGAGCATACTCCATCAAAGCCCAACGTTAGGCAGCAAGAAGGCTGTGGGAGGTGTCATGTGTGGACGTATATGGACCCCGCCCGATTGCAACGGGATGGCTGGATCAGGATCAAGGGCCACAACTGCTGACGTATATCCGGCTTC